>ONHA01000077.1 GCA_900317515.1 uncultured Eubacteriales bacterium
CCCTGCATGACCTTGCCGAAGCAGCTCTGCCAGTCCGTTCTGCCCTCGCCCGTGACGACCAGATCCACGCCGTCCAGTCTCTTGTCGAAGTCGATCAGGTCGAGGACTGTCTCGATGCCGGACTTCATCTCGCCGCCGAGGAAGACCTTGAGCGCCGTGCCGAGACCGCCGGCTGCGCCGCCGCCCTGAAGCTGATCGGGATCGATGCCGAACTGCTTTTTGATGACGTCGCGGTAGTTGCACATTCCCTTCTCCAGGCGGTCAAGGATCTCCGGTGTGCCGCCCTTCTGGGCGCCGAAGGTGTAGGTGGCGCCGTTTTCGCCGCAGAGCGGGTTTGTCACGTCGCACATGACGGTGATCTTTGCATCCTTGATTCTCGGGTCAAGCTCGGACACGTCGATGGAGCAGACCTTCTCCAGATCCTCGCCGCGGCCTTCCAGCTCCTTCTCATCCTTGTCGAGGAAGCGGACGCCGAGCGCTCTCGCGCAGCCCATGCCGCCGTCGTTGGTGGCGCTTCCGCCGATTGCGATGGAGATGTCCGTGAAACCCTGATCGAGCGCATGGCGGATCATCTCGCCGGTGCCGTAGCTGGTCGTGTTCAGCGGATTTCTCTTGTCCATCGGCACCATGGGAAGACCGGACGCCGCTGCCATTTCAAGAACCGCCTTGTTCTCGCCGAACTTCCCGTAGTAAGCCCGTGTGCGCTCCATGAGCGGCCCGAATACGTCCAGGTACACCTTCTCGCCGTTTTCCGCGGCGATGACCGCGTCGGTCGTGCCCTCTCCGCCGTCGGCTACCGGAACGCCGCTGTACTCAATCTCTCCGAAGACGTTCTTCGCTGCCTTCGCGAGAAGCTCTACGGTCTGCTCGCTTGAAAGTGTGCCTTTGAAAGAGTCTGATGCAAATAAGAACTTCATGGGATTGCCTCCTTTGTTTTAAGTTATGTTTGCTTTGATGGTTACAGTATAACAGAGAAGCTATCCGCCAGATATGTCAGGCAATACAATTTTCATGAATTTTGCATGGTGATTTTTGTCATCTGTGATATAATAGAGGGGACTCATCAGCAAAACAGCAAAACCACCCCGGAAAACCCGCTTAAAACCGTAAAAGAAAGGACCTGCCCCATGCCGAAAATGATCCACATGCAGCTCGCCGTCCAGATCGTGGAGACACTCAAATCCATCTGCGACCACGACATCAATTACATTTCCCCCTCGGGAAAAATCTACGCGAGCACGGACAGCTCCCGCGTGGGCGAGTTCCACGAGGCCGGCTACCGGGCCGCCAAAAGCGGGGAGATCATGATCATCCGGCAGGACAATGAGTCCCAGAGCGTCCGGCGCGGCATCAACCTGCCAATCCGCTATCACGGGGACACCGTGGCGGTCATCGGCATCACGGGAGAGCCGGACGAGGTCAGCCGCTACGCGTATCTGGCCCAGCGCATCACATTGCTGCTCATCCGGGAGCACGAGATCGATATGAAGGACCGCAATGACCGGGCAAAGATCGACTATGTGGTCAGGGCCCTTGTGCAAAATGAAGGGATCAATCCGGAATTTCAGCAGGATGTCCTTGAGCGGCACGGTATAGAGGCGGAAAATAAAAAATGGCGCTGCATCCTCTTTAAGCTGGACCGCGGCACGGTATAGAGGCGGAAAATAAAAAATGGCGCTGCATCCTCTTTAAGCTGGACCGGAAATATAACCTCTCCAATCTCTCCATGATCGAGAGTAAGCTTCAGGATGTGTTTGAGCGGATGAACTCTCCTCTGTACACGTACCTCTATCCGGATAAATACGTCCTCCTCGCAGAGGACCAGACACTGGAGAAACACATGTACATGATCCGGGACCTGGCGGCCGACTACGGCGACATTGTGAAAACCGGCGTCGGGATGAGAGGGAGCTTCTCCCACCTCTACCAGTCCTGCCTCTCGGCCGGGCTGGCCATTCAGAGCCTCAGCCCCGGGGAGAATCTCTCCCTCTTCGATTCCCTGGATCTGGAAATTCTTCTTGCGAGCGCTTCGCAGAACGCGAAGGAACTGTACCTTACAAAATGCCTGAAAAACCTGACCGAGGAGGACGTTCAGCTCCTTGATGTGTATTTCTCCTGCAATCAGTCCCTCAAGGCAACCTCAAAGAAGCTGTTCATGCACATCAATACTCTCCAGTACCGGCTGAACAGGATCCATGAGCGGTGCGGGTACCAGCCGAGGGAGTTTCAGGACGCGGTGGTACTCTTTGCGGCGGTGAAGCTCCGGAAA
>ONHA01000076.1 GCA_900317515.1 uncultured Eubacteriales bacterium
GGACAGTTGATCACAAAAGAAGCCTCCTCACCTGCTTTCACTTCACAGCAGGCCGCAAGATACGTGTCCCCGGCCGCAGCACAAAACGTCTTCCCGTCCAGTCCCTGAGCCGCGAACGCCTCCGTCCACCCCGGCACCCGAAACCGCACGGAGAAGTCCGCGTCTCTCTCCGCCCGAATCCTGAAAATGAACGGCTCCCCGGACGCGGCGTCCGCCTTCATCTCCGCACAGATCCCCATCTCAGGCCACCTGAGAGACGACGAGACATACTGATTCACGATCAGCGCACCGCCCTCCCTGCCATACAGGTTACCCGCAAGCGAAGCGAAATCCTCCATCCCGGTACCGGTGCAGCACCAGAAGACATTCTTCTCGGGATTTCCGTTCCCGAAGACCTTGAAAAAGCCGGTACCCATCGGATTAAAAGTAATACCGCTCTCCGGTCCTCTCAAAGAGCATTCCTGCGAGCTTCATCATGTTGTAGACGCAGCAGCTCTCCGCGTTGCACTGGGTCCGGGCATGGTCAAGCCTCCTGTCCTTCCGGAAATGCTCCATATCCCCGATCCCGCCGGTCGCATACATCTGCGTCTCCACCACGCGCTCAAAAAATGCCCTCGCATACCCCGCATAAGCCTCCGACCGCTCATCCCCCGGCAGCACCTCCGCCCGCCGAAGGGCCCCGATAAACTTCGGGATCGTCGCATTTGCGTGCACGCCGTCGAGCGCGTCCGGATCCTCCGTGAGGTGCCGGTAGAGCTCCGGGTCGTCGAAGGCCTCCGCGGCCTTCCGGTACTTTTCTTTCCCGGTGAGACCGTACAGCACGTACAGCGCATCGTTCATCCCGCCGTACTCGGTCGCAAGGATCCGCCGATGGACCTCCTCGTCCCAGCCGGACACCCGCGAAAAGACCCACTCGCCAAGCGCCTCCGCGGCCGCGAGCGCCTCCTCCTCTCCCGTATACACATAGATATCGGTCAGTCCCGCCAGCACCTTATGAAGTGCATACCAGGGCACCCAGGTCTTCCCTTCGGCCTTCCCCTCCTCGATGTCAAACCGGATCTCCGGGTTCTCCGGGCACGCCGGCGAGGCCGCCGATAAAAATCCGTTCCCGACCGCCGCCTGGCACTTCCGAAGCTCCCTTACAATATATATAAGCTCCTCCCGAAGCGCCTCATCCCCGAAGGCCCGGACGGCCATGGCCGCCGCGGAGAACCAGTGCCCCAGGGCATGGCCCCCGATCAGGGCATTTTCCCAGCCGCCGTAGGGGGAGGCGCCCCCATCGGGCAGCCCCGCGTTCCGGCGGAAGGCGGCGAGCGCCCGCTCGGGGTTTATTTTCCGGATAAAAGAAAGTACAGCCTCCTGACCCGCAGCAAACTGCGGATCCTGAAGCTGCACTGAAGAGATATCAAACATTTCACGATTGTTCATCTTCACCACTCCGATCCTGGTAGAGAAGGTCGTCGGCGCCCAGCGAATCCTCCGTGATGTGCTTTGAAAACACCCGATAGAGGAAAAATGAACACATGTAGGACACCATCGCAAACCCGATGAGGGCCATCATGAGCAGCATTGACATGTACATGACGGCAAAATATACCGCAAGGCCCTGAATGAGCAGGCAGAGCACCGTAAAGGGGATAAAATAGCCGACCGCCATCTTGACCGCGTTTGCGAACTGGTGCCAAAGAGAGTCCTTCATTTTCGCGATGAGCGGGAAGAGCCATGTGAAGATCATGAAGAGGATGCCGGCGAGCGCATAGGACACGGCCAGCATGACCTTCTGAATCATCCCCTCGCCCATGACCGACCAGAAGCGGATGTCGAAGAAAATGAGAAGCCCGCAGGCGGCCACGATGATCCAGGCGATCGTCGCCTGAACAAAGCTCTGCTTAAAGGACTTGAAAAATGTCTGCACCACATACCCGTCCCCGTACCGCACGGACCTGAGGTTCACCGCGTACATGGCCGTGAGCGAGGCCCCGATCGTCACGACCGGCAGGCTGCAGACGATAAACAGGATATTCAGGATCAGAAGATCCGCGCCCTTGTTTAAAAACCGGATGATCGGGCTGTCATAATCGAAACGCATAGCTTCTCCTTCATTTTTAAAGGCGGACGGCTTGCACCATCCGCCTTTCATTTTTAATGATTACTTGATACCGCTGATGGCGATGGACTCGATGATCATTCTCTGGAAAATGAAGAACAGAAGAAGTGTCGG
>ONHA01000072.1 GCA_900317515.1 uncultured Eubacteriales bacterium
ACCATGAGCACCAACGCAGCGTTCCCGCCGTATGAAATGACAACCGACAGCGGTGATTTCGAAGGCATCGACGTCGAGGTTGCGGGCGCGATCGCCGAGAAGCTCGGCCTTGAGCTTCAGATCGACGACATGGATTTCGATGCAGCCCTTCTTGCAGCCCAGCAGGGCAAGAGCGACATCGTCATGGCAGGTGTTTCCGTCACGGAAGAGCGCCAGAAAGTCATGGAGTTCTCGAAGTCCTATGCGACGGGCGTTCAGGTCGTCATCGTCAAGGAAGGCTCCGACATCGCTTCCGTCGATGACCTTGAGGGCAAGATGATCGGCACGCAGCGCGGCACGACCGGCAGCATCTACTGCTCCGACGACTACGGCGATGACCATGTCACGATGTACGACAACGGCCTTACGGCTGTCCAGGCTCTGAACAACGGCCAGGTTGACTGCGTTGTCATCGACAGCGAGCCGGCCAAGAAGTTCGTCGAAGCCAACCAGGGCCTCAAGATCCTTGAGACCGAGTATGTCTCCGAGGACTATGCGATCGGCATGGCGAAGGGCAACACCGTTCTTCTTGACGCCGTGAACAAGGCGGTCGAGGAGCTTCAGGCTGACGGAACGATCGATAAGATCGTCGCAAAGTACATCAGCGCCGAATAAAAATAGTTTTTGCAGGAGATACGGCTGCAATGCAGGCAGCCGTATCTTTTTATAAAGAAAGGGAACACGATAATGGCTGAAATGTATGAAGCCCTCTCCGAGCTGGCGGTCAGCGGCGGGGAGCTGACATTTTTTCAGAGTTTCTTTGTAAAATTTTATCAGGCTTTCATTTACAATGACCGGTGGATGCGCTACATTGAAGGTGTCGGGACGACGCTCCTCGTTACCGCGATGGCGCTCACCCTCGGTATTCTGCTCGGGGCGATCGTTGCGCTCGTGCGCACGGCCCATGACCAGCAGAAGACGAAGAAGAACATACTGCTGGGGATCCTGAATTTCATTTTCAGAATTTACGTCACAATCATCCGCGGCACGCCGATGATGGTCCAGCTGCTCATCATGGGCATGGTCGTCTTCTCATCGAGCCGCAACTTCACCATGGTCGGCACACTGACGCTGGGCATTAACTCGGGTGCATACGTCTCGGAGATCATCCGCGGCGGCCTTATGGCGGTGGATTCCGGCCAGATGGAGGCGGGCCGAAGCCTCGGCCTCAACTACATCACGACGATGGTGCGCATTATCATTCCCCAGGCGATCAAGGCGGTGCTTCCCGCGCTCGGCAATGAGTTCATTATCCTGCTCAAGGATACTTCCCTCATCACGGTCATCGGCGGCAAGGAGCTTCTCTACGCCGCGCAGGGCATTATGAACCGCACTTATGAGGCCATGTTCCCGCTGCTCGGAACCGCCGTCATCTACCTTATCCTGGTTATGATCTTCACCTGGCTCCTGGGAATCTTTGAGAGGAGGCTGAGACAAAGTGATCGACGTTAAGAATCTGGAAATCAGCTTTAAGCAGAAAGACGGGGAGATCAAGGTCCTGGACAAGATCGATCTTCACGTCAATAAGGGCGACGTGCTCGTCCTGGTCGGCCCGTCCGGCTGCGGCAAATCGACATTTCTTCGCTGCCTGACCCGGCTTGAGGAGCCGACCGGAGGCGAGGTCCGCCTCGACGGAGAGCTCATCACTGACAAAAAGATCGACCATATCCGGTCCAGGATGGGCATGGTGTTCCAGCATTTCAATCTGTTCCCGCACATGACCGTCAAAAAGAACATCACGCTGGCGCCGGTTCTCCTGCACAAAATGACGCAGGAGCAGGCGGATGCGCGGGCCATGGAGCTCCTTGAACGCATCGGTCTCGCCGACAAGGCAAATGAATACCCGAACATGCTCTCCGGCGGTCAGAAGCAGCGCATCGCGATCGTGCGCGCGCTGGCGATGGACCCGGAAGTCCTGCTCTTTGACGAACCCACGAGCGCGCTCGACCCGGAGATGGTCGGCGAGGTGTTGGACCTCATGAAGCGTCTGGCGAAGATGGGGATGACGATGGTCGTCGTCACACACGAGATGGGGTTTGCGAAGGAAGTGGCGAGCCGCGTCATATTTATCGACAAGGGAAAGATTCAGGAGGACAAGCCTCCGCAGGAATTCTTCTCGAATCCGGAGAACCCGAGGCTTCGGGATTTCCTCTCAAAGGTTTTGGTGTAATATGAAAATGAAAGGCGCTATCTTTGATATGGACGGACTGCTCTTTGACTCGGAGGCCATTTTCCAGAGTGTGTGGCAGGCGAGGGCGAAGGAGCTCGGAAAGACGCTGGATGCGGATTTCGTCCGCAGGATC
>ONHA01000070.1 GCA_900317515.1 uncultured Eubacteriales bacterium
GACGCGCGGACCGGCGAACCCGATCAGCGCATTCGGCTCCGCAAGAATCACGTCCCCGAGAAATGCGAAGCTTGCGCTGACGCCGCCCGTCGTCGGATGTGTGAGGACGGAAATGTACAGTCCTCCGTGGTCCTTGAAGCGCCTGACTGCCGCCGACGTCTTCACCATTTGGAGGAGAGAATACATTCCCTCCTGCATGCGCGCGCCGCCGCTCGCGCAGAACACGATGAGCGGCAGGCGGCGCCGGTCCGCCTCCTCGCAGGCCATCGCCATCTTCTCTCCGACGACAGTCCCCATGCTTCCCATCAGGAAATCCGGGTCAAGCTCGCAGGCAACTGCGGAGATGCCTCCGATCGTTCCGATGCCGCAGATCAGCGCATCCTCCGACTCCGTCGTTCTCCGGCACTCCGCGAGCTTCTCCCTGTATCCCGGAAACGAGAGCGGATCCATGGTCGTAACGTCCTCAAAAAGTCTCGTCCAACCGTCATCAAAAAGGGCCTCCAGTCTCTTTCCCGCCGGCTTTAAGGCCGCCTTGTTCTCCCTGAGCAGCCGGTAGGCCATAATCGTCTTTCGTTTTGATTCAAATGCGTTCATGCCCTGTCCTTCCGCTCCGCCTTCCGGCCGAACTTCTTCCTGCTCTCCTCGTCCCACCGCACCAGCGTACTGGTGTCCTTCGCGAGAAATGACGTGTCAAAATTGCCCATCATATAGTCGCGGTTGAACATGAGCAGATAGAGAAAGTTGATATTTGTGTCGATTCCCTCGACCGTCATCTCCTCGAGCGCGACTCTCATTTTCCGGATCGCGGCGAGTCTCCCCGGCGCGTGGACAATGAGCTTTGCGATCATCGAGTCGTAATATGGACTCACACGGCAGCCCGGAAACAGCGCATTTTCGACGCGGACACCGAAGCCCGCCGGCATGTGCAGGAACGAAATCGTTCCCGGGCACGGGGCGAAATTCTTCTCCGGGTTCTCCGCGTTAATCCGGCACTCGATGGCGTGTCCCTGGAGCTTCACGTCGCTCTGCTTAAAGGAAAGCGGAAGTCCGGACGCGACGCGGATCTGCTCGCGGATCAGATCGATCCCGGTGACCATCTCCGTCACGGAGTGCTCGACCTGGATTCTCGTATTCATCTCGATGAAATAAAACTGACCGGAATGGTCCAGAACAAATTCAACCGTCCCCGCGCTCACATAGTGCGCTGCCTTCGCGGCGCGCAGGGCCGCCTTGTAGAGCGCCGCCCTCTGCCTCTGGTTAAGGCATCTCGCCGGAGATTCCTCGATCAGCTTCTGGTTTCTCCGCTGCATCGAGCAGTCTCTCTCGCCGAGCGTGCAGATGTGGCCCTGACTGTCTCCCATGATCTGCACCTCAATGTGGCGCGGATTGACAATCAGCTTCTCAAGATAAAGAGACCCGTCGCCGAACGCGGACTCCGCCTCGGCCGATGCCTCCCGGAACGCGTCCTCGAGCTCGTCGGCGTCCGATGCGACCCGCATGCCGCGTCCGCCGCCTCCGGCAGTCGCCTTGAGCAGCACGGGATATCCGACCTTCTCCGCGACAAGCGCCGCCTCCTTCGGATCGGCGACCAGTCCGTCCGATCCGGGGACGACCGGAACGCCGTTTTTCTTCATGAGCGTCCGCGCGGACTGCTTGTCACCCATCTGCCGGATCATGTCCGCTGTCGGTCCGATCCACACGAGGCCGTTCTTCTCGCACGCCTCCGCAAAATCCGCATTTTCGGAGAGGAACCCGTATCCCGGATGGACAGCCTCACAGTGGTATGCCTTCGCGGCACCAATCAGCGCGTCCTGGTTCAGATAGCTCTGGGCAGCCGGCGCGGGGCCGATACACACTGCCTCCGTGGAAAATGAAACAGCCATCGAATTCCTGTCCTCCCAGGAATACGCGAGCACCGTATCAATTCCCATCTCATGGCAGCAGCGGATGATTCGCATCGCGATCTCTCCGCGGTTTGCAATCAGAATTTTCCTGAACATAGCCTCTCCCGTCTCAGTCCCTGACAATCGTCATGAGGACGTCATTATACCCGGTAAATACACCGTCCTCTGCCCTGATCTCCTTCACTGTGCCCGCATACGGAGCCGGGACCTCGCTCATCATCTTCATCGCCTCGATGAGGCCGATGATGTCTCCCTTCTCCACATGACTGCCCGGCTCGACATATGGGGCCGCTCCCGGCTTCGATGCCCGGTAGAAAACGCCCGCGAGCGGTGCCCGGACAGCTTCGTCCAAGGAGCCGTCCTTCTCTTCGGAAGGACGGACAGCCTCCGGGGACGCCGCGTCAGGACCCGGATGCGCCGGCGTCAGCTGCGGCTGCGCACCCGCAGCGGGTGCGGATATGACGCGCTCCGTCTTCCGCTTCAGCTCGAACGTCGTCCCCTCGTCCGTTATCTTCATTTCACTCAGATCCGACTGACCGAATTCGCGGATCAGATAAGAAATATCGTCCCTTGTCAGATTCATGCTT
>ONHA01000069.1 GCA_900317515.1 uncultured Eubacteriales bacterium
AGGGGACGGTTTTTAGCGCATAAAAAAGCGGCTCTCGTAAGAAGAGCCGCTTTTTGCGCGTAAGAACCGTCCCCGCGTCACTTACAGCTTCATATCTCCATCCTTCACCCATCCGGCCTTCCGGCACAGCCCGTTCACCAGCGGGGTGATCACCGCCGGCAGCACAAACGAGATCAGGATCAGCCCCAGCCAGTCAAACCCGGTGATCCCGGCCTTGGCCCCGGCAGCCACATCATTCACCCATCCTGTATACACGCCGATCTGCCCGACCAGGCCGCAGGTGCCCATCCCCGAGCTCACGGCCGCGCCGTTCATTTCCAGTTTAAAAATGCAGGTCGCAAGCGGCCCCGTGATCATCGAGGTCACGCACGGCGCGATCCAGATCCGCGGGTTCTTCACGATATTGCCCATCTGCAGCATCGAGGTGCCGAGTCCCTGGGAGACCAGGCCGCCCCATTTATTTTCCGGGAACGACATCACCGCAAATCCGACCATCTGCGCGCAGCAGCCCGCCACCGCGGCGCCGCCCGCGAGGCCCGTCAGCCCCAGCGCGGCGCAGATCGCGGCCGAGGAGATCGGCAGCGTCAGCGCGACGCCCACAACGAGCGAGACCAGGATGCCCATGAGGAAGGGCTGCAGCTCGGTCGCCCACATGATGAAATCGCCCACGCGCATCGCGGCCGCGCCTAAAGCCGGCGCCCACCAGGCCGAGAGTGCGACGCCCACCGCGATCGTCACGAGCGGCGTCACCAGGATGTCGACGCGGGTCTCCTTGGAGACCATTTTTCCGATTTCCGCGGCGATGATCGCGATGAAGAGGACCGCCAGCGGGCCGCCCGCACCGCCGAGCGCGTTCGAGGCGAACCCGACCGTGATCAGGGAAAATAAGACCAGCGGCGGGCACTTCAGCGCGTACCCGATCGCCACCGCCATCGCGGGGCCGCTCATGGCCGTCGCGAGTCCGCCGACCGTGTAGTCGACGCCGCCGATCGTCGCGACCGTGGTGGTCAGGGCCCCGATGTGAAACTGGGAGCCGACCGTGTTGATGATCGTCCCGATGAGCAGGGAGCAGAAGAGTCCCTGCGCCATCGCGCCCAGCGCGTCGATCAGGTACCGTTTGACCGAGATTTCAATGTCCTTCCGTTTGAGAAATGCCTTAAATCCTTCCATAATAACCTCCCCCAAAACAAACCAATTGAATTGAGAGATACTTTACCTGAAAGATATGGAAGTGTCAAGCAGAAAGGGGTATAATTGTGCTATAAGGGAGGTGAAAAACATGTTTGGGAAGAAGAAAGCCTCAAAACCCATCGCCTACGATCATGAAAATGAAAAGCCCGCTGTCCGCTGCTCCATCTGCACCGGCGAACAGGTCGCCGGGTTCAAGGACGTCCGCACCGGGAAGTTCCGCGAGATCATGCTGATCAGCCGCCCCGACGAGCTCGAGAGGTTCAAGGAGGGCTGCGGAACGGACACGGTCGAGAAGTTCTATTGAACGCATAGGGACGGTTCTCCGCGGATGGGGACGGTTCTTCTCTGCGAAGAACCGTCCCCATCCGCGGAGAACCGTCCCCATCCGTCGAACCTCAATCCCCCGCAGCCTCATCCTCGACGAGGCCCTCGGGTTCCTCACTCGTATTCTCCTCCTCGCTCTCGATCGCGCCCCGCGCATCGCGAAGCCTCATGTTCTGGAACTTCTCCCACAGGGAGAACTTCGGCCAGGACTCCTTCAGCTGCTCCGCAACCTCGCCTCCGAAGATCCTGAAAAGCTCCCGGATCTTCTCCTGGGTCGTCTGATCCAGATGCTTGACCCGGTCATAGGACACCGCGATCGCCTTTAAGCCGCCCTTCTGGTACTCCGACAGCGTCTGAAACCCCGGAGCCTCCAGCACCGTAAAGAAATCATCGATAAATGCGCGGCGCCCCTTCGTGTCGATCGAGTAGATCCAGCTGCGGAACGTATCGTCGAACACCTGCCCCGCATCCGAGAGCCCGGGCGCCGGCACAAACGCCGCCCCGAGGATCTGCCACGAGAGCGGAGCGTGCTGCATAACGCCCTTCTCATTGCTTACAACAATATTCGGCTCGGTCGGGTTCCCCAGCAGCATCCCGATCACGGACGTGTCCGGGATAAATTTCCGGATTTTCGGCACGATGCGGGCGAGCCCTTCATTTTCCATAAACTCCTCGTTGAAACCGGGCCCGTCGTGGCTCCACACCGTCTCGATCCGCTCCGTGATCTGCGGATCCGCCAGCGCCGCCGCATAGATCGCCAGGTGCCCGCCCTTCGAGTGACCGCCGATGCGGATCCGGCCGGTCTTATTTCTCTGGATCAGGTTCAGGTAATCGACCGCGTACCTGTCCGCCTCCACGGTCTCGCAGCTCATCAGGAAATCCTCTTTCCACCCGACGATCGTATCGTCCGTCCCTCTGTAGGAGACAAATGCGACCCCGTCATCCGTCAGAAACTCCAGCGCCGAAAACTGCAGGTTGTTCTCCTCCCGCACTATGTTTACATAACTTCGGAGTTTCATGTCCCCGAAGCGCACTGTCCCGACGACCTTCTTTAAAATGTAAGGCGCATACGCAATCAGCGTCTTATCCTCCGCCAGCTCCTCCTCGCTGTGGGCGGCAAAAAATGCAGCCGCCGCCTCGCTGAGACTGATCTCGCCCGCCCCGGGCGCCGGCACGATCCCGTCAAAATTCACATAGGAAAGACAGGACAGGATCAGGCTGTCCACATCATTAAAAAGCGAATAAGAAAGCGAAATATCACCCCGCCAGTCGAGGTAATCCAGCATACTCCCCATAGGAATCCTCCCCTTTTACCGGGGCTCGCGCCCCTCCTTAAACGTCAGCATCATCTCATTGGTCAGCGAGAAATCATCCGGCTGCAGTATCACATCCTCCCGCTTCACCCAGAGCGCCTCCTTGAGCTCCCCGTCGTCCCGGTGGATCGTCGGCCTCAAAGCTCTCGCCGATCTCCGTAAAGCCCGCGACCAGCGCGTAATACGGGATGTCGCGCCCCGCGTACTTGGTCAGCACGATCTCATCCCCGTTCGTGACTCCGACGATCACCGCCGGAATGATCCGCGGATAGATCACCCTCCCGCAGTGCGGGCAGATGAGCGACCGCTCGATCGTCCCGAAGATCGTCCGCATCCCGCAGGTTCCGCAGTAGCGGTTGTCCTTGTACCAGCGCGCCAGCTGCAGCGCGGTCCAGGCGGCGTAGATGAAGTCCCTCGGAGCCTTGATGGTGTGCCTCAAAGTCTTCATATCCGTAAAATGAAACCCTTCCGGCACCCGAACCTCCTCATCCCGCCCGACGAGAAACCTCGGCTTCCCGTCCCAGCGGAAGAGAAAGACCTTCTCCGCCTCTTCCGGAAAATCCGCCGCGCAAGGCAGCGAAACCTCTCCGCCCTGCTCCCGGATCAGCACCTTGCTGCCGTCAAACAGATAGACTTCGCTCTCGGGAACGGCCTCCGCATCCTTTATAAATTCATTCCGCAGCACATGCGGCCAGACATCCTGAATCATAGCAAACCTCTCATTGTCAGATGATGATAGAGCGCCCCGTACTGGTTCGCCTCATTCATAAAATAGCACCGTCTTATCTCCGTCCTGAACATCTGAACACCGCAACGTCGAAGACATATTTTCTGTAAATCTTCTCAACAGCCGGGTCTCCCGCATTCAGGAACTCAAAGAACTGGTAGCCGTTCATCCCTTCCGCATACGCGGGGTCATCGTTCAGCTCCGAGAACTCCGTCTGCTCCGTAAACACCTTAAACATACTCACCAGCGGGTATGTCGGCATCTTTCGGACGTCGATTCCCTTGGCAAGGCAGGCCTTGTGGAGCAGCGTCGAGACACCGCAGTGGAAAAATGCAGTGCACTCAAATCCCTCCTCCTCCCCGACGATCGAGTAGGAGAATTCCCCCGCCGAGAGGTCCTTGCCCTTCAAAATCTTCCGGTTCTGGACGATCCCGCCGGCAATTCCCGTGCCCAGTATGATCACAACGCCGTCGTCCACATCCGCAAGGTTCCCCTTCCAGACTTCCGCGAGGACGCCGCATTTCCCGTCATTTTCCATCGTGACCGGAACGCCCGTCCGCTTTGCGATCTCCTCCGTCACGCACTGATCCGTCAGCATCCGGTAGGCGCCGCTGCCCCTCAGGATCCCGGCCTGATCGTCGATGACGCCCGGCATCGAGAGCGCGATTCCCTCCACCCTGCCGGAGTTCTGTGCTTCTTTAAAGATCTCCGCGACGAAATCATAGTAGTCCACCGGCTTAGTCGTCGGCGCGGGCGCCTCATCCCGCAAAATGACATTCAGACCCTCGTCCATGACCGAGTATTTCGCGAGTGTCCCTCCGAAGTCCATGGTGAGAAAGTTCATGGCAGATTCCCTCTTTCCTTGCGTTTTTTTCAGTATACCACAAAAACCTCGGTTTCAAAATCCATAAAACCGTGTATAATGATAATTATTCAGCACCCCATAAAAATGGATGGTTTGAAGAACGAAACGCTTGCGCTTCGGGCAAAAACCATTCATTTTTATGGGGCGGACAAGGCGCAAAGCGCCTCTGAACGCCACATGAGCGAGCCGCAGTGCGGCTGCGAATGGGGGTGCTGAATAATGGGCTTTTAGGGGACGGTTCTGTGCGGGATTATCCTCGGGCCTGCCCCGAGGATAATCGCAGACAGAACCGTCCCCCAACCTCCTTCTTCAGCTGCACACTAAATTTATAATACCAGGAGCATTTATGAATACAAAAAAGGCCTCAAAAGCTTTCACCTTCTTTCAATCTTTCCTCTTAAACCTCCCCTACCTCGCCCTCTCCCTCCTCCTCGCGGACCAGAAATACGAAATCTCCGACGACTTCATCATCGACAACGTCCTCTCCGGCGCCGTCGGCCCTGACTACGCCTCCCGCGCCCCCTACATCAATCGCCTCCTCGGTGAATTCCTCTCCTTTATAAACCGCCACACTTCCGACTTCAGCGTCTTCTTCTATTTCCAGCTCGCGGTCTCCCTGCTCTCCTTCACAGCCCTCACCTACATCCTGCTCCGAAGAAACCGCCCCGCGGTCGGCCTCTGCCTCTCCGCGGTCCTGCTCCTCTTCTTCTCCGACGACTACTACATCCTCGTCTGCTGCACCCGGACTGCCTCCCTCGCGGCCGCTGCCGGCGGGGCTCTCTTTCTCCATGCCTTCTTTCATCCGGAAAATGAACCCCTCTCCCTCCCCGAACTCCTCTCCGGGGGCTTTCTCGCCCTCATCGGCTCCATGATCCGCATAAAATCCGCCCTTCTGGTCCTCCCCTTCCTCCTTCTGCTCTTTATCGCGATGAGCGGGACGGTTCTGAAAAACCTCCCCCGCATTATCCTCCCCCTCGTCTCCTCCCTCGTCCTCCTCGCCCTTGCCGGCGGCCTCTGTCTCACCTCCGAGACCCTGAACTCTCAGGATCCCGCCTACGCCGCCTACCGCACCTTCGACGACCGCCGCTCCGCCGTCGTCGACACGGTCACCTTCGGCTACGAGAGTGTGAAGGACACATTTGACTCTCTCGGCCTCTCCCAGGTCGACTACCTCATGCTGCGCGCCTGGAATTTCAACGACCGCGAGATCTTCACCGATGAGGTCCTCGACACGGTCGCGAAGGCCCAGGACAAGGTCCGCAACGAGACCACTCTGAATCCGCAGATTCTCTTCGAAGACACACTCGCCCGGGAATACCACGCCTACGCCTGCATCCCCGGGTTTATACTGATCATTGCATTTTACATCTACGGCAGAAAGCACATCCCCTACGCGGTTCTGACGCTCCTCCTCGGCGCGGCCCTCATCCTCGTTCTCGAGATCCTCGGCCGCCCCGTCTACCGCGCGACCTCCGCGGTCCTCATCGCCGAGTCCGCCGCACTCGCCGCGGCTCCCTGCATCGTTGAGCCCGAAAAAGAGCGCGAACCCATACGGATCCGCGCTGCCATTTTCATTCTGATCGCTCTTATGCTCCTCACGAAGCAGTTCCTCCGCCCGCAGGACAGGTTCTGGACCTACGCCAACGACGAGGAGTACCGCTACTGGACCGAGATGACCTTCAACAACTCCGACGTCTTCGGCGCCGGAAAATACACCTTCGACATCTCCCACCGCGGCCCCGAGCCGAACCTCATCGCAAGGGTCGAGGCCGACAGGGAGCACTACTATCTCCTTGACTTCACCGCCACGATCCAGAAGATCTTCTACAATTATCCCCACACAAAGCGCCTGCCCTGCGACTACTACACCGACAATTACAGCTACCTGGGCGGCGTCCTGACGAACTTCCCTTCGGTAAATGAAGACCTCCTCGCCCACGGCCTCGACCCGGACGCCCTCGTCCGCTCCTACGAGTTCCGCCTCCTGTATCTCCGGGAGCACTATTTCCCGAATGCCCGGATGGAGCAGGTGGACGAGATTGACGGGTTTAAGATCTGGAAGTATTCCGCAGAATAAAAATACTTTTAAAATAAGCAGGCCCCGCCGTTCCCGGCGGGGCCTGCTTTTCATTTTTTACTGCCTCTTAAACGAGTTTCTCATGCGGACCGCATACCAGATACCGGCAAATGCAATCAGCATCAAACCAAGCACCGTGTAGAGATGCGTTCCGGGCCCGCCGGTCTCCGGCAAAGCCACCGCAATCACCGGCGTATTGACGATGCAGCCTCCGGCCGTCGCCTCCTCCGCGTTCACCAGTATCTGCTGATCGGGTCCCGCGTAGGATGTATTATAGTCCGCGAGCTCATTCTCCGTGACGGTGTAGATGTAAACAACGCCTTCACCGTCTGCCGCCGTCAAATTGGAAAATGTAAACGTGTACCCGTCCGCTGCATTCCCGGTTCTTACCCAGGTGATGCCGTCATCGGTTGTGCCGTCCGTCTC
>ONHA01000068.1 GCA_900317515.1 uncultured Eubacteriales bacterium
GTCTGCGCGGTCTTCATCGCATCCTGCTTCGGCATCCAGATGACCTTCGGGCAGATGCTGACGATCGTCCTCACGGCTACGCTGGCTTCCATCGGAACCGCCGGTGTCCCGGGTGCGGGCATGGTCATGCTGGCGATGGTCCTCCAGTCTGTCGGCCTTCCGGTCGAGGGCATTGCGCTTGTCGCGGGTGTTGACCGTATCTTCGATATGGGCCGCACGGTCGTCAATATCACCGGCGATGCCTCCTGCGCGATCGTAGTCTCCGAGATGCAGAGAAAGAAAGCAAGAAAGTGATTGCATAAAAGTTTAAAATGCCGGCTCGGCGTAAAGCGGGCCGGCATTTTTTTGAGAATAGACTGCCTGCCGGCCGGCGGAGGAAAACATGCAGGTAAAATCAATCGATGAGATACTTGAGCACATGAGTCTCAGGGACAGGATCGGCCAGATGATGTGCGTGTCCTTCCGCAGCTGGACGGATGAAGAGAAGAGCACCGAAAACACGGTGGAGAACGCTGAGAAGGAAGTTAAGGAGATCAATATAACGGAGCTGAACGATGAGCTGCGCGGATTTCTTAAAGAGTACCACCCGGGAGCGGCGATTTTCTTCTCTGAAAATTTTAATGACCCTGAACAGACACTGAGGCTTACCGCCGACATGCAGACTGCCATGACAGAGTCCGGCGGAGTGCCGCTCATAATCAGCACCGACCAGGAGGGCGGCTTCATCTCCCGTGTATCCTACGGGACGAGCGGCCCGGGAAGCATGGCTATTGCCGCGACCGGGAATCCGGAAAATGCAAAGCGGATGGGCGCCATTTACGGAGAGGAGCTCTCTCTTCTGGGAATCAACACCGATTACGCACCGGTGATGGATATCAATAATAACTATCTGAATCCGGTGATCGGGATCCGTTCATTTTCAGATGATCCGGAGATGGTTTCCGCGTACGGTCTCGCCTTCATGGAGGGACTGAGAGAATCCGGCACGATCGTGACGCTGAAGCACTTTCCGGGCCACGGCAGCACGGATACGGACAGCCACACCGGGTTTCCGAAGATCGAGAGCTCCTATGAGGAGCTTAAGCAGTTCGAGCTGATTCCCTTCCAAAAGGCAATCGATGCGGGGGCGGACATGATCATGACCTCCCACATCCAGTATCCGAACATTGAGAAGGAGACATATACGTCTGCATCAACCGGCGAGCAGGTATACCTGCCGGCGACCATGAGCCGCACGATCTTAACGGACATACTCCGGGATGACATGGGGTATGAGGGGGTTGTCGTGACCGATGCGCTCGGTATGGCAGCCGTCGCGGACAATTTCTCAAAGGATGATGCAATAACCCTGGCCGTCAATGCCGGTGCAGACATGCTGATTCTTCCTGTCGTGATGAACAAAAAGATCTTCTATGAAGATAAAGAGATGATCGATGCAGCTCTTAAGCTCGCGGAGGAGGGAAAAATCTCCATGGAGCGCATCGGTGAATCGGTGCGCCGCATCCTGACGCTCAAGGAAAAGCACGGACTTCTCTCCGTGGATGACTATGAGGTCACCGATGAGCAGATCAGTGCGGCTGTGAGCGGTGTCGGGAGCGCTAAGAACCGGGATGCTGCGTGGAGGATCGCCGGGGAGGCGCTCACTCTTCTGAAAAATGAAAACAGCGCCTTCCCGATCAGTTTAAAGCCCGGCGGGAAGACGCTCATCCTCTTCTCGAACTCCGCCGCGAGCCGGGTCGGTGCGGGAGAACTCGCAAAGAAGCTGCTGGCGGAAGAGAATCTTATCCCGGAAGGGGCGGAGATCAATGTGCTTGTCAGCACGAAAGACAACGAGGAGGAGTGCGTCAGGGCTGCGCTCGAGGCGGACCGTCTGGTGCTTGTGCACCGCATGAATACCGCAGCCGATATCGACGCGGCCATAGGGAGCGGATTCTCGGCAGCCGTGTTTGACAGTATCATCAGTGAGAGACATGCGGCAGGGGGACAGGCGGTACTTATTTCCTGCCATCTGCCCTACGACGCGGTGCGGTTCCCGGATGCGGATGCAATCCTCCTCACATACGGAGCATCCCTCATGAGGGAGGTTCCTCCGGAGACCGGCAGGGGCAGCGCCTGTATGCCGAACCTTCCGGCAGGGCTTCTTGCCTGCTTCGGTAAGGGTGAGCCAAAGGGTCAGCTTCCGGTAAAACTGCCGGTAGAAATTGAGAAATAAAGGACAAAAGGTTTTTGCAGATGAAAAAATCAGTAACAAAAAAGGCGAAGACAATCGATCGGATCATTATCGCCGTGCTCCTTGTCATGGCGGTCGGAATTGCCGCATTTTCCTTCTCGGTCCGGGAGCGGGACGATGCGGGCGAAGCCGCCTCCGAGGTGAGCTGCAAGGATTATAACGGGAAAAAGATCGGTATTCTGACCGGGACAAATCTTGAGCAGATGAGCTTTGAGTATTTCCCGGACAGCGAGTACCTGTATTTTGACGGGTATCCGAATATGAATGCCGCCCTCGAAAACGGTATGATCGACGCGTTCCTGGGCGACGAGCCGGCACTTAAGAGCATCCATGCCGCGAGGCCCGGGATCGATTATATAAGGGAGCGGCTCACGGACAACAGGTATTCATTTGCCTTCCGCAAAAATGATCCCACCGAGAAGAAGCTCCGCGATGAGTTCAACGAGTTCCTTCGCGGTCTCAAGGCGGATGGCACCTACGATGCGATCGACGCGCTCTGGTTCGGGATCGACGAGGAGAAGAAAGTTGTCGACATGTCCGACCTGACGGGAGAGAACGGGACGATTCGTGTGATCACCACCTCGACGGACGAACCGTTCTCCTACATAAAGGACGGAAAACATGTGGGCTACGACATCGATGTCGCCGCGCGGTTCTGCCGTGCCGCCGGGTACGCGATGGAAATCATCGACGTTGATTTTCAGGCACGCATTCCGGCACTGGAGTCCGGCCAGGGAGAATTTACGACGACGATGAACGTGACGCCCGAGCGCGAGGAGGCGGTTCTCTTCTCGGAGCCCGTCAGC
>ONHA01000066.1 GCA_900317515.1 uncultured Eubacteriales bacterium
CCGGTGCTGATCGCCGCGGCGTCGATTATTTTCATCATCGTGCTCGCGACATCGGTTCTCTTTAAGAAGGAGGAGGTCCTCTACGTGGCCCTGGTCAATTTTGCCGACCTCGGGGCGGCCGAAGAGAACCTCATAAAACCCTTTGAGGAGCAGTACATCAACACGAAGAAGGAGGAGATCACCCTCGACTCCTCGTCCCTCATCTCGACGGAGGACGAGGAGATCAATTTCGTGAAATACAATTACGAGAGCGAACAGAAGCTTCTCACGCTGGTCATGGCCGGCGAGATCGACCTTTTTGTGAGCGGCCTGGACGTGATCGAGCATTACGAGGAGCAGGCGTGGTTCGACGACCTCCGGACGATCCTCGATGAAGAGACATTCAAGAGACTTGAAAATGAAGACCTCATCCTGTACGACAAGAGCGTCCCGATTGCGGTATCTCTTGAGGGGGCGGATCTGTTTACGGAAAATTATTATTACATCGGGGAGCAGGAGGGGGATGTGTACGCTGCATTTCCGGCGGGACCCGAAAACCGCGATCTCGCGGTCCTGTTCTTCAAATACCTTCTCGGCTGAGCACCGTGCAAAGATGGGAGAGAAAAAGAAATGCAGTACCTTATAACCGAATCTGACAAAGTATTTGAGGGTGAACACTTCACCGGCAATATCGGAGCGGAGATGATACATCCGGACGGGAAGCCCTACCGTACGTTCCGCACCCAGACGGTGCTGGCGGAGGGCCATCGTCTTACTTTTAAAAACTGTACCTTTGAAAATACCGCAGGCCCGGGCAAGCTGGTCGGCCAGGCGATCGCGCTCTATCTCGACGGGGACGACATCCGCCTTGAGAACTGCACGATCCTCGGCTACCAGGATTCGCTTTTCCTGGCACCGCTTCCGAAAAAGGAGCAGCAAAAAGGCGGTTTCACGGGCCCGATGGAGGGAGAGCCGCGCAAGGAGCGCACGTTCTATCTTAAGAACTGCCGGATCGAGGGCGGCGTCGATTTCATCTTCGGCGGCGCGACGGCCTATTTCGATGACTGCGTGTTCGTAAGCCGCGAGCCGGGCTACGTGTTTGCGCCCTCGACGCCCGTCGAGGTGGAAACCGGGTTTGTCGCGAGAAATTGCCGGTTCGAGCGGGCGGCGGATCTGCCGGATGACTCCTGCTACATCGCGCGTCCCTGGCGCATCTACGCGAAGGTGAGGCTTGAAAACTGCTTCCTGGACAGCCACATCTGCCCGGAGGGCTTCCACGACTGGGACAAGCCCGAGGCCCACGAGACGACGGTGTTCGAGGAGTACGGCTCCTACGGCCCGGGAGCGGAGAAGGCGGCAAGACCGGACTGGGTCAGATTTGAAAAATAAAAGCCGGAGACGGCATGAATGCAAAAAGGCAGCTCATGTGAGCTGCCTTTTTGCGTTTCGGTAGTCCGGGAGTCACTCGATTTTCGTCCCCTCGAGGAACCCGTCAAACTCCCGAAGGACGGTCTCCTCGATCCGGTTCATGTGGACCGTGAGCTTCCCGTCCGAGGCGGTGAGAAGCATGCGGATGCTGCCTAAGTACTCACCGAAGATCTGCACGTAGAGGTAGAGGCTGCCGCCAAGGACCGAGCTCCACACCTTAAGCTCCTGCCCGTAACCGGGATCCTTTGAAGAGCTAAAGGAGCCCGGGTTTTCATTTTCAAGAGGGAATACGTAAGTCTTTCCCTTATTTATAAGAAGAATTCTGTCCTTCGAAATCTCGCAGGAGGCAAAGCCCTGCGGGTTTTTTGCAAATTCATACCGCCCGGGCAGGTCAGCTGGGAGATGTGCGGCAGCAGAGGCGCCGAAGAGGCTTATATGGGAGGCACATTTTTCACGGCCGCCCAGCGCAAGGTATACCCTGTGGATCTCGTCTAAGATGTACTGTGTGCCTCCCTGCACCGCCTGGGAATCTGCGGTTGTCACGACGACAAGGCGGGTGTCCGGGTAGATGACGACGTACTGGCCGCCCATCCCGTACATCATGACGCCGTCCCGGACCTGCCAGAACTGGAAGCCGTAGCCCTGCCACTCATCGAGAGTCTTCCCCTGATGGACAGTCGGGACCAGGCAGGAGAGGGCTCTTTTTATATAGGAAGCCCAGCGCTCATAGAAGCCGTCCGGGTCGGCGGAGACGGAGGGGTAGTCCGCCTTCCATGTGCCGGTGAGGCAGGCGAGGAGGAATTTTCCGACTTCGAGGAGGTCGGAGGAGCGGGCGAGAAGGCCCGAGCCGCCAAGCTCCGCCCCGAAGGGGTCCGTAAGAACGGAGGCATCCTCCGAAAAATGAAGTTCCGCCGGGAAAATCTCCCGTAGATACCCGAGAAGGCCCTTGCCGGAGAGCTTTTTGACAAGCGCCGCCAGCGTGTGGGCCGAGGAGGTGTCGTACTTAAAAACCGTGCCCGGCCGGTGGTCCGGCGGGGTGATAAAGAAGGAGCGGACCCAGTTTTCGGCCATGTTGATCTTGTAGGTCGTGGCCTTGTGGCAGGTCCGCATGGTCAGCATGTCCCCGATCGTCATGGAGGCAAGATAAGGGTGCGGATCCTCCGGGACGTACTCCGGGAAATAATCGATGATGCGGCCCGAAAGGGCGAGCTTTCCCTCCGCGATGAGGCCGCCGATGCTGAGAGCCGCAAAGCTCTTGGTGACGGAGAACATGCGGTGGAGGTCTTCCCTGCGGCAGGGCTCGTAATAGGATTCTTCAAGGAGGCTGCCGTCCTGCCATATGAGGACGCTGTGCAGCGGAAACGGAAAAGAGGCGGAAAACAGGTTCATATTCACTTCCTCCGTGCTGATGAATATCGGTAATAAACGCACAAAGAGCGGCGTCGTTTTAAGTATTATACAGGTGAATATGGACAATCGCAAGGGAAAATAAAGAACCTGAAGAATGTATATAGTAAATTTTAACAAAAAAAGTATGAAATATTTGTGAAAAATTATCTAAGACTCGAAATGGATTAGAGGTTGCATTAAAAATCATTTAATGTTATACTACAACTACGGGAAATGTAAACGCTTACAATCGTCGATAGCACCAGACC
>ONHA01000065.1 GCA_900317515.1 uncultured Eubacteriales bacterium
CTACGCCCGGTAGAGATAACCCAGGTTATACTACTGAAGCTCATGAATCGCCTTCTCCACCGCCTCATACTCCTCGCCGCTCACGATCCCCCACTCCTCTTCAAGGAGGCGCAGATTCTCCCGGTAAGCGGCAATCGCCCCGGCCTTATCGCCCCGGATCTCCGAGATGTGGGCAATGCTGGCCGCGCTGTCAACATATTTGGGGGAGGGCTGCATTTCCTGGGCTTTTCGGTACCACCCGATGGCTTTATCATACTCCTGCCGCAGGGTATAGATGTCGCCCAGGGTGACCGCCCAGCACCATTCCTGGTTCTCCATGCTCTCAAGCTCGCGAAGCTTCGCCTCCGCCTCTTCCTTCTCGCCCGCTGCGAGAGCAATCAAGTACCGGTACATCGGAACGCGGAAGGTGCGGTCCATGCCCTCAAGTTTAGCAAGCCATTCCTTCGCTTCCGCAAGGCGCCTGTCGTCGATCAGGTTATCCAGGAGCCACATGAGCGCACAGCGGTTGTCCGGGTTGCGGCGGCAGAAATCGCCGAACCAGTCGATCAGGGCATGATGGTTGCGAACGTTCCAGTCCGGGATGTAGCTGCCCCAGGCATTTGCGAGCTCGCTGACGGCATCGCTCTCGCCTCCGGTCTTCTCCACGGCCTCCTTTCCGCATGTCACCGCCATCCGGCGGTACTGGTCCGCCTGATGATTGTAAAGGATTGCGAGAAGGAGCCTGGTCCGTCCTTCGTATTTCGGATTTTCGGCAAATGTATTCAGCTGCCGCACGATCTGCCGCTCCTCGGACTCATCGAACATCCCATGGCTGTAGATCCGGTTCTCGATGCGCTCCATCTGCTGCTCCGGATCCATCGCAAACAGCTGGTCGATTGTCACGCCGAAGAACACGGCGATCTCAGGCAGCATCTGCACATCCGGCATGCTGGTGCCGCGCTCCCATTTGCTGACCGTCTGCGCGGTCACATTCAGAGCTCCGGCGAGGGCTTCCTGCGTGATGCCCCGGCTGGTTCTAAGGCGGTGTATTTCCTTTCCCATTTCCATACTGATTTCCTCCTTCATGAATGTGACTCCATCATATCAGAAAAACGAAAACCGCACCAGCGACCGGTGCGTGAGACAACTGGCGTCATGGTTGATTTTTTTATTTGGATGCAACCAAACCCGATATTTTGCGTGTATATTGATGAAGGGACCTTCAAACCATGTCTTTGTGAGGTAATATAATGGAGGATAAACAAATTGTCGACCTGTACTGGCAGCGGGATGAGCGCGCGATTGCCGAAACGGCGGCAAAGTACGGAAACTATCTGCACAGCATCTCCCGGCAGATCCTCCGGAATGCGGAGGATGCCGAGGAGTGTGTCAATGACACCTACACGGACGCCTGGCAGTCCATGCCGCCGCACCGCCCCTCCGTTCTTCGGACCTTCCTGGGGAAGATCACGCGCCGCATCTCCATCGATCGCTGGAGAAAATACAACGCCATAAAGCGCGGCGGCGGCGAAACGGCTCTTGCCCTCGAGGAGCTTAGCGAGTGTGTTTCCGGAACCGGCGATGTCGAGGCGGAGGTCGAGCGGCTTCATTTGCAGCGAAAGCTGAATGAGTTCCTGCTGCATCTTCCTCAAATTGAACGGCAGGTGTTTATCTGCCGCTACTGGTACATGGATTCAACGGCGGATATCGCGAAGCGGTTTTCATTTTCCGAGAGCAAGGTCAAATCCATGCTGTACCGGACGAGAAACAAGCTCCGGGAGATGCTGAAAAAGGAGGGTTGCTGAGATGAAAGCTTACGATTTGCTTGATATGATCGGAAATATCGACGACACTTTGATTGACAAAGCCCGGAAAAAGCCGGCCGGGCCGAAATGGCCCGTGTGGGCGGCGGCCGCCGCATGCCTGTGTCTTGCGGCGGGGGGAATCTTCTATTTTGCAAAGGCTCCAAAAACCGGCGGAAACCATGTTCAGGCATGGTCTGCATCGTATTCGGCGGAGGATTATTTCAGGTATTCCGGCACTGGGGAGGGGTCCTCCGAGGCAAAAAGCGTCGCGGATTCCGCCAAAGAGTACGCGGAAAGCCGGTTTTACTCTGACGACCGCAGCCTCATGGAAGAAAATGAAGTGATCCCGGCCCTTCAAACTCACCCGCTCTTTTATGCCGAGGCCAACTTCGAGGAAGACGGGAGTCTTTACAGTGTCGTTCTGTCCTGGCACAGAAGAGACCTTAAGGGACTTGAACATTACAGCGATTTGAGCGTCATTGCCGGATATAAAGAGGTTCCCATCGTCCGGGACTGCATCTTCGTCGAGACCGATGAGAACGGAAACGTGCTGGAGCCCGCGGTCACCGTCACGGAGCGAGACGGCGTTCTGATCACCGCGCGCGGCCGGGAAAATCAGGAAAAGACGATCACTTTCCAGAATGAATCCGGCTGGTATCAGATCTCCGGCTCCTTTAATGACCGCTACGAGGACGTCGTCTCTCTCTTTACATGGTTCTGGGAGCATCCGATCGACTTTTCGCGGTTCACCCTGCTAAACGGCGACTGCTACACCTACACGACGCTTGATGCGATGCCGGAGGCGTTCTCCGGGAGCCGGCCCGACTTTGCCGCCCGTGGATTTGTGTGCGGATATTCTACCGTCACTTTGAAAAATGAACAGCCCGTTGCCTTTGAAGCGGTCTATGTTTCAAATGTCACCAGGGAGCAGGCGGAAAACAGCGAATACACGCCCGGCGAGAACGGCGTCGATCAGATTCACTGGTGCCTTAAGGCGGAACCGGACGTCTATGAGCTTGCCGGGTGCATCGGTGATGTGGAAAGCGTCACAAAAGAACAGCTCCTGTCACTCAGCCCGCCCGACAGCGTGACCACCCAAACAAGGGTGCAGCTGAGGCAGGGCGATTGGGTGCTGATCATTTACACAACGGATGTTGATGCAGTGTGGGAGCTCATTGAGTCGATTCGATGAGAGGATTCTGCATAATGAGGCTGCCCGAAAGCATCCGGCAACCGGACGATCAGGATGAACAGGGAGCTGACGGCAATCCATCGGGAGGTGATCGAGAACCTGGAGTCCATCCACGGCGCCCTGCTGCGGATGAACCGCAGCATCCAGGCGGAAGGTGTTTTCGGGATCATCAAGTGGGACCGATCCTATTGGATAAACAAAAGAGGTACACTTCTGACAATTACCCTGTATGAGTAAAAGCCAGCCGGCTTGCATTTCAGCAAGGCCGGCTGGCTTCATTTATGGGC
>ONHA01000063.1 GCA_900317515.1 uncultured Eubacteriales bacterium
TTGAAGCTTTCGAGCTGGCCGCGGCCGGCATCCACCATGATCGTGGACATCTGGGCCTGCAGGTCGTCGTTCTGCTCACTGATCTTCTGGCTCTGCTCAAGGATCTGTGTGTTCTGCTCCGTGATCTGGCGGTTCTGCTCGGTGATCTGGGCGTTCTTTGAGAGGACAACCCCCATGAAGACCGCCATGACCGCCATGATCACGCCGAGGAGGGCGATAAGGCGGTTGGTCTTTGCGCGGCGGTCTCTCTGCCAGAGCGCATCGAACGGGCAGCCGATCAGTGCCGAGTAGATACGGACGATCTCCTTCTTGAAAGCCTTTTTCGAGATCGTGTGGTCGGGACCGGCAATGTTGGCGGCGAGAGGTTCGGTATCGCCGGTGATATTTCCCTCCTCATCGTATGTGTGGAGCAGATAGGGAGAAAATGATTTCTCCGGCTCACCGTCAACCAGAACCGCCAGAACATGGTCGCGGTCATGGGTTTTCAGGAAATAGCGGATCTCCTGCTCGCACCATTTTGAGAGGGGCAGGTCCGGCGTGCAGATCACCAGAAGATATTTGCTGTGGTCCAGCGCCTCGGTGATGCTGTTCGAGAGGGAGGAGGAAGCCGGCAGCTCGTCCTCATCCCTGAAGACCATGCCCAGGCGTTTTCCTCCGACCTGATCGCGGTATTCCTTCGGGACGATGTAGCGTTCTATGCGGCGCTGGATCATCTCGGCGGCCTGTTTGTCGAGAGGCTTGTGGCGATAGCTGATAAATGCGATGTAGGATCTCTCTGTACTCATTGTCTTATCCTTCTTTGCCTTTCTTTGCGAGTTCGGTGAGCAGCTTCCAGGAATAGTCATCCTTCAGCTGGTCGGCCCGTGAAAGCTTTTCATAGGGAAGCAGCAGCGGATGGAGACGGGCGGCATTGTCCCGGACCGGAGCATACTGCCAATTGTTCATCAGGTGGAAGCGCATCCACCGCTCATGCTCGATGCGGCGGCAGCGCTCCAGGAGTTCCTCGTCTGCGTGCTCGTAGACGGAGGCGGCGCGGGCGATGGTATCCGGCGTGAACGGAACATCCCCACCGAGCAGGATCCTCGCCTTTACCGGCAGGTGGTCAGCCGAGGCGATATTGGAGCGGCGGAGGAACCCGCTTAGTTCTTCCCAGGCCGGAGAGCCGGCTACCTGATCATGATAAAGGTTGTGGAGCTTTATCGCGGTCTCATTGAGCCTTCTTTGTATGATGTGATCCGGTGTGATGAGCTGGTCCGGTGTCCCGAAGGTGACAAAACCTTCAAGCGGTGCAGCTCCCCGCACAAATACGCGGCCCTTCAATGGGCAGGCGCGGCGAAGAGCGGCAGCCCGGCCGATCGACTCGTCCGCGGAGTCGCCGCAAAAGAGGATGCGGTCTGCATTTTTAAGAAGAGTAAGATCGCTGTTCCAGGGCTCATCATGGAAAATGAGAACATCGGCCGCGTCCCCTGATCCGTCAAAAATCTGCCCCAGTGAGGGGTGAAGGTTTCGGAAATCCGTGAAATCACCGAAGACGTGGTAGCTGATCCGCTGGTCCGGAGCGAGCACATTTATGAGAACTGCCTGCTCAAGGAGAGCATCCGCATAGCGGCCCGAACCGATGAGGACGATCGTCTCAAAGGGCGATGTGACCGGATATAAATGCCAGTAGAGGCGGGCGCAGACATCGTGAGGATCGAAGAGAAACAGCCTGTCGGAAAGGCGGTCAGGCTCGAAGGAACTCATCGAAAAGACCCTGCAGGGAAGGTCTTTCAGGGTCCAGGCGAGGCGGTCATTTTCAGCCTGATCATCGCCCATGGCAAAGACATCGGCGGAACCCTTTCCGTTTTTAAAGGCAAGGAGCTTTTCCGGCGGGAAGGCGGTTCGTACGCCTGCCGGCAGGATGCCGTCGTCACCCGTCCCGCTGTCGAAAAAGATGATCATGTGTTTTTTCGGAGCAGCGGGATCCTTTGCCAGCGCTTCCGCCATGAGGCGCGTGCGGGGATTTACCTCCGAGAATATATACCAGTGCTGATTCTTCTTAAAGGAAAGCATAAGAAGCGGGAGCAGCCGGCTCCTCAGGAGGGAGAGGACGGTGCTGATCAAAGTGACCAGCACGCCGATGCTCATGAGCTGGAAAAGGGCACCGATCACGCGGCCGCCCGGCGTGACCGGGTAGGTGTCTCCGTAGCCGACGGTCGTCAGCGTCGTGAGCGTGTACCAGACGGCTCCTCCGGGTCCTGTGATCGAGGCATCGGGCGATGCGGATTCAAAGCGGACCAGCAGCGCTATGAGCAGTATGTAAATGAATACGGCAAGGAAGGCGAGGCTGATATATCTGCGTTTCAAGGAGACGCTCCTTTCTTAAAGGGTCTTCAGACTTTGGAGCATGGCGGGAATCATGCGCACGTTGTCGCGGTCCATCTCCTTGTAGTCGATGGATTTGCCGGTGATCGCATTCTCGGAAGATGAGAGCTCATCGAGATCATCCCAGGGGATCAGGCAGGCATGAAGGCGATGATCGAGGTCCTTGCCGATGCGGATCTTTCCTCTGCCGGTTTCGGCCTTCTCCTTTTCATACTGCGCCTTGCGTGAGGCGTAGATTTCCGGGGGCATCCGGCGGAAGCCCATCGTCTCATGGAAAGCGCACCACCGGAGATGCTCCGTCTTGCCCAGATTCTCCAGAAGCTCCCCGGAGAGATTCCAGCCGTTCTTTATGACCGTCTGTCGGTCGGTTCTGCCCATCTTAAGGAAGGCATCGAGATAATCGGCGCTTGCACGGCAGCTTAAGCGGCTGAAATAATCGCAGGTCTTCCAGTCCTCCTCGGCAGTATGTCCCTCGTTCAGGTGATACTGGTGATTGATGACCTTTGACATCGCATCGATGCGGTCGCTCATGAGGACATCGGTCGAGTAGAACGGTGTCTGCGGCGAAAGACCTTTGTGTTCCGTGAGACGCTGCACGCCGGTCTTGCCGATCAGCATGATGACGGGGTGAGCCCCGAAGCGGTTCAGGAATTCCCTGAGTTCATAGGCGATCTCTGCATTTTCAGCTTCATTTCCGGTGCAGATGGCGACGTATTTGAGATTTGCGGTGTGCTTTTCCAGATACGTGTAGAACTCGACGCTCTGCGCGTTGCACTCAAGGACCGTGAAGCATTCGTGGGCTTTCATGCCTGGATAGCGGTAGAAGAAGCTGCCGGCCTCCTTGTTGAACTTCGCGGAGACGATCGAGGCGTGGAACGTACTGCCCTCGAACTGGCCGTTGGCGTACAGGCTGCGGAGGACCGCCTGGCCTGTCTGCCCGAATCCGATGACAAGGGCTTCGAAATCGGTAAGAGCCCGCCCGTTCTCATCGAACTTCATGGTCGTATACGGCGCGCGCACCTTGATCATCATACGGGAGAGCATGTCGGGCTTTACGACCGCGAACACGGAGCCGAAGGCACCGGATCTGTCGGCGGAGGAGTTTGTCTGGGAGAGGAGTTCGGCTCCTGCATTTTCCATGCTGAGGACCGCGGTGAGCGAAGCCTGCTCGGGTGAGCAGCCGGTCTCCTTAAGCAGTGCATTCATATTCTGGGAGAAACGAAGATTCGCCGAAGGGGAGAGGTCAAGGCAGTAGACGGAAAGGTGCCGACTGCCGCTCTTCATGCCGATGCGCCTGAAAAAAGCAGCAGAGGGCGTCTTTGCCTCCGAGTCGTCAAAAAGCAGGCAGCCCATCCGGTCGATGCTGCTCTCGTATTTGCCGCCGGGGTCATTTCCGATGAAAATGGTGTTGCCCCTGTGTTCCCTCCGCATCTGCTCG
>ONHA01000062.1 GCA_900317515.1 uncultured Eubacteriales bacterium
AAGTCTGACTTGTAAAAGATTAGGTGTCAACTGAACCTCTATAAAACCACCTGCGGTTTCGATTGCATTTTTTATCTCTAAATACAGATTTTTATCTGGTACGAACAGTTTTATCTTTCCGCCTTCATAAATCGCCTTCGAAGAAATTCTTTCAAAAGCCTTTTGCCAATTAAAACCTTCAAATGGATAAAGAAGTTCCTTTTTTACTTTGAGATTGCTAACCTTAGTTTGTGTAATTCCAAGTTGTTTTGACAAAGTGTAATCACTGTAAGCCGAGAAGTCATCTTGATGCTTAAATAAAATTTGTTCAATATACAAAGAAAACATCAGGGTGTCGAAATCACTTCGCGATATCGAGCCAAAATTAGAAAAGTAATATTTTTCTGCAATTGTATCGAATGCCTTCGCTTTTGATTCTAGTGTATTAAACAATTCATTATAAATTTTCTTAGCTTCATCATATGTCATGCGTTTTTCTCACTCCATTCCCTTAATTATCTTGTTTCTATCGTCAAAACAACCTCATTACTAGATTAAAATTTACAAAAACAAAGTCATCTACTCTCCTTGTAGTAATACTACTTTATCTTACTTTATCATACTATCTCTTATTATAAATTTCAAGGCTTATAATGAACCCATGAACACACAAAAACCCCTCAAAACCAAAGTCAGCATCACCCTCGACGAGGACGTGATCCGGCACATCCGCGACCTGGCGGAGTCCGACGACCGCAACTTCAGCCAGTACATCAACCTCGTCCTGAAAAAGCACATCCAGGATCGCCAGGCAGTACATCAGGGCGAAGGCATCTCCGGCGCACAGGTCTGATATTGAGCTCATTTTTGCCGGGAGGTTACGGCCCGCTTTTATTTTTATGCAAAAATGGCGATGCTGCTCAACCGCCGTAAAACTGGGCGAGACAGGCTGTACTGTGCAGGAAACTTATCTTCCGAAAATACAGTAGATTTTTGCAATCAGATTGGTTGCAAATCAACCTTTTTACTGTGCTGCATGGCTTTATGCCTCTCTGCACAGTATTTTTTTGTGGCTTAATCAATAAAAGCTTCAGCTTCTCACTGTGCAGGGGCTTGATTTCTCTTCAGCACAGTACTCTTCCTCTAATAAAGCAAGATAAGCGCTGAAATTATACTGTGCACAGACTCAATGTCTCTAAAATACAGTTTTTTACCGCACAAAAAGGCTGCCGCACCGCTGCGACAGCCTCATTTTAACGTATTTTCGGTTTTTTCTGGTGGGCTGGGAGCCCACTGAAAGGCATCAATCTCTCAGGAACTCCTTCGGGAACCGGCCGGTCCAGGTCCCGATCCGTGTCCCGTCATCCGCGTAGACGTTCACTGTGTAGTCCCTCTCGAAGATATTCGCCGTGTAGCTGTTCACTGTGTAGTAAACGCTCGTGTTCTCTCCCCTCCTGCAGGCCTCTTCGGACGTCCCGACGACGACCTGGCCGGTGTCAAGGTCGATGATCTCAAACCGGACGTGCGTGGAGCCTTCCGGCGGACCGGCGACAAGTGTCGCGCGAATCCTGGCCTGCTGTTGAGAGCCGACAAGGAGCGCTATGCCGGTCTCGACGCGTGCACGCCAGCTATTCATGTCCCCGCGCAGCTCCTGCGCCCCCGGATACCCCGCCGCTGCGAGCTCCTCAATGTACGCATACGCCTGATCGTCGGGCTCCTCAGAGACGGAGAGGCAGTGGTTGTATTTCATTTCCAGGCACTTCGCATCCGCGTCCCTGTAGCCGGAAATCTCCGCGAGGGCCGCTGCCGCCTTCGCGTATGAGCCCTCCCCGGCATAGTGCTCCGCCTCGCGGTAGCGATTCTCCTTAATTCTCTCCGCGATGGCCGGCCGGGACTTGTCGTGCGGCACGCTCTCCTCATACTCCGCCAGAATCCGGTAATAGCGGTCCGCAAGATTGTACTGATTCTCGCCGGTCCTGTTCTCCGCCATCTGAAGAGCCTCCTCGTAGAGGGCGGTCTCATAGCTTACGGCTTCCTCCCATCCGGCATCCTTAAGCATCTCTAAAAATGTAAACCCATCCGTCACCTTCGAGTAACCCGGATTCTCCCGAAAACTCTCGAATTTCTTCTCCACGGCCTCCCGGCAGGCCGCATAGACCTCTTCCCGCGCGCTCTCCTCCTCCGGCAGCCCCTTAAAACCCGGGAGCATCGCGAGCGCCCTGTCGGGTTCTCCTTTTGCAAGAACAAACGCAAGCTGACCTCCGAGAGAGATTCTCTTCACCGTCTCCTCGTCGACTCCTTTTTCGCGGAGCATATCAAGATAGCCGAGCCCCGCCTCACTCACGTACATGCCGGTCTCCTGGAGGACCCCCGAGCTGAACGAGGTGCAGCTCTTCATGAAATTCATCCCGATCTCACGAAATGTGCTCTGCATCTCAGGGTCCAGCTTCTCGTAGGCGCACATGTCCAGGAGCTGCCGGCTCTTCTCCGCGATCTCTTTTGGCCGATCGGCAGACGCCCTCAGTTCCTCCTGCGCCGCCATAACCAGTTCCTCGCGCTCGCGGGGCGCGATGACTAGCTGCCTGTATGCAAAGCCAAGGAGGCAGACGAACAATACGCAGGCCAGTAAAATGAAAACCCTCGCCGTAATCCGCTGCCTCCTGCTCGCCGCATCATAGTGCGTGTGCTCCTCGAGCACCCGGTCGAGGCCGGACGACCTCTCGCGGATCCTGCGAATGGGCTCCCTGATCTGGGCGGCCGAGCTGTAGCGCCTTTTGGGATCGATGCGGGTTGCGCGGGAGACGATGCGGGCGGCGTCGGCATTTCCCGGAAGGAGCCGCTCCAGCAGCTTTCCGAGCGCATAGATGTCCGTCCGGACGTCCGAGGCGGCAAACCCGTACTGCTCGGGTGCGGCGATCCCCTGGGTTCCGATCAGCTGCGTGTCGCGCGTCTGGCCCTCGACGTAGAGTTTTGCAGCGTCGTAGTCGATGATCTTGACAAGACCGTCCTCCGTCAGCATGATGTTGGAGGCCTTTAAGTCCCTGTGGATGATCGGCGGGTCGGCGCTGTGCAGGAAGGCCAGGCCGTCGCAGACCTCCGTCAGGATGCGGATGCGCTCTTCGAAGGGGAGGCTGTTTTCATTTTCGGAAAGAAGCTGCTCCAGAGTCTCACCCTGGATCAGCTCCTCAATAACGACAAGCTCATCTCCGTCCTGCCAGTAGGATTCGATCTTCGGGACATAGCGGCTCCTGTGGGCCTTCAGCCAGTCAAAAACCTTCGTGTCGAAGACGGCAAGGCGCTTCTTATAAAAAAGTTTCCCGGAGGCGTTGTCGCGCACGATCGATCGGCCGTCCTCGAGGGTCTGAACCGTCTCGTAGAGGGCCTCTTCACATAGTTTTTCGAGTTCTGTCATGGTGTCTTTCTTTCATTTTCGGTGTATGGTACAATAAATACATAACTCACACCTATCATACAATATTGAAACGGGGAAGACAATGGACGAATCTACGACCAAGCAGCTGGAAGACATTCTGGCGAATGTGAATTCGACAAAACAGATGGAGAAATTCATGGAGATCCCGAAGGTGGCGGACAGCTATCAGTCGTTTCCGGCGTATTTTGAGTCGCTTGAAGCCGTGAAGGCGCTGGGGAACGGCGAGCTGATCGAGAGGAGCTCGCTCGAGCGGTCCTACTACTACCAGGTGATGAAAGGGACCCGGAACCCGAGCCGGGACAAGGTGCTAAGGCTCTGCCTTGCGGCAAATCTCACCCTGCGGGAGACCACGCGGGCGCTCGAGCTCGCCGGATGCGCGCCGCTCTATCCGAGGCGGCGGAGGGACATCATTCTGACCGTGGCGATCAACCAGAAGGCAGGAGTCATCGACGCAAACCTCCTTCTTGACAAGTACGGGGAGGAGCCGCTCACATGAGAATCCTGATCGCGGAAGACGATGCCGATCATCGTAAAGAAGCTCCGCGCCGAAGGGCACGCCGTCGACGGCTGCACAAACGGGCGCGAGGCGCTGGACTATCTGACCGCCGGGGACTACGACGCGGCCATCCTGGACATCATGATGCCGGAAATGGACGGGCTTGCGGCCTTAAGAGAGCTGCGGAGGCAGGGAAATGTGACGCCGGTCATTTTCCTCACCGCGCGCGACACGGTTGCCGACAAGGTGACCGGGCTCGACTCCGGGGCAAATGACTACCTCGTCAAGCCCTTCTCCTTCGACGAGCTCATGGCCCGCATCCGGGCGGTCACGCGGACCGTGACCAAAGCCCCGACCAACGTGTACACGCTCGCGGACCTCACGCTCAACACGGACACCCACGAGGTGAGGCGGGGCGGGACGCTTATTTCCCTCACCTCGCGCGAATATATGCTCCTCGAGTATCTCATGCGCAACAAAAACCGGGTGCTCTCCCGCCAGAAGATCGAGGACAACGTCTGGAGCTACGACTACGAGGGCGGCACCAATCTGGTCGGGGTTTACATAAGCTACCTGCGCAAGAAGATCGACGACGGATTTGAGCCGAAGCTGATCCACACCGTGCACGGGATCGGCTACTCACTGAAGGTGGAAGAATGAAGAAATTGTCCATCAAAATGAAACTGACGCTCTGGTTCATGCTCTTTATGCTGCTCCTTTCGGGGATCGTGTTTGCCTTTATCCGCTTTGTGTCTGCCTCCGAGACCCGCAGGAACACCGAAAATGCCCTCATCGCCCGCGTCGGCGAAAACGCACAGCGCGTGGAATACCGGGACGAGAAGCTGATCATCGGCGAGGACTTTGTCTCCTACCGGAACGGCGTCTACTGCCTGGTTTTTAACGAGGACGGGGAGGTCAGGGGCGGCCAGGTGCCGGACGAAGCGCTGGAAAATGAAGCCCTCCGCGAAGGCCCCGTGCGGGAACTCACCGTGGACGGCGAAGAATACCTCATCTACGACCTGAAGATCGATGAGAAGCGCCGCGATATCTGGATCCGCGGTGCCGTGAGCCGAAGCGGGGAGACGATCGGGTCGGCGGGGCTTTTCAGGGCGGTTTTCATTTCCATACCGCTTCTTATCCTGCTCGCGGCCGTCGGCGGGTATCTGCTCGCAGGGCAGACCCTGAAGCCGATCCGGGTGATCGGGAAAACCGCCGAGGAGATCGGCGAGAGCGGGGACCTGACCCGCCGGATCCCCATGGACGAAAACGGGGACGAGCTCCATCAGCTTGCGGGCACTTTCAACCGGATGTTTGAGCGGCTGGAGCGGAATTTCGAGGCGGAGAAGCAGTTCACCTCGGACGCCTCCCACGAGCTGCGGAACCCGATCGCGACGATTCTGGCCCAGTGCGAGTACGCCGTCGAAAATGCCTCCGGCGAGGACGAGCTCTACGAGGTGATCGGGGACATCGAGCGGCAGGGCCGCCGCATGAAGCGGCTGGTCGAGTCGCTCCTCTCCTTCACGAGGCTCGAGCAGAGGACGGCGTACGCTTCATTTGAGGAGATCGACTTAAGCGCCCTGGTGACGGGCGTCTGCGAGGAGCAGAAGGATCTCCCGGAGAAGGATATCACGCTGACGCACCGGGTTGAGCCCGGGGTCCGCATGCGGGCGGACGCGACTCTCATCGCGCGGATGCTCACGAACCTCATCCGGAACGCCTACCGCTACGGCCGGGAGGGCGGACACATCGAGGTCTCCCTCTCAAAAAATGAGGACCGCATCCGCATTGCGGTCGCCGACGACGGGATCGGGATCGAGAAGGAGGATCTTTCGAAGATCTTCAACCGGTTTTACCGGGCGGACAAGTCCCGGACCTACGCGGAGGGGTCGGGCCTCGGGCTCGGGCTTTCGATGGTCCGCGAGATCGCGGCGCTCCACAAGGGGGAGGTCTCGGTCACGAGTGCTCCCGGCGAGGGGAGTACGTTTACGGTTGTGTTTTGATTTCAACGCTGAGGGACGGTTCTTCGCGGAGGGGGACGGTTCTCCGCAGAGGAGAACCGTCCCCCACCGCGAAGAACCGTCCCCTTTTGTGAAACCTTTGTGAACCCCCGTTTTCTAATATTTCTCTAATATTCTCCTTTCATAATGAGGCCATCTCAAACGAAAGGAGCTTAGAGACATGACTTCCAAAACCATCGCTCTCATCCCGGCCTACGAGCCGGACCCCATCCTCATCCGACTGGTCGAAGAGCTCTCGGGCGCCGGCTTCGCCGTCGTCGTCGTGGACGACGGAAGCGGTTCAGACTACCATGAGATCTTCAAGGACGCAGCCCGCCATGCCGCAGTCCTCACCCACTTCAAAAACCGGGGCAAAGGGCAGGCGCTCAAAACCGCTCTCTCCTATATCTGGGAAAACTTCAGCGAAGACTCGGTCATCGTGACCGTCGACGCGGACGGCCAGCACAGCGTGGAGGACGCCGCGAGCCTCGTACGAATCGCCCGGGAGCACCCGGACACGCTGATCCTCGGAAGCCGGACCTTCAAGGGCGACATCCCGCTTCGAAGCCGCTTCGGTAACGCCGCGACGAGGCTCGTCTACCGCCTGACCACCGGCCTCTCCGTCTATGACACCCAGACCGGGCTCCGCGCATTTCACATGGACCTCGTCCCCCGGATGCTGGACATCCCCGGCGCAAGATACGAGTATGAAATGAACGTCCTCCTCACCTTCGCGCGAAACCGCGTCCCGATCCTGGAGGAGCCCATCGAGACCATCTACTTAAATAACAACGAATCCTCCCATTTTGACACACTGAAGGACTCCGCCCGGGTCTACCGGGAGATCCTGAAGTTCTCGGCCTCCTCCCTCGCGGGCTTCGCGGTGGATTACACTCTCTACAGTCTGCTCCTCCTTACAACCGGCAGCCTCATCGCCTCAAATGTGATCGCAAGGGTCGTGAGCTCCTCCGTAAACTTCACGCTGAACCGGAAATTTGTCTTCAAAAGCAGCTCCGGACTCTTGCGGTCGGCGGCCTCCTACTTCCTGCTCGCCGCGGGCATTCTCGCCGGCAACACGCTGGTCCTGAGCTTTCTGGTGAACACCCTCGGGGTGAACATGCTGGCGGCCAAGCTTCTGACGGAGATCGGGTTCTTCATTTTCAGCTGGTTCATGCAAAAGTTTGTCATTTTCAAAAACAAGAAAGAGGTGATCCTTCAACATGCGTAAGAATCTTTTATTTCCCATCTTCTACGGGATCCTGATGACATCCTTCACCGTCTATGTGGTCCTCGACACCTTCGTCATCACGAGGGTCTACGGGGCGGT
>ONHA01000060.1 GCA_900317515.1 uncultured Eubacteriales bacterium
ATGAAACCATGCGAGGACATCATGAAAATCAAAATCAGTGTCAGAAGCGCATCCCGAAAACAGGCAGCGGTCACCTGGCGGACCGCGGACTACCCGGACTGCCCGATGACGGTGGGGGACTTCCTTGCGGAGACCGTCCGGACAAACGCAAGAGAGTACAACGAACGAAAAGACGCGGAAGAATTACTGCGTCTTTTTTTACATGAAAAGGAAGGGGAATCACTCGAGGAGAAGCTTGAGGACATGGCGGTGACCGGGAAGGTCGCCTACGGAGACTCCGCGAACGACAAAAGGGCGGACGAGGAGAAAGCCGTCGAAAATGCACTGCAGTGCTTCGACGACGGGATGGTCGCCCTGTTTGCGGACGGCGTACGATACACAAGGAGGGAGGATGTGATCCCTCTTAAGGAAGAGAGCGAAGTGACCTTCGTCCGGCTGGTCTTCTTAGCCGGTCGGATGTGGTGAATGATGCAGGAGATACAGGAGGCGGACATGGCGTACGATTACAATTCAAGACTCAAATGGGAAAAGGCGAGACTCACGGCGTGGGAGGAATCCCACAAAAAGGAGATCAACCGGCTCTCCAAGGAAAAACGGGAGCTTTTTGACGCGGTGAGCGAATTCAGCCGGTACCCCTACAGCAGCTTTCCGGTCCTCGTCAAATGGGGCAGGGAGAAGACGAAAGCCGCAGCGGGCAAAAAGACCCTGAAAGAGATCATATGCGAGGGCTGCCCGGAGCTCATCGATCTCCTCGTGCCGGCGGAGTACCGGGAGGATTTCACCTATATGCTGGGCGAGTACGTTCATTTCCAGTATACAAGGTCTGTCTTCCGGCCGACCGTGAGGACCGCGGACCCGGCAGCCCACATACTGGATGCGTTCGAGCTGATGCAGGCATACAAGGTCCTCGGCATGTACGGTCTTACGCCGGCTGAGTACCTGACGGAAAGGCATCCGGACGGGACACCTGTTGATGCGGAGCTCCTTGATTTCAAGCGCAATGACAGCTCGGGAAGAGATCTTCATATGGTTCGGTTTGAGGACATTCTGGCGGCGAGGATCGACCGCGGGGATGAGGCGGCAAGGAGTGCTGTGCGGGATGCATTTTTAAGCGACAACAACACGGTGATCGTCACCGTGCCGCTGATCCGGGGCGTCGTAAAGTCCCGGGATGCGGAGCTGCACGAGCTGCTCGCGAAGTTCCTGCTGGCCGCAAAGCTCCAGGAGGGCGTTCGCCAGGCGGTCTGTGAAAATGCGGACTGCGGCCGCCACGAAGCATTCCTGACCATCCTTGATACGATCCGCGGCAACGACCTTCTGCGCTTTTCGGCAGTGAAGCGGGCCGCCGCCACCTGGACGGGCATCTGCAGCGTCGATGCGATGGACAGAGTCTCGGCCAAAGTCTTTGCGGACCTTGACGAAGCGGTCCGGAACCGGGAGAAAGCCCTTGAGATGACCCGGACCGACGACAGCGTGGAGATCGTCATCGGGCTCTGGGCGCTCGGCTTTTACGAGGCGAAGGATGCAATAGACCGCATGCTGGAGATCGCGGAGAACGGGACGAAGAATCAGCGGCTGACCATTTCCTACTACAACCGGTATATGCAGTCCTCCGACTACAGCGCCAAAGCGGCCATCAGGATGATCGAGACCTACCCGGACGATCCGCAGATGGCGGCGGCCTTCATGCCCACCTATCTCGCCAGGGTGGATACGATCATTCGGAACTGCATCCTCGACAAGAACGACAAGTATGTATACAGCGATTTCGGGCAGGAGCTGCATTTCATTTCCCCGGATGTCAGCGATTTCTTTGACAGCGAAGAGCAGGCAAGGCGCCACTACGCCATCCTGAAAAACCTTGCGGACGGCATGAAGAAGCGGAAGATCGAGTACGAACCGATGATCTTCCCCTGGTACGGCGCCGTGCTCGACAAGTGCGATCTCACACAGAGGATGGTCCTGATCGCGTACACCCTCAAGGACCAGGATATGATCGACGAGGTGTGCCTCCGCCTTACGGACATCACGGATTCCTACTACAACACCAGGCGGAACTATCTCTGTGTCCTCCTGCACGACCCGAAGACGAAGGTCCAGAAGGACGCGCTGCTGGACTATGTCGCCGACAAGGAGAGCTTCACGAGGACCTGCGCCTTTGAACTCCTTAAGAAGCTGCCGCTTTCCGGGGAGGACATGGAACGCCTCACGAAGCATCTTCGTCTTAAAAATGAAGACACACGCCGTTACGTCATCGAACTCCTTGAAACCCAGGATGAAAAGGGGGTCACGGAGAGCATCCGAAAGCTCCTCATTTCCGACAAGGAGCAGATCCGCCTTGCGGGTCTCGACATGTTAAAGCGGCGGAGCGAAGCGGGCGCGGAGGCGAAAAAGGCCGCGGCAGCGCTTCTTCATGATGTGCTCCCGGATGGCGAAGGGCTCACCGACAAGGAGAGGGTCCTGTATAACGGGATCGCCGGCGATAAGGGAACGGCCGATATACTGAACACGGAAGGCTACGGTCTCTATGACCCGGCGGCGGAGTATGACCCGGGCCTTGGCGGCACCGATGAAAAGGATGGAAAGAAGTCTGCAATCGGCCGCGCACTGGGGTTCATTTTTAAGAACACCGGGGAAAATGAAGAGCAGAAGCTGCTCCGCGATTACTTCTCCCTGACCGAAAAGGAGCTTGATTCGTATTTTGACAGGATCCGCGCGTTTGTCCTCGAACACGGGAAGATGGAGTACACCAGCGCGAACGGAGACCGCCAGCTGCTTGAGAACGGGCTGTATCTTATAAACTATGACGCCAGAGGAGAGCTCTGGACCCGCTATCCGTTCCCGGAGCTCTGGGACGAGGTTTATGAGACGATCATAAAGGAGCCGGAGGTCCTCTTTAACCTGTATTTCGCAATGCAGTCCGGGTATGACGAGTCCACGGTCAAGGATATCGCCGCATTCCGGAAGGCTGAGAGGACGATCTTCGGGGATGCCTGGTCGGGCTACAACTATGCCGATCCGAAATTCAAGAGCAGCTACGCCGGCCGCAGTCTGTATCAGACGGTCTTTTCGATCATTATGAGCCGCAGGCACTTTGAATTGCCGGTCGGAGTCGCGCGGGCGGCGGTCCTTATGGCCATCCGCCAGCCGGAGGAGATCCGGTGGATGGAGAAGGTCCCGCAGCGCTACCAGACCAGGGAGAGCAAGGCCTGCTTCCTCCGGACCAACAAGTTTTCGTCTATCCTGAGCCGTATCAGCCGCTATGAAAATGACGACGAATTCCGGGCGTCCTTCCCGATCCTCTATGAGGCGGACCGGGTGTACCGGTTTGATGATCAGGAACCGGCCTACGGGTACACGAACAGCTCCGGCAACATCCTCTCGATCTTCTCCTATGTGAAGGCGTTTGAGCTCGGCATCATCTCGCAGGATTTCCTCTACAAGGCAGCCTTTGAGATGGTCGGACTTAAGTTTGCGGTGGATGCGCTCGGCGATTTCTTCCGGCCGAACATCTCGTACTTCACGCTCATGAAGCTCAGGAATTTCATGCCTGTAGACCTGGAAAAGCACACCGTGGACAAGGGGAGCCGCTTCTATCAGCTCTGTGCGGAGATGTATGAAAAGCTGGTCAACCTGATCCTGGACGTGGAGCTTAAGAGAGGCGATACGCCGACGGTCTTTTCGCCGGCGGTCCCGCGCATTCCCCGGATTCAGGGGATCTCCCGCCTCATGGAGATCCTGCGCGCCCTGGGGACGGATACCCTGGACCGGAACGCCTACTATGCTTACGGCAGCGGGACCGGCAAAAAAGAGTGCCTGAGCCATCTCTTAAAGGTCTGTCACCCGCTTCCGGAGGAGACCGCGTCGGATCTTGAAAATGCAGTAAAGCAGAATAAAATCAGCAGGGAACGCCTCGTCGAGGTGGCCATGTACGCGCCGCAGTGGCTTGATTTTACGGAGGAGGTCCTTAAGATGGACGGCCTTAAGAGCGGTTCCTACTATTTCATGGCGCACATGAACGAGCGCTTCGACGACCGCAAAAAGGCCGTGATCGCGAGGTATACGCCGCTCACGACGGAAGAGCTCAATGAC
>ONHA01000058.1 GCA_900317515.1 uncultured Eubacteriales bacterium
GGCCGGGACCCTCTTCTGGGAGAACTCCTGCGCGAGCGGAACGACGGCGGCCGGCGCCTATCTTGCCGCAAAGGAAGGCAGAGCGGTGCAGCTCACGCTCCGGCAGCCCGGCGGAAACCTTTCCGTGACGGTCCGGAAGGACGGACAGCCGGTCCTCACAGGCTCGGTGAGGATCCTCAAACGGGTAATAAGCGAATAAAATGAGACGGTGTCAAGAAAAAACACTTGACACTGTCTCTTTTTTTGTGTATAGTAGCACGCATGGACAGAATTTACAGGGAAACTCTGCTCTTTGATTTTTACGGGGAGCTCTTAACGGAGCACCAGAGGAATATCTACGAGGAAGTCGTCTTTGAGGACTGCTCGCTCGGCGAGGTCGCCGAGAGGCACAAAGTCAGCCGCCAGAGTGTCCATGACATCGTGCGCCGGAGCCGGAAGACGCTGGAGGGCTACGAGGAGAAGCTGGGGCTGGTGGAGAAATTCCTTCATTTTAAAGAGCGGATCAATACGATCAAGACGCTGACGGATGATGAACGCATCCGAAAGCTTGCAGATGAATTGTTGGAGGAACTTTAATGGCATTTGAAAGTCTTACCGAGAAACTGACAAATGTATTCAAAAAGCTCCGCGCAAAGGGACGTCTGACCGAGAAGGATGTCCGTGAGGCCATGAAGGAAGTCAAGATGGCGCTCCTCGAGGCCGACGTCAACTTCAAGGTGGTCAAGAACTTCACCAAATCGGTGGAGGAGGCCGCGATCGGTGAGGACGTCATGAACGGCCTCAATCCGGGCCAGATGGTCATCAAGATCGTCAACGACAAGCTTGTCGAGCTCATGGGCTCCGAGACCACGGAGATCCCGCTCAAGCAGAGCGGCATGACGGTCATCATGATGGCCGGCCTTCAGGGCGCGGGCAAAACGACGACGGCTGCCAAGCTGGCAGGCAAGTACAAGGCCAAGGGCAGACGGCCGCTCCTCGTGGCGGCGGATGTCTACCGTCCGGCGGCCATCAAACAGCTGGAAGTGAACGGCGCCAAGCAGGGCGTTCCGGTCTTTTCCATGGGCAATCAGAAGAACCCGGTCGACATCGCGAAGGCGGCCATCGCCCACGCGAAGGAGAACGGCAACAATATCGTCCTCATCGACACCGCCGGCCGTCTGCAGATCGACGAGTCGATGATGGAGGAGCTTCAGAACATCAAGAACGCCGTCACGGTGGATTTCACGGTCCTGGTTGTCGACGCGATGACCGGCCAGGAGGCCGTCAACGTCGCGAAGTCCTTCACCGACAAGGTCGGCATCGACGGTGTCATCCTGACCAAGTGCGACGGCGACACCAGAGGCGGTGCGGCCCTCTCCATCAAGGCGGTGACCGGCAAGCCGATCCTCTACGTCGGCATGGGCGAGAAGCTCTCCGACCTCGAGCAGTTCTATCCGGACCGCATGGCGAGCCGCATCCTCGGCATGGGCGACGTCTTAAGCCTCATTGAGAAGGCCCAGGCCGGCATCGACGACGCGAAAGCCGCCGAGATGTCCGAGAAGCTCAAGAAGGCCCAGTTCGGCTTCGACGATTACCTCGAGAGCATGAACCAGATGCGCAACATGGGCGGCCTTGAGAGCGTGCTCTCGATGCTCCCCGGCATGGGCGGGAAAATGAAAGACATCCAGGGCATGGTCGACGAGAACCAGATGAAGCGGACCGAATCCATCATCCTCTCGATGACGCCGAAGGAGCGCGCCAACCCGGACATCCTGAACATCTCCCGCAAGCAGCGCATCGCGAAGGGCGCGGGTGTGGATATCGCGGAGGTCAACCGGCTGGTGAAACAGTTCAACCAGGCGCGGAAGATGATGAAGACAATGCCGGGAATGCTCTCCGGCAAGGGTATGGGAAGAAGAGGGGGCTTTCGCCTTCCTTTCTGAAGAGGTCTTAGCAAGGACTTCGCATAGATTTTTATTTTTATAATATGGAGGAATTGAAAAATGGTAAAGATCAGACTTAAGAGAATGGGACAGAAGAAGGCACCTTTCTACAGAATCGTAGTTGCGGATTCCCGCAGCCCGCGCGACGGCCGCTTCATCGAGGAGCTCGGCTACTATGATCCGACCAAGGATCCGTCTGTCTACAAGATCGATGAGGAGGCTGCTAAGAAGTGGCTTGCCAACGGCGCTCAGCCGACTGATGAGGTCGCAAAGCTTCTCAAGATTGCCGGTATCACGGAATGATGCGGTCCTTTCGGAGGACACGGAGGTAATCTATGAGAGAATTGGTTGAAGTCATAGCGAAAGCTCTGGTCGAACATCCGGAAGAAGTCGTCGTTACGGAGAAAACAGTAGAAGACACTCTCGTTGTTGAGCTGCGTGTCGCGGCCTCTGACATGGGGAAGGTCATCGGAAGACAGGGACGCATCGCAAAGGCGATCCGTTCTGTTGTAAAGGCGGCATCAACCAGGACAGACCAGAAGGTTTCTGTCGAGATCGTTCAGGACTGAGAGCATATGCTGGAAAAACTTCAGGTTGGCGTTATCGCGTCGATGCACGGGCTGAAAGGCGAAGTAAACGTGTTTCCGACGACGGATGACGCCAATCGTTTTACTAAACTGAAAAGCGTATTTATAGAGGAAAAGGGCATCCGAAGGGACCTTGAGATCGAGAGCGTCAGGTATTTCAAGGGGCGCCCGATCGTGAAGTTCAGGGGGCTCGACAGGATCGAGGACGTTCAGAAAATGAAAGGCGCGCCTCTCCTCATCGACCGCAAGGACGCGGTTCCGCTCGCGCCCGGCGAGTACTTCATCGGGGACCTGGTCGGCTGCACCGTCTATCTTGAGGACGGCTCCGAGCTGGGCGTCATGAAGGATGTGCTTCAGACCGGCGCAAACGACGTTTACGTGATCGAGAAGAAGGACGGAAATGAAATTCTCGTCCCGAAGATCCCGGACTGCGTAAAGGAGCTCACACCCGAGGAAGGCCGCATCGTCGTGCACCTTCTGCCCGAGATCTGAGAAGGAGGGAGCGCTATGGATTTTCATGTTCTGACCCTCTTTCCGGATATGGTGATGCAGGGGCTTAACACAAGCATCATCGGACGGGCCATCGAGGAGGGCACCATCAACCTTACGGCGACCAACATCCGCGACTACACCAACGAGAAGCACGGCAAGACCGACGATTACCCCTACGGGGGCGGCGCCGGCATGGTGATGCAGGCCCAGCCGGTCTACGACGCGTTCAAGGCGATCACGGAAGACCTGCCCTACAAACCGAGGGTGATCTACTTAACGCCTCAGGGCCGCGTCTTCAATCAGCAGGCGGCCAGGGAGCTGGCGGTTGAGAAGGGTCTCATTTTCCTGTGCGGGCACTACGAGGGCATCGACGAGCGCGTGATCGAGGAGATCGTCACGGACGAGTTCTCCATCGGCGATTTCGTCGTGACGGGCGGAGAGATGCCGGCGATGCTGATGATCGACGCGATCTCCCGGATGATCCCGGGCGTGCTCCACAATCTGGACTCCGCGGAGGGCGACTCCTTCGGCGACGGGCTGCTGGAGTATCCCCAGTACTCGCGCCCGGAGGTCTGGAACGGAAAGCGTGTCCCGCCGATCCTGCTGTCGGGCGACCACGCGAAGGTCGACGCCTGGCGGAGAGAGCAGTCGCTCATCCGCACGGCAATAAGGCGGCCGGACCTCATACCGAAAGCGCACATAAGTCCCAAGGAAAAGAAGTTTCTTTCGGAGAAATTCCCGGAACTTTTTTCTTGACACGGGGACTTTAAATCTATATAATAATTGACGCGGCTTCCCAACCGCATTATATTTGTCTGCCTTCATGGCGGCAAACGAGGCAGGAGATGTCCCGGAGAAGGTAATCCGGGGCAGTCGATTCCTCAAACCATGGTGAAACCAGCGGTGGCGGAACCATGTGACAGAGTTCATACCATAGCCCCGGAATGACAGGCTGTCGTTTGTTTATATCAATTTCATATTTATTAGGAGGATATCCATGAGCGACACATTTATGGCAAAGCCGGATAGCATTGAGCGCAAGTGGTATGTAGTGGACGCCGAAGGCCAGACCCTCGGACGTCTTGCGGCACAGGTTGCCAACATTTTAAGAGGCAAGGACAAGCCGGAATACACACCGTTCGTTGATGCAGGCGATTTCGTTATCGTTATTAACGCAGCAAAGATTCAGGTAACCGGCAAGAAGCTTGACCAGAAGATCTACTTCCGTCACTCCGAGTATGTCGGCGGCGCTAAGTATACGACCCTTCGTCATATGCTGGCCACCAAGCCGGAGCGCGTTGTTGAGCACGCTATCCGCGGCATGATCCCGCACGGCGCACTCGGCGACAAGGTTTACAAGAAACTTCACGTCTATGCAGGACCGGAGCATGAGCATGCAGCTCAGAAGCCGGAAGCGCTCACTCTTAAATATTGATTGGGGAGGATACGAAGTTGGCAAGCGAAAGATTTTACGGTACAGGAAGAAGAAAGAGCTCTGTCGCCAGAGTATTCCTT
>ONHA01000079.1 GCA_900317515.1 uncultured Eubacteriales bacterium
ACGCGCCTCGGCACTCCCTTCCGGGTACAGCTTTTTAATCTCCCAACCGTCGTCCCGGAGCGCCAGGATAAATGAAATATAGTGCGTCTTGCTCATCTCGTGGGCAATCTCGACATAGTACTCGTCCTCGACTCTCATAAAGCTCAGGTGGTGGTCCTCATCCTCCGCTGATATCAGGATACCATGTGAGGGCACGAGGGACAACCTACGCCCGGTAGAGATAACCCGGGTTATACTACTGAAGCTCATGAATCGCCTTCTCCACCGCCTCATACTCCTCGCCGCTCACGATCCCCCACTCCTCTTCAAGGAGACGAAGATTCTCCCGGTAAGCGGCAATCGCCCCGGCCTTATCGCCCCGGATCTCCGAGATGTGGGCGATGCTGGCCGCGCTGTCGACGTATTTGGGGGAGGGCTGCATTTCCTGCGCTTTTCGGTACCACCCGATGGCCTTGTCATACTCCTGCCGCAGGGTATAGATGTCGCCCAGGGTGACCGCCCAGCACCACTCCTGGTCCTCCATGCCCTCAAGCTCGCGAAGCTTCTCTTCCGCTTCTTCCTTCTCGCCCGCTGCGAGAGCAATCATGTACCGGTACATCGGAACGCGGAAGGAGCGGTCCATGCCTTCAAGTTTAGCAAGCCACTCACCCGCTTCCTTAAGACGCCTGTCGTCGATCAGGTTATCCAGAAGCCACATGAGCGCGCAGCGGTTGTCCGGGTTTCGGCGGCAGAAATCGCCGAACCAGTCGATGAGGGCATGGTGGTTGCGGACATTCCAGTCCGGGATGTAGCGCCTTATTTTGGTGCGCTCATTTTGGATAAACAAAAGAGGTACACTTCTGACAATTACCCTGTATGAGTAAAAGCCAGCCGGCTTGCATTTCAGCAAGGCCGGCTGGTCATTTATGGGCTTTTTTTACAGCTCCGTTTTTATGACTCGGGGATGAAGGAAATATAGTCGGAGATCTCCCTGAAATCGATGAAGAGCCGGTCGGCCGGGTCCTCCGCCTGGAAGATGCCGACCTCGACCTTCTCGTCGAACGTGTGGATCTCGATCGCGTCGTCCCGCTCGAAGCGGTAGACGAGCACGATCTTCCGCTTCGGGTCGATGAGCCAGTACTCGCGGACGCCGGCATTTTTGTATTTTCGGCCTTTTATGAACATGTCTTTCTCCCAGGTCGAAGGGGAGAGAATCTCGATAATGAAATCCGGGGCGCCGAAGATGCGCTGCGGGGTGATCTTTGAGCGGTCGCAGACGATGAAGACATCCGGCTGCACGATGGTTTTGTCGTCGCAATCGAGCTGGACGTCGGTGGGGGCGGAGAAGGGGATGCATGTTCCGCGATGGTTTTTGATGTAAGATAATATCGTATAGGGGATGCATGTTCCGCGATGGTTTTTGATGTAAGATAATATCGTATGGAAAATCATCCCGCTGAGCGCCTGATGCAGAGTCCCGGGCGCACTCATGAGAAAAATCACCCCGTCGATGAGCTCCGCGCGGACATCGTCCGGGAGGGCGAGGTAATCATCGAGGGTGTATTCACCCTGCTTTTTAGAAGGGGGTGTGGCGGCGTAGGCAGGCGAAGCCTCCGCAACGCCCTTAGGGGGCTGCTTCGGCAAATCGGCATAACTGAAGGTCGTCTGCTTCTGTGTTTTCTGTCCGGCAAGCCGCTCGAAATAGGCGGTCAGCCGCCGCACGGTCTCAAGCCGCGGCGCCTTCGTGGTGCCGGACAGAACCTTCTGGACGGTTCCGAGCGGGACGCCGGAGTTTTCGGCGATAAGGTCATAGGTGAGGCCGAATTCGGTTTTTATGGTCTGCATTTCGTCAATGGTCATGGGAGCCTCCTTTCTTTCCATAATAATACCATTATTTAACCAAAAAGACAAGAGCATAGAGAGAACAAAGGGGAAGCAGACTTCAATGCGGATTGTCTTTTGCAGACGGATACGGTAAAATAATATATATGTATTGGTGGAAGAGTCGACCGATCCAAAGGGAGGTGCGGCAGATGAGGTATGATTTTACACGGCTCAGCCCGGAACAATTCGAGGAGATGGCGGTGAGTCTCTAT
>ONHA01000056.1:0-3669 GCA_900317515.1 uncultured Eubacteriales bacterium
GACCTTCTTCTCAGCTTTCCCGCTCCCGTTTTCTTCCAGAAGATTCATAAGTCTCTTTACCGTGCTCAGGCACATCTCCCGAAGCCCGTTGTCGATGCTCGAGAGCTCCGGCTCACAGGCAAGCGCCATACGGGAATTGTTGTAGCCGACCACCGGCAGGTCCTCCGGCACCTTAAGCCCGATGTCGTTGGCGTATTTCATGACGCCGATCGCGATCACGTCCTCCGTCGCGACGGCGGCATCGAACTCCGGCCGCACCCTTTTTAAGTACTCCCGCACTTCCCGGATATCGTTCTTGACAAAGACTTCCATGGCCTCCCGGAGGGGCATGCCCGCCTCCGCGAACGCTTCCTCGTAGCCGCTGCGCTTCTTGTTGGCGCTGTAGGACCGGGAGTCCGTGAGAAAGAGGATGTTCTTTTTGCCGGCTTTTAAGGAGCCGCAGAGTTACGTCTTTCACGGCCGAGTGGTCGTCGCAGACCGTTACATAGACATTGTCGCCCTTCACATTGCCGTTTATGACGAACACCGGAACCTTCTGGGCCGCCTCCCTGATATACTCCGTCTCGTCAGCGCCCTCTCCCCTGCCGGCATAGGTCGAACCGACGAGGATCAGCGCGTCGACGTGCTTGGAGAGGAGCACCTCCAGCTGCTTCTTCTTGTTCTCCTTTAAAAAGCCGCTGCAGTTTAAGAGGCAGTCATAGCCGTATTTTCCCAGCTCCTGCTCAAGGTCGTTGACCGCCATCGCCATAAAATCATCCGCTATGGACGGCACCATGATACCGACCGTATGCATCGTGTTGAGGCCCAGACCCTTCGCAAAGGCATTGGGGGTGTAGCCCACCTCCGCGATGATCTTCTCGACCTTCCGGCGAGTCGCGGGACTCACCTTGTCAGAGCCGTTCACGACGCGGGAAACCGTCGCGATCGACACTTTGGCCATCTGCGCTATATCATAAATATTAATGGGGGAATTTTTATTGTCTTCCATGGGACACCCGCTTTCAGAGGTATAAGCTTCTATATTTTCTGATTATATACGATTTCATGAACATTTAAAATAGTGCAAATAGACAAATTTAAGTGCTTACATTCGGTAATATTGCAAGAATTCCGTATTTGTGTTACAGTTTTTGTGTACCGATCCACCTGTTTTCACTCATTCAGAGGTGTCCCATGAACGCTTTAAAAAATGCCCTTGACGCGCAATCCCTTGAAGAAACCGCCGACCTCCTCGTGCGGTTCCCGAATGCCGCAGCCGAGCTGCTTGCCGGCACGGATCTCTGGCCGGCTCTCTACGCGGCCGCGGAAAGCTCCTTCGAGGCATGGATCCGCTCGCGGCCGACAAGCATCTTCTGACCCCCTACGAGCTCGCCTTCGAGCTCTCCTCCGGCTGTTTTGAAAATGCAGGCACCTCCGCCGGCCGAAGGTCCGGCAGCGAGGCGGGCCGCTTCGCCGTCTATGAGCTTCTTAAAGAAAGAGTCGAGGCGCCTTTTGAAAAAATGTACAAGAATCCCATCCGCCGCGGCTTCTTCCCCGACCCCTCCATCTGTGCGGTCGGGGAGGATTATTACATGGTGAACTCGTCCTTCATTTTCTTCCCGTGCATTCCGATCTCCCATTCGCGCGACCTCGTCAACTGGAAGATCATCGGCTTTGCGATCACGGACCCGAAGGCCGCCGGCCTCGACGAGCTCGAGGGCGGCCGCGGCTACTGGGCGCCCGATATCTCCTACGACAACGGGACCTTCTACATCACGGCCACCTACCGCTTAAATGACACCGGCCCGGTCTACCGCCGTCAGGTCGTCGTCTCCTCCGATAAGCCGGAGGGTCCCTACAGCGCCCCCGTCTTCATCGAGGAGGACGGGATCGATCCGTCCCTCTTCCACGAGAACGGCCGCCACTACATGCTCTTAAACCGGGGCGCCAGACTTCTGGAACTCTCTTCCGACTGCAAACGGCAGATCTCCGAGGCAAAGCTCCTCTACTATGGGTCCCAGAAGCACGCACCGGAAGGCTCCCATCTCATAAAGAAGGATGGGTACTATTACCTCTTCCAGGCCGAGGGAGGCACGGGTCCGGGCCACCGGATCACGGTTGCGAGGAGCCGTACGCTTTTCGGAGTCTATGAGCCCTGCCCCTACAACCCGATCATGCGGCAGACGGACCCCGAGGCTGCGATCCAGCGCTGCGGCCACGGAAAGCCCGTGAAGACCCCGGACGGCTCCTGGTACATGGTCTACCTCTGCGGCCGGACTCTCGACGAGAAGTACAGTATCCTGGGCCGCGAGACGGCCCTCGACCCGATCACCTGGACACCGGACGGGTGGCCGCTCGTGAACAACCTTAAGGGCCCCTCGGCGCTGCAGGTGCGGCCGTTGCCAGAGGTCAGCGCAGGAGACATTGACGCCTCCCTCGCCTGGCTCACCCCGCGCCCGCCCGAAGAAGGCGCCGTCGCCTGGAACCCCGACGGGACCGCCACGCTCCTCTCAAGCCCCGCACCGCTTGCGAGTGTCGACGCGAGGAACATCCTCCTGCGCCGCCAGGACCGGTTCGACTTCATTTCCGAAGCACGCCTTGCCCTGCCGCACCTCATGCCGGGCCAGGAAGCCGGCATCATCGGCTATTACGACGAGAACTCCTGGGTCCTCGCCTCCGTGTACGTGCGGGAGGACGGAACGTACGGCTTCCGCACGACCGAGCACATCGGTCATGACAGCATCGTCCACGAGGACGCTGCCGCAAGGATCCCCGCGGAAGAGAGCACCTTCACCTTCACGATGGAGACACAGGGCCTCGCCCGCACCTTCCGCATCAAAAAGGAGGACGCGGGAACTTCCCGAATCCTCCATGAAACGAAACTCACAAATGTTTACTATCTGAGCGACGAGGGCGTAAAGATGGGCAAGCGCTTCACCGGCGCCATGATGGGCGTCGCCGGAGCCGGCGGAGATACGCAGTTCCGCTATAAGCTCCTCGATTTCACCCTCACATAAGCTCTGTTACCCTGACACTCAAAAAGTCCGCATACCCTGTTTCGGCGCCCTGATCGGAGAGCGCAAAGATCCCGATCTTCGCGCCGACCCAGGTGTGGTCCACCGGCACGAACCGGCAGGTGCTGTCGCAAAAATGTTCTCCGTCCGCCGACCAGAGCATCCGGAGCACCGGCTTCTCGGCATCGACATTTGCGAAGAAGAGGTCGCTCTTATCTCCGGACTCCCGCTCGTAGATGAGGCGGAAGGTGAGCTTTTCGGGGATTTCATTTTCCGAAGATGCGATACGTTCACGGAAGAGCACCTTCTCGGTCTTGTCCGCATCGCCCCCTTCCGACTCGGAAAGGACGATAGAGAGCCCCCCGGCATCCCGCTCGGCGCACAAAGAGACGTACTGGCCGCCCATCATCGCGGCGCCGGCCTTATTTGCCGGCTTAAGCCCCGCCGGTTTCATCACGATATCGCACGTAAACTCCGGCAGCACCAGCTTCTCCGTGAGGACATTGGCGCTGTGCCAGAGGATCGGCTTCTCCTCACCGGAGAGGTTCACCGCGTGAAGGCGGATACCGTCCTCGCCCTCCGCCGCGGAGACGATCCGGGTGTCCGAGGACCGGCAGTTGCCGAGCCACTGCCACATAAGACCGATCTTGTGCCCGGCAAAGTCGTCGGATGCCTC
>ONHA01000056.1:3703-8491 GCA_900317515.1 uncultured Eubacteriales bacterium
CCGGCTTCTTAAACGCAAAGACCGGGTCGCCGCAGCCGTCCCCGTCCGGATCTTCGCCGATCACCGGCCAGCCGTCCTTCCAGGTCACCGGCTGCATGTGGAGGATCCGTCCGTAGAGCCCGCGGTCCTGAAAATGCAGAAACCACTCATCGCCCGACACCGTATCGACGAGGGCGCCCTGGTGAGGGCCGTTTATAACGCTTCCGCCCTGGTCCATGACCACCTTCCACTCGTAGGGGCCTTTAATGTTGCGGCTCCGGAGCGCGAGCTGCCAGCCCTGCCGCACGCCGCCCGCCGGCGAGAGGATATAGTACCAGCCGTCCTTCTTCATGACCTTGGGGCCCTCGGTCGTGATCCCCGGGATGCCCGGCGCCTCGCCGTCGAAGATGAACTCATCCTCCGAGATCGCCCGCGTCCCGTCCTCCGAGAGCTCGAAGATCCCGAGGCGGCTCTTAAAGCCGATGCGGCTCTTCGCGTAGGCGTGGATGATGTAGGCCCTGCCGTCGTCGTCCCAGAAGGGGCAGGTGTCGATGAAGCCTTTGGCCGGCCGGATGCAGACGGGCTTTTCCCATTTTCCGAGCGGGTCCGCGGTCTTCACCATGTAGCAGCCCTCATCCGGCATGCCGTAGAAAATGAAAAACTCTCCGCCCCGATACCGGATCGCCGGAGCCCAGACGCCCTCCGAGTGTCGGGGCAGATTAAAGCGGGCCGTAACCGCGGCGCTGTCCCCGTGCGGGCAGCCGCGTAAGGGGTCCTCCTCCACGATGTCGAGCGCGTAATTCACCAGCTTCCAGTGCAGGAGGTCCTTCGAAGTCAGGATCGGCAGGCCCGGCACATAGTTGAAGCTCGAGGCGGTCATATAGTAGGTGTCACCCACCCGGATCACGTCCGGGTCGGAGTAATCGGCAAAGAGGATCGGATTTCTGAAGCGTCCGTCCCCAAGATCACACTCATAATACACGACAAAATCTCCTTTTTATGTTGATTTTTGCATTTATCGGAAAAATGGAGTATAATAAATATCAGTCACCCTGTTGTTCAATCATCCTGCAGGTAAAGGGGGTGAAGCTGACATGCGCATATCAGACCTTTCCATCGACAGAATATACACCAATGAGCGTACCCGGAAAACAGAGTATGAGATGGTGGAAAACCATTTCCACTATTACTACGAAATCTATTATGTGAAGCACGGTACCTGCCGCTTCTTTATCAGCGACTCTCTCTACGATCTTCACAGCGGGGATTTTCTCATCATACCGCCGAAGGAAGTGCATTTCAACCGCTATCTCTCCCAATGCACCAGAGCCAACATCTATTTCCGCAAAGCAGACCTCACTGACAACGGAAAATGGTTCGTGCCTGAGATCGAGCCCTTCGTCTCAAAAGTCTCCTTCCTGCACGTCCCGGACAGCTACCGGGCCATCTGGGAAAATCTCATCGATGAGATGACCCGGGAGGATCGGCTGAACGATCCTCTGACGCCCGAGCTCTTAAAGCTCAATCTCCGCCGGCTCTTCCTCTACGCGGTCCGCTTCGCGGTCCCGCACGCCCAGAATGCCGGCATCACCACCGAGAGCGACGCAGGCATCCTCGGTGCGGTCCAGTACATCACCGCCCACTACAACGAGCCGATCACGCTGGACTTCCTGGCCGGCCGGGCCGGCCTCTCGCCCAGCTACTTCTCCCGCCGTTTCCGCATGGTCACCGGCACGCGCATGAAGGAATACCTCATCTATGTGCGCCTCGGCCACGCCGAGACCGAGCTTCTCTCCACCGCCCACACGATCACCGAGGTCGCCATGAACAACGGATTTTCGGACAGCAACTATTTCAAGGACGCCTTCCGGAAAATGTTCGGCCAGTCGCCCCGCGCCTACCGCGCAAGCCGTACCGATAAGCAGGACACCGCGGAGAGCTTAAAGGAGGGAACCATTCAGCCTGACAGGGAACCGTAAGGCCCTCATGCAAACAGCTTTTTCAGGTTCTCCTCAAACGGCGGATAAACGATGCCCCGGTCGGTCACGATCGCCGTCACGAGCGAATGATCCGTGACATCGAAGGAGGGGTTGTAGCATTTGACCTCCGGCAGAGCCATCGGCTCTTTGTACCACATCTCCCTGATCTCCGCAGGGTCGCGCAGTTCAATCTTAATATCGTCACCGGTCCTGCAGGTCATATCGATCGTCGAGGACGGCCCCAGCGTGTAGAACGGGATCCCGTAGTGCTTTGCGAGTATCGCAACGCCCGAGGTCCCTATTTTGTTGGCAAAATCTCCGTTTGCCGCCACGCGGTCGCACCCCACGAAGCAGGCCTGCACCCAGCCGTTCTTCATCACGATCGAGGCCATGTTGTCGCAGATGAGCGTGACGTCGACGCCCGCCTTCTTAAGCTCGTAGGACGTAAGTCTCGCCCCCTGAAGGAGCGGCCTCGTCTCATCGGCAAAGACGCGCAGCCTCTTGCCGGTCTCCTCCCCGAGGAGGATCGGCCCCAGGGCGGTCCCGTAGAGACTCGTCGCGAGCGGTCCCGCGTTGCAGTGGGTCAGGATCCCGTCTCCCTCCTTCACCAGGGAGAGCCCGTACTCCGCGATTTTCCGGCACATCCGGATATCTTCCTCATAGATCTCCCGGCTCTCCTCCCGCATAAGCGCCGCGATTTCCGGCACCGGCAGGCCTGCATGCTCATCCATCACATTTTCCATGCGGCGAAGCGCCCAGGAGAGATTGACTGCGGTCGGTCTCGAGGAATTCAGATAGGCGGAGAGCCTCTTCATTTCCATGAGGAACTCCGGAAGCTCCATCTCCTTCCTCTGCTCCGCGAACATCGCCATCGCGTATCCCGCAAATATTCCGATGCAGGGCGCCCCCCGCACCTCAAGCTTTTTGATTGCGTCAAAGCACTCCTCCGGGGTGCTGACGGTCTTGTACAGCTCCCGCATCGGGAGCGCTGTCTGGTCAAGGATAGTGATCGAGCAGCCGTCCCCGGCGAGCGTCACGTGTTCAATTCCCCTCACATAGGGGTTTTGCATTTCATTTTCCATATAGGTTTCACCTCCTCGGTTTATTATACTACAAAAGCGGTCATTTTCACAATTTTTGCGGGGTTTTTAGATACTTTTTTGTCCGTATCTGCTATAATTAACTATATATTTTGCTCGAGGAGGCACCCGATGAAAAAACTGGATTTCAATCACGACTGGACAGTGAGACCCCTGTCACGGGCCGGCGAAGCCTGCCCCGTCACGCTCCCCCACGACGCCATGATCACCGAGCCGCGCACCGCCGACAGCATGGGCGAGGGCAATATCGGCTGGTTCACGGGCGGCGACTACGAGTACAAGAAAAAGTTCACGATCCCGGACGAGCTCAAGGACCGCAAGCTGATCCTTGAGTTCGAGTCCGTCTACAAAAATGCCGAGGTCACGATCAACGGCAAAAAGGCGAAGACGCGTCCCTACGGCTACACCCAGTTTTACATTCCGCTCAATGAATTTCTCGTTGACGGGGAAAATGAAATCACCGTCATCGCCCACAACTCCGACCAGCCGAACAGCCGCTGGTACTCCGGCACGGGCATCTACCGCCCGGTCTGGCTCTGGGAAGGCCCGAAGGACTATATCCCGATCCGCGGCGTCCGCGTAAAGACCCTCACCATACGGCCCAAGGCCGTCGTTCTCGTGACCGTGAAGGCCACAGCCCCCGGCACCGCATGCATTGAGATCCTTAAAGACGGCGCCTGCGTGGCAAAGGGCGAGGCCGTCATCGGCAGGACGCTCGAAGGGTGCGCCAGGATCGAGGTCCCGAACGCCGAGCTCTGGAGCATCGAGAATCCCTCGCTCTACGAAGTCCGCGTGACGCTCGGCGGCGATGTCGCGGCCGACACCTTCGGCATCCGGACTCTCACCTGGACCCCGGAAAAAGGCGTCGCGCTGAACGGCAAGCACGTCATCCTGAAGGGCGCCTGCATCCACCACGACAACGGCGTCCTGGGCGCCTGCACCTTCCCGGAGGCGGAGGACCGCCGCGTGAGGCTCCTCAAAAAATACGGCTACAACGCTCTCCGCTCCGCCCACAACCCGGCTTCGGTCTGGCTGCTCGATGCCTGCGACAAGTACGGCGTCCTCATGATGGACGAGTACGTCGACGCCTGGTACATGCACAAGACCAAATACGACTACGCAGGCGAAGTCCTTGCAAACTGGAAAGATGACCTCGCCGCCCTGGTCGAGAAGGACTACAACCATCCCTCGGTCATCATGTACTCCACCGGCAACGAGGTCGCGGAATCCGCCCAGAAGAAAGGCATCGACCTCCAGACGCAGTTCACCAGCTACCTGCACTCGATCGACGATACCCGTCCGGTCAGCTGCGGGATCAACATTTTCTTTAATTTCCTGAGCTCCGTCGGCCTCGGCGTCTACAGCGACGACAAGGCGGACAAGCTGGCCGAGGAAGCGAAGAAAAATGCAGACACCTCAAAACCGAAGAAGAAAGCCGTCGGCTCCGAGTTCTACAATATGCTTGCCGTCAAGCTCGGCGACAATTTCATGAAGCTCGGCGCCACAATTCCGCCCTGCGACTGGAAGACAAAGGGCGCCTACGCCGCCATGGACATCGCCGGCTACAACTACGGCCTCTACCGCTACAAGAAGGACCTTAAGAAGTACCCGGACCGCCTGATCTTAGGCTCCGAGACCTTCTGCAAGGACGCCTACAGCTTCTATGAGATCGCCCGCAGGCATCCCCGCATCATCGGCGACTTCGTGTGGCCGGGCTGGGACTACATCGG
>ONHA01000056.1:8545-10278 GCA_900317515.1 uncultured Eubacteriales bacterium
TCGACCTCTCCGGCAAGCCCCGCTGCGAGGCCTTCTACACCATGGTCGCCTTCGACGAGGCCAAGGGGCCCTTCATCGGCGTCTATCCGCCGACCGAGAAGAAGCCGGTCTTCAACGGCTGGACCATGAGCAAGGCTCTCCGCAGCTGGTCCTGGTCCGGTTACGCCGGCAACAACGCCGAAGTTGAGGTCTACGCCCGCGCGGCCTCCGTCGAGCTCTTCCTGAACGGCAGGAGCCTCGGCAAGAAGGACCTCAAGAACAACTGCCGCACCGCCTTCCCGGTCGTCTACGAGAACGGCACCCTGACCGCGGTCGCCTACGCCGCCGACGGCTCCGAGATCGGCCGCGACACGCTCGTCTCCGCAGGAGATGACGTCGTCTTAAACGCCAGGCCCGAAATCGAGTCTGTGAAGAAGGAAGGACTCATCTACATCCCTCTGCAGTACACGGACAAGGACGGCATCTGGAAGCCGCTCATCCGAAGAAACATCACGATCGCTCTCGAAAATGCAGAGCTCATGGGCCTCGGCAGCGCCGCTGCCTACTTTGAGGGCACCTACGACCAGACGACCGTCCCGACCTACTTCGGCGAGGCGCTCGCGGTCATCCGGGCGACCGGCGAAGGACCTGTGAGGGCGGTCTTCACGGACGATGTCGGCGCGGAAGCCGAAGTCGTGATCCCGCTTGAGGCCTGATTCGATACTAAAAGCTTGCAAAGGAGTTTACAGCATGACAAGACCCTGCTGGATCTGGTACCCCGGCGACATGGAGCTCTACTACGGGCTCAAGCAGAACATGAGCCGCGTCGAGCGCGGCTACGGCTGGCCCGCCTTCTGGAAAAGTGACGGTTTCCGAAACCGCGTCGTTTTCCGGAAAGAGTACGAGCTTGCGGCTCCGACAACCTTCACCGTCTACTCAAAGGCAGTCGGCTACGTGCTCGCCGATGAAAAAAAATACCCCTTCGGGAGGCGCATCAGCCTCCCCGAAGGGTCTCACCGCATCTCCGTTCACGCGATGCGGATCGATGCGTTCCCCGCGATCTTTGTTGAGGGGGATGTCATTTTCTCCGACAGGACCTGGACGGTCTCCGACTACGTGACCACATGGGATCACGCGGGGACGTCGGCCTATTTCACGGACGACGTCGGCCTATTTCACGGACAGGGACCGCGATGTCGCGGAGTGGCCCTACAGCGAGGCGCTCTATAAGCCCATCTCCGTGAAGCCCGCAGCCGTCTCCGTGCCGACAGCCGAGGCCGAGGATATTCAGGGAAATAAAGCCCCCTTCCGCATCTTAGGCGAGGCCATGACCGCCGACGGGTTCCTCTATGAGTTTGAGACGGAGCTCACGGCGGAGCTTCAGATCCGCTCTTATGACGGTTCTGATCTGCCCGGGGAGGCCCTCGAAACCGTCACCGCCTACTTAGGGGAGTCGACGGAAGAGGCGCTGGACCCGGTCCACTGCTACTACAGCTTCACTCCCGACGGGAAAACCGGCAGGACGCCCCGCGCGGCGGTCCGGGCGGTCTTCATTCCGGGCCCGCGGTACGATGTGACCGCGATCCATCAGTATGTGGATATACCGGTCAGGGTTTCATTTTCCGGAAAGGACGAGAAACTGAAGCGTATCTGGAAGGTCGCGGCCCACACCTTTAAGCTCGCAAGCGGGATCTTCTTCATCGACGGGGTCAAGCGCGACAAATGGATCTGGTCCGGCGACGCCTACCAGTCGA
>ONHA01000052.1 GCA_900317515.1 uncultured Eubacteriales bacterium
AGTGCCAATACGATTCCAAGTACTTTCTTTTTCATGATATCTCCTTTTCATGTTCGAAATTGTAAAGAGCCGTCTCATCCATGATCACGATCTCTTTCCCCTCACGCTTTATGATTCCTCTCTCCTCCAGTTCATCCATGGCCCGGTAGAGCGACGAGCGCGCAATGTTGAGGCTCTTTGCGAGCTGCGCATAGGAGGCAACCGTCACGCGTTTTCCCGTAAGCCGCGCCCGGCCGGCAAGAAAGCCCGCAAGGCTCTCCCTGCTGTCGTGCCCGGACAGGAGCCCGATCTTCCGGTTGAGAAAGCGGATCCTCCCGGTGAGAAACGCTGCGTAATTGACGGAAAATGCCGGCATCGTCCGAAGACACTCCTCGATCAGATCCTCCGCAAAAAAGAGGATCCGGGTGTTCTTCATCGCGCGGATCCGGGTCACATAGGTTTCGCCGGCGCCGAAAAGGGCTGCCACGCCGAAGTATGTGCCTCCCTCGATCATCCGCATCGGGTACCCGGCCATGCCGACTTCCGCCCGGCCGGAGACCAGAAAGCCGAGGCTTTTCATAAAGCTTGTGGGTTCGTAGACCGTCTCATCATGCTGATAGGTTCTTTCAACCGCCCTCTCATCGGACAGTATCCGGAGAATCTCCCCGCGCGGCACTCCCTTAAAGAGCGGCGACGAGGCAAGTTTGTCGATTAGTTTTTCATTTACCGTGTCCATACTTCCTCCGAATGTGTCCCACATAGGACAGTTCTCGCGTATTATGACAGAAAAAGCGGAGGCTGTCAACCTCCACTTACGTGATGATGCGGTATTTTTTGAGGAGGACGGTGCGGGAGGTGCGCAGGGCGGACCGCATGGGGCAGAGAGTCATCAATATGTGCGGCTGTTTGGGCGGTTAGTGGGGAGGTGTCCACAAAATATAGCTGGAATTTGTCAAAACGACCATTGACAGATTGATACTATCCATTTAAAATGAGTGGTTGTAAAAGTGTTTCTATGCGACGGTGACAAGCGTTTAGACTGACTTAGACCGAGGGAGATATATTATGAAGAAGAAGTATTGCGCGCCGGTGATAAAGGCGGTTTTGTTCAAGGCTGAGGAGGCGGTGAGCGCTTGTATCAAAAACAATTATACAGGTGAAATCATTCGGGATGTTACACCAGAAAATGATTATCGTACCACAGGAGATGTGTGGATTCGTGGCGATGATGAAAGATGGTGGAAAAGGCCAGAAACCTGGGGAGAGCTTATTGCAGCTCTAATTACATGGAACGACCATATTTACACAGGTTATAATACTTATTTGGAAAGGCCAAATCATTCGTAACAGAAAAAAATTTTCGCGTGACACATTCATAACAGTATCACATTCCCAACGTCCATACACATATAACAAGCTCATACTGTTTTGGTCTTCCGCCATACCATCCTTGGTATGGCGGATGTTATTTGTCCGGTGATATCATTCGTTTACCCTGCAGCTTTTTGAAAATCTCCACTCAACAGAAGTCCCAAGCAAATTTTAACTTCACACAGAATTTTGGCTATATCCCTCGCTGTGAAGGCTCCCTCGCACCGCATCTCATCTCATTGTTTGCACCCAGAGCCCATTCAGACAGCCTCCCCTCACAAATTCATATTCAAATACTGCGACACACTCTGCGCCAGCCTGTACCTCGCCTCCCGGATCGCGCCGGCCTCCCGCTCCGTGATCCGGTCGGGTGTCGTCTTGTTGATGGTTTTCCGCAGCTCATCAAGATCGCCCCTGAGCGTCCTTTCCGCATGCCGGTCGAGCCCGCCTCTGCGCTCCTCCAGCGCCTTCTCGACCCGGTAGGAGTAGGCCTCGGCTTCATTCCGGATGTCAATGAGCTCCTGCCGCCGCATATCCTCGCTCTCGTAGCGGGCCGCGTCCTCCCGTGCCCTCCTGATCTCCTCCTCCGACATGTTGGAGGACGAGGCGATCGTGATCTGCTGCTGACGGCCGGTCCCGAGATCCTTCGCGGAGACCTGAACGATGCCGTTTGCGTCGATATCGAAGGTCACCTCGATCTGGGGCACGCCCGCCGGCGCCCGTCGGATGCCGTCCAGCCGGAAGGTCCCGAGCCGCTTGTTGTCCCGGACAAATCTTCTCTCCCCCTGATAGACATTGATGTCCACCGCAGACTGGAACGGCGCCGCGGTTGTAAATATCTTGCTGTACCTGGTCGGTATTGTCGAGTTCCGCTCGATCAGCCTCGTGGCGATGCCGCCGACCGTCTCGATCGAGAGCGAGAGCGGCGTGACGTCGAGGAGCACCATCGCGGCAGCCTTGGAGCCCGCCGAAAGTGTCCCGCCGAGCTTTCCGCCCTGGATTGCTGCCCCCATCGCGACGCACTCGTCCGGGTTGATGTTGCGGCTCGGTTCCTGACGGAGCATGGTTCTCACCTTGTCGATGATGACCGGCATGCGGGTCGAGCCGCCGACCAGCAGGACCCTGTTAATATCGGCAGAGGTCAGTCCCGCGTCCATGAGGGCCGTGCTGACCGGCATCTCGGTCCTCTGCACGAGGTCCCGGGTCAGGTTGTTGAAATATTCGCGGGTGATCGTCATTTCCATGTGGAGCGGGCCGTCCCGGCCGACCGTGATGAACGGCAGGTTCACCGTGTAGGAGGCGGCTGTGGAGAGAGCTTTTTTGCATTTTTCAGCCTCTTCGAGAACCCGGGACATCGCGGTGCGGTCCTTCCTCAAATCCACACGGTTCTCCTTGCGGAAGGTATCCACCATGTAGTCCGCCAGCCTCACATCCCAGTCGTCGCCGCCCAGATGGTTGTCGCCGGCGGTCGCGAGCACCTCGATGACCGAATCACCGAGCCTTATGATGGACACGTCAAATGTCCCGCCCCCAAGGTCATACACCAGCACCGTCTGGGGCTCCCCGTGGTCGAGCCCGTAGGCCATCGCAGCCGCTGTCGGCTCGTTGATGATGCGCTTGACATTGAGCCCGGCGATCCGCCCGGCATCCTTGGTCGCCTGCCGCTGGGCATCATTAAAATACGCCGGCACCGTGATCACCGCATCCGTCACACTCTCTCCGAGATAGTCCTCCGCGTCCTTCTTCAGCTTGGTCAGGATCATCGCGGAGATCGACTGGGGTGTGAATGTCGTCCCGTCGATCCTGACGGACCAGTCCGTGCCCATCTGCCGCTTGATGGAGGCGATGGTCCGGTCCGGGTTCACCGCAGCCTGGCGCTTTGCAATCTCTCCGACCAGACGCTTCCCGTCTTTTGAAAATGCAGCCACCGAAGGCGTTGTGCGCCCGCCCTCCTTATTTACGATAACGACCGCGTGGTCGCCCTCCATGACGGCGACGCAGCTGTTGGTGGTTCCGAGATCGATTCCGATGGTTCTGGCCATATCTCTACCTCACTTGAAAATTCATTTAAAAACATGCGGGAACCCTTAAAAGTCCCCGCATGACCATTTGCCAATATTTACTTAATCAGCCCGCCTTCCGCATCAGCCAGCCCTTGATGTCGGACACGCCGCGGAACGTCTCGAATTTGTCTCCGTCGACCACGACCAGTGTCGGAGCCTGACGGATTCCGTATTTCATAACCAGCTCTCTCTCCTCGTCGGCATTTAAGACCGTGTACGAAACGCCTGCCTTGTCGAGCATTGCCATCGCGGCCTTGCAGTTCGGGCAGGTCGGCGTCTTAAAGAGCATCACGCTCTTGCCGTCCGCGGAAGCCTTCGAAGCGGTCTCAGCTGCAGCCTGGATCTCCTCCGCCGGGACATCCACCGGTGCCGGCAGCGGGCCTGTGTGGCCTAAGTGGGAGCGTCCGATGTTGTAGACGCGGCGGTCCTTGTACTCCTGGGCCTTGCCGTCGTTCCAGTTCTGGACCGGACGGTAGTAGCCGGTGATACGGCTGTAGACCTCAGTCTTCTGACCGCAGATCGGGCAGAGGAACTGCTCGCCGGTCAGGTAACCGTGGTCCTTGCAGACCGAGTAGGTCGGAGACATCGTGTAGTACGGCAGCTTGTAATTTTCCGCGATCTTGCGGACAAGCGAAGCCGCTGCCTTCCAGTCCGGAAGCTTCTCGCCGAGGAAGGCGTGGAAGACCGTGCCGGAGGTGTAGAGTGTCTGCAGATCATCCTGGATATCGAGCGCCGAGAAGACGTCCTCCGTGTAGCCGACCGGCAGATGGGATGAGTTCGTGTAGTACGGTGTGCCGTTCATGTTGGCGGTGATGATATCCGGATATTTCTCCTTGTCGTGCTTTGCGAAGCGGTAGGTCGTGGACTCGGCCGGTGTCGCCTCGAGGTTGTAGAGGTCGCCGTACTCCTCCTGATAGTCCTTCAGACGATCGCGCATGTGATTCAGGACGTCGCGGGTGAAGCGCTGCGCTTTCTCGTCGGTGAGGTCCGCACGGATCCATTTTGCGTTGAGGCAGGCTTCGTTCATGCCGACCAGACCGATCGTGGAGAAGTGGTTCTCGAAGGTGCCCAGATATCTCTTCGTGTACGGATACAGGCCCTGGTCAAGGAGCTTCGTGATGACCGTGCGCTTGGTCTTAAGGGAGCGCGCGGCGATATCCATGAGCTCGTCGAGGCGCTTGTAGAAGTTTGCCTCGTCCTTGGCAAGGTAAGCGATGCGCGGCATGTTGATCGTGACGACGCCGATGGAGCCTGTGGACTCACCGGAGCCGAAGAAGCCGCCGGATTTCTTGCGAAGCTCGCGGAGGTCAAGGCGGAGGCGGCAGCACATCGAACGGACATCGGAGGGCTCCATGTCGGAGTTGATGTAGTTCGAGAAGTACGGTGTGCCGTACTTGGCGGTCATCTCGAAGAGGAGCTTGTTATTTTCCGTCTCGGACCAGTCAAAGTCGCGGGTGATGGAGTAGGTCGGGATCGGATACTGGAAGCCGCGTCCGTTCGCGTCGCCCTCGATCATGATCTCGATGAAGGCCTTGTTGACCATGTCCATTTCCTTCTGGCAGTCGCCGTAGGTGAAATCCATCTCGCGGCCGCCGATGATCGCCGGCAGGTTCTTAAGGTCGTTCGGGACCACCCAGTCGAGGGTGATGTTGGAGAACGGAGCCTGCGTGCCCCAGCGACTCGGCGTGTTGACGCCGTAGACGAAGGACTGAACGCACTGCTTGACTTCCTTCTGGGTCAGGTTGTCGATCTTGACGAACGGAGCAAGGTATGTGTCAAAGGACGAAAATGCCTGCGCACCCGCCCACTCGTTCTGCATGATGCCGAGGAAATTGACCATCTGGTTGCAGAGCGTGGAGAGGTGGTTGGCCGGGGAGGATGTGATCTTGCCCGGGACACCGCCGAGACCCTCCTGGATCAGCTGCTTGAGGCTCCAGCCTGCGCAGTAGCCGGTCAGCATGGAGAGGTCGTGCAGATGGATCGCCGCGCTTCTGTGGGCGCTCGCGACCTCGTCGTCATAGACCTCGGAGAGCCAGTAGTTGGCTGTGATCGCGCCGGAGTTGGACAGGATCAGGCCGCCGACGGAATAGGTGACGGTGGAGTTCTCCTTCACACGCCAGTCGTTGATCTTAAGGTAGTTGTTGACCAGCTCCTTGTAGTTTAAGAGCGTGGAGTTGATGTTGCGGACCTTCTCTCTCTGTCTTCTGTAGAGGATGTAAGCCTTGGCGACATCCGCATAGCCGGACTCGGAAAGCACCTTCTCGACGCTGTCCTGGATCTCCTCGACCGTGATCTTGCCGTCCACGATCTTGGACTCGAAATCAGACGTGACATGGAGCGAAATGAGGTCGATCACGCTCGGATGATACTGCTTTTCCAGCGCCTCAAATGCCTTGGTGATGGCCGCGCTGATCTTGGCGATATGGAAATCAACAACCTTTCCGTCTCGTTTGACAACCTGATACATATTAAAATTCCCCTCCCTTGGTGTTATGAAATGAATGGGCATATCTTTTTACGTGCCCTATTACCATATCACCAAAGAAGGGGTTCTGTCAATATCTACCTCTGTATTATTTTCAAAGCACTATATCTTGTGGTTTTCAGTCCATACCGCGGATGCCGACTTCCGTCACATACTTTCGCAGGATCTCCGAATATTTTCTGATATCTTGTTTTGACGGGGCGTGTAAATTGCCAAATGGCACCGAGTCCCGGTCGGTGAACGGCTGAAGGAAATGCCGCCTCGCCCCCTTCACCATCTTTCCGATCTCCTCGAAGTCATCCACATCATGGAACTCCTCGATCACGGTGGTCCGGAACTCATAGTCGGTCTTTCCTTCCTTAAGGAGCTCAATACTCTGAAGGACGCCGGAAAGAGAGAATCGGTCCTTCCCGATCGTCTCCGCGTACTTTGCGGGGCTGTTCTTCACATCCATGGCGACGTAATCCGCGAGCCCGTCCGCAAGGATCGTCCGGAGGAGCCACGGGTGGTTTCCGTTCGTGTCCAGCTTCACCGCGTAGCCCATTTCCTTTATTTTCCCAAGGAACTCCGGGAGCTCCCTGTGGATGCAGGGCTCGCCGCCCGTGACCGCGACGCCGTCGAGCAGTCCCTGCCTCTTTCTTAAAAATGAAAACAGCTCCTCCTCCCCCATGATCGCCGGAGCACTCCCGTCCACCAGCTCGAAGTTGTGGCAGAACGGGCACCGGAAGTCACACTGCCCCAGAAAGACGGTGCAGGCGACTTTGCCCGGGAAATCGAGGAGGGTCATTTTCTGAAGTCCGTGTATGTTCATTTTTCTCCTTTAAACTGCTGCAAGTATGTGCATGTTCCGGATCGCAGGATCCGCGATCATGTCGTTTACCGAGTAGGCGTGCTTCTCGAGGTCACCGCAGATTGCCTTCGTGATCCCCTGGTCCATCAGCTCGTCGATGATATCGGCGCAGATCCCCTCGATCACGTTCTGCTTCTCCTCCGCGAGAGCCGCGTCGTTGTCGGTCGTGATCAGATACTCGAGGAGCTCCGCCTCGATGGAGAGCTTCGGCAGGGCCCGCAAAGCCCTGAAGGACCACTTGTAGTAGGGCTCATAGGCGCGGTTCAGCAGAAAAATGGCGCTCATCGCGCTTTTTGCAAATGAAAACACCGCCAGCTGCGCCGCGCCGCCCTCCCCGTGGGCAAGGCACCTTCCGTAGTTGTACTGACCGGCCTGGGCCGCAAGAAGCAGGTGCCCCGCGAGCTTCTTTAACCGGATGTCCTCCGG
>ONHA01000051.1 GCA_900317515.1 uncultured Eubacteriales bacterium
ATGCGCGTGGATGCGGACCGGATCATCGTGGGGTCCGGCGCGGAGTATCTCTACGGGCTTCTGGTCCAGCTCTTCGGCCGGGAGGAGCTCTTCGGGATCGAGGATCCGTCCTACGAAAAGATCCGCCGGGTCTACGAGGCAAACGGAGCCTCCGTTGAGCTTCTTCCGATGGGGAATGACGGGATCCGGGATGAGGCGCTCGCCTCGGCCAGAGCCCGCATCCTGCATGTGACCCCCTTCAACAGCTACCCGAGCGGGGTCACGGCGACGGCGGAGAAGCGGTTTTCCTACATCCGCTGGGCAAATGAGAAGGATGCGATCCTCATCGAGGATGATTTCGACTCCGAGTTCAACACGCCCCGTAAGCCGCTCGAGACGCTGTACGCGATGGACGGAGGCAGGCACGTCGTCTACATCAATACATTTTCCAAGAGCATCGCGCCTTCGATGCGCGCCGGCTACATGATCCTGCCGGACCACCTGATGGCGGTTTACCGGGAGAAGCTCGGGTTTTACGCCTGCACGGTGCCGGTCTTCGACCAGTACATGCTCGCGGAGTTCATCGAGAGCGGGGCGTTTGAGCGGCACCTTATGCGGATGCGGCGGATGAGGCGGTGATGTAAAGTTCAGCACCCCTTATTCGCAGCCGCTGAAGCGGCTTGCTCATGTGGGCGGTCTGAGCCGCTTCGCGGCTTGCCCGCCCCAGGAAGATTTATGATTCTCGCTCGGGATGCGAGCATCCCGGACATCGAATCATACAATCTTCCCGGGGTGCTGAACTTTTAACACTTTCCCCTTCTGAGGGAAACTTTTTCTCGATTTTGTGTGCTACACTTAACGTACGCCGCACCAAAAGGAGGAAAAGATGAAACACAAAAGACTGATCACAGCATCCCTCATGAGCATTGCACTCCTGGCCGCCTGCGGAGGCGGGGGAGGAGAGAGCCCCAAAGAGCCGGCCGCTGAGCCCTCGCCGGCGGCCGTCACCGCTGCGCCCGAGGAGAGCCGCAGGGAGAGCCCGGCGGAGCTCCCGGAGTCTTCCGGGCCGGCTCCGGCAGAGGCGCTCGATCTTTCGTCCAAAGTGCTGGTCGATGAGGCCGGCATCCGCATCACGGCGGGGGAGTATGTTCAGGACGATTTCCTGGATGACGGGATCCGTATTCTCATTGAAAATGAAAACCCCATGACCTGCCTCATCGACTGCCAGCTGCTCGTCGTGAACGGGTATCAGGTGGGAGGGTCATTTTCGGCTCAGGTCGCAGCCGGGAAGAAGCTGAACACGGTCCTTGAGATACCGCGCCACGCGCTCCGCACTGCGGAGATCGAGGAGATCCATTCGGTCTCGGCTGCATTTGCAGTGTATGATCCGGAGCCCTGGCGCACGGTTCTTAAGCCGGAGGAGAAGGTGATCTTCGACGACGGGACGAAGGCGGCGGAGCCGTCGGATCCCGGGACGGAGGTGTTTTTTAAGGAGGGCGTGCACGTGTCGGCCCGCATGGTCAGAAATGACCCCTTCCTTGGCACGGGCATCATTCTCTATCTTAAGAACGAGGGCGAGAGAACGGTGTATGCCGAGGCGAAAAACCTCTCCATTGACGGATACATGCTGGAGGGCTACAGCGGGACGATCCTCTGGCCCGGGAAGAGGGCGATCGGGAAAATTTATCTCGCAGATGGAGATCTTGCCGAAAACGGCATCACGGATCCGAGGGAGGCCGAGCTCTATGTGGGTCTTATGAGCGCGGAGACGATGGAAGATATTGTGTCCGGAACGGGAACGTTCAGAATCGGATAAGAAGAAAGCGGAAATGAGAGGTTCTCATTTCCGCTTTCTGAATTTTCGGATAAAGTACCGGATCAGAAAATAGAGCGAGGATCCGAAGGCGATGAGGTAGCCGAAGAAGCCCAGGAAGGGGATCCCGAAGATCCGCGGCGTCATGTCCGTAAGGCACAGGATCGAGGAGGCGATGAGCAGGGCTACGATGCACATCCCGATGACCAGGCTCCTGACGGAGGAGTAGACGAGCTGGGAGAGCTCCTCGGAGGTCTCGAGGCGGAGCGTCATGCGGCCGTGGCCGGCCAGGTACTCCTTCATGATATCGGCCGTGAGAGCCGGTATGTCGAGGCCTTTCTTCGCGGAGCGGTAGAGGTGGCGGACGCCGGTTTCCGCCTCATCCTTCCAGTTGATCTCCCGGAAGAGGTCCTCCGTAACGGCAGACTGGGCGATCCCAATCATGTTGAGATCGGGGCTGATCGAGGCCAGGACACCCTCCATGTGGGCGAAGCCCCGGGCGAGCATCGTGAGCCCGTGGGGCATGCCGATCTTGTTGGCCTTCATGATCTCCATCATGGCCTCCAGCGTCGCTGCGACATCGACCTGGCCCATCGGGGTGGTGCCGAACTCCTGCATGAAGTCCCGCATGTCCCGGTAGAGCCGGTCGTGATCGGTCTTGCCGAATGGCTTGCCGACTTCAAGGACCGCTTCCACGACCTTGGAGGTGTCGTGCATGGCGATTCCCTCGACGCCGCGCACCATGCAGCGGCGCTCGTGCTCGGTGAGCCGGCCCATCATGCCCATGTCGAGCCAGACGATCTTGCCGCCGGAGATCTTTACATTTCCCGGATGCGGGTCGGCGTGGAAGAACCCGTGGTCCACGATCTGGGAAATGAAATTCGTGACGAACTTCGTGCCGATCTCATTTAAATCGTAGCCGTATTTTGTGAGCGTCTCCTTGTCGTCGATGGCGATTCCGTCGATGTATTCCATGACGAGGACATTTTTGGTCGTGTACTCCCGGTAGAGGCGGGGCACATAGATGTAGCGGATGCCTTTGTTATTTTCCTCGAATTCCTCCATGTTGGCGGCTTCCCGGAGGAAATCCATCTCCTCCTGGGACACCGACCAGAGCTCGTCCAGGACCAGGTCGAGGTCGACGAGGTTTTTGAGGTCCCCCACGGGAGGGAGAAAGCGCACGGCTTTTTTTAAAAGCCGGATGTCGCTCTCCATGATCTCGTAGATCCCCTTCCGCTCGACCTTGATGATGACGTCCTCGCCGGTCTTAAGGCGTGCGCGGTGGACCTGGGCGATGGAGGCCGAGCCGAGCGGCTTCTCCTCGATGGAGGAGAAGATGTCTTTCGTGTCTCCGTAGGCTTCCGCAAGGATCGAAAGGACCTCGCTGTAGGGCATCGGTGTGACCGAGGAGTTCAGGTTCATGAGCTCGTCGCAGTAGACCTTGGGCAGGATGTCGGAATGCATGGACATGATCTGGCCCAGCTTTACGTAGGTCGGTCCGAGCTCCTCCAGGATGACCCGAAGTTTTTCCGGGGAGATGCCTCTCGTTATGTGATTTTTGGAGAGAACCTCCCGGATCTCACGAAGCCGGTGGCCCTGTACTTCGTGCCTGGGAGTTTCGGTGCTGTCAGGCATTTTCATCCTCTTGTTCGCGTTCTTTGATCAGCTCTTTCAGCTTGTCAAGTTCGTCTTTTGAAAGATTCTTGATAAAGTCGAGCGTGTCGGTCTTTTCGGCATCGGCTTTGGCGCGGCTCTCATCAAAGGTGTGCTTCAGCTCCTGATTGAGGGCCTTGCCCTGCTCGACCGTGAGCTCCCCGCGGGAGACGAGCTCCTTCAGGAGTTCCTGGGACTTGTCCGCGGTGAGAGCGACGGCGCCGACGCCTGCGAGCAGTAATGTTTTGATTCCGTCTGTAAGTTTTTCCATAATCTGCCTCCTTATATGATTCCGAGCATAATGAACGGTTTCGGGACGAAGATGATAAGGCCAATGATCGCTGCGAAGATTGCGGCGATGAGAACCGCGCCGGCAGCAGCGTCCTTGGCTCTTTTGGCCAGGGGCTTATGCTCCTCGGTCACGAGGTCGACGACGGACTCGACGGCCGTGTTGACGAGCTCAAGGCTGGTAACCAGGCCGAAGAGGGTGAGACAGATGAGCCACTCGGTGTATGAGATGCGGAAAATGAACCCGCAGATGACGACCGCCACCACAAACGCGCAGTGGATCTTCATGTTTCTCTCGCTCTTTACGGTGTTTATGATGCCCTCGAAGGCATAGCCGAAGCTTTTCGTGATCGGGTCTTTTTTCATGTTCGTCCTCCTCGTGCATCTTATTATATATTCAAAGGGGCGGACATTTCAATAGATAAGACGTAATTTTTGCGTACGATGAAGGGATATGCTTTTCATTTTTCAGAAAGTATGGTATCCTTAAAAAAGTATATGGACAAGGAGGCGGAGTGATGGACGTTGATGCGATGTTGAACGCACTGAAAAAGATGGCAAATGAAGATCCCTCCCTTAGAGAAGCGCTTATGGCGACCCGGAGCGCGGCGAATCCGCTCTCGGCGTTCTGCGCGATCGCCCGGGAGCGCGGGATAATGCTCTACGAGATGGATGTTCTGACCGAGGGCGAGGCGGCCTACGCGGCGATCAAGCGGTCCACCAACGGCGGAGGAGAGAACTCGCCGGTGCTGGAGGGGGAGGACGATTATTACGAGATGTTTCTGGCTGGGCTTTGAGGCTTAATGTAAGGGGCGGTTCTTTCAATGGCTGAAAGAACCGCCCCTGGCCGTAAAAACTCAGGAGAGAAGCCACCCGTGCAGTGTTCTCCGTACCGCACCGGGACCCGCGAGCATCTCCCGGATCATCTCCTCGATCTTAACACCGATCCCGGCCTCATACAGGTCCATCCCGAAAAGCTCCGGATTGGAAAGGATCGGCCGAAGCTGGTCCGTGAGACTCTCTGGCTCACCGAACACAAGACCGCTCAGCTGCTCACGCAGAACCGGCAGCATCGGATCCGGAGACAGCTCGAAGCGCTCTCCGTTGTCGTCGACCGCGAGAAGATACCTAAGCCAGCCGGCAATCGCGAGAGGGATCGCCGTGAGCGATTCCGCCGTCCCGTCCCGCTCGACATACGCCTTGATATTCTCGCCGAAGCGGATGGCGGTCATCTGCGAGATATCCACCGCGATTCGCTGCGAGGTGTCTCCGAGGTAGGGGTTCGGGAAACGCTCGGCCATCAGCTCGTCGAGAAATGCCTTCGGCGAAAGGATACCCGGATCCTCCACGACCGGGAGCCCCTCGACATAGCCGACCCGGCGTGCCAGCTCGGAAAGGTCGGGGTCGTGCATCCCGTCCGCGAACAGGTCATACCCCAGCAATATATCGTAGGTGCAGAGCGCTGTGTGGATCGGGTTGAGGCACACGGTGACTTTCATCCGCTCCGCCTTGTTGACGGTCGCGCGGTCAGTCATGTACACCCCGGCCTTCTCGAGCGGCGGCCGCCCGTTCGGGAAGCGGTCCTCGACCACAAGGTAGCCTGGCGCTTCCGCGTTGACGAACGGCGCAATGTATGTATGTTTTGACGTGACAATGATTTCCATGTTCTCGACACCGTCCGACGCCAGCAGCTGTCTGATTTCTTCACCCGGCCGCGGTGTGATTTTGTCGATCATTGTCAACGGAAAACTTATGAGGGATTCATTTTCGAGATAGCGGAGAAAATCCATCGGGACAAAGCCTCTTCGGACCCAGTACTCCGCGGTCTCAAGGACGGAAAGCCGCAGCTTGTCGCCGTTGTGGGAGACATTGTCCATCGAGACGAGCGCGAGAGGGGCCTGCCCGGCCTTGAAGCGCGCGTAGAGGAGGGCGGTGACGACCGCCATCGCGCCGGCCGGCTTTCCGGGGCCGCTCTCCATGTCGGCGAGCACATAGGGGAGATAAGTGCCGTCCACGCCTCTAAGGGCGTAGCCTTTCTCCGTGATGGTAAATGAAACCATCTGAAGGCCCGGTGCCGTGAAAATCTCCGCAAGGCGGGCCCAGGCTTCCGTGTCTTTTGCATCCGCTTTGACAGCCTCGGCAAGAGATCCGAGGACGCGCTTGTCCTTGCGGCCGTCGCCGTGCAGCGTGACCGCCAGCGCCAGATTGTCGAAAGGCCGGTAGACCTTGTCGACGACGTCGTAATCGAATGTCTCCGCACAGATGATGCCGGTATGAAGGCTTCCATCCGCAATCAGTCTGTCCGCGATGCCGCCGATAAAGATGCGAAAAATATTTCCGATTCCGAAATGCACCCAGACAGGTGCCTTTTTTGTGCGCTCCGCCAGCTCCCGGGGATCATAGGAGGGAAGTGCGATGCCTGCATTTTTCCAGGCTTCGGCATCTTTTAAGCCTTCATAGCTCAGAATCATTATTCAGCCTCCGGATCAACATCGATAATGATTTTCATGGTTGTTTCACGGTTGTTGTCGATATATTCATAGGCTTTCTGGTAATCGGCAAAGGCGAAATGCGCGGTCTCAAGCGGCTTCAGCAGGATCTTTCCCTCGTTTACCAGACGGATGGCGTCCACAAAATCCTCATGGCGGTACATCATGGAGGTGTTGAGGTCAAGCTCGGAGTCGTTGAGCTTGGCAAGATCCACCGAGGCACGCTTGCCGAACACGGCGACGAGCACGATCATGCTGCCTTTGCGCGCATTCTGGATCGCCTGCTCCATGGTGATGTCGGAGCCTGCACACTCGAAAATGACGTCCGCCTTGTCGGGACCGTAAGCCTCGAGCATAGCCTCGCCGAAATCCCTGTGAAGCGTGTTGACGGCGTAATCCGCGCCGACACTCTTCGCGATTTCAAGGCGGGTATCGGAGATGTCGGTCACCAGAACCTTGTCCGCGCCGAGCGCTTTGAGGGACTGCGCGAGCAGAATACCGATCGGGCCGCAGCCTAAGACGACAGTCTTTGCGCCTTTGAGATCCGGGAAGCGCTTCGCGGCATGGACGGTCACCGCGAGGGGCTCCATCATCGCGCCTTCACTGAAGGTCATTCCTTCAGGCAGAGGCGTCACTTTGGAGGCGTCCACCGCGAAGTATTCGCTGGCGGTGCCGGTGGTCTGGAAGCCCATGACCTTTAAGTGCTCGCAGAGGTTGTATTTTCCGTGCAGGCAGGGATAGCAGCGTCCGCAGAACACCTGCGGCTCGATCGTGATCCGCTGGCCGACGGAGAGATCCTTCACATACTCCCCGAGTTTCACAATTTCGCCGGAAACCTCATGGCCCTGGGTCACCGGGTAGGATGTATAGGGATGTGTTCCGTGGTATACGTGAATGTCGCTGCCGCAGATGCCGATCTTCTTGATCTTAACCAGAACCTGGTCGGGACCCGGCTCCGGAACGGCAATCTCCCTGAAAATGATATTTTTCGGCTGCGTCATAACCTGCTGTATCATCATCTCTTTCATTATAATACTCTCTATACTTTCTTATTGAAATTCCACAAATAATGTTGATTTTAAGCACTTTGTGGAACACCTATAGTTCTTTGACAATCAGATCTATGAGCGAA
>ONHA01000049.1 GCA_900317515.1 uncultured Eubacteriales bacterium
GCCGATCTCATGGGGAAACTCCCCGTCATCACTCATTCGGCGGATGAGCTCGGTCAGGCAGCGGTTCCGCTCGATGCGGGTATAGCCCTCCTCGGTGAGGATACGGGCCGCTTCGGTGTCCCTGAGGTCCGCATCGAGCATCGCGGGACGGAAGAGGTAGATTAAGACCTTGCCCTTTGCAATGCGGAGCGGCAGGACAAGAAGGCCTTTGGGGCGCAGCATATCGTTCAGTCTGCGGATATCGCTTCGAAGTTCCGCTGCGGAATCGAAGGCGCAGGTGAACATGTTTCCTGTTTTGAGACCCGCGAGAGTCGGGGCGCAGTGGTCAATGAACATCTCGTCTGACATGACGGCCTCCCTCAGGCGTTTGCATATGTCTCGAGACAGCTGCGCAGAGAGGAGACGGAGCAAGCTCGCTCATCGCGCTTTTGACCATCTTGTGGGACATGGTGCTCGTGAAGAAGATCATCAGATCAGGACTCCCGAGCTTGTTCTTAAGGCTCCCGATGGGCCTCGCAAACACTTTTGCCTTGCAGTTGTATTCTTTGCAGATCTCTTTGTACTGGCGCTCCATGCATTCGTTGCCGCCGAGTATCACAACACTCATGTACAAATCCTCCGTAAGTTTTGATTGTAAATTAGTTACCGCTAACCGCTCTTGAAAATGAAAAGCGCTTAAAACTGCGCTTCATTTACCCTGATATTACAGGTGAATACGGGCGTTTTCCGCTCCAAAGAGACAGAAGAAGGCTCCAAACAGACAGCTGGGATGAAAATAAAAACGGTTAGTCGTGACTTTCGGCGTTTCTGTATTCCGCGGGAGTCATGCCGATCACGTCCCTGAACGCCTTAGCGAATTTGCTCCCGTTGTCGTAACCGAAGTATCCCGCGATCTCGAGCACGGTGGCGTCGGAATGGCGGAGAAGACGGGCGGCAGCGTGCATTTTGCGGTTTCTCGCAAAGGCATAGACGGACATCCCGTAGACATTTTTAATGCAGGTTTTGACCCGCGTGGGGGAGACGTGGAAAATCTCGCCGAGCTCCTTTATGGTGGTGTGCCGGTCCATATGGGCGGAGAGGTATGCGCTGATCTCCTCGGCCAGGCGCACCTGGGCAGGCGGGAGCGAGGGCCGGTTTAAAGCGCCGCCGGTCCCGGGGGAGCTCAGGCTGATCTCCAGGGTCATGGTGTCCTCGTCCTCCCTGAGGATCCTTGCGCTGCCGCCAAACAATGATCTGATGTGTTCTTCCTTAGTCATAAAACTCCTTTTACATAGTTAGCCATAGCTTACCCAGGGGCCTTGAAAAGGGCGGCCCGCTGCCGCCCTGTGCTTTCAAGGTGTTTACGCCTCTTCGGATGGCTGTGCGTTCACCGCATCCAGCATCTCCCTGTGGATGTCCGGATGGAGCGTCATAAACTGGCGGAGACGCTTGAAGGTTTCCTCGCTGATGTCATGCTCGATCTTGCAGGCATCGGCTTCCGCGGTCTTGGGGTTCACGCCGAGGCTCTCAAAGAAGGTGGTCAGGACTTTGTGGCGCGTATATGTGTGGCGGGCAATCTTCTGACCTTCGTCGGTCAGCGTGATGTAGCCGTCATTGTCCATGGAGATAAGACCCTTCTCACGGAGCTTCTTCATCGCAATGCTGATGCTGGGCTTTGAATAGCCGAGCTTGTAGACGATGTCGATGGAACGGACCTTGCCGAGCTGTTCCCGGAGCATGAGGATCGCCTCGAGGTAATCTTCAGAGGACTCATTGTAATTCATGGTAGAACCTCCTAACTTGCAATATCTTACATCTAATCTACCATAGAATTCGGCTTTTTGCACTCTTTTTTTAATTATTCCGTAAAAACTGATTGATAAATAGGCCGTATATTACTTATAATATCATTGATGCCGCTCTTTATTTCCGGCATACATAAGACAGCTTTCTGTAAGAGAAGGGCCTTTCCATGATCAAAACCAGGCTTTTTGAGCTTCTGGGAAATGAAAAAAAATATATCATCCATAACGTCCTCATTCAGTGGACCGCGCTCATCGTCCGGATCATCGCGGTTTTTTTCCTTGCGGATTTTCTTGCCGCGGCCGTTTTCGGAACTGCTGACCGGGAGGGCGCCCTGCGTCTCCTCATCGCCGCGGCGGTGAGCATTATCGTAAGAACCGCGGCGGAGAAGCTCGCGGCCTCCGCGTCCTACAAGGCCGGGGCCAATGTGAAGAAGGTGCTCCGCGACGCGATCTACGGGAAGGTACTGCGCCTCGGGGCCGGCTACCGGGAGCATGTTGGGACGGCGGAGATCGTGCAGCTCTCTTCCGAGGGCGTGGAGCAGCTTGAGACCTACTACGGGAAATATCTGCCCCAGTTCTTCTACAGCATGCTCGCGCCGCTCACCCTCTTTGCGGTGACCGCCGTGAGGATCAGCGCGAGGACGGCGGGCATGCTTCTTATTTTCGTGCCCTTGATTCCGCTCTCCATCGTGGTCGTGAAGAAGATCGCCAAACGGCTGCTTTCCGGCTACTGGAGCATCTATGCGGGCCTCGGCGACAGCTTCCTCGAGAACCTTGAGGGCCTTACGACCCTTAAAATCTACCAGGCGGACGGCAGGAAGACCCTCGAGATGGACCGGGAGGCGGAGCATTTCCGGAAGATTACCATGAAGGTGCTCATGATGCAGCTGAACTCGATCTCCGTCATGGATATCATGGCTTACGGAGGCGCGGCAGCCGGCATGATCGCCGCAGTCGCGGAGTACATGGCGGGCCGTGTCAGCTTCGCCGGAGCTGCTGCGGTGATGTTCCTTGCGGCGGAGTATTTCCTGCCGCTTCGTAAGCTCGGCTCTTTCTTCCACGTCGCGATGAACGGGATGGCGGCTTCGGACCGCATGTTTGCCCTTCTCGATCTCCCGGAGAGGGAGGAGGGAAATGAAACCCTCGCAAACGGACCCCAGGCGGTGAGGTTCGCCGGGGTTCATTTCTCCTATGAGGCGGACCGGGAGATCCTTAGCGGTGTCGACTTTACGGTTCCGGCGGGCGCCTTTGCGGCCATCGCCGGGGAATCCGGCTGCGGCAAGAGCACGATCGCAAAGCTCCTTGCCGGAAGACTTCACGTCTATGCAGGGGATATACGCATCGGCGATAAGGAACTTGCCGCGGTCCGCGAGGCGGACCTTCTCTCCCATGTTGTTCTGGTGGAGTCCTCGAGCTACCTCTTTGCCGGAACCGTGGAGGAGAACCTTAAGATGGCGAAGCCGAACGCCTCCGTCGATGAGATGCGGCGGGTCCTCCATGAAGTGAGGCTCCTTGATTATCTCGACGGGGAGAAGGGGCTTAAGACGGAGCTCCTGGCCGGAGGCTCAAACCTTTCCGGCGGGCAGGCCCAGAGGCTTGCGATTGCGCGCGCGCTGCTTTCTTCGGCGGATGTTTTCATTTTCGATGAGGCATCTTCCAATATCGACGCCGAGTCCGAGGAGATGATCATGGACGTGATCCGGTCGCTGGCCGGCAAAAAGACGATCATCATGATCTCCCACAGACTCCACAACTGTGCGGCGGCGGACGTCATTTTCATGATGAGAGACGGACGGATCGTCGAGTCCGGGACTCATGAGGAGCTTGCGGACATGGGCGGCGCCTACGCGGCGCTCTACAGAGCCCAGCGGGAGCTTGAGACCTATGCGGACGGGCACGAGGCTGAGAGGATCTTCCTTACGGCCGGGGAGGAAGAGAATGCCCGGGACGAGGAGGAGAAGATCCAGCGTCTTCTTGAGAAATATGCCGACGATACCTCCGGTGTGAAAGCCAAGAAGCACACGATCACCAGGAGGCTTGCCCGCGAGGAGGCGGAGAGGGTCCCCGAGGCGGAGATCCACGCCGCCCTGAATGAGAACCATGTCAGTGCGCCGAGCGGGGCGGATGTCCCCAAGGCGATGCTGGGGGCGGACGAAGTCAGCGAAGACGTCATGAAAAAGGAGGAACCCGCGGAGAAGCCTTCCCTGAGCGGTTTTGCCGTCATGAGGAAGCTCCTTGCGCTCTCGGCACCGCTCATGCCGGTCATGCTGCTGGCAATCCTGCTGGGCACCGCCGGTTTCCTCTGCGCAATCTTTATCATGATCTTTGCCGGGGAGGCGCTCCTTCATGCCGCCGGGCTTTTAGCGGCGCCGAAGCTTCTCGGAAATGATCCTGTGAAGGTTCTCTTTATCCTGATGATCGCCGCGGCGGTACTCCGCGGTCTTCTCCACTATGCGGAGCAGTACTGCAACCACTACATCGCATTCCGTCTGCTGGCGCTCATCCGCCATAAGGTGTTCGAGGCGCTGAGGCGTCTTGCGCCGGCCAAAATGGAAGAGCGGGATAAGGGCAGCCTCATCTCGGTCCTCACGGCGGATATCGAACTTCTCGAAGTGTTTTACGCCCACACGATCTCCCCGATCGCGATCGCGATCCTGGTGTCGGGGATCATGACGGGCTTTATGTTCGGAATTCATCCCCTCACGGGGGTCCTCGCGCTGTTCGCCTACCTGACGGTGGGCGTCCTCGTTCCGCTGTGGAACGGAAAACGGACGCGCGGGGGCGGCATAAAGAACCGGGAAGATATGGGCGGCCTTTCCGGCTATGTCCTTGACTCGCTCCGCGGACTCGACGTGACGCTCGGGTTCGGCTATGGTGAGACGCGCAGGAAGAACATGGAGGAGAAGGCGGAGAGCGTGGCGAAGGATACGGAGGAGCTCGCGGGTCTTGCGGGCGTCCAGAGTGCGGTCACGACATTCGTGATCCTTGCATTTTCCTTCGGGATGGCGTTCCTTGCATCCTATCTCGCCGCAAGGGGAGAGATGGAGCCCGCGAAGGTGCTGCCGGCGGTCCTCGCCATGTCCGGATCCTTCGGGCCGGTCACGGCGCTCTCGGCGCTTTCGAGCAGCCTGAGCCTTACGCTCGGGGCGGGCGACCGGGTGCTTTCGATCCTTGCGGAGGAGCCGGTCATAAAGGAGATCACCGCCTACGACCGGCAGGACAGCTGGGAGGGCTACTATCATTTCGAGGGAGCCAGAGTGTCCCATGTGTTCTTCTCCTACGGGGATGAGAAGGTGCTCTCCGATGTGTCCCTGACAGTGCAGAAAGGGCGGATCATCGGCATACACGGCCCAAGCGGCTCCGGCAAATCGACGCTGCTCAAGCTTCTCATGCGGTTTTATGACGCGGACAGCGGGGATATTCTGGTGTCCGGGGAGGACATCCGCCGGATTCCGACCAACCGCCTCCGCGACGCGGAGAGCTATGTGACCCAGGCGACGCAGCTTTTCAACGATACAATTGCGGAAAATATCGCGATCGGGAAAGTGGATGCCTCCCGGGTCGAGATCATCCGGGCCGCGAAAAAGGCCTCTCTGGACGATTTCGTGCGGACGCTGCCGAAAGGCTACGACACGAAGGTCGGTGAGCTCGGCGACGCGCTCTCCGGCGGTGAGCGGCAGAGAATCGGGCTCGCACGGGCATTTCTTCACAACGCACCGTTCATGCTTCTCGATGAGCCGACATCCAATCTGGATTCCCTGAACGAGGGGATCATCCTGAAGGCTCTGCGGGAGGAGGCCGGCGAGCGGACGGTGCTTCTGGTGACGCACAGGAAATCGACCGTGAAAGTGTGCGATCAGGTCGCGGAGATGAGAAGCGGCTGTTCTTCATAAAGTTACGGAGGTGAGACTTATGCAATACACGATCAACAAGACGAATTTCCATGACTTCAACATTTACGAGGTAAACCGGCTGAAGCCGAGAAGCTATTTTATTCCGTATCCGGACCGCGCGGCGGCCGACGCGGTGAGTCTTCGCGACAAGCGCTATTCCTCGCCGAAGGTCACCTGCCTGAACGGTGACTGGGACTTCAAGTTTTACCATGATCCCGGGATGCTCCCGGATATTCTGGACACCGACAGCATCGCCTTCGACGTGATCGATGTGCCCTCCTGCTGGCAGTTCCGCGGGTACATGAAGCCGTTTTATGTAAACACGCGCTACCAGTTCCCCTACAATCCGCCGGTGATCCCGACGGAGGAGCCGGTCGGGAAGGTATTCTCCTGGATGGGCGCCGACAAGGGGATCGGACCCCGCCGGGACAAGGCGGTCGGCGAGTACAACTCCGCCGGCGTCTACCGGAAGATCATCGAGGTGAAGGCGGAGAACACCCGCAAGGTGCTCTCGTTCTTCGGGGCGGCTTCCTGCCTGGACCTCTATGTGAACGGGGAGTATGCGGGCTACTCGGAGGGCTCCCACAATATCGCGGAGTTTGACATCACGCCTTTCGTGCGGCAGGGAGAAAATGAAATTCTCGTGGTTGTCCGCCGCTGGTGCACGGGCACCTACTTAGAGGCCCAGGATATGTTCCGCAATAACGGACTTTTCCGTGACGTGCTTCTTTTCGAGACCGAGAGCACGGATCCCTGGGAGATCGAGACGAAGACCGAGAAGAAGGATACCGGCTATACGCTGACCGCCGCCGTGAGCTTCTATAATGCAGCGGACGGAACGAAGGTCAGAGCGTCTCTTTCCGGCGGCTCCCTCGATGAGTCGGCCGAAGGCGTGGTTTCCGATAACCGGGTTGTGTTTTCATTTTCCGACCTTGATGTCGCCGAGTGGAACGCGGAGGCGCCGACCCTCTATGATCTCTTCATCGAGACGGAGACCTCGGCGGTGAAGCTGCGCGTCGGCTTCCGGGACATACGGATCGAGGGGACGCATTTCAAGGTGAACGGCCGGCTGGTGAAATTCCACGGCGTAAACCACCACGACACGAGCGCGGTGAACGGCTACACGATGTCGCCGGAGGAGATCGAGCGGGATGTTAAGCTCTGCAAGGAGTTCAACATCGATACGATCAGAACCTCCCACTATCCGCCGGATCCTTACCTCATCGAGCTTTGCGACGAGCTGGGGGTCTATGTCGTCGACGAGACGGACCTTGAGACCCACGGCACCTTCTCCATGGTGCTGCCGCCGAGCTATAACTACATCACGAATAACCCCAAATGGGGGCCGCGCTGCGTCGACCGCGTGAGCCGGCTCTACGAGCGGGATAAAAACCATGCGTGCATCATCATGTGGAGTCTCGGAAATGAAGCCGGCGGCACCGCCTGCACCGACATGGAGGAGGCGTATCTCAAGGCCCGGACGACGATCCCGGTTCACTACGAGAGCGCGATCCACACGCCGAAGCACGCCTACGACGTCGGAAGCCAGATGTATCCGTCGGTTGAGCGGGTCCGCGAGGTCGGCAAGAAGACCTGCAAGGTGAAGGAGCTCAATGACCGGCCGTATTTCCTATGCGAGTACGCGCACGCGATGGGTGTCGGCCCCGGCAACATCGAGGACTACTGGCAGGAGATCTACAAATATGATAATCTGATGGGCGGCTGCATCTGGGAGATGGTCGACCATGCTGTCCTTGAGGAGGACGGCACCTATACCTACGGCGGCGACCACGGGGAGTTCATGCATGATTCCAATTTCTGCGTGGACGGCATTTTCTATCCGGACAGGACCCCGTCGACGGGAGCCTTCATCGCGAAGTTTACCTATCGGCCGATCAGGGTGCGGCATCTCTACGGGGATACATTTGAGATCTTCAACACGACCGGCTTCACGCCGGGCAGCCGCTATGAGCTGAAGCTCCTCTGGAGCGACGGCAGGACGGGCAGCTGCATCCCGGAGGTCGGACCGCTTGAGAGGGTCCGCATGGAGCTTAAGGCGGACACGGAGGCACCGGAGGGCTATGTGCCGCTGCCGGGCGACCTCCTGCTCACCGTCACGACGATCGACAGGCAGACCGGACGGGAAGCTGCCGTGGAGCAGATGACCGTGAAGCAGGACGAGTATCTTGTGCCGGCCGGAGGCATTTCCGGTATCGGCGAGGTCGAACTTCCGGCGGAGATCAACGTGAGAGATCACCGCGTATGGTTTGATTTCAAAGGCGTCCGCTTTGCGACGGCGCTGCCGGGCACGATCCTTTTCAGAGCCGCGACCGACAACGACGCAGATGTCATGATGCGCAATACCATGAAGCCGTTCTATGCGGAGAAGGAGGAGATCATCTCCGAGAGCCGCGAGAGCGGAAAGGTGACGGTGAAGTCCAGAGTCTCGGTTCGGAACATGGATTTCCTGGTCACGGACGTCTACGAGGCGGCCAGGGAAGGGCTTCTCGTCACATCCACACTGCATCCGATGGGCGGCAAGGGCGAGATCCCGCGCTTCGGCAAGGCTTACCGCCTCATGAACTCGTTCAAGGATGTGGAATATATCGGCAGAACCGGTGAGTCCTATATTGATATGAAGGATCAGTTCCCGATCGCCCGCGTCTATGCGCGCACGGAAGATATGACCGAGCCGAACATCAGGCCGCAGGAGAGCGGCAATCGCTGTGATGTCAGCCTGGCTTCATTTACGAACGGGAAAAACAGAGTCTCCTTCGAGGCGGTCGGAAAACCGTTTGAACTCAGCGTGAAGCCTTATTCGGACAGAGCGCTCACGAAGATGCGGCACACCGGCGATGAGAAGGCGGTCGGGACGTTCGTCACGATCAATGCCTTCCAGAAGGGAATCGGCACCGGGAGCTGCGGACCTCTGACAGCGGAACGGTTTACATTTAAAGCGGACAGGGATTACACGATCTCCTATCTTATTCGTGTCGAATGAGGTCCGCATACGGGAGGATAAATAATGGCAATCGAAACTGTAAAATGCAAAAACTGCGGTCGTCCGATCGGGGCAGATATGAAATTCTGCCCCTACTGCGGAATCATGACAAGGACGGCCTATAAGCAGGATCCGCGAAAGAATTACTGCGTGTTCTGCGGAACGGAGATCCCCGATGATGCGCCGGAATGCCCGGTCTGCGGGACAAAGCGGGAAGAAGCGATCCTGCACTCCAAAAACCCGGAGGATGTCACGGGAGAGACCATGGTCTTCTCCGCGGTGAACGCTCCGATCGGATCGACCATGCCGGAGAAGGTGGAGCTTCCGCCGGATGTCGAGGAGGAGCTCTACGGGCAGGCAGACGAGGAGCTTCCGGAGGAAGAAGAGCCGACTGACGGTGACTATTTTGACGATGACTACGAGAAGGATCCGGAGGATAAACGGATCGGCCGGGCAGCGGCAGCGGCCGCAGCCGGCAGAAGAGAGGAGAGAAACGGAGCATTTCTCCCGCTTCTCGGCGCGGGACTCATCCTTGCGGTTCTGCTCTTCCTGCTCTCGCCTCTGGCCGGAAGATATCAGCTGACAAAGCTTTTCTCGGGCGAAAATCTGTCGGGAAATGAAGCCTCCGTAAAACAACCGGAGGTCGTGACGGTGATGCCGACGGAGACGCCGACTCCTACTCTGACGGCGACTCCGACTCCTACGGAGACACCTACGCCGACCCCGACGGAGACGCCTACGCCGACTCCGACGGAGACGCCGACACCCACTCCGACGGCAGAGCCGACACCGGAGCCGACCGCGGAACCCACGCCTGAGCCGACGGCAGAGCCCACGCCCGAGCCGACGGCGGAACCGGCACCGGAGCCGCAGCCTGAGCCGGAACCGGAGCCGGTGGACACGAGGCGCACGGACTCGCTCTTCTATGATACGGCGGTCCGGTACATTGACTACAATGATCTGGCCGGAAGATCCCGCGAGGAGGTCCGCCTCATCTGCAACGAGATCTACGCGCGCCACGGGTATATTTTCAGCAACCAGGCCTACAATGACTATTTCAGCCAGTTCGCCTGGTACTCGCCCTCCGTCACCAAGGACGGCTTCTCGGAGGATATGTTCAACCAGTACGAGAGGGAGAACGTTCACACGATCGCTCACTATGAGAAGGATATGGGGTGGAGATAAATAAAAGGATGAAAGGACGGCCTCGGAGGGCCGTCCTTTTTCTGTGCTTCGGCTGCAAAAATCAGCACCAATTCGCAGCCGCTGAAGCGGCTTGCTCACGGTGTCGGTAAAAACCAGCACCAATTCGCAGCCGCTGAAGCGGCTTGCTCATTTTGCGGAACAGAGGCGCTTCGCGCCTTGTCCGCCTCCTGAAAATGAATGGTTTTAGCCGAAATGCAAGCATTCCGGCCGCAAACACATTCATTTTCAGGAGGTGCTGATTTTTTAAAACTTTAACGTGATAATGCGGTAACTCTGTGCTATAATAAAACGCAAATCTGCTTCCGAAAGGCTTTCGCTGCGGGCAGAGGAATTTTTCTAATGGGAGGTAACACATGTACGCAACATTCTGGGCACTGGTCCCGCCGATCGTCGCGATCGCGCTGGCCCTCATCACAAAGGAAGTCTACAGTTCTCTCTTCATCGGAATTCTTGTGGGCGGCCTGTTCTACTCCAACTTCAGCTTCGTGGGAACGCTGGAGCACATTTTCACCGACGGCATGATCGCGCAGCTCTCCGACTCCTACAATGTCGGTATCCTGCTCTTCCTCGTCTTCCTCGGCATCATGGTCAGCCTGATGAACAAGGCCGGCGGATCCGCCGCGTTCGGCGAGTGGGCCTCGAAGCACATCAAGACCCGCGTCGGCGCCCAGCTTGCGACGATTGCTCTCGGCTGCCTGATTTTCATCGACGACTATTTCAACTGCCTGACCGTCGGCTCGGTCATGCGCCCGGTCACGGACCGTCATCAGGTCTCCCGCGCAAAGCTGGCCTACCTCATCGACGCGACCGCGGCCCCGGTCTGCATCATCGCTCCGATTTCCTCCTGGGCAGCGGCCGTGTCCGCATTTGCCCCGGAAGGGACGAACGGACTGGTCCTCTTCATCAGAGCGATCCCGTACAATTACTACGCACTCTTCACGCTGGTCATGATGATCACGCTGACGGTCCTCAAGATCGAGTACGGCCCGATGCTGAAGTATGAGAAAAATGCAAAGAACGGCGACATCTTCACATTCCCGCACACGACGGACGTTGAGGAGACAAAGACAGCCGGAGCGAACGGCAAGGTCGTTGACCTCGTGCTTCCGATCGCATCCCTCATCATCTGCTGCGTGATCGGCATGATCTATTCGGGCGGTTTCTTTGAAGGTGCTTCCTTCATCGATGCCTTCGCCAACTCCGACGCTTCCGTCGGCCTCGTGCTCGGCTCCTTTGTCGCCCTCGTGATCACCCTGGTCGTCTACCTGCTCCGCGGCGTCATGAAGTTCAAGGACTGCATGTCCTGCCTCACCGAGGGCTTCAAGGCCATGGTCCCGGCGATCATGATCCTGGTCCTCGCATGGACCCTGAAGAGCATGACGGATTCCCTCGGCGCCGCCGACTATGTCGCCGGCATCGTTCAGGGGTCTGCGGAGAACCTGCAGAACTTCCTGCCGGCGATCATTTTCCTGATCGCGGTCGGCCTGTCCTTCGCGACCGGTACGTCCTGGGGTACCTTCGGCATCCTGATTCCGATCTGCCTCAACGCGTTCCCGCTTGAGAGCGGCAACTCGCTGGCCATCATCTGCGTCTCCGCCTGCATGGCGGGCGCTGTCTGCGGCGACCACTGCTCCCCGATCTCCGATACGACGATCATGTCCTCGGCGGGCGCCCAGTGCGACCACATCGCGCATGTCTCGACCCAGATGCCCTACGCGCTTTCCTGCGCGGCCATTTCCTGCGTGGCCTACCTTGTGGCCGGCTTCGCGCGGAATGTCGTGGCTTCACTCGTCATCGGCCTGATCTTCCTGCTCCTTTGCATGTTCATTCTCCATTTTGCGCAGAGGAATGCGGAGAGGGTGGAATAACAGGAAAATATGCATTTTATACACATAAATATGTTTAAATATGCAGGTTTTGAGTGAATCAGCTTATTGACAAACTCTTATCCTGAAACTATACTAAAAAACGGCATCCAAAGAGCCCCCTTTATGCAATCCCTTAAGGGGTCTGTCATCGGGGGCTTCCTGAATGCTTAAAATCGGACTTATCCGACAGACAAAAAGGAGGAGAATTGTTATGAAGAAGAAGTTTCTTGCAGTTGTCGCAGCCATCGGCATGATGGCCTCTTTGGCCGCATGCGGCGGTTCCGGAAGCGCATCTTCCGCAGCACCGGCAGAGTCCGCCAAGACCGAATCTACGGCAGCGGAGTCCACAAAGGCAGAGTCCACAAAGACAGAGTCCACCGCGGCAGAATCTGTGGCAGCAGAGTCCACCGCAGCGGCCGGCGAGCTTACGACCGTCAACGCGGGCAAGCTTACCATGAGCACCAACGCAGCGTTCCCGCCGTATGAAATGACAACCGACAGCGGTGATTTCGAAGGCATCGACGTCGAGGTTGCGGGCGCGATCGCCGAG
>ONHA01000048.1 GCA_900317515.1 uncultured Eubacteriales bacterium
AGTCGGGCGTTTCGCCTGTCTTTAAGCATTCTGGTATGGGAGGATTTAGCTATGAGTGATACTGTAGGAAAAGCAAAAGGTTTCATCGGTGAGTTCCAGAAGTTCCTGATGCGCGGCAATGTCCTTGACATGGCAGTCGGTGTCATCATCGGCGGTGCGTTCGGCACGATCGTCACATCGCTTGTCAATGATATTCTGATGCCGGTCATCTCGCTTGTCGCGGGCGGACTTGATTTCACGAACTGGTTCGTTTCTCTGGACGGCAGCAAGTATACCACGCTGGCGGCAGCCCAGGAAGCCGGAGCGGCAACGCTCAACTACGGCGTGTTCATCACCGCGATCATCAACTTCGTAATCATCGCGTTCTGCATTTTCATGGTTGTGAAGGCCTTCAACAAGCTTGAGGAGAAGATCAAGCCGAAGGAAGAGCCGGCGGCTCCGACCACAAAGGTCTGCCCGTTCTGCAAGATGGAAGTTCCGATCGAGGCCACAAAGTGCGGCCACTGCACATCCGATCTTCCGAAGGAAGCCTGACAGATTATCATAGAGACCGGGGCAGGACCCCGGTCTCTCATTTTAAAGAGGATACGATATGAACGACCGAGTGAAAGCGGAGCTTATTGAGGAGTTTATGCCCCGGGCCGTGGAGATCGCGCTTGAAATGAACGACGGGTCGATGCCCGTTGAGGACCTGACTCAGGAGGCCTATCTCGGACTCGTGACCGGGATCGAGGCGATCGCGCGGGCGGAGGAGTCGGATGAATACGACCGCCTGCCCCTCGAGGAGACCGTCGATGAGGCGATCCGGATGCAGGTCCGGGCGGCCCTGAAGGCTGAGGCGGATCTTAAATCGAGGGACGATGAGCTGATCGCGCGCGTCAGCGCCCTGAATGCCGCCATCGAGTACCTGACGGAGAGCTTCGGCGGCAAGCCGACGGTGGATGAGATCGCGAACCAGATGGATATTCCCCAGGAGGAAGTGATGGAGATCATGAAGCTCATGGGGGAGACGATTCCGGAGGATGAGGCCGAAAAGGGGCCTTCGGGGGACGATTTCTGGATCAACAACCCGGATATGCGGGGCTTCAGGTCCTGAAGAGAAACTCACGGACAATAATTATGTTGGAATTTTCTTCATATTATGCTATACTAACTGCGTTTAGTCCGGGGAATATGAGAGAGGATTCATGGAAGATAAGAGGAATATCGAACAGGCAATGGCGGACAGCCTGAAGGTGCTGGCCGTAAAGATGCCGTTTGAGAAAATCACAATTAAACAGATCACGGACGGCGCGGGGGTGATCCGGGTCACATTTTACAACCATTTCCAGGACAAGTATGACCTTCTTGAATGGATCGTAAAAAATGACATCATCTCCCCGGTCAGGATCCTTCTTGCCAACAACATGTACCGGGAAGCGCTGATCCTCATGTTTACCAACATGCAGAAGGAGAGGAAGTTCTATATGCATGTCGTGGACACGCAGGGGCAGAATTCATTTCCCGAGATCGTCTGCAGGAATTTTGAGGAGCTTCTGCTCGAGATGCTTCCCGACGGCAAGGTGCTGAAGCCGAAGCATGCGTGGCTTGAGCCGAAGGAGGTCGCGGCGTATTACGCCCAGTCCATGAGCTTCGTGATGATCAAGTGGATCCGCAGGGGGATGCCCCTCGATCCGGAGGAGATGGCGAACGCCTACGATTTTCTGGCTTCCCATTCGCTGTGGGGCGTCATGGAGGAACTTCGCCGGCAGGTGTCTTCGCAGGATAGACATTCGAATTGATTTGTAAAAAATGTCTTAACATGGAAAAGGGTTTGATTGTAGAGCAATCGGACTCTTTTTTTTATACTTGAGACGCAAAAGAAAATTACTTGAAAGTGGGGGTTATTATGGAGCGTTTCGGTAAGACAGTTGTAAAATCAAGAATCCCGATCCTTATCCTGTCGATCCTGCTTCTTATCCCGGCAGCCTTCGGATATTTAAATACCCGCGTCAACTATGACGTGCTCACTTACCTGCCGGATGAGATCGAGACGATGAAAGGGCAGGAGATACTGCTTGATGAGTTCGGGACGGGCGCCATCTCGATGGTGGTCGTGGACGGAATGGATTTCAAGGATGTCGCGGCGCTGAAGGAGAGAATCGAGGACGTCGACCATGTCAAAAAGGTGATCTGGTACGACACGTTTCTGCCGCTCTCGGTTCCCGCGGAGGTGCTGCCGAAGGAGCTTCGGGACGCCTTTATAAACGGGGAAGCCACGCTGATGGCGGTCACCTACGACACGGGCACCTCGGACGACGAGACCATGCAGGCCATCACGGACATCAGGGCCCTGGCCACAAAGCAGTGCTACGTCGCCGGCATCTCGGGCATCGTCACGGACACGAGGGACCTGTGCAACCGTGAGGAGCCGGTCTACGTGCTGGTCGCGGTCGCGCTGGCATTCCTGGTGCTCTCGATCACGATGGATACATTTCTTGCACCGGTGTTCTTCCTCTTATCGATCGGCATGTGCATCGTGTATAATCTCGGCACGAACATTTTCTTCGGGGAGATCTCCTATATCACCAAGGCCTTGTCTGCGGTCCTGCAGCTCGGCGTCACGATGGACTACTCGATCTTCCTGTGGCACAGCTACAAGGAAAATTACCTGAAGACCCCGGACGACAGGGAAGGAGCGATGGCGAGGGCCATTTCGATGACCCTGCAGTCGGTCGTAGGCTCTTCAATCACGACGATCGCGGGCTTCATCGCCCTCTGCTTCATGAGCTTTACGCTGGGGCTTGACATCGGCATCGTCATGTCGAAGGGCGTGCTCTTCGGCGTGATCGGGTGCGTCACGATCCTGCCGGCGCTCATCCTGACATTTGATAAGGCGATCAGAAGAACGGCCCACAAGCCGCTCCTGCCCGAGATCAGGCGCCTTCCGGAGTTTATCGCAAAGCATTACAAGGCGGTGCTGCTCCTCTTTGCCCTGATCTGGATCCCGGCGATCTGGGGCTACACGCACACGAGCGTGTACTATCAGCTGGACAAGTCGCTTCCGGAAAACCTTCCGTCCGTTCAGGCAAATGAAAAGCTCTCCGAGTCCTTTGACATGGGGGCAACCCACATCCTGCTCATCGACCGGACGACGCCAGAGGCGGACATCTCCAACATGGTGAGAGACATGGAGAAGGTGGACGGCGTGAAGAACATCCTGGGCATCGACGCCCTGATCGGCGGAAGTGTCCCGCGGGAGCTCCTTCCGGAGGAGATCACGGACGCCGTGCTCTCCGAGGACTACGAGATGATGCTGGTCGGCAGCGCCTACCAGACCGCCTCGGACGAGGTGAATGCGCAGGTCGATACGCTGAACCGCATTTTAAAGAAATACGATCCGAGCGGAATGCTGATCGGTGAGGCGCCCTGCACGAGGGACCTTATCAGGATCACGGACCATGACTTCATGGTCGTCAACTGGGCTTCGATCGGCATGATCTTCCTGATCATCTTCTTTGTCTTCCGGTCGATCAGCCTGCCGGCTCTCCTTGTCCTGGTGATCGAGTTCGCGATCTTCATCAATATGGGCATCCCGGGCTTTACCAAAACGACGCTGCCCTTTGTCGCGTCGATCGTCATCGGCACGGTGCAGCTGGGCTCGACCGTCGACTACGCGATCCTGATGACCAGCCGCTACCAGAGTGAGCGGAGAGCGGGTAAGGATAAGCGGGAGGCGGTTATGACCGCGCATCAGATGTCCACGACGAGCGTGATCGTCTCGGCATTTTCCTTCTTTGCCGCGACCATCGGCGTCGGACTCTATTCCAACATCAGCATGATCTCCTCGCTCTGCATCCTTATGGCGCGCGGAGCCCTGATCTCCATGGTGACGGTCCTCACGGTTCTCCCGGCGGTGCTGCTTGCGGCCGACCCGGTCATTGTGAGAACGAGCAGAGGATTCCTGCCGGAGAAAGAGACCAGGAAACATACAATAAGACATGAGACACAGCCCCAGGGCTGATGAGACATAAAAAGAGGCGATACGATTATGAAAAACAAACTTGTGAAGAAGCTTCTGGCCGGAACACTGGCGCTTGTCATGGTGGGCAGCGTGACCGGCTGCGGCGCGGCAAATGTCCTCACGACCGAGGTGCTCGCGGAGACGACCGAAGAGAGCGGAAATGTGACCGAGGATGAGATGGCGGAGATCATCGCGCAGGCGGTCGGAACCGGCACGGTGGAGGGTGTTGACAAGACGGAGACCGTGTATGTATTTACCGATGCAAACGGCGCGGCAAAGAGCGTGACGGTCTCAAGCCGCCTTGCAAACACCGAAAAGCAGGAGGCCATCGAGGATACGACGAGCCTTAAGGACGTTCAGAGCGTCGAGGGCGATGCGGTATTTTCAAACGACGGGGAAGAGTACACCTGGACAACGAACGGTGAGGATGTCGTCTATCAGGGCACGACGGACAAGGAGCCGCCGGTCGGGACGAAGATCACCTATTTCCTTGACGGGAAGGAGGTCTCCCCGGAGGAGATCGCCGGCAAAAAGGGCAGCGTGAAGATCAAAATCGAGTACACCAACAACGAGAAGGTCGGCGATGTGTACGTCCCCTTTACCGCGGTCACGGGCATGGTCTTCAGCGGTGAGAATGTGAAAAATGTCACCGTCGACAACGGAAACGTGATCAACGAGGGCAAGAACACGGTGGTCGTCGGCATGGGCTTCCCGGGTCTTGAGGAGAGCCTTAAGACCGTGAGGAACAGCACGGAAAATGACCTCCGGAAGCTGACCTCGGATTCAAAGCTGGCCGACAGGATCCAGGATATCAATATTCCGTCCTCTGTCGAGGTCACGATGGATGCGGAGGATTTCTCCATGGGGCTCTGCATGACCATGGTCTTTTCGAATCTGCTTTCCGGCGATGACAGCGAGCTTGAGAATGACAGGCAGAGCGCATTTGACGATCTCGACCGGTCGGTCAACGAGCTCGTCGACAACGGACAGAAGCTGGCGGACGGCGCGACGAAGCTCTCCGACGGGATCGGAACCGCCTACAACTCGGTTCCGGAGTTTGTGAACGGTGTGACGGCCCTGGCCGACGGCATCAAAGCCTACACGGACGGTGTCGGATCCGTCAACAACGGTGTCATCAGGCTGGCGGACGGCGCAAACAGCGCAAAGGCCGGCGCGGACGAGCTGGCAGCCGGCGTCAAAACCTACACGGACGGCGTGTCCCAGGTGGCGGACGGCGCTTCCAGGGTGGCTGAAGGTGCTTCCTCGGCGGCGAAAGGCGCCGGAACACTGGCGGAAGGCGTCAAAACCTACACGGACGGTGTCGGTCAGCTCCATGAAGGCGCCGGGGCACTGGCAGACGGAGCTGCAAAGACGGCGGAGGGTGCCGGAAGCCTGGCGGAAGGCGTAAAGACCTACACGGCGGGCGTTGCAAGCGCGGATGCCGGAGCGAAGCAGGTAGCGGAAGGCGCATCCAGGGCGAAAGCCGGTGCGGACGCCCTCGTCTCCGGAATCAGTCAGTACACAAACGGAGCCTCTTCCGTTGATGCCGGAGCAAAGCAGCTGAAGGAAGGTTCATCCCAGGTTAAGAGCGGCGCCGACAGCCTCTCCGAGGGGATCAGCCAGTATACGAACGGTGTCTCCTCGCTGAATGAGGGAGCCTCCACGGTCGATGCAGGCGTCGCGAAGGTCCAGGAAGGCGCCTCGCAGCTCTCCGGCGGAATCGATTCGGCGGCAGAGGGAAGCGCCGAGCTCACGGAAGGGCTTAAGCAGCTCTGCGATGCGATCGCCGCAAACAGCTCCGTCACGGTATCTTCCTCCACGGATGCGGCAGCCATCGGAGCCGCAGCGAAGGAGCAGGCGGTCGCGGCCGTCATGAATGATGAGCAGATCGTCGGCGCCCTTGCGGGAATGCAGGCAAGCGGGGTGCCGGAAGAACAGATCGAGCAGGTGAAGGCTCTTATCGCCGCCGCAGTCGGAAGCGCTGCGGAAAATGCGGCCTCGAGCGCGGCAAGCGCGGTAGCGGCCGGCGCGGATGAGAAGCTCGCTCCGGTGCTTACCCAGCTTGGCGGAGCGGCCGGCAGCCTCTATGCGGGCGCCCAGGAGCTCTCGGGCGGTATCGGAGCCCTTCAGGAAGGGGCTCATTCCCTGACGGGCGGCCTTGAGGAACTCAAGAAGGGAACCGGCAGCCTGGCGGCCGGAGCCGGTGAGCTCTGCGGCAAATCGGAGGAACTCAGGAACGGCAGCGCGGCTCTCGCAGCCGGTGCAGGTCAGCTTGCGGAAGGATCGAGCACGCTCGCGGACGGAACAGGTGCGCTGGTCGGAAACAACGAGACGCTGAATAAGGGCGCCGCTGACCTGGCCGAGGGCGCCGGATCGCTGGCTGACGGGTCGGCTGCGCTGGCACAAGGTACGGGAACACTGAACGAAAAGAGCGGCGAGCTCACTGCGGGTGCCGGAGCGCTGGCGGAAGGAACGGGCCAGGTGAAGGCCGGAGCCGACAGCCTGGCGGCCGGAGCCGGCAGCCTTGCGGCAAACAGCAAGACGCTGACCGACGGAGCCGGCACTCTGGCACAGGGGCTCGGTGATCTCACCGCCGGCGCGGAATCTCTTAACGCCGGTGCTGGACAACTGAACGGCAACAGTGCTACACTGGTAGAGGGAGCCAATTCGCTTGCGGCAGGTCTCGGAACCTTAAGAGACGGGGTATCGGAGCTTGGAAACGGCACGGCCACCCTCGCGGAGAAATCCGGCGCGCTGACGGACGGCTCATCGAAGCTTGCAGACGGAGCATCAAAGCTCTCCTCGGGACTCTCGGAGATCCTGTCCGGGTCCGTGGAACTTAAGGACGGCTGCATCAAGCTGAATGACGAGGGCGTGAGAAGGATCGCCGACTTCTATCGGGATGATGTGAAAGCGCTGGATAAGCGCATCGAGGAGCTCAAGAATGCCGGCAAGGCCTACACAACCTTCTCGGGTGTCAAGGAAGGCATGGAGAGCAGCGTGAAGTTCATTTACCGTGCAGATTCCATCTGACGGAGTAAGGAGTATGTAATGCAGCATACAATCTTTGTGATCGTGCTCGCAGCGGCGCTTTCGCTCGGAGTATTTGCCGTTGCGGTCCAGCGCGGCGCGATGCTCGTCTACATCGACCGCATGACGGCGCTCATGTCCCTCATATGGGGGGCGGTCTCTCTCGGCATGGTGTGTGTCGGGTACGGGATCGGTAAATGGATCCTCAGCTTCGACCTGGGCGCCAGGGACGTGTACTGGATCCACGTGGTCTGCGGTGTATTTCTCGCCATCGCCGGCATCCGGATGTTCTATCGGGCGCTTCGCAAGAAGACCTTCATAGAGCGCAGGATGGAGAAGGTGGATGTGAAGCACGACAGCCTCCTGTGCCTGCAGATAACGGCCTCGACGTTCATCGCGGGGATTGCCTGCGGCCTGCTTGAGGCCGGGATCGTGCGCGTGATTCTTGCATTTTTCTCCATCTCGACCGGATTTGCGGTATTCGGGTATATGAACGGGCGCTCAAACGGGCCGGTCTGGTCCGATAAAGCCTATCTTCTGGGAGGAACGATCCTCTGCGCTGCGGGAATCATGCTTCAGATTATGAAATGAAATACGGATATGAGGCAGCCGTCCGATGCTTCGGGCGGCTGCCTTCGTTATGATTTGTGTTGCATTTGAACGGCAATCAGGGTAAACTAAGAGGGTAGTTTTTCGTTTGGAGGATATGTGATGAAAATTGTTGTTCTGTGCGGAGGGACTTCCACGGAGAGAGACATCTCGATCATTTCGGGAACGGGCGTGTGCAAGGCGCTTCGGGAGAGAGGACATGCGGCGATTCTGCTGGATGTATTTTTCGGAGACGGCCAGATCGACCTTATGAATGCATTCCCGGATGATTACGATGTGGACAAGGCGGCTCTCTATATCAGGAGCATGAATCCGAAGCTGAAGAGCGCGACGGCGAACCCGCAGCGAAGCTTCTTCGGGCTCAATGTCCTCTCGCTCTGCCGGATGGCGGATATCGTCTTCTTAACGCTTCACGGTTCGAACGGTGAGGACGGGCGTGTTCAGGCAGCGTTCGACCTGATGAGAATAAAATACACGGGGACCAACTACACGAGCTCGGCGCTCTCGATGGACAAGAGCATGACCAAGCTGATGCTGGCGGCCCACAATATCCCGGTGCCGCGCGGGACGACCGTGCACAGAGGGGTTGATTCGATCCATATCGAGGATTACGGGCTTCATTTTCCTATTGTGGTCAAGGTGGCCTGCGGCGGCTCCTCGGTCGGCGTCTATATTGTATACAATGAGGAAGAGTACGAGAAAGCGCTGGAGGAGGCCTTTAAGCTGGAGCCGACCGTGATCATCGAGGAGTATATCAAGGGCCGGGAGTTCTCGGTCGGGGTAATCGACGGGAAGGCACTGCCGATCATCGAGATCGCGCCCAAGAAGGGCTTCTACGACTACAAGAACAAATACACACCCGGGGCGACCGTCGACACCTGCCCGGCAGACCTGACGCCGGACATCACGAGAAAGATGCAGGCCTACGCGGAGGGCTGCTACCATGCGCTCTTCACGGACGCCTATCTGCGGGTCGATTTCATGATGAACGCAGACGGAGACATCTACTGTCTCGAGGCCAATTCCCTGCCCGGCATGACGCCGACGTCGCTCATGCCCCAGGAGGCGGCAGCGGCCGGCATGGATTACGGCTCTTTCTGTGAAAAGCTGCTGGAGGTCTCTCTGGCGAAATACCGATAACTACCGAAAATGTGCAGGAAGGGACAGGCGATGTGCCTGTCCTTTTTAAGGGAGGAAACATTATGAGAAATATGACGCCTGAAAATATAGCGGAAGCCTGCGGAGGGATCTTAAGCGGCTGTGAAGCGCTCCTCGGGAAGGAGATCACGCTCGTTACGACCGACAGCCGGAAGGCGGTCTCAGGCTCGCTCTACATACCGATGAAGGGGACCCGCGACGGGCATGATTTCATCCCGGGGGCGATGGCGAACGGTGCGGCCCTGACGCTCACCGAGCGGGAGGAGGCAGCGGCGGGCTATCCGTATATAAAGGTTAAGAGGACGGATATCGCGATCCAGCGGATCGCGGAGTTCTACCGGAAGCAGTTTGACATACCTGTGGTCGGCATCACCGGGTCGGTCGGCAAGACGAGCACGAAGGAGATGATCGCCGCGATGCTCGGGGAAAAGTACTGTGTCCTTAAGACCGAGAAAAATTTCAACAACAACCTGGGGCTGCCGCTCACGCTCTTTAACTTAAGGCCGGAGCATGAGGCCGCGGTGGTCGAGATGGGGATCAGCCATTTCGGGGAGATGACGGACCTGGCCCGGACCGCGCGCCCGGATATCATGGTGATAGGCAATATCGGGACCTGCCACCTGGAGTTTCTCAAGGACCGGGACGGCGTATTTGCGGCGAAGACCGAGTGCTTCGAGTACCTGCGCTCCGGCGGGACCGTGGTGCTTAACGGCGATGACGACAAGCTGGCCCAGGTGAAGGATGTGCACGGCCGCGCTCCGGTCTTCTACGGCCGGTCACCGCGCTGCCGCGTCACGGTGGAAAATGAAATTCCCCGCGGCTTCGACGGCACGGACATCACCGTGTCGGTGGATGACCGGGAATTCCCGGTGCATGTGCCGCTTGCGGGGGAGCATTTTGTGATGAATGCGCTGGCGGCCGCCGCGGTCGGCTCGCTTCTCGGGCTCACCGATGAGGAGATTGCCCGGGGAATCGCGAAGACGCCCGCCACCGAAGGCCGGAACAGGGTAGTTCACACGGAGAAACTTACCGTGATCGACGACTGCTACAACGCCAATCCGATGTCCATGAAGGCCTCCGCTCGGATGCTCGCGATGGCAAATGGCCGCAAGGTCGCGGTCTTAGGCGATATGGGTGAGCTCGGCAGCGAGGAGGAAGATCTTCATTTTGAGACCGGAGAGGCGGCGGGAGCGCTCGCGATCGACCTCTATGTGACGGTCGGGACGCTGGCAAAGAAGATCGCAGAGGGGATCCGGTCGGCGCGCGCGGATGCCGCGGTCCGGGAGTACGATACCGTGGACGCCTGCCTT
>ONHA01000022.1:0-68818 GCA_900317515.1 uncultured Eubacteriales bacterium
GCGCCGAGCACTTCCGTGATGGTTTTCATTTCCATCCCCATCTCGTGCATTTTTCGGGCGGTCTGTTTGCTGTTTTCGGTTTTACCTTCCGCTATTCCATCAGCCTTCCCGGCATTATAGGCTCTTTTTGTCTCGTAATCCAGAACTTTTCCACCCATGATCTCTCCGACTCCTTTCCTTACCGTATTGTATTTTGCAGCGATGTGTTCAAGAACTCTCCGTGACATGTCGAGAATCGTCCCGCGTTCATAAACGGACAGCCTGCCGTCCGTCACAGCCTGCTCCAGCTGCTCCATAAAGGTGACATATTCATCCGTCAGATGTCTTCTTTTTTCCTTGTCTTCATTATACACCCCAAACTGCATCTCGTGTACAAAAATATAGAAGGGGAGCAGGAAATAAAGCTCCTTTTCAAAGAGCTCCCTGAGGCTGTAATCCCTGATTTTCATGACATGGAAATCGAAGCTGACGCTCCCGCCCGGTGTCGTCAGGCTGATCTTCATGACAGCCGGTGTGCTTTTTGTGCTCCGGAGGAACAGCACGGCCGCATTCGGGATGGTGATGTGAAGTGTGTTCCCCCTGATCTCCCGGGTATCGATCGCCTCCTGGGTCGCATACTCGAACATCCTGATAATCATGCTGTTATCGGGCCTTGACTGGCACTCGAAGATATAGTTTTCCGGTTTCTCACCCATGATCGTGAAGGCGCTGTCGGTGATGCGCTTTTTATTTTCGGAATTCATCCCGGGCAGAAAATGCTCGTTCGCCCGGAGTACGACCTGCTCACGGCCCGTATAGGACTTCCCGAACACCTCGTTGACCACGGGGATCAACAGCCTGGGGCAGTCGACGAGGAGCGTCTTGAACGCGTCATCGTAGGGTGTCCCGAATGCCTTGTTTTTTGTGTCTTTGGGGCTTTTTTGTTTTCTCATAGCGTGTCCTCCCACATAAATCCATGTTCGCTCCATGGAAGTCTCTCCTTTTCCTAAGGAGAACACTACTGGATTTATGCTGCAAAGTCAAGAGCGGATTTGGGGAGGATTCGACGTGTGGGGACGGTTCTCCTCCGCGAAGAACCGTCCCCACACGTCGAAATTTCCCTCTCTCCTGTGACACTTCTGTGACAGGCCCCGTGATATAGTGAAGTTGCTTCAAGAGAAGCACTGAAAAATAAAAAATAAATCGCAAGCCGATTTCCTAAAACTCAGACTAATAAAGGAGAAAAAATCATGAAAAAGTCCATTAAAATCGCCGCAACCGTCGCTCTCTGCATCTCCCTCGCAGCCACCGCCTTCACGGTGTTCAAGCTCGGCAACAAGATGGCCGCCGCGCAGGCCGCCTCCGTAAGCCGGCCCGCAGCTGTCACAGCCGCCGTGATCAAGACCCCCGAGATCAAAAATGTCACAAGCAAAGCCGCCGAGAACAAGGCCACCGAGGTCCGGAATTTCACCAGCAAGGACGCCGCCAAGAAGAAAGCCGAGGAGGTAAAGAAGGCCGAAGAGGCAAAGAAGGCTGAAGAGGCGAAGAAGGCCGAAGAGGCTAAGAAAGCTGAGGAAGCCAAGAAAGCTGAGGAGGCTAAAAAGGCTGCAGAGACCGAGGCCGCCGAGCCGGCAAGCATCAAGGACCTCCACAATCCGATGTACTCGAGAGTATACCCGGGTATGGAGTCCGAGTCCCAGGCTGACGCTGAGGAGGAATCCTACGGTGAGATCACCGATGAGTCCAAGGCGCTCCTCTTCGACACCTACGCAAATATCTACAGCGAGAAGCTGGTGAGCTCCCTCCGCGAGTACTTCGGGGACGATAAGGCCCTCGATAAGCTCGCCGAGATCGAGCAGGCTCCCTTCCGCAGCAGAGTGTATCCGGGCATGGAGTCCGAAAATGAAAACACCGGAAACGACGAGTCCATCGGCGAGCTGACCGAGGAGACCAGGCAGGTTCTCATCGAGTCCCTCACCGACACCTACGGCGAGAAGATGGTCAGCGCCTTCCGCGAGCAGTTCGGCGACGAGAGAGCGATCAGCATGCTCCTTTCGATGCGCAATGCCGTGTCCTACAGCAGAGTCTACACGGGCATGTGATCCGATTGAACCAGACAGATCAAAATACCCCCCCATAAAAGAGCGGGAGCCCCGCCGGATCGATCCGGCGGGGCTCCCGCTCTTTATGTCCGGTGCAAACACTCCGCGAGGTATGTGTTGAAAATACAAAGGATTTATGTTATTTTTTGAACATTACAGACGTTTGCGATGCTGCAAGGGGTGGGTATGAAAAAGATGCTTAAGATAATCGGAATCATTGTGCTTGTCTTCGCGGTGCTCGTTGTTCTTCTGTTCGTGAAGGCGGCCGCGAAGGCCTTTATCGGTGAGAAGCCGGAGCTTATGGAAAATGAACTGTATGAGAGGCAGCAGATCGATCTTGGATAAAGGCGGGAGGGCCGGAAGTTAGAACGCTAAGCGTTCTCACTTCCGGCCCTCCTGTTATTTCACTGCCATGTCCGTCTGGATATACCGCTGCTTCACCAGCAGGAAGTCCTCGAGACTCATCAGGATATGGTAGAGCACCGCGCGATTCTCGAACTCGTCCCGGGTGACTGGGAGGGGTTCATTTTTCATATGGGCGAAAATATCGTCAAGGCGCGCAAGCTGCTCCGTCGGGACGTTCATCGCGGTCACGTATTTGCTCATGTAGCGGATGTAGTCCTCGACGACGGCAACCTGCTTCGGCAGGCTTTTGATCTTCCGAAGTTCGGCGTGGAGCTCCTCGAGGATCTCGCACTGGCGCTCCCGCATCTCGAAATACCGGATGTAGTACTCGGGATTGTCCTCGAACGAGTTGCCCTCGTACTCCGCGGAGAGATGGATCCAGCGGTTTAGGCCTGAGAGGAGCACGTCGATCTCCTTCCAGATGTCGCGGTCGCCCAGTGTCCCGGCGAGGTAATCGGCGGTGCCGGTCAGGATCGACTGCATTTCATTTTGAATGCTCGCGATTCCGCCGTCGAGCTTCTTCTTGGTGGTGTCCGTCGCGCGGAAGAGGTTGAAGAGGAAGGCGAAGACCATGCCGATGATGACGATGTAGAACTCATTTATGATGACGCCGGTCGTGAAATCGTCGACGCTTAAAAAATGCGTTCCCGCGACCACATTGGCCGAGAGGGCCGCGCCCCAGCCGAAGAGCTCGCTCACCATGACGGTGATGAAAATGAAGATCCCGAACGCGACCCACTCGCTGGGGACATAGTGGAAGAGAACAAAGGCCGCGGCGGCCGTGATGCCGAAGCTGATGAGTCTCGCGACGGAGAGCTTCAGCGTGTCCTTGGCGGTCGTCAGCATCGAGAAAATGCAGATCACGCCGGCCTGGGTGTAGAAGAGCAGGCCGCAGGCATGGGCGGTCAGGACCGCGAGGGAGCTGCCGAGGGCGATGCGGAGGGAGTAGATGAACCATTTTTTCCAGTTGGCTTTAAGGCGGTCGAGGTACATGGGGGCCTCCTTTGGGAAGTGCGGAAAAACAGGAAAATTATACAATTATTATAGCATAAAAGAGCAGATTTGGAAGAATAATTACTGATTTACCGGGCAGTTATGTCTTTATGAAAACAACTCTTTACGGTATAATGATAGGAGAGCCACGGAGGTGCATATCATGGAAAATAAAAACAGATTCAAAAAGTCCAATACGACACTAAAGTGCGGGCTATTTACAGCTGCGTTCGCGGTGATCTTCTACTATTTTTATCTGCCGCCCGTCAACATCAAGAGCGCGAGATGCATGTCGTATCTCTTTATCGTCTCGCTGGTCTTCACGATCCTCTACTATTTCAGCGGGGGCAATGCGCCTGTGCGCATCCAGGGCAACACGATCTCCTTTGACCCGCAGGCGAAAGCGAAGTCGAAGATACCGGGGATGATCACGGCGGGGCTGTTCATTTTACCGGTGGTGATCACGTTCATTTTCAGCAGCACGATCTTTCATGCGAGAGCCTACAGCCGGATCCTCACGGTGACGGAGGGAACCGTCGCGGACATCCCCTCGGCGGAGAAGACGGCCTCGATCGCGCTCATGGACACTGCGTCGGCGGAGAAGCTCGGCAACCGCGAGATCGGGTCCCTCTCCAGGGTGGTCAGCCAGTACAATGTGAGCGGCTACACGCAGATCGACTACCAGGGAACCCCGGTCAAGACCTCGCCGCTCCGCTATGACGGCATCATCAAGTGGTGGAAGAACCGCAAAAACGGTGTCCCGGGCTACGTCCTCGTGGACCCGGTCCGGATGGATGCGGACTATACCGAGCTGCCGAAGGGGATGATCTACGTCCCGTCGGCGTACTTCAATGAGAATCTGGAGAGGCATATCCGGTTTCATTTTCCGACCGTGATGTTCGACGATGTGCATTTTGAGATCGACGAGGAGGGCAATCCCTGGTACGTGGCCTCGGTCTACGACCATCTGGTCGGCCTCTACGGCGGCGACCAGGTCGTCGGCGCGATCCTGGTGGACCCGGTGACGGGCGCGTGCGAGAAGAAGGCGGTCGGCGACATCCCGCGCTGGGTGGACGTGGTTTTCCCGGGCGACCTCATCTGTGCCCAGTACAACAACGCGGCTCAGCTGCATTCCGGGTTCATCAACTCGGTGATCGGCCAGAGCGGCTGCCGCAAGATCACGGAGTACGAAAGTGACGACGAGTACACCTCGGACTACGGTTACATTTCCAAGGACGGAGATATCTGGATCTACACGGGCGTGACCTCGCTCAACAATGACAGCTCGAACATCGGGTTCATCCTTTCAAATGAGCGGACGGAAGAGACCATCTTCATCACCTGCTCGGGCGCGGACGAGTTCTCCGCGATGGCCTCGGCCCAGGGCGAGGTGCAGGAGAAGCGCTACGCGGCCTCCTTCCCGTCGCTGATCCTGCTCGACGAGGTTCCGACCTACATCATGGTCCTTAAGGACGCGAGCGGCCTCGTCAAAATGTACGCCTGCGTCAATGTCGAGCAGTACAACATGGTCGCGACCGCCACGACCCAGGCTGACTGCATCGCAAAGTACAAGGCGCTGGTCGCGGGCCGCATCAGCCAGGCGGAGGCGACGGCGGAGGGCACCGTGGTCGATGTGCCGGAGGAGACGGATACGTCTTCCTGGGAGACCCGGACGGTGACGATCGCGAAGATGCGGGAGATCGTCAGGGACGGCAACACCTATCTCTACATTGTCGATGAAAATGAAAACATCTACTCCGCCCGCTACACGGACGTCATCGATATGATCCTCGTCGAGGAGGGCGATACGGTGACGATCCTTACGGACGGGGAGAGATTTGTGATGAAGTAAGGCTGAGGGACGGCTCTTTCGAGTCGTCCTTTTCGGCTTCAGAACCGTCCCTTCACCTGCGCAAGGAACCGTTCCGCGACCGGAGTGAAGGCCTGGTAGCGGTTCCAGATGAGGTACAGCTTTACCTCGAGCCTCGGAGTGAGCGGGCGGAAGACAAGGCCGCTCCCCTCGGAGACGTCGACGAGGTCGCGGAAGGAGAGCTGGTACCCGAGCCCCTCCTTCACGAAGAGGGAGGCGTTGTAGGCGAGGCGGAAGGAGCCCTCGAGGCGGAGCTCGCCGAACCGGTCGCCGGCCCACGCCCTGATGTCTCCCTCCCAGCCCTGCTCGGAGGTGAAGAGGGGGAGACCTGCGAGGTCATCGATCAGGATTTCATTTTTCTCAGCCAGCGGCGAATCGGCGGGGAGGATCAGACCCCAGACGTCCCCTTCCGGGAACGGGACGAACTCGTACTTTCGCGTGTCGGGAGCGTCGCAGATCACCGCAAAGTCGAGAAGTCCCTTATCAAGTTTTTCGGTCACCTGCTCGGTGTCTCCGCTTGTGATGTGGTAGCGGAGGCCCGGGCAGGTTTCTTTAAATGCGCGGATCTCCCGGGCGAGGTAGCGGATCTGGTAGGATTCGGCGAGACCGAAATAGAGGTCGCCCCCGGCGATATCGTCCAGCGAGAGAAACTCCTTTTCAATCTTGTCCGCCATCGTGACGAGGTCCTCCGCCCGGTCGCGAAGGAGGGCGCCTTCCTCGGTCAGCGCGATGCTGAAGCTGCGGCGGATGAACAGCTTCTTGCCAAGCTCATCCTCCAGCGCTTTCAGCGCCTTGGAGAGGGTGGGCTGGGTGACGTGCAGAAGGTCGGCGGCGCGGGTCATATTTTCCTCGCGCGCGACAGCCAGGAAGTAGCGAAGGGTTCTTATTTCCATGAAAATACCTCTCGGGATATGCCTTAAAAGAATATCGTGATATTCATTATAACCATTAGCGCAAAATCCCGCAAGAAGATACAATAAAACTGCAGATAATGAGAAAGGAGAGCGCCATGGACGAACGGCTTGAGAAAATGACGATCGCGCTCGAAGATGCCGGCTGCGGTGAGGAGGTCATCGCAAAGGCTGCGAGGCTTCTTGAGGCCGGGCGGGGAGAGGAGCTGGTGCGGCACCTTCGGCTCTGCCGCTGTGACCTGATGGAGGACCTGCACGAAACCCAGAAAAAAGTGGACCGCATGGACTATCTGATCCGGCAGACGGAGAAGACGATTACAGTGAAATGAGAGGAGGAAACCAATGATTTACAGAGATTTTCAGGATATCAAACTGTCGGCGCTCGGCTTCGGCGCGATGCGCCTTCCGGTGCTTGATGGAGATGACGGCAGGATCGATGAGGAGGCTGCGCTCCGCATGGTGGACACGGCCATGAAGAACGGTATCAACTATTACGACACCGCCTGGGGCTACCACGATGAGAACTCGGAGCTGGTTCTGGGCAAGGCTCTGGCCCGCTATCCGCGGGAGAGCTTCCATGTCGCGACCAAGTTCCCGGGGTATGACCCGTCCAACTGGGGAAAGGCGGAGGAGATCTTCGAGAGGCAGCTTGAGAAGCTGGGGGTTTCCTATTTTGACTTCTATCTCTTCCACAATGTGTGTGAAATGAACATCGATGCCTATCTCGACGATGAGAAGTACGGCATTTTCAGTTATCTGATGGAGCAGAAAAAGAACGGACGCATCAGGCACCTCGGGTTCTCCTGCCACGGGGACCTGCCGGTTCTCACGCGCTTCCTCGATGCATACGGCGATCACATGGAGTTCTGCCAACTGCAGCTCAACTATCTCGACTGGACCTTCCAGAACGGCAGGGAAAAGGTGGAGATCTTAAATAAGCGGAACATCCCGGTGTGGGTCATGGAGCCGCTGCGCGGCGGAAAGCTCGCGAAGCTCGCCCCGGAGTACGAGGCGCGTCTTAAGGCGCTCCGCCCGGACGAGGAGATTCCGGCGTGGGCGTTCCGCTTCCTCACGAGCATCCCGTCCGTGACCATGATCCTCTCCGGGATGTCAAACGAGGAGCAGCTTGAGAAGAACCTTGCTACATTTTCGGAGGATAAGAAGCTCTCCGAGGCGGAGATGAAGGAGCTCATGGATGTTGCGGACAGGATGCTCTCGGTCGGCACGGTGCCCTGCACGGCCTGCCACTACTGCGTGAGCCACTGCCCGCAGGGGCTTGATATCCCGAATCTCATTTCGCTCTACAATGAGCATGTCTACACGGGAGGCGGGTTCATCGCGCCGATGGCGCTCGCGGCGCTCCCGGAGGAGAAGCAGCCGCAGTCCTGCCTCGGGTGCAGGAGCTGCGAGGTGGTGTGTCCGCAGCAGATTAAGATATCTGAGGTGCTGGCGGATTTTTCGGAAAAGTTAAGGTGAGATGAAAATACGAAGGGACGGATCTTTTTTTAAGATCCGTCCCTTCAGACTGTCTGTTTTTACCTTCTGCCGCCGGGCATCTGGCCCCGGCCTCCGAAGCCGCCCTCGGGCATCTCGGGCATCGTGCCGTCTTCGGGCATCTGGCCCTGGCCGAACTGACCGCCCATCCGACCGCCCATCATGCCGCCTCCCATCATCTGGGTCGTCATCTCGGTGACCTGCGAACCGTTCACGGTGACGGTGCCGCCGTAGATCGCGCCGCCCCGCTCGTAGTCGAATGCGGACATTCCGGTGATCGTGATCGTGCCGTCGTAGACGTAGATGTAACCGTTGGAGTCGACCGCGTCGGTGTCGCCCTGGCCCATCACGATGGTGGTGTCGCCGCCGTGGAACTCGATTAAAATGTCAACCGCGGTGGACTTGTCGGAGGCGTTGATGCCGTCGTCGGAGGCCTCAATGTAGATCGTGCCGTCATTGATCGTGACGCTTGTGGACTCGAGACCTTCCTCGGCGGAGATATTGATGTTGCCGCCGTTAATCGTGAGGGTAGTCGTCGCCTGAATGCCGTCGGAACCCGCGTCGATATCGAAGGTGCCGCCGCTGATGTAGACGGAGCCGACCGTGAGGTCTTCGTCATTTTCACAGTGGATGCCGTCGCCGCCGGCTGTGATCGTGAAGGTGCCGCCGCAGATCGAGACGGAGTCGTTCACGTCGATGCCCTTGCCCTCAGCATTGATGATCCATGTGCCGCCGGTCGCCTTGAAGTCGTCCTTGGCCGCGATGCCGTGGTCGGTGGAGTTAATCGTCAGAGTTCCGAGACCGTTCAGGACCAGATCATCCTTGGAGAAGATCACCGCGTCGGTGTTGGTGTCGCCGTCCGCCGTGAAGGTGCCCGTGACGGAGAGGGTATTGTCGCTGCCCTCAGCGGTTGTGACGAAGACCTTGTCTGCGCTCTTTACATAAATGGCGGGAGAGTCATCGTTCGTGATGCTCACGTTGTCGAGCACGAGCTGGACTTTGGCGTCATCCGCTGCTTCGACGATGATGGTTGCATTTTCAGCAGTTCCGGTGATTATGTAGGTGCCTGCCTCGGAGATCGTGATGTCCTCGTTGTCTGCGACCTCGATCGTCTCGGCCTCGGAGGTGTCGGCCTCCTGGAGAAGATCCCGGTCCGTGAAGATGTCGCTGTCGTTTATCTCCGTCCCGGAGGAGGTGCTGTCAGAGGCAGATGCTTCGGAGGACCCGGCTGTTACGGTCTGTGTGTCTTCCTCGAAGATCACCTGGCCGCTTGCCGGCTCCGTCTCCGCCTCAAAGGTGACGGATGTTTTGGAAGCTTTGGTTTCTGTATTGGAAGAGCTGCAGCCCGTGATAAGGAGGGAAGAGCTGACCATGACTGCGAGTGCGGCTGCGATGAACTGTTTTTTCATTTTTGGAAATCTCCTTTCGATTTGATGATGCATACGATACAGGGAGATTTAGAACATTCTGTGTCCAAAATCGTGGGGATTTGTGAAAAACATGTTTGTGATTTGTGAAAACCTCTCTGCGGGCGGGTTTTTACCTATTATTAAGCGGAATTCGGGGAGCTGTCAATGGGAAAGAGCCCGGAAGGTGCACGGGTGTATGAAATTATTCATATAATCTTCACAATTTCAATCTTGAATTATCGAAAAAGGATGGTACACTACATTCTATAAGGAAGGAAAACTTCCGGAAAGGAGATCTATCATATGAATAATGATTACAACAGGGATTATGAAAATCCTTACTATGAAAATGAAACCAATCAGAATTCCTACAACTACGGAACCGGCGGCTACAACGTCATGGCCGGCATGGGTGCAGTCACTGAGTCGCTCAGCAGCTACATCGCAAAGACCTTCATGTGGATGGCTCTTGGCCTCCTGGTCACATTCGGCGTATCGATGGGACTTGCGCTCTCGGGATTCATGAACAGGCTTATGATGAGCGGAGCTCTCAGCATCGTCCTGATCGTCTGCACGGTCGCCCAGCTTGCCGTTGTGGCGGTTATGGGTATCCGGGTCCGCAAGCTTTCCGTCGGTTCGGCGAGAGGAATGTTCCTCGCATACGCGGCGCTCACGGGCGTGACGTTCTCCATGTACTTCTACATGTTTGACCTCAGGATCCTCATGTTTGCGTTTGCGGCGACGGCAATTCTGTTCGCCGGCATGGCGATCGCGGCAAGAGTTTTCAATATGCAGCTTGACACGATCCGCCCGTATCTCTTTGCGGGGCTGATCGCGCTTCTTATTTTCGGTATTGTCCGGATCTTCCTCCGCATCGATATCCTGGATCTTGCATTCTGCTATCTCGGTGTGGCGATCTTCCTCGGCTATACAGCCTATGACACGACCAAGATCCGCGACAACTACTATTACTACACGAATTCGGGCGACGGCACCATGCTGGCCAAGGCTTCGATCTTCTCGGCTCTGCAGCTCTACCTCGATTTCGTAAATCTTTTCCTCTACATCCTGCGGATCCTCAGCAGGAACAGCGGAAGCAGCAGGAAATAAACAAGAACGGCAGCAAAAAGGCGGTTCCCTTGCGGGAGCCGCCTTTTTTATTGCAGCATCAATGTCTCGTATCGTCCGTAAACCGCTCGCAGAACCGGGCGTGGAACGAGGGCTCCTCGCCGCGGGAGGAGAGGTGGGATGTGTCCCCGAAGGTGAGCATCCGGAAGGAGGCGATCCCCTCTTCCCGTTCCTCGGTAACCAGGGTCGTGACGGAGGCGGGCAGTGCGCAGGTCCCGTGCAGGAGCGGCACCAGAGGGAGATTCAGAAGCCGGGAGAGGAGCACACACTCGAGCCCGAAATGGCAGAAGAGCGCAACCGTCTCCGCGTTCGGCTTCTCCGCCCGGTAAATATAGCCGTCCCGCCGGTAGCCGTGCTTTGCAAGGAGCGCATCGAGGCCGTCTGCAGCCTCCTCGTAGCGGCCCTTAACGTCGCCGCTTCTTGAAACGGGGGTCTCAAGCCAGTGATCGATCGTGAAATTCTCGGGGTGACGGGTCCAGTCGGCCGGCAGATAGTCCCACGGGATTCCCTTGTGCGTCCCATCCTCGAGCGTGACGCGGACGTCGAACTCGCGAAGCCAGGGGAGAATGTGCTCCTCCTCGCCCCGGCGGGCGAGCGCCGGCGCGGCGGTCATTCTGGCCCGCCCGTAGGGGGAGACATAGAAGTGGTCGATCGGAGCATGCTCCAGCCGGTCCGCCAGGAGCTGCGCCTCCCGAAGACCTTTTTCGGTGAGGCTGTCGTGCTCGTAGTCGGGTTCAGCGTGCCGGATGATCAGTATTTTCATTTTTAAATCCTTTCTGCCCGCGGCTTATTGCGCCGCTGCCGTATTTATCATTGATCTTCTGCATCATGCCCGTGAGCTTGTCGTCGCGGGCTTTCTTTTTTTGGGCGGCCGCATCGTTCTTCTTTTTCTCCTCCGCCCAGGAGAAGAGATCGAGCTGGTCAAATGTGCTCTCGGTGAGCGTCGTCACGCCGACCCCGACAAGGCGGATGGCCTCCCCGTGCGCAAACAGGCCGGAGGGCGGCATGAGAAGCTCGCTCGCGAGGAGGAGAGCGGATTCTGTGATGCGGCCGGCGTCATTTGTCGGGTTATCGATCCGCATCTGCCGGGAGTGGCGCCTGAAGAGGGCGGTCTTTACGGAAATGAAAACCGTCGAGCCCCTCACCCTGTCCCTCTGAAGGCGCTCCGCGACGCGGCCGGAGAGTTTTTTTATGGTGGGCACGCAGGCGGAGTCAAAATTCTCCAGTGTGATGTCCTCGGGAGTGGTCGTCTCGTTGGAGTAACTCTTGGCTTTTTCGCGCGTGATTACGACTTCGCTTCTCGAGAGGCCGTTCGCGGCGCGGTGGATGTAGCTGCCGGCCTTGTCCCCGAGAATGGAAATGAGAAGATCCGGATCTGCCTTCGCGGCGTCGCCGATGGTCTTAAGACCGAGGCCGGTCAGCCGCTCGGCGGTTTTGGGCCCGCAGCCGTAGAGCTCGCCGATCGGGAGCGGCCAGAGCTTTTCGGGGACCTCCTCCGGGTAGAGCGTGTGGATCTTGTCGGGCTTCGTGAAATCGCTGGCCATCTTTGCGAGAAGCTTGTTGGAGGAGATGCCGACATTGACGGTGAAGCCTAAGGTATCGCGGATTTCATTTTTAATAACTTCCGCGGCGCAGCGCGGGAAGGTGCCGCCGGCATTCAGCTCTTTCTGAAACCGGTCTTCCAGCCCGGTCATGTCGAGGTAGGCTTCATCGATCGAGGCTTTCTCGACGACGGGGCAGTATTTTTTCAGGATCTTCATGAAGGCGTTCGAGTATTTCCGGTAGGTCGTGAAATCGGAAGGAATGAGGACGAGCTCGGGACATTTCTCGAGGGCCCGCATGACCGGCTCGCCGGTTTTCACCCCGATTTTTTTGGCGGGGATCGACTTCGCGGTGATGACCCCGTGGCGGGTCTTCACGTCCCCGCCGACCGCCGAGGGGATCAGGCGGAGGTCCGGTGCGTTCGGATCCTCGGACAGCCGTTTGACCGCGCTCCAGGAGAGGAACGCGGAGTTGACGTCGATATGGAAGATGATGCGGTTGTCCTGAGTGTCTTTCATGGCGGCCTCCCTTATGAGGAGTATAGCATAAAAGTGTGGGGAGCGGGAGAGACCTGTTGTAAAATCAGGATATAATCCCGGGATACTGCCCAAAAGGGACTTGCATATTATTCTAAAAAGTTGTAAAATAAATTCGTTTTTGGAATATAAATTGTGCCGGCCCCAAGTTCGAACCGGCAAAAAGGAGGTAATTATGAAAAAGAAATCTTTGAAGGCACTCGGGATTCTCATGGCGGGCATCATGTCTCTCGGAATGCTCGCAGGATGCGGCGGCTCCTCGTCCTCTTCTGCGGCTCCGGCAGCGGAGAGCACCGCGGCAGCCAGCACCGCAGCAGCGGAGAGCACCGCTCCGGCAGCAGCGTCCGATGTCTCCGCCAACCTGACCATGGGCACCGGCGGTGAGTCCGGCACCTACTACGCATTCGGCGGCGTCCTTGCAAACTACATCGGCCAGAACACCGGCGTCAAGATCAACGTCGTTTCTTCCGGCGGATCCGCAGCCAACATCAGCGATATCGTCCTCAACAAGACGGTTGAGCTCGCGACGGTTCAGTCCGACGTTATGACCTACGCGTACAACGGCACCAACTCCTTCGCGGAGACCGGCGCCATGAGCGACTTCCGTGTTATCGGCGGCCTTTACGCCGAGACGGTACAGATGGTCACCTGCAACCCGGATATCAAGTCCGTTGCCGATTTCAAGGGCAAGAATGTCTGCGTCGGCGATGTAGGCTCCGGCACATACTACAATACCATCGACATCCTCAATGCTTACGGCCTCACCCTTGACGACATCACTCCGATCTATCAGTCCTTCGGTGATTCCGCAGAGAGCCTTAAGGACGGCAAGATCGACGTCGCATTCATCTGCGCGGGCGCTCCGACCACAGCTGTCACGGACCTTGCTACATCCAAGCCGGTTTACCTGGTCTCGATCGATGACGAGCATATGAAGAAGCTCCTTGCCGACTGCCCGTGGTACGCTTCCCTCACGATTCCGGGCGGCACATACCAGGGATTTGACGAGGATGCTGTGACCATCACGGTCAAGGCTACGCTCATCGCAAGCGCTGACATGGATGAGGAAGTCGCCTACACGATCACCAAGACCATCTTCGACGGCGCTGCCGACATCGCCGCCCTTCACGGCAAGGGTGCTGAGCTCTCCCTCGAGTTCGCGACCGACGGCATCGCGGTTCCGTTCCATGCGGGCGCTGCAAAGTATTTCGCAGAGAACGGCATTACGGTCGAGACGGCTGAATAATCCGAAACAGTAACAAGGCAAGTGCTGTCTCATCGGAGGCAGCACTTTTTTCCAATATAAGGAGGTACGGATGGCAGACAAGGATAAAAATATAAAAACAAACACACAACCGGCAAGCGACATCGCCTCAAAAGAAGAGCTCGAGGCGGTCATGAAGAAATACGACCGGGAATCCAACACCCGCGTGTGGGAGGGGACGCCCCGGATCATCGTGTATGCGATCATGGCTGCATTTTCCGTATTTGTCATCTATGTCACGCTGTTCGCTACCTGGCTTGACCTCATCCGCTATCCCTCCTTCGTCGGCTGCATCATCATAATCGGTTACCTGATGTACCCGGCAAAGAAAGGCGTGCAGAAGACAAACCATATCCCCTGGTATGACTGGATCATCATGATCCTCGGCGCAGGCGCCTATTTCTATATCGTCGCCAATGCGCAGGATCTCACCGTCCGCCTCGGCATGATGAACGTGAAGCCCTATGAGATCGTGATCGGCATCATCGGAATCCTCGCGACCTTCGAGCTCTGCCGCCGCGCGGTCGGCATCCCGATCCTCTGCGTTGCGAGCGTGTTTGTCATTTACGCGCTGTATTATTACGGTATTACCAAGGGCCTCGGCATGCAGAGGGCCGTCACGAACCTCACGATCGGCCTTTTCTACCGCACGACCGGCATCCTCACGACGCCGATCCAGGTCTGCGCGAAGTTCATCGTCGTCTTCATCATTTTCGGGTCCTTCCTGGAGTGCACGGGTATTTCCGATTTCTTCATCCAGCTGGCCAACTGCGTGGCGGGCGCGTCCTCGGGCGGTCCGGCCAAGGTTGCGGTCATTTCCTCGGCACTCTGCGGCATGGTCTCCGGATCCTCGGTCGGCAACACCGTCACCACGGGTTCCGTCACGATCCCGATGATGAAAAAGACCGGCTACAAGCCGGAGTTCGCGGGAGCGGTTGAGGCGGCGGCCTCCACGGGCGGCCAGATCATGCCCCCGATCATGGGCGCGGCTGCGTTCCTGATGGCGGAGTATGTCGGCGTTCCCTACTCGAACATCATCGTCAGGGCGATCCTGCCGGCGGTCCTTTATTTCCTCGGCATCTTTATCTGTGTCCATCTCGAGGCGCAGAAGCTGGGACTTAAGGGCATCAGCCGCGACCAGCTTCCGAAATTCGGCAAGCTGATCAGGAAGATCTACCTGCTGATCCCGCTCATTCTCCTTGTCTACATGGTCTCCAGCGGCCGCAACACGATGGCGTTCTCGGCCGCGGTGGCGATCATCGCCTCCATCGTCGTGAGCCTCTTCAACAAGGACTCCCGGATGACTCCGAAAATGTTCTTCGAAGCCCTGGCGGGCGGCGGCAAGAGCTCCATCTCCGTCGCAGTGGCCTGCGCGATCGCCGGCGTCATCGCGGGCAGCATCGCCATGACGGGTCTCGCTTCCCAGCTCATTACCGCGATCATCACGATCGCGAACGGCTCCAAGTTCATCGCCCTGTTCTTCACGATGCTCTGCTGCATCGTCCTCGGTATGGGCGTTCCGACGACGGCCAACTACTGCATCATGGCCTCCACCTGCGCACCGATCCTGATCCAGATTGGGATCCCTGCGATGGCGGCGCACTTCTTCGTATTCTACTTCGGCATCGTGGCGGACATCACGCCGCCGGTCGCGCTGGCGGCCTACGCGGGCTCCGCGATTGCCCGCAGTAAGCCGATGAAGACGGCGCTCAACGCGACCAAGCTCGCGATCGCGGCCTTCGTCGTGCCGTACGTTTTCGCTCTTAACCCTGCGATGCTCCTCATCGACACAAATCCGCTGGAGGTCATCCAGGTCATCATCACCTCGGTCGTCGGTATCGTTGCGATCGCGGCGGGCCTTGAGGGCTACCTTGAGGGCAGTCTGATGATCGTGTTCCGGATCGTGCTGATCGCGGCCGGCCTTCTGCTGCTGGTGCCGGGCACCCTCACCGATGTGATCGGTATCGGCGTTGTGGCGCTCGTGATGGTGTTCCAGATCATAAGAAAGAAAAAGGCTGCATAAATCAGATCATGATGTTTATTTACGGAGGGACGGCTCTGACATTGTCAGGACCGTCCCTTCGCCGTTGCGGGGACAGTCCCTTCGCCGTTGTGGGGACAGTCCCCGCGCCGTTGTGGGGACAGTCCCCGCAACGTTGTCAGAACCGTCCCCACGGCGGTGCAGCACTGATTTTTTATCCGGTTTTGCAGGATGGCACAGATTTTCTTACAAATTTGCAAAAACCCCGCCATTTTCATCAAATATGTTGTATACTGGTATCATCGGATATGATTTTATTTTTCATACAACAACAATGAAAGGTGATTACGGAAATGAAAAAAGAATTTGATCTTCTTGCCCTCGGAGAAGTCCTCCTTCGTCTCTCCCCGGTAAACGACGACCGCCTTGTCCGCGGCGACACCTTCGAGAAGCGTGTCGGCGGCGCGGAGCTGAACGTCCTGACCGGCGCCTCTCTTTTAGGGCTTCGAACCGGTATCATCTCGAGGCTCCCGGACAATGACATCGGCAAATACGCGAAAAATGCAATCCGTTTCTCCGGTGTCAGCGATGACTACCTGGCGTACGACAGCTCGAAGGACGCGCGTCTCGGCATCTACTACTACGAGTCCGGGCTCTATCCCAGAAAGCCGCGCGTCGTCTATGACCGCGCCTACAGCTCCTTCCAGAAGATCAGCATCGACGATTTCGACGATTCGATCTTTGAGTCCGCCAGATGCTTCCACACCTCCGGCATCACGCTGGCTCTCTGCCCCGAATCCCGGGCAACCGCAATCGAGATGATCAAGCGGTTCAAGGCGGCTGGAGCGATGATCTCATTTGACGTCAACTTCCGCGGCAACCTCTGGTCCGGCGATGAGGCCAGGGCCTGCATCGAGACGATCCTGCCGTATGTGGACATTTTCTTCTGCTCCGAAGACACGGCCCGCCTGACCTTCCTCAAGGAGGGAACCGCGGAGGAGATCATGAAGAGCTTCACTGCGGAGTACCCGATCTCGGTCGTCGCCTCCACACAGCGCGTCGTCCACAGCCCGCGTCACCATGATTTCGGCTCCGTCATCTACAGCAAGGCGACGGACACCTACTACAAGGAGGAGCCCTACAAGAGGATCCAGGTCATCGACCGTATCGGCTCCGGCGACTCCTACGTCGGTGGCGTGCTCTACGCGCTCCTCTCCGAGCCGGACAACTTCCAGCGCGCGGTGGAGTTCGGAAATGCCTACTCGGCGGTCAAGAACACGGTCAGAGGCGATATGCCGCTCTCCGGCTGCGACGAGATCGAGTCGGTCATCAAGGACCACAAGAGCACCGGCTACCAGAGCGAGATGTCGAGATAAAGGGCGCCTGTAGGTGCATATTGACGATAAAAAAGTAAAATTTCTGTAAAACTTGCTATAGTCATAACTCCCCCGGAGGATGTATAATAAAATGCATCCTTTCGGGGGTTTTATTATTGGATTTATTGTGCAGCTTCTGCTGCGGCCGCTTACGAAAGATAAGAGGTGTCCCATTGCTGGAGAGAGTCAAAAAGATCGATCACAATTCGCTGCCCTGGATTCAGGACAGGATGCAGACCGAACGGATGGACAGGTTTTTTAAGGCCTATACCGCCACCGGGGATTCCGGAAAGCTGATGATAGGGACAACTGCGGCATTTCTGCTCTTTAAGAAGACCCGGACCGCGGGCCTCACGGCCGGTCTGGCTCTGGCAAATGAAGCCATCCTGACAAACCTGATCATCAAGCCCATATTTAAGCGGGATCGCCCCTGGATCACGCTGGAGGATTTTGATCCGCTGATCTTTGAGGATGATCCGAATTCCTTCCCCTCGGGCCACACCGGGGCGGCCTTCTCGGTCGCGATGGCGGTGGTCAGGACCTTCACCAGACGCTGGTGCAAGTTCGTCGGGATGATCCTGGCGACGCTGATGGGATTCTCGCGGATGTACGTGGGGGTTCATTTCCTGTCGGATGTGACGGTCGGCGCGGTGATCGGCGTCATTTCCGGGCTGAGTGCCGACAGGATGGTGAAGATGATTGCGGCGAAGAGAAAATAAGGATAACGTAAAAAGCAGGTCCGGACAGACCTGCTTTTTTTGTGAGAAACTTTCCTGAAAATCACAGCTTAATCACGTCGCTGAACTTTGCATGCTCCTTGACCTTCATCGTGAGCTCGGCGAGGCGGGAGGTGTCCCCGACCAGGATCACGCCGACCAGGCGGTTCTTGTCGAACGTGTACTTCTCGTAGTGTCTCCGGCGAAGATCCGTGGTCTCGACGGTCTTGTAGAGCTTCGCGGGGTCATTCCCGTTGTCGCCGATCGCGAAGAGCGAGGTGTTCATGCCGTTGAAGGCAAGCGCACCGTCGACGGTCTCGTAGGACACATCGTCGCCGGCGGCGTTGGCGCCTGCGGTCTTGCCTTGCTCGACGGACTGGCTCCAGAGCGCGTAGTTGATTCCGTTGTACTCCGCGCAGTCGCCGGCGGCATAGATATCGGGCAGACTGGTCTCCATATGGTCATTGACTTTGATCGAGCGGCCGATCTCAAGGCCGGCTGTCTGGGCGGGACCGAGGTTGCTGCGGACGCCGGTTGAGACGATGACGAGCTCCGCAGGGATGAGCGTGCCGTCGGCGAGAAGGACCCCTTCCTCGTTGATCTCGGCGGTGCTGGCGGCTGTCAGGACACGGATGCCGGCGTCTTCCGCGATCGTCTTTAAGAGTGCGGAGGCTGCCGGGTTTAACTGGCGCGCCATGAGTGCCGGCGCTCCCTCGATGACGGTGACTTCGAGTTTTGCGCGGCGCAGTGCCCAGGCGGCCTCGAGGCCCAGGACGCCGCCGCCGATGACGGCAGCCGTACGGATCTGCGGGATCATATTCTTGATTTTGGAGGCATCCTCGATCGTGCGGATGGCGACGACCTTGTCGAGCTCCGCGCCCTTGAACGGCGGCACAAAGCAGTAGGAGCCGAGCGCGTAGATCAGCTTGTCGTACGCGTATACCGCTCCGCCGGCTTTTACAAACTTCTGGGCCGGATCGATGGATTCGACGAAGGTGCCGGGTATGAAGCGGATTTCATTTTCAGCAAACCAGGAAGCCTGCTCGACCGCCATCTGGTTGTCGGAAAAGTCGGAGAGCAGGGCCTTGGTGAGCATCGGACGGTTGTAGGGCAGGTGCTCCTCGCCGGAAATGATCGTGATCCTGCCGGTCTTATCCCGCTCGCGGATCGCCCGTGCGGCCTCAAGTCCGGCGACACCGCCTCCGAGGATGAGGTAACTCATGTCTGTGTCTTTCTGATAACCGCTTCCCGCGTCCCCGGCAGGGACGAAGTTCTCCGGCCCGACACCGCAGACGGGACACTCTTCGAGGGACGAATCGAAGATGGCACCGCACACAAGGCATTTTACCAGCGTGCGCGCACCCGGAGCGCTCTGCTTCTTCTGTTCCTTCTTGAGCAGCACGCAGCCGAAGTTGTAGCCGAAATCGTAGGCGTCCGCGAGCTGATTGGCATCCGGCCGGAAGCGGACGCGGAAACCGTCGAGAACGCGCAGGCGGATCTGTTTCAGGCGCTCGATGATGTGGGGGACGCCCTCACCGGACCAGCCGTAGCTGCCGAATGCGGAGGCGAGCCTGCCTTTGAAGACCGGTGGGTACATGCCGAGAGTCAGGTTGTAGACCGGCTCCAGGGCTTCACCGAGGATCGTGGGTGTGCCGAAGAGATAACCGTCGGCGGCAGCCATGTCGGCGGGAAGATTTGTCTTGTCGTCAAAGACGAGATCGTAGCGGTGCACCTCGGCGCCGGCCTCCTCGACACCCTTTGCGATCGCCTCGGAAAGCGCTTTCGTGTAGCCGTAGGCGCTGACGTAGGGCATGACGACCAGCTTCTTTTCCTTTTTGGCGGGCGCCTTGCACCACTCCCGGTACCAGCCGAAGATCTGTTCAAAATGAGAATCCAGCACAGGGCCGTGGCCGCAGCAGATGTGCTTGATCTCGAGATCCCGGATCCGCTCGAGGGCATTGTACATATAAGGATAGGCGAAGGGGCCGATGATGCAGTCAAAATAGTATTTTGTGGCATCCGCGTAGCCTTCCTCGTCCCTGACGGAGGAGCGGAGGATGCCCGGAGCCGCAAAATGGGACCCGAAGGAGTCGCAGGTGAACAGGGTTTGTATTTCATGGACATAGGTGTACATGGTGTCCGGCCAGTGGAGATTCGGCAGGACCATGAATTCCAGGGTCTTATCGCCGAGCGAGAGGGTCATTCCGTCGGAGACGGCGATGCTGTTGAAGTCCGTGTTGATGATATGCTTCAGGAACTGAAGGGCGGGGCCTGTCGCGACGATCGTGATGTGGGGGTTCAGGTCGAGGAGCTTTGCGATGGAGCCGGCGTGATCGGGCTCGGTGTGGTCCATGATCAGGTAATCGATCTCGGAGACAGAGGCGACGGATTCGATGTAGCCGACCATCTCGTCGAAGAAGGCCTCCTTGGCGGTCTCGAAGAGAGCGGTCTTCTCGCTGCCCTCGAGAAGGTAGGAATTGTAGGACGTGCCGTATCTGGTCTCCATGATAATGTCGAATACACGCAGCTCGGGGTCAAGGACGCCGGTCCAGTACAGGTTTTGCTTAATTTTGAAAGCTTTCATGGGTCACCTCCTTGAAAATGAAAACAATGGGTATATAGTGCAAGTATACTATAAAAAGGAGGAAATGGAAAGAAAAATGTATACAATTATGACGGGAGAGGGCTTTGCACAACAAAAAAAGCAGGTTCATCTGAACCTGCCTTTCGTGCACCTCCAGGGGCTCGAACCCTGGACACCCTGATTAAGAGTCAGGTGCTCTACCAACTGAGCTAGAGGTGCGTTTGCTCGCTTTCCGCGGCGCAAGTGTTATTATAGTCACTTGCTCCGGAAAATGCAAGCCTTTTTTTTATTTTTTTTAAAATTTTTTTCAGGCTCAGAGAGAACCCTTGGTGGACCACACGCCGGCTACGCGCGGATCGAACCCGGTCGCCATGTCGAGCGCCTTCGCGAACGCCTTGAAGGAGGCCTCGGCGATGTGGTGGTTATTTCCACCGGTGATCATATGGAAATGAAGATTCATCTGCGCGGAGTAGGAGACCGCGTAGAAGAACTCGCGGACCATCTCGGTGTCCATCTCCCCGATCTTCGGGACCGAGAAGGTGACGTCGGAGGAGAAGTAGGGCCTGCCCGAGAGGTCTACCGCGCAGAGGATCAGGGTCTCGTCCATCGGGAGGGCAAAGCTGCCGTAGCGGCGGATCCCGGCCTTGTCGCCGACCGCCTCGCGGATCGCGGTGCCGAGCACGATCCCGACATCCTCGATCGTGTGGTGGGAGTCGACGGCGAGGTCGCCCCTGCATGTGCAGGTGAGGTCGAAGAGGCCGTGGCGCGTGAAGCCGTCCAGCATATGGTCGAAGAAGCCGATCCCGGTGTCGATGGAGGAGACGCCGGTTCCGTCGAGGTTCAGGGTGACGGTGATATCGGTCTCCTTTGTGGTGCGGGTGACGGTGGCGGTGCGGTCATTCATTTTATTAGAGGACATGGTAAAAACTCCTTGTAAAAACCTTCTTAGAAGAACTTTACCACAGATTGGGGGCGCGTGCAAGAACCGTCCCGGAGAAACACGGTAAGAAAGCCCCTTTATATCAGCTTAAAAATCGTGTATAATAGATAGGCTGCAAAGACCCGAAAAAAGAGGCATAAGACTATGAAAGACAAATTCAAGAAAATGATGGAGACTCCCTGGATCTCGCTCACGTTCGCGCTCTCGTTTGCGGTGGTGCTGTATTTTCTGCTGCAGCACATCGGCACATTTGTGGGATTCCTGGGCAGCTTCTACGGAACCGTGCGGACGATCGTCGTGGGTATCGCGATTGCGTATATTTTCAATCCGCTGATGGTGTTTCTGGAGGAGAGAGTCTTCGGGAATATTAAAAAGGAATCAAGGCGGCACATCGTATCCGTCGTCGTGACATTCGTGTTCGTGATCGCGTTTATAGCGGTGCTCTTTGTCATGCTGGTCCCGTCGGTCGTGGACGGTGTGGTCACGATCTTCAACAACAGGTGGCGGTACGCCCAGACGATCTCCGACCTGCTGGCAAGACTGAATGAGACGGCTTCCGGCCTCAACATCGACACGACGAAGATCAGCACCATGGTCGTGGATAAGGTAAATGAACTGCTCGCGGCGATACCGAACAACGCCGACACGATCATCGCGACATCGGTCAACATCGGATCGAGTATCTTCAATATCGTGATCTCGTTTATCCTGGCCATCTATTTCCTGATGGAGAAACAGTCGCTGCTTGCCGGCATCGACCGGCTCAGGCACGCATTTCTCACGGATAAGACTTACGGGCGCAACTCCCGCTTCTTCATGCGCTGTCACACGATCCTGGTCCGCTACGTCGGCTGCGACATTCTGGACGGCATCATCGTCGGTGCGCTTAACGCAATCTTCATGATCGTCATGGGCATGGCCTATGCGCCTCTGGTCTCGGTGCTGGTCGGCGTGACCAACCTGCTGCCCACGTTCGGTCCGCTGATCGGCGGCGTCCTGGGCGCCTTTATCCTCCTCATGTCGAATCCGTGGCATTCGGTCTGGTTCATTGTATTTACGATCTTTCTCCAGACCCTGGACGGCTACTACATCAAGCCCAAGCTCTTCGGCGACACGCTGGGCGTCTCTCCGGTGTGGATCCTGATCACGATCATCGTCGGCGGGAAAATGTTCGGCATCATCGGCGTGCTTCTCGCCATTCCGTTTGCGGCGATCTTTACATTTATCTATCAGGAGTTCATTATGAACCGGCTGGAGAAAAATAAAGCCCGCAAGGATGAAGTGTTGCATTGAGAAGCAGAAAATTATATAATGTAAAATGTCCGTAAAGGACAGAAAGGGGGGTTCGCTATGAAAAAATATGTAGCGGAATTCATTGGAACTATGGTACTTGTACTCCTGGGCTGCGGGACAGCGATGCTTGTCGGCTGCGACGCTGCCATGGGCGGCGGTTACATACTGACAGCTCTGGCATTCGGCCTGGTGATCGTCGGGATGGCGTACACGATCGGAAATGTCTCCGGCTGCCACATCAACCCGGCTGTCTCCCTGGGGTGCCTGCTGGCCGGCCGCATGGACGGAAAGGATTTTGTGCCCTATGTGATCGCGCAGTGCGCGGGTGCGTTTGTCGGTGCGATTCTCCTCGCCGTTATTTTTGCGCTCGGCGGCGTGACGGACATGACCGGCGGTTTCGGCTCGAACGGCCTGGCCGGTGTGAACGGAAGCATCCTTGCCGGACTCCTGGTTGAGGTACTGCTGACATTCATTTTCGTGCTCACGATCCTCGGCGTCACGGATTCCAAGTTCAAGCACGGCTCCTTCGGCGGACTTATCATCGGCCTCACGCTGACTCTGGTTCACATCTTCGGCATCGGCCTCACCGGCACGTCGGTCAACCCGGCGAGATCCCTGGGCCCGGCGATCATCGCGGCGTTCACAGGAAACATCCGTGCCCTGCTTGCGCTTCCGGTTTTCATCATCGGACCGTTTGTGGGTGCGGCGCTCGCAGCTATGTGCTACAATTTCATGACAGAATAAGAGCGAAGAAAAGGCTCAAAAAAAGGAGTTCTCCGGGCGGAGAACTCCTTTTGTCTTGGAAAATGTTATCCGAGAATACCCTTCTTCGAGTTCTTCAGAACCGGGATCTCGGTGGTATCCTTATCGGTTATGTGGCTGCCGCTGTACTTCTTCGTCTCGTCGGCGATGACCTTGGAGAGGAGAAGGACTGCGAAGATGTTCGGGACCGCCATGAGGCCGTTTAAGAGGTCGGCGATGTTCCAGATCAGGTTCAGCTCGACCAGAGAGCCGACGAAGACGCCGATGACCCAGAGGACCTTGTAGACGATGATGACCTTCTCACCGAGGAGGTAGACCGCGCAGCGCTCGCCGTAGTAGTACCAGCCGAGGATCGTGGAGAACGCGAAGGTGATGAGGCCGACGATCAGGATCGGAAGGCCGATGCCCGGGATCGTGGAGAAGGCCATGGAGGTCAGCGCGCTGCCGTTGCCGGAGAGAGCGTCGATCGACGGATGCTTGATGATGCAGGAGACGAGGACGAGACCGGTCATGAGACAGATGATGACGGTGTCCCAGAACGTGCCGGTCATGGAGACCAGCGCCTGTCTCTTCGGGTTGCGGGTCTGGGCTGCGGACGCGACAAGCGGCGCGGAACCCATACCGGATTCATTGGAGAAAAGTCCGCGGGCGAAGCCGTAGCGGCAGGCCATGGCGACCGTGCTGCCGATGAAGCCGCCGGTGGCAGCCTTCGTCGTGAAAGCGGAGGTGACGATCGTGACAACAGCCTCGCCGAGAACGTCAACGTTCATGATGAGGATGATGAGGCAGCCGATGACGTAGAAGACGGCCATGAACGGCACGAGCCTCTCGGAAACTCTGGTGATCGACTGGATGCCGCCGATGATGACGAGGCCGACCAGGACACTTAAGACGATCGCGATGATCCACGGGGCGACGCCGAAGTTCGTGGTGAAGTTGGCGGCAACCGCATTGGCCTGAACCATGCAGCCGATACCGAACGCGCAGACAGCCGCGAGGATCGCGAAGATGATGCCTGCCCAGCGGGCCTTGAGGCCGCGGTCGAGGGCGTACATCGCGCCGCCGATCATGGTGCCGTCCTCACTCTTAACGCGGTACTTGACCGCGATCAGGGTCTCGGCGTACTTGGTGGCGATGCCGAAGATACCGGTCAGCCACATCCAGAGGACGGAGCCCGGGCCGCCGCAGGCGATCGCGGTGCCGACGCCGATGATGTTGCCGGTGCCGATCGTCGAGGAGAGCGCGGTCGTGAGCGCTCCGAACTGGGAGACGTCGCCCTCCGCATCCGGATCCTTCGTGACGGACAGCTTGATCGCCTTGAAGATATCCTTCTGGATGAAGCCCGTGCGGAATGTCATGAATATGTGGGTGCCGAAGAGCAGGATGATGAGCGGCCAGCCCCAGATAAAGTTGTCGATGGTTGAGATAAGATCACTGAAACTCATTAAGGTTCCCCCTTTATAAAAATTTTAGAATTATTTTATCACTTTACTACGCAAAAGTAAATATAAATATACTCATCTATGCGGTCTTGCGCTCGCCCTTCATTTCCTCTATACTGAAGGTATGTGAGGTGTTTTTTTTATGGGAAGAGAAAATATTCTGGCAGTTGAGGAAAATATAAACCGCGTCCTCATCGGACGCGAAAAATGCGTGCGGAAGGTCCTGGCCGCCCTGATCGCGGGCGGGCACGTGCTCCTTGAGGACGTCCCGGGGACCGGCAAGACGACGCTTGCGCGGGTGCTGGCGGCGTCGTTCCGGGCTTCATTTTCAAGGATCCAGTTCACGCCGGACCTTCTGCCCTCGGACGTGACGGGACTCACGGTCCTGAACCGGAAGAGCGGCGAGTTTGAGTTCAGGAAGGGACCCGTGTTCACGGACATCCTGCTCGCGGACGAGATCAACCGTGCGACGCCGAGAACCCAGGCGGGACTCCTCGAGTGCATGGAGGAGCGGCAGGTGACGACGGACGGGGTGAGCCGGAAGCTGCCGGCGACCTTCTTTGTCATCGCGACCCAGAATCCGGTCGAGACGAGCGGGACATTTCCGCTGCCGGAGGCCCAGCTCGACCGCTTCATGATGAAGCTCTCTCTGGGACTCCCGGACCTCTACGAGGAGACCCAGATCATGCGGAGCCGCCTGAAGGGGGACCCGATGGCGCAGATTACTCCCTGCGCCTCGCCGGAGGACATCGCGGCGGCGCAGAAGGAGATGAAAACCGTCGAGATCGCCCCCGAGCTCATCAAATACATCGCTAAGATCGTCGGCGCGACCCGGGAGCACCCGGACACGGCCTCCGGCGCGAGCCCGCGCGGGACCCTCATGCTGATGCGGGCCTCCCAGGCCATGGCCTACCTCGACGGGCGCGCGTACGTGATCCCGGAGGACATCAAGGCGCTCGCGGAGCCCGTGCTGGCCCACCGCCTGCTCCTTCTGGGCAATTACGGGAGCATCCGGTCGGGAAATGAGATCGTGCGGGACATCCTCCGGGGCATCACGGTCCCGACGGAGAATTTCGGGCGGTGAGGCCCGGAGGGAGGCATTTTTGCTTATCATTTTTATCCCTGCCGGGATCATCATACTTTTTTTAGTGTTCCACCTGGTTTTCACGAGCCTCTGGGACCGGGGGCTTTCGGCCGACATCGCCTTCTCCTCGGAGAGGGTGCACGCCGGGAGCAAAACCGGCCTTCTTTTAACGCTCACGAACGCGAAGCGCATGCCGATCCCGGTCATGATCCTCGAGTTCAAGGTGCGCAAGGGGCTTGATTTTTCGGAAAATGAAAACATCACCGTCACCGACCGCGTCAACGTCCTCGAATACTTCTCGGTCGGCGGGCGGGAGGAGATCACGAGAACCTGCGACATCACGGCCGCAAAGAGGGGGATCTACCGGATCGACGAGCTCTTTCTCACGGTCCCGGAGATCTTCGGGGTGGGAACCCAGCGCCTGCGCGTCAGGGCCGGCACGCGGCTTACCGTGGTGCCGAAGAAGCGCGATGCGGGCGAGATCGAGGGGATCAGCGAGCTTCTCTTAGGCGAGGCGGCCGCGAAGAAGCGGCTCTATGAGGATGTGTTTTCGTTTCGCGGGATCAGGGAGTACACGACGTCGGACCCGCTCTCGGCGGTCAACTGGAAGGCCTCGGCGCGCACCGGGGAGCTCATGGTGAACGAGCGCGACTTTACGTTCGGCCGGGAGGTGAAGATCTTCCTCAATGTCGACGTGCCGGGCATCCGCTACGACGGGAACCTTCTCGAGGAGGGGATCTCGATCGCATTTGCGGCGGCCGCGGCTGCTCTGGCGGCCAAAATGCCGGTCTCGCTCTTCACGAACGGCTGCGGCATTTCCGGAAAAATGATCAGAATCGAAGCCGGGAGCTCCCGGGGCCACCTTGTCCAGATCGGGGATGCGCTCGCGGCGATCGAGCTTGAGCAGAGAGTCGTGCCGTTCGAGGAGGTCCTTGGCAGCATGAAACTCTCGCCGGCGGACGCGAGCGTCACCCATGTGCTCATCTCGAGCGCGATGGGGGATAAGCTGATCCGCGCCGCGTCGGATTTTTCGTTCCGCGCGGGGGGCCTTATCTGGCTCTGTCCGCTCTCGCCGGGCATGGAGGCGAAGAGGGTTCCGTCGAATATTCTGTTTCGGACGATGGTCATAAAGGGAGGGGAGGAGACGGCTCATGAAAAATGAAAAGCAGATCCCGCCCGAGGAGCGCCGCCTTTCAGTGATCCGGTACCTCACGAATCTGGTGATCCTTTACCCGGCGTTTCTTGCCGCGGTGATCCTTCTTAAGGTGCCCCTTTACGAGGCCTGGGGGGCTGCCGCGCTCTTCTTTGTCCTCATGAATCTGCTCTTTTTTGCCCACTATGTGGAAAATCTCACGGTCTTTCTGGTGATGCACTTTGCGGGAGCGGCAGTCGTCGCCCTCGCCGCTCCGGGAAACCGCTGGGTCAACGGGGTGCTGGCGGTTCTGGCCGCCTGGGCCTCCATGGCGGGGCGGGCCGCGGGGAAGCGCTATTTTTATCCGGAGGCCGGCTGGCTCGTCTATCCGTTCGTCATCTATGCGTTCGGGACGGGCTTTAAGAATGAGACGGTGATGACGCTTGCCTTTGCGGCGGAGGTCGTGATCGTTGTGCTTTTCATTTTCTATAAAAATGCGGTCAGCCTCGAGCACACGTTCCTCGCGGCGAAGGAGCACGTGCGCGTGCCCTACCTGAAGATCAGAAAGCTGAACACGGCCATGCTCTCGCTCTTTCTTGTGCTCACGGCGATCACGGTTGCGGTCCTCGGAACGTTGTTTGACGGGCAGAAGATCGTGGATGCAGTCGGCCGCCTGCTCTTTACGTTCTACGCGGCGGTCATGCTGCTCATCCTGAAGCTGCTCAGCCTTCTCCCGCTCTCGGGGGGCGGCACGGCGGCTGCCGCGGAGGAGGCCGCGGGGGCGCAGGAGCCCCTTGAGGCCGCGGCGAATAATCCGTTGCTCGAGCTCATCTGGCTCTGGCTCGAGCGGATCGTTCTTGTCATCACGGCAGCGGCGATCCTCTTTATCATTTACTATCTGCTTAAGGAATTCGTCTTTGACCTCAAGGCGTCGGATGCGGAGGGCAGGGATGTCCGGAAGCGCATCGACCGGGCGGAGACGAAGAAGAAGATCCCGCGGGAGAAGGAGCCGGGGCTGTCGGTGTTTGATTTTTCACCTGCAGCGCGGATCAGGCGGCTGTACCTTGGCTACATGAAGCTGCAGCCCGGCGCAAAAAATATCAGAAGCTCCGAGACACCGGAGGAGCAGATGGAGACGGCCGGATGTGTCTCCGACGCGAGGGAGGAGATCCGTGCGCTCTACGAGGAGGCGCGATACGCGCCGGAACGGGCGGACGCGGAGATGCTCACCGCAATGCGGGAGGCGATCGAGCGGCCGGACGGGGGTTTTAAGCCCCTTGCGCCTTAAGGAAAACCGTAGTACACTTGAATACGATGTAATATGGTAACTATTCAGCACCCCTATTCGCAGCCGCTGCGCGGCTGCTTCATGTGGCGGTCAGAGGCGCTTCGCGCCTTGCCCGCCCCCTGAAAACCAACTAAATCAGTCTGGAATGCGGAACGTTAAGGGGAGTTATAAATGGCAAGGCAGGAGAAGGCGGTTCACAGCGCCGAATACTGGGAGAAGCGGGCAAGGCGGAAGAAACTTGCGAGGCAGAGGCAGCTGCGCCGGAGAATTGCCGCGGCAGCTGTCGTTTTTGTTGTCCTCGCGGTCATAATCGGCGTGGCGGTGCGTATGAGAAAGCCCGCGGAGGCGCCGCCTGCAGAACCGGTCAGAGAGCCGGTGGTCATCACCCCGGAAGCGACGGGGAGCACGGTTTCCGTAGCGGAGAGTGACGCCGCGGCGGAGGCGGCAGCGGCAGCGGCGGCCGCGGTGGAGAAAAACAACACTGAAAATGAAATGCCGGCCGAGGCCGCGGAAGCGGCGGAACCAGCGGAAGCAGCGGAACCGGCGGAGGCAGAGCCGGCACCTGCGGAGCCGACGCCCGAGCCTGAGCCGATCGACATATCGAATGATGCGAGGGCTTCATTTGCAGTAGATCCCTCGTTTACGGACTGGAACTACGACGGGGACGGGACGAAGACGGTGTATCTCACGTTTGACGACGGGCCGTCGCCGAATACTCCGGAAGTGCTTAACATACTGGACAATTACGGGATCAAGGCGACGTTCTTTGTGACGGCCCAGCTGCCCCAGTACGCTTCCTATATAAGGGAGGCATACCTCAGGGGCCACACGATCGGGCTGCACAGCTTTTCGCATGATTATTCCGTCTACAGCTCGGAGGAGGTATTTCTGACGGATCTTGCCCAGATCGGGGATGTCGTGAAAACCCAGATCGGGTATGTGCCCTGCTTCATCCGCTTCCCGGGCGGGTCCTCCAACGAGACCTCGAAGGAGTACTCGGAGGGGATCATGTCGATCCTCACGACCAGGGTCCAGGAGCTGGGCTATCAGTACTATGACTGGAATGTGGCGGTCGGCGACGGCGCCGAGACCGTGACGGTCGAGGAGGAGCTTGCGCGCGCGATGGATACGGACGCCGACACGGTGCTCCTGCTTGCCCATGACGGGGAGAGCAAGCACGTGACGGTGGAGGCCCTGCCCCAGATCATCGAGGGGTACATCGCGAGGGGCTACAGCTTCAGGGCGCTTGACCGGACGAGCAAGGTGATCCATCATCCGGTGATGAATTGAGCGGAATAGAGAAGGACGGTTCTGACGAGGTCAGAACCGTCCGTTTTTCGTTGAAAGCTCCACCAGATTGAGAAGAATCTCGACATTCTTAACCATGGACTGGATCGGCACGTACTCGAACCGGCCGTGGGCATTTTCGTAGCCGGCGGAGAGGTTAGGGCATGGGAGTCCCCGGAAGGTCAGCGCGGACCCGTCCGTGCCCCCGCGGAAGGGCTCGCACACCGGGGTGAGCCCCAAAGCGCTGATCGCGGCCTTAAGGCGCTCCGTAAGGTGCGGGACCGTGTCAAGGACCTCCTTCATGTTGCGGTACTGCTCCGTGATCGTGACGGTAACCGTGTCCGGGCCGTAGAGTTTGTTCAGAGTTTCGGCAATTTCATACAAAAGCGCCTCCCGCGCGGCAAACGCCTCCGCATCGAAATCCCTGATGATGAGGGAGAGCGCGGCGTTCTCGCATACCGCGGAGCAGGAGATCATGTGAAAGAAGCCCTGGGTGCCTTCGGTGTACTGGGGCTTTTCATTTTTCGGAAGTGCGTTCATGAACTCCGCGGCGATGTCGACGGCGTTCTTCATGATCCCCTTGGCGGTCCCGGTGTGGACGCTTCTGCCGCGGATCGTGACATGCGCCTCGGAGGCGTTGAAGGTCTCGTCCTCGTACCAGCCCAGGTGGTCCCCATCGAGCGTGTAGGCGGTCTTTGAGCCGAAGCGGTCAAGGTCCAGCGTGTGGGCGAGCCCGCCGACCTCCTCGTCGGGGGTGAAGGCTAGCGCGATGGGGCCTCGGGGAATCTCCGGGTGGGCAAGGAGGTGCTCCGCCATCGTCATGATCGCGGCGATGGAGGCCTTGTCGTCCCCGCCTAAGAGCGTGGTGCCGTCGGTTAAGATGAGGTCCTGGCCGACGTAGAGGCTCAGGTTTTCGTAGTCGGCGCGGTGCATGATGATATTTTTCTCTTTATTTAAAATGATATCGCCGCCGTCGTAGTCTGTGAGGACCCAGGGGCGGACATTTTCCCCGCTTGCGTCCGGGGCGGTGTCCATGTGGGCGATGAGGCCCAGGGGCTCTGCCTCACCGGGCAGGTTCGAGGGGATCTTGGCGTAGACCACGCAGTTCTCCTCGTCATAGAAGACGTCGGAGGCTCCGATTTCCCGGAGCTCCCGGAAGAGCACCTCGGCGAGGTCCCTCTGGCGGGCGGTCGTCGGCCAGGTGCCTTCGTAATGGGCTGACTGGGTGTTGATTTTTGCGTAGCGGATGAGGCGGTCTTGGACCTTTTCGTAGATTGACATGCTGCTCTCGCTCATCGGAAATCGCTCTCCCAGGCCGGAATCTCCTCCGCGGGGGCCGCAAGAAGGGCAGCCTGGCGCTCGTCAAGGAGCGAGCGGTGGATGATCGCCTCGTAGACGTACTCCCGGAAATAGGCCTCGCTGCAGACGAAATATCCCTTGTCGCCGACCTCGCCGCCCCAGCTGTTCTCGATCTTCCAGCGGTTGGGCCGGCCGTTCTCATCGAAGTTGACCCCGACCAGGATCATTGCGTGGGTCGCGTAGCTCGCCATCGCGCGCAGGCGCTCGCCCTTCTCCATCCGGAGGCTCACGCCGCCCATGATGCCCTCGAAATTGAGGCTCGCGGGGTCCCAGACGCCCGCCTGCCGGTCGCCGAAGGCGCCCGAATCGCACCCGAACCAGACCGGCATTCCGCTCTTGAGCTGCCTTACGCAGAGGTCCTCGAGCTCGTCCATCGTGAGGTTCAGGTTGTCGACGTCCTTATCCGCCATCGAGCCGATGTAGTGGAAGCGGTAGTGGAGGTCCATCGGAAGGCCCGGCGTCGGATGGTGGGTGATCGTCGCGTACTCCCTGAGGTCAAGGCCGATGAACTGTTCATAGAATGTCTTCGGGGTGAGGCCGCGGTTTTTATGGTAGACCCCGTCCGCATCCCGGTAGTCGAAATCAAAGGTTCTGACGGGCTCACCGAAGACGATCGAGAGAACCTTGTAGATCTCGGCGAGCATTTCATTTTTACGGATCTCCGTGTCCTTTCCGGCCTTTGCGAGCTCCCTGAGCTCATAGGCGTCCTTCCGCACCAGCACCATGAACTTCTTCATGAAGGTGTCCGTGTGCTCCGACTGGTAGGACTCGGGCATGGCGCTCTTCGGCACGGCCCCGTATTTTTTGACCAGGTCGGCCGCCATGTCCCAGTAGCCGCCGTCGCCGAAGCCCTTGAAAATATACTCCGTCATCCGGTCATTGTAGGGGAGGTCGGCGTGCTCGACGGCCATCGAAAGCACGTTGTTGGCCTTCTCAAATTTGTCGTAGAAGGAGAGATAGTTGCCGGAGAGGGCAAAGTCGGTGAGGCCGGTCTTCTTGATGACCTCCTCGCGGAGTATGTTGAGCGCGGCGAAGAGCCAGCAGCGGCCGCTCTTTTCCTGGGCGGTGATGCCGTGGGTTTTTATTTCCACCTCAAAGCTCCCGGCCAGCTTTGCGGCCTCCGTCGGCACGAACGCGAGGTCCGCCATGGGCGTCTTCGCCATCGCGGCGGTGAGGGCTTTTGCGGCGGGATCATTTTCATAGTTCATGCGGAATGTTTCGATGTCGGAAAGAGAGATTCCGTTCATTTTACAGTACCTCCTTGGATGTTTTGCGTATTAAACCAGTATACCCCAAAATGAGAAAAAGGCAACGCGCTTTCTTTGAAATTAAGGCGCGGTGTGTTATAATGCAATTAACTGATATAGTCAGATGAAAGGAGATCATCATGGAGTTTAAGGACGTTATCAAAAACCGTTATTCATGCAAGAAATACAGTGACCGACAGGTGGAAAATGAAAAGCTTGCGGCAATCCTCGCCGCCGGCCGGCTCGCCCCGACCGCAAAGAACCTGCAGGAGCATCACATCTACGTGATCCAGTCCCCGGAAGGGCTCGCGAAGGTCGACAGCGTGACCCCGTGCCGCTACGGCGCGCCGACGGTGCTCGCGGTCGCATTTGACAAAAACAATGTCTTCACGTACCCGGGCGGAAAGCGCGATTCGGGTGTCGAGGATGCCTCGATCGTCGCGACTCACCTCATGCTCGCGGCTGCGGATGAAGGGGTGGATTCCTGCTGGCTGAATTTCCTCGATCCGGACAAGGCAGCCGAGGCCCTCGGACTTCCGGAAAATGAAGAGATCCTCATGTTCCTGGATCTCGGCTACGCGGCGGAGGGTGCGGGCCCGCTTCCGAACCACGGCAGCCGGAAGGCTCTTGCGGAGACCGTGAGTTACCTCTGAGAAAAAGTCTGAACCGTTAAAGGAGGAAGGTATGATAAAGCGCTTTTTTAAGAAGATGATCGCCGCCGCGGCGGCAGGTGCCCTCACACTTTCCCTTATGGCCTGCGGCGGAGGCGGCAGTACCGGGAGCACGGCGGCTGAGAGCACGAAGACCGAAAGCACGAAGACCGAAAGCACGAAGACCGAGAGCGCGGCGGCCGGGAGCACAGCCGCGGAGAGCAGCGCGGCGGAATCTCTTCCCGCAGAGGAGAGCTTCGCCGGGGAAGGAGAGGATGTGATCGTCGGCGGATGGAGTCTGAATACGGAAGGCACGGCCGTTGAGGGCAACCCGGATCTCGAGGATGTCTTTTCAAAGGCGGTCGAACCGATGACGGATTTTCAGTACGAAGCGGCAGCGATCCTCGCGACCCAGCTTGTCTCGGGGACCAACTACTGCTTCCTGGCCAGAAAATGCGCTGCAGCCCCGGACGCAAAGCCGACATTTGAACTTCTCTATGTGTACAGGGATTTTTCCGGCAATGCTTCTGTTCTTCAGGAGACGGAGCTTATAGGGGAGGGAATGCTCGGGAGCTTTGAAGTGAACGACGGCGCCATTCCGGCCCTGGAGAACGAGAACGTGAAAAATGCCTTCGACAAGGCCACGGAAACCCTTCTGGGCGTCAACTATGAGCCGGTCGCCTATCTCGCAAAGCAGATCGTAAACGGCACGAACTACATGATCCTCTGCCGGACGCAGGTCGTCTCCCCCGAGGCGGTCCCGGAGTTCTCCCTTGTGACCATCTATGAGAGCCTTGACGGGAACGCAAAGTTCGGAGAGAGCGAACCGATCGAGATTGGTGTAAGCTGATACAGATTACTGTGAAAACGGCCGCATAAGCGGCCGTTTTTGTGGTATACTGTAAAAAGACTATCTTTGCGGAGGTTATTGAAATTGAAACGACTCCTGACATTTCTCAAGGATTACCGACGGGAGGCGGTGCTTGCGCCGGCTCTCAAGATGCTGGAGGCATTTTTTGACCTGTTTGTACCGCTGGTCACGGCCGACATCATCAACCGGGGCATCGGAAACGGGGATACCGGCTACATCATGTCCCATGTCATGATTCTTATTTTACTGGGACTTCTGGGCCTTGCGGCCTCGATCACGGCCCAGTACTTTGCGGCGAAGGCTGCGGTCGGGGTCTCCACCGCGATGCGGCACACCCTCTTTGACCACATCCAGTCCTTCGGGTTCTCCGACCTCGACAAGGCCGGCACGGGAACCCTCATCACCCGCATGACCTCGGATATCAACCAGGTGCAGAACGGCGTCAACCTCTTTCTGCGCCTCTTCCTGCGCTCGCCCTTCATCGTCTTCGGCGCGATGATCATGGCCTTCACGATCAGCGTGAAGGCGGCTCTCATCTTCGTCGTCGCGATCCCGGTGCTGGCCGTGATCGTCTTCGGCATCATGAAGGTGACGAGACCTCTCTACCGGGGCGTGCAGGGGAACCTTGATGCGCTCACCGGGGCGGTCCGCGAGAACCTGACCGGCATCCGCGTCGTGCGCGCCTTCGGGCGGGAGGAGGCCGAGACGGCCCGCTTCCACAAGGAAAATGCAAGGCTCACCCGCTCCCAGCTCCATGTCGGGAGTATTTCGGCCCTCATGAACCCGCTTACCTTCGCCGTCGTAAACATCGCTCTCATCGTGCTCCTTAACACGGGGGCATTTGAGATCAATGTGGGCGGGCTCGCCCAGGGCGACGTCATCGCGCTCGTAAACTACCTGAACCAGATCCTTGTCGAGCTTGTAAAGCTCGCGAATCTCATCGTCCAGGTGACGCGCGCGCTGGCCTCCGCGGACCGCGTGGATGAGATCTTAAGGACCGAGCCCGTGATGCAGTACGGTGCAAGGGACTTTGCGAAGGCGGATCCGAACGCACCGGCGGTTCTCTTCGACCATGTACATTTAACCTACCCGGGAGGCGGTGGAGAGAGCCTTACGGACATCTCCTTCACTGCGATGCCGGGCGAGACGATCGGCGTCATCGGCGGCACGGGCTCCGGCAAATCCTCGCTGGTGAACCTCATTCCGCGCTTCTATGACCGGACGGACGGCACGATCCGCCTCTTCGGGATCCGGGTGGAGAACCTTAAGAAGGAGGCCATCGACGAGACGGTGTCCATCGCGCTCCAGAAAGCGGCGCTCTTCTCGGGCACGATCCGCTCGAACCTTCTCATGGGGAAGAAGGATGCAACAGAGGAGGACATGTGGCGGGCGCTTACGGCAGCCCAGGGAGCCGATTTTGTGCGCGGTAAGAAGGACGGGCTCGATGCGGTCGTGGAGCAGGGCGGCCGGAACTTCTCCGGCGGCCAGCGGCAGCGCCTCACGGTTGCCCGGGCTCTCATAGCGGAGCCGAAGATCCTCATTTTAGATGATTCCGCGAGCGCCCTCGATTACGCGACGGATGCGGCGCTCCGCCGGGCCATCCGGGAGATGTCCGGCAAAATGACCGTCTTCATCGTGAGCCAGCGGGCCAACTCGGTCATGCAGGCCGACAAGATCATCGTGCTCGATGAGGGGCGCGCGGTCGGCATGGGCACCCACGAGGAGCTCCTCCGCACATGTGAAGTCTACCGGGATATCTACGAGAGCCAGTTCGGAAAGGGGGCGGCCGCAAGATGAAGAAGAAAAATGAAAAAATGAGCCGCGAAAAAATGGCAGCCACCCTGAAGCGGGTACTGATTCTCATTCGCCCTTATCGCTTCTTCGTGATCGCGAGCCTTGTCGCGGCGGCGGTCTCCGTGGGAGGGCAGCTCCTCATTCCGATCCTGACCGGCGACGCGATCGACTATATGATCGGCCTCGGGAGAGTTGATTTTCCGGCGGTCGGCAAGACCGCGGTCTTCATCGGCCTTGCGCTCCTTTTATCCGCGGCGGCCCAGTGGGTCATGGGGATCTGCAACAACAGGATCACCTACAATGTGACGCGGGATCTCCGCAACAAGGCGGTGAGAAAGATCGAGACGCTTCCCCTGTCCTACCTTGACACCCACCTGACCGGCGACCTGGTCTCCCGCGTGATCGCGGACGCCGACCTGGTCTCCGACGGACTCTTAATGGGCTTCACCCAGCTCTTTACCGGTGTCCTGACCATCATCGGCACTCTGGTCTTCATGCTCAGGGTGAGCCTTCCGATCGCGCTCGTCGTGATCCTGGTCACGCCGCTCTCGCTTATCGTGGCGGCCTTCATCGCGAACAAAACCTACCGGTTCTTCCATCTGCAGAGCGATATCCGCGGCGAGGAGACCGCCATCGTAAATGAAGACATCGAGGGTATGCGCGTCATCCGCGCCTTCGGAGCCGAGAAGGAGGCCCTGGAGCGGTTCGACAAAGTGAACAATGAACTCGCCGGGGCGAGCCTTAAGGCGACATTTTACTCCAGCATCACGAACCCGGCGACCAGATTTGTCAACAGCGTGGTCTACGCGGGCGTAATTCTGGCCGGAGCCCTGTTCGCGGTGTCGGGCGGCATCACGGTCGGCCAGCTGTCCGTCTTTCTGACCTACGCGAACCAGTACACAAAGCCCTTCAACGAGATCTCGGGGGTTGTGACGGAGCTCACCAACGCGCTGGCCTGCGCGGCCCGCATTTTCGAGCTCTATGACGCCGAGCCGGATCCGGCGGACACGGCGGACGCGCGGGAGCTTCTGCCGGAGGAGGCGGACGGCCATGTATCGCTCGACCGCGTTGCCTTCCGCTATGTGCCGGATCGGCCCCTCATCGAGAATTTCTCGCTGGACGTTATGCCGGGTCAGCGCGTCGCGATCGTCGGCCCGACCGGCTGCGGCAAGACGACGCTTATCAACCTCCTGATGCGGTTCTACGACGTGGACGAGGGTTCGATCAGCGTCTCAGGCACGGATATTCGAAAAATAAGAAGAAAGAGCCTCCGCGCCTCCTACGGCATGGTGCTGCAGGAGACCTGGCTCAAGGCCGGAACGATTGCGGAAAATATCGCCTACGGAGACCCCCACGCCTCCCACGAGGAGATCGAGGCGGCGGCGAGGGCGGCGCATGCGCATGGTTTCATTTCCAGACTTCCGGAAGGGTATGATACGGTGATCTCCGAGGACGGCGGCCAGCTCTCCCAGGGTGAGAAGCAGCTCCTGTGCATCGCCCGCGTTATGCTTTCCCTGCCGCCGATGCTGATCCTCGACGAGGCGACCTCCAGCATCGACACCCGCACGGAGATGCGGATCCAGAAGGCCTTCAACCGGATGATGGAGGGCAGGACTTCCTTCATTGTCGCCCACAGGCTCTCGACGATCCGGGAGGCGGACGTGATCCTGGTCATGAACGACGGCCATATCGTGGAGAAGGGGACCCACGACGAGCTGCTCCTTAAGGGCGGCTTCTATGCGAAGCTCTACAACTCCCAGTTCGAGGGCGCGGCGATCTGACGCATAAAAGGATTAAGTTTTTATAAAACCGCCCGGCCTCTTCTTGCCACGCCTGACCTTTCGCGTTATAGTTAGGGGAATGAACCGCGGGAGCGGTCCGTCAAAACGGAGGACTATACTATGAGAAACTTTTTAGCGAGACTCGGAGACGGCATGAGGAGATTTATGCAGGGGCGCTACGGGATGGATGATCTCAACCGGTGCCTTTACTGGTCGTTTCTGGTGCTCTTTATTCTGGAACTGATTATTCCCTTCCGCCCGGTCAAAGCGGTGCTGGGATGGGTCACCCTCGCCATCATCATCTGGGAGACCTTCCGCATGTTCTCGAGAAACATCCCGAAGCGGTATTCCGAGAACCTGAAGTTCCTCGACATGACCGCGGGACTGCGCAGGGCGATGCGCTTAAACCGGAGGAAATTCGACGACCGGAAGACCTACCGCTACTTTAAGTGCCCGGGCTGCGGCCAGGAGGTGCGCGTCCCGAAGGGCAAGGGCCGCATCAGGATCACCTGCCCGAAGTGTCATCAGTCTTTTGAGAAGACGGTCTGAAGCATTTTCAAATCCTGCAAGGAGGTTTTTCGGTGTTCGGCTATATTACGGTGAATCAGGATGAACTGAAAATGAAAGACGTTCGCCGCTATAAAAGCTACTACTGCGGTCTCTGCCATGAGCTTGGGGAGCGGCACGGAAATATAGGGCGCCTGACGCTCAATTATGATATGACCTTTCTTGCGATCCTTCTCGCCGCTCTCTACGAGACGCCGATGAAGACGGAGAAGAAGCGGTGCGTGCCGCATCCCTTCACGAAGCAGGAGATGCTCTACGGCGAATACACCGGCTATACGGCCGACATGGACATGCTGCTGACCTGGTACAAGATGGCGGACGACGTGAGCGACGAGAACAGCGTGAAAGCCCGCGCGTTCATGAGGACCAGGAAAAAGGATATCGAGAAGCTGAAGGCTGCCTATCCGCGTCAGTCGAAGGCGATGGAGGAGAACTTTAAGAAGCTCTCCGAAGCCGAGTTTGCCAATATCCATGACCTCGACTATGTCTCCGGCCTTTTCGGCGGCATGATCGCGGAGGTGTTCGTCCCGAAGCAGGACGAGTGGGCCGACGAGCTCTACCGCATGGGCTTCTATCTCGGAAAATTCATCTACCTGCTGGATGCCTACGAAGATCTGGAGAAGGATGCCAAAAACGGTGAGTACAATCCCTGGGAGAACCAGAAAGGCCGGAAGGATTTCGACGCGCTGGTTGAGAACACGCTGACCATGATGATCGCGGAGAGCGCCAGGGAGTTTGAGAAGCTGCCGATCCTTGAGGATGTTGACATTTTAAGAAACATCATGTATTCCGGAGTCTGGTCCAGATATGAGACCGTTAAGAAGAAACGGGAAGAGGGAAAGAAATGATAGCAGATCCATACAAGGTGCTCGGCGTAGATCCGGGCTGTACGGACGCCGAGCTGAAAAAATCATACAGGGACCTGAGCAAGAGGTGGCATCCGGACCAGAATCCCAACAATGAGAAGATGGCGGAAGAGCGCTTCAAGGAGATCCAGGAGGCCTACCGCCAGATCGTTGACGCCAGAGAGCGGGGGACCAGCCCCTACGGAAGCTCCTACGGACAGAGCTCCTACGGTCAGAGTTCTTACGGGCAGAGCTCCTACAGCGGACAGAATTCGCAGCAGGGCGGTTCCGGGTACGCGGATTACGGGTACGGTTCATTTTTCAACCAGTTTAACCAGTGGCAGCAGTATTCGAGCGGCAGGCGGCAGGAGCAGGAATCCTCCGAGGAGATGGCGGCGCGCAACTACATCAACAGCGGGTACTACCGGGAGGCGCTGAATGCGCTTGAGGGCGTCGAGATCGGCCGCCGCGGCGCGAAATGGTACTACTATGCGGCCATGGCCAACCAGGGACTCGGCAACAACGTGACCGCTCTCGAGTACGCCAAGCGGGCCTCGGACATGGAGCCGGACAACATGATCTACGCGTCCTTCCTGTCCCAGCTTAACAACAGCGGCAGCTGGTACCAGCGGCAGAACGTCAATTACGGGTTCGGCGGAATGGGCAGGGCCGGCAACAGCTCATGGTGCCTGTCGATCATCATGCTCAATCTCTGCTGCAATTTGATGGGCGGCCGGATTTTCTGGTGTTAAATCTTAAATTTTATGCGGAGCGTGAAGGAAACCTCACTCTCCGCTTTTCTTTATCAGGCTTTTGTGTTAAAATATTGTGAGTTTTAAGCTTTAAGCCCGGAGGATATTACACGTAAAATGAGTGAAATGAGACACGATCTCCTTCTTCGGACAATCAAACTGGGAAATGCCGTCCTCATGACGCTGCCGTTTGCCGCGGCGTGGATGCTGTTCTACGGTCACCAGCTCTATCTCGAGCCGTTCTTCTTCAAGGGGAACTGGCTTGTTATTGTGCTGTATTTTCTGGTGTACGCGATGTACGGGCGGGTCTACGACGCGTTTCTGGTATCCCTCAATCCGATCTCCGAGATGGTCTACAGCCAGAGCCTTGCGGCGGCCGTCTCCGACGTGATCGCCTTCATCGTCATCTGGCTCCTCATGCGCTACTTCCCGAGCATCCTGCCGATGCTCATCGTGTTTGGTGCGCAGGTCGCCGTCTCGACCGCCTGGTCGGTGATCGTCCATAAGTGGTATTTCAGGACCTTTCCGGCCAAGCGCACGATCGTCGTCTACGATATGAGGGAGGGCATGGAGGAGCTGATCGCGGAGTACGGTCTCAGCAAGAAGTTCAAGGTGGAAAAGATCATCCCGGTCGACGACTGCATTAAGGAAGGGCTCTCGAACCTGAAAGCCGCGGAGGCCGTATACCTGTGCGGCATCCACAGCCGGGAGAGGAATATCATTTTAAAATACTGCATCAAGGAGGGCATCACGGTCTACGTGATCCCGCGCATCGGCGACATCCTGATGAGCGGCGCAAAGAAAATGCACATGTTCCACCTGCCGGTCATGCGGGTGGACCGCTACAGCCCGCCGCCGGAATATGTCTTTGTGAAGCGCCTGATCGATATTCTGGTATCCCTTGTCATGCTGCTGATCTTCTCGCCGGTCATGCTCATTACGGCGGCAGCCATCTGGGTGGAGGACCGCGGACCGGTCTTCTATAAGCAGTGTCGGCTCACGAAGGACGGAAAGAAATTCAATGTCCTGAAATTCCGCAGCATGAGGACCGATGCCGAGCGCGACGGCGTTGCACGTCTGTCGAGCGGCAAGGATGACGACCGCGTGACGCACGTCGGAAGAGTGATCCGGAAATACAGGATCGACGAGCTGCCCCAGCTCCTGAATGTCCTTTCGGGCTCCATGAGCCTGGTCGGACCGAGGCCCGAGCGGCCGGAGATCGCCGCCCAGTACGAGGAGGAGCTGCCGGAGTTTTCACTCCGCCTGCAGGCCAAGGCGGGCCTCACGGGTCTTGCGCAGGTCTACGGAAAATACAATACGAGTCCTTATGACAAGCTCCAGATGGATCTTATGTACATCGTGTCCCCGAGCATTCTCGAGGATCTCCGGATCATATTTGCGACCGTGAAGATCGTCTTTATGCCGGAGTCGACGGAGGGCGTTGAGAAGGGGCAGGAGACCGCAATGAGGAAGAAGGACGGAAAGTGACGGGAGAGAACATGAAGGAACGTTTATGCTACATCAGTGATACGGTCGGCTGGGTGGACGGCAATCCGGACGGCATTTTAAAGAAGAAGGCCTCCCAGATGGAGATCCTGTCCGGGTACTATGACGTGGATATGCTCGGCTTTGACCAGAGCCATGAACACATCGGCATAAGAAAGGCGGACGGCAGCTTCCATCCGATCAAGGATGTCCCGTCGAACCTCTTCGGAAAGGTCCTGAAACGGGAGCTCTTCTACCGAATGGCGGCGGCTTACTGCAGAAGAAAGAATATCCGCCGGGTCTATGTGCGCTATGCGCTGACGGACCCGAGCTTCCTCCGGTTCCTTAAATCGCTCCCGAAGGATGCCCAGGTCATGGTGGAGATCCCGACTTACCCTTATGACAAGGAGCGGGCGCAGAATCTGAAGGGCAGGATCCTGTCGGCGGAGGACCGCCATCTGATGCCCCGGCTCAAAAAATACGTGGACTACATTGCGACCTATTCGAAGGACGAGACCATTGCCGGCGTGCCCTGCGTAAACATGCAGAACGGGGTGGTCGTCGACAATATCAAGCTGAGGGAAATCAACACCGATCCCGGCGAGATCCGGCTTCTTGCGGTGGCCTCCATGAACTTCTGGCACGGGTATGACCGGGTCATCATGGGCATGGGTGCCTACAAAAAGCAGCCCGGGGAGAAGAAGAGGATCGTTCTGCACCTGGTCGGCGACGGCCCGGAAGTTCCGAATCTCAAAAAGATGGCGGAGGAGCAGGGCGTCGCGGAGGATGTCATTTTTCACGGCTTTAAGAGCGGCCGGGAGCTCGATGAGATCTCCTTTATGTGCGACATCGCCGTGACCAACCTGGGACTGCACCGCCTGGGAGTCAATGAGAAATTCAGCCCCCTGAAGGTCCGCGAATACATGGCCCAGGGCTTCCCGATGATCAGCGTTCCCTCGGTCGACATCACGGATCTCCTCACGGGCCACCAGCTGCTGGTGCCGGTCGGAGATGAGCCTGTCAATATCGAGGATGTGGTTTCATTTTACAATGAGAAGGACCTCGGAAACCCGGAGAGCGCAAGGAAGGAAGCGGAGGCGCTGAGAAAGCTTGCCTCGGAATACTGCGACATGAAGGTCGTCTTTGCCCCGGCTGTGGAAGCATTCCAAAAAGGATAAAACGCGGAGTTACACATGAACATTATCTTACTGTCGGGCGGCTCGGGCAAGCGCCTCTGGCCGCTCTCCAACGAAATAAGGTCCAAGCAGTTCATCCGCCTCTTCAAGGATGAGCAGGGCGAGTATGAATCCATGGTGCAGCGGGTGTACCGGCAGATCAGGACGGCGGACCCGGAGGCCAACGTGACGATCGCAACGAGCAAAACCCAGGTCTCGGCAATCAGAAACCAGCTGGGAAATGCTGTTTCGGTCTGCGTGGAGCCGATGCGGAGGGATACATTTCCCGCGATCGCGCTCGCGGCGGCCTACCTCCGCTACGAGGAGGGAGTCGGCGAGGAGGAGACGGCGGTCGTATGCCCGGTTGACCCGTATGTGGAGAACAGCTACTTTGAGAACCTTAAGAAGCTCGATGAACTGGCAAAGAACGGGGAGGCCAGACTGGTCCTCATGGGGATCGAGCCGGATTCGCCCAGCGAAAAATACGGATATATTATCCCGGAGGACAAGGAGTTTGTGAGCTCCGTGAAGGCCTTCAAGGAGAAGCCGGACACCGCGACGGCGGAGGGATACCTCGCCCAGGGGGCGCTCTGGAACGCCGGCGTATTTGCCTTTAAGCTCTCCTACGTCCTTGACATCGCCCGCAGGGCGGTCGATTTTGAGGATTACAGGGACCTCTATTTGAAATATGATAAGCTGCCGAAGATCAGCTTCGACTACGCGGTCGTGGAAAAAGAGCCTTCGATCCGCGTGATGCGCTATTTCGGCGAGTGGAAGGATGTCGGCACCTGGAACACCATGGCGGAGGCCATGGCGGACAAGACCAAAGGCAATGTCATGCTGGATGAGACCGCGGAGAATGTCCACGTTGTCAACGAGCTTGACATTCCGATCCTCGTGATGGGCGGAAAGGACATGATTATCGCGGCGTCCGGGGACGGGATCCTCGTGGCGGACAAGGAGCGGTCCGGCTCCATGAAACCGTATGTCGAGAAGATCGTCACGGATGTCAGGTTTGCCGAGAAGTCCTGGGGCTCGATCACCGTGGTGGACGCAGAGCCGGGCTCCGTGACCATGAAGGTCGTGATGAAGCCCGGAACCCGGATGTCCTACCACAGCCATGAGCTGAGAAATGAGATCTGGACGGTCCTCTCCGGCCGCGGCATGACGGTCGTGGACGACATGGAGCAGCAGATAGGCCCCGGAGACGTGGTCTCGGTCGCGGCGGGCTGCCGCCATACGGTGATCGCCGACACGGATCTCACGCTTCTCGAGATCCAGATCGGGTCGGAGATCAGCGCCGCCGACAAGAAAAAGTATGAGCTTAACGGCGCGCTTTTCATCGACGATGCACCGGACCGGTGGAATGAGTGATGGCTGGGCGTTACCCGATGCTTCTCGCCCCCTGCGGGAAAGACTATCTATGGGGCGGGATAAGGCTTAAGGAACTTTTCGGAAAGAACCTCGATATGACGCCTCTCGCGGAGACCTGGGAGTGCTCCGTTCACCCGGACGGCCCCAGCACCGTGCAAAACGGTCTCTTTGCGGGAAAAACGCTGAAGGAAGTGCTGGATGCTCACCCGGAATTCCTCGGAACCAAGGGAAATCCCGCGGACGGGCTTCCGCTTCTGGTCAAGTTCATCGACGCCGCGAAGGATCTGTCGATCCAGGTGCACCCGGATGATGCCTTCGCGAAGGAGTTTGAGGGCAGCCGGGGCAAGGCGGAGATGTGGTACGTGCTTAAGGCCGCGGAGGGCGCTAAGATCGTGCTCGGCTTTGAGCACCGCGTAAATGAAGAAATCCTCCGGGAAGCCCGAAAAAAGGGAGACTTTCGAAGACATCTGCACTACATACCGGTCAAAGCGGGCGACTCGTTCTTCGTTCCTCCCGGCACGGTCCACGCAATCGGTGCGGGGATCATCCTGGCGGAGGTGCAGGAGAGCTCGAACCTTACCTATCGTGTCTACGACTACGACCGGACGGGAGCGGACGGAAAAATGCGGAAGCTCCACCTTGAGAAGGCATTTCGGGTGATGAATATGAATCCCGTCACGATGCATGGGCGGGGCGGAAGAACCGTCCGCTACGAGACGGGCTGCAGCCGGGAGACGCTTTGCCGCTGCCGGTACTTTGAAGTGGAACATATAAGGTGCACGGACCACTTCTCCTTTGACGTGAGACGCGAGGCCTGCCAGATCCTGCTGTGTCTTGAAGGAGAGGGCACCGTCGAAGGCGATTGTGTTAAGGCCGGCGACTGCCTGTTTCTTCCAGCCGGGTACGGCGGGACGGAGGTGCGCGGCCGGATCGGACTCCTTAAAATAAGAAACTGAGGAAAAACTATGAAGTCAATTTACGCCCCGTTTAAGCCGGACGGGAATCCATATGTCGAGATCGTGCAGCGCTCGCTTCACATGTACGGGATCGAGACGGTGCAGCTGCGGACCGCCTTTATGATCGGCGGCGCGAAGGAGATCAGGGTCGCCAACTTCAACTGGCTCGAGAACAAGCTGAACCGGAAGACGAAGGTCATGAGCCTTCTCAACTACCTCCTCTGCGTGGGGATCATCTCCTGGCTTAAGCTGCACCGCGTCAGGATCATCTTTACATTTCACAACCGGATCCAGCACGACAGCCGCCATCCGAAGATCGACAGGTCCTTCATACGCTACATGTGCCGGCAGGCGGATGCGGTCGTGATCCTGAGCGAGGCCTCCCGCAAGATCCTGAAGCAGTATATGCGGCCGGGCGATATGAAGAAGATCCATCACATCTCCCACCCGAATTACAGCCGCGAGTGCGGCCAGTATTACAAGAAGCTCGATGTGACCGGCGAGACCGTGAACATCCTCTTTGCGGGTGCGGTCAAGGCCTACAAGGGGATCGAGCACATCCTTGACGCCGCCGAGCGGTGCGAGAAGGAGCAGCTGCCGGTGCATTTCCATATCTGCGGCAGGGCTGCGGATCCGGCCTACAAGGCGATGATCGAGGAGCGCGCCGCGCAGCTTTCCAACGTGGACACGCGCCTTTCCTTTGTCCCGGACGAGGAGCTCTACCGGCTGATCGGGGAAAATGCACTGCTCGTCCTCCCCTACAACATGCGCTCCAGCCTGAACTCGGGCACCCTCTATCTGGCATTCTCCCTCGGCCGGACGGCTGTCTGCCCGAAGATCGGGACCGTCAGGGAGTTTCCGGAGGACCTCATCTACTCTTACACCTACAAGACCGAGGATGAGCACAGAGAAAAGCTGTTCCTCATGATCAAAAAGGCCTGCGAGGACATCAAAAAGGACCCCGCGGCGCTGGCCGCGAAGGGCGAGGAGCTGAAGCGGATCGTGGAGACGGAGTGCTCCGAGGAGGAGATCGGCCGCAAATACAAGGAGCTCTACGAAGCCCTTGCGGCGAAGTAAAGGGGGCCGGATCTCATGGGATATGAAAAGGTGGTCCTCACCACCGTCACCTACAACAGCAGCGGGTATCTTGAAAGGCTCCTCGCCGCGGCGGAGAGCTCGGGCTATCCCCTCTACGGAATTGTGGTGGCTGACAATGCGAGCAGCCCGGAGCACGCTGTCAGGGTAAAAGAGCTGGCCGCCCGCCATGACAACGTTCATTATATCAGGCTGGCTGAAAATACCGGCGGAGCCGGCGGCTTTGAGGCCGGATTCCGGTATGTCCTTGAGAACATCCCTGAAGCGGACTGGATCTGGGTCATGGACGACGACGCCTTTCCGCGCAAGGACACGCTGGAAAAGCTTTTAGCGCATCGGGATATACCGGGCATGGGGGCGCTTGCGCCTCTCATTTTCGGAAATGAACTGCAGAAAATGCAGATCTATCACCACAAAAAATTGAGCCGCTGTCTCGACACGGATATCACGATCGCAGGTTCTGAGGAGGACCTCACGGAGGAATGCACCCCCATCGAGGCCAACGCCTTTGTGGGACCGCTTGTGAAGATGTCCGTCGTGAGAGATATCGGGGTTCCGGACGGGAGCCTTTTCATCTACGGCGATGACACGGAGTACACCTACCGGATCAGCCGGAAATACGGGCTCTATCTCGTGAAGGATGCGGTGATAGGCCACCGGGACGTCTTTACGGGCTCCGGCGTCCGCCGGCCGAACGAGTTCTGGAAGGATTATTACAAGTTCCGGAACAGGTTTCTCCTGATCAGGAAATACAGAAGGAGCGCAAAGGACGGCCTGACAGGCACTCTCATTGTGATGAAGAGAGCGCTTGGCGGCATTAAGGCGGCCCTCATGAGCCCCGCATTCCGGGGTCACCGGGCGCTTCTCGCCTCCTGCTACCTTAAGGCGCTCGGGGACGGGCTTTGCGGCAGGTCCGGAAAGCGCCTTGATCCGGCGGATTTTTCAAAATATAAATAAAGTAAGAAGAAGGGCCGCCCATGGCGAAGCAGAGTTCTCTCAAACGGAATTATGTGATGAACGTGATCCTTACGGGATCTTCTTTTATCGTACCGATCATCACGTTCCGGTATGTCTCGAGAACGCTTCTGCCGCCCGCCAACGGCAAGGTCCAGCTGGCGCTCTCGGTGATCTCTTATTTTAATATGCTGGCCCAGCTGGGAATTCCGACCTATGGAATCAGAGTCTGCGCAAAAGTCCGGGATGACCGGAAGAAGCTCACAAAGACCGCACATGAGCTGCTTGGAATCAGCCTCATCATGAGCGCCGTGTCCTACATCCTGCTCTTTGCGGCCATCCTTTTCGTGCCGAAGCTCAGGGCGGAGAAGCTGCTCTACCTTATCGTGAGCTCCCAGATCCTCATGAATGCGATCGGGATGGAATGGCTCTTCAAGGCTCTTGAGCAGTACACCTACATCACGGTGCGGTCACTCATTTTCCAGCTGATCGCGATCTGCGCCATGTTCCTCATGGTCAAAAGTCCGGCGGACTATGTGCTCTACGGAGGGATCAGCGTGCTCGGCGCGGCTCTCTCCGGAATTTTTAATTTTGTCAATGCCCGCCGCTTCATCGACGGGAAGCCGGAAGGAGCGATCAGCCTTAAGAGGCACCTGAAACCGGTGGCGATCTTCTTTGCGATGGCCTCCGCCACGATCATCTACACGCAGCTCGACGCGGTCATGCTCGGGTTCATGAAGACGGATGCGGACGTCGCCTACTATCACGCGGCCGTGAAGGTCAAGGGGATCCTGGTCGGGGTGATCACCTCCCTCGGCGCCGTGCTTCTCCCCAGGGTCTCCTACTATGTGGAGAAGAGGATGACCGATGAATTCCGGCGTCTCATTGGGAAGGCGGTCAATTACGTGTTCCTGACGGCGGCTCCGCTCATGGTGTATTTCATGATCTTCGCCGGGGACGGCATCCTCTTTCTGTCAGGCCCCGCCTATGATAGCGCGGTCCTGCCGATGAAGATCATCATGCCGACCCTGCTCTTTATCGGGCTCTCCAACGTGACCGGCATCCAGATCCTGGTGCCGACCGGCCGGGAGAAGACGGTTCTTTACTCCGAGATCGCCGGAGCACTGGTGGATCTTGTCCTGAACCTGCTCCTCATTCCGAAAATGGCGTCCGCCGGCGCCGCGATCGGCACACTTGCCGCGGAGGCGGTCGTTCTGGCCGTTCAGGTGTGCGCGCTCAAAGATGAGATCGGCGCGGCCTTCCGGACCGTCCGGCCGGGAAAGATCCTGGTGTCTCTTGCAGCGGGCTGCGCCGCTTCCTTCTGGGTAATTTTTACGGGTCTTGCCGGGTTCCCCGCACTGCTGGTCTCGGCCGCCTGTTTCTTTGCCGCCTACGGGGCGGTTCTCCTCCTCACGAAGGAGGAGCTTGCGACGGAAATAGTTTTCGGCATCCTCGCGGAAAAGCTCCGCAAACTGGTCGGAAAATCATAAGATATGGACGCTGCGTGAGATGCAGCCGACGGAGATACGATATGGATCCTTTGAAAGTGTCAATCATAACCCCCTGCTGGAACGGGGAAAAATATATCGGGGAGACGATTGAATCTGTTCTCGCACAGACCTATCCCGACTGGGAGATGGTGATCGTGGATGACGGCTCCACCGACAACTCCCGTGAGATCATCATGGGCTACGCCGCGAAAGACAAACGGATCCGCTTCTTTTCCCAGGAAAACGCGGGCTCCGCAGCCGCAAGAAACCACGGAATCAAAGAAGCCTCCGGCCGCTATATCGCACTGCTCGACGCGGACGATCTCTGGGATCCGGAGTTTCTCGAAAAGCAGCTTGCCTTTATGAAGGAGAAGAAGGCGGTCTGCGTGTGCTGCTCCTATCGATACATGGATGAGAATTCCGAGCCGACGGGGAAGATTGCCCCGGCAAAGGCGGAAATCACCGAGAGAGACATGCTTGTCATGAACCGCGTCGGATGCCTGACCGGGCTCTACGACACGTCCTGCTTCGGGAAAATCTATCTCAAGGAGGAGCTCAGAAGCATCAGGGACGACTACGCCTACTGGTATGACATCGTAAAGCTCTCCGACCGGATCTGGGGAAATCCGGAGGTCCTCGCCTCCTACCGGGTCCTGGCAGGCTCGACGACCGGCAACAAGAGAAAGCTTATCGCCAAACAGTATCGTTTTTATCGGGATTATCTGCACCTTCCCCGCGCAAAGAGCGCGATAAATATTCTTATCTGGGGTGTTTCCGGGATCCTTAAATTTTCGTCCAAAAGGTGAGACCATGAAGAAAGTACTGATTATCGCGACAACGCCCATGCAGCACGACGGGCTCACCAAGGTGATCCTTGAGATGCTTGACCGTGCGGACAAAACACGAGTCCGGCTGTATCTCGTGCCGGGCATGGGTTTTGCCCCGGGCTTTGAACAGAAAATAAAAGAAAAGGGCGTCGTCTGCCTTCCGGTTCCCGACCGGAAGGGGCGGCTGCCCTTTTATCTTGCCGCCCTCCTTGCCGCCATGCGGCGGGAGCACTTTGACGCGGTCCATATCCACGGCAACAGCGCCACGATGGCCTTTGATCTTGTGCCGGCAGCTCTTGCCGGCATTCCCGTCCGTATTCCTCACGTCCACAACAATGTGACTGCTCACCCGGTCCTTCACAGAGCCCTGAAGCCGCTTCTTAACATGCTTGCGACGGACTGCGCCGCCTGCTCGATGCCGGCGGGAGAGTGGCTCTACGATAAGCCCTTCACCGTGGTGAAAAACGGGATCGACCCGGAGATCTTCCGTTTTGATCCGGAGGTCCGGGAGCGGGTCCGCAGGGAAATTAAGGCGGAAGACGCCTTCGTGGTCGGCCATGTCGGCCGCTTTACCAGGCAGAAAAATCATGATTTTCTTCTGGATGTCTTTGCCGCGATCGCGGAAAGGCGGGCGGATGCGGTCCTGCTCCTCGTCGGTGAGGGAGAGCTTTACGATGCGGTGAGGAAGAAAGCGGAGAAGCTGGGGATCCTGCCGAAAGTCATTTTCTACGGGACGACCGACCGTGTCGGGGACCTTTACATGGCGATGGATGTCTTTTTGCTGCCCTCGCTCTACGAGGGACTCGGGATCGCGGCGGTGGAGGCCCAGGCGGCCGGACTTCCGGCGGTAATCTCCGATGAGGTGCCGGCGGAGGCCGTTTTTGAGGAAAATGTTCTTCGCCTTCCCCTGGGCAATGGTCCGGAAGAGTGGGCGGAGGCCGCCCTTTCGGAGGCCGCGCCGAGGACGGACCGGCGGAGGGATGTCAAGGAGGCGGGCTACGACATCGCCGACATGGGGAAGACGCTGGACGCACTCTGGCATCTGCCCGAAAGAGCGCCTTCCGGCGGGAAGATCTCCGTCGCGATGGCGGTCTATAACGGGAAGAAATACCTGAAGGAGCAGCTCGACTCCGTCCGAAACCAGACCTGCCCGCCCGATGAGGTGGTCATCTCGGACGACGGCTCCGGGGACGGCACGCCGGAAATCATCTTATCTTATATACAGGAGTACGGTCTTCGGGGCTGGAGGCTTGTCCGGCACGAAGAAAGGACCGGCGTCGGCGGGAACTTTGCGGCCGCGCTTTCAAACGCGTCCGGGGATATTATCTTCCTGGCGGACCAGGATGACGTCTGGCTTCCGGATAAGATCGAGCGGATGCGGGAGGCATTTTCGGATCCGGCAGTCTCTCTCGCGGTGAGCAGCATCCGTTATATGGATGCCGACGGAAATGAAAAGCGCATAAGGACACAGCTCTCCTCCCGCAGGGACCACGAGGTTTCCCTGAGGGAATCCTTTGCGGTCTGCTCGTATCTTGGCATGTCGATGGCGATGCGGCGGGAAGTATATGAGAAGGCGGACCATGCCCTGTGGGAGAAGAGCTCCCACGACTGGGCGCTTCTTCTTGCGGCCCATTGTCTCGGGAAGGTCGTCTTTTTGGGGACGCCCGGTCAGTTTTACCGGCAGCACGAGGGGAATGCCTCCGGGATCCGCGAAAAAAGCAGGAGAGAGATGCGCCTTGCGCTCATAAGGAGGCAGCGGATGCATGCTGCGGCAGCGGCATTTTCGGAAAATGAAGCGGTCCGGGCCGCAGCCGTAAGAGCGGAGCGCTTCTACGGAGCCCGGGAGAAGGCGGTCCTTTCAGGCAGTACGCTCAGACTTGTCAGGATGGTGTTTTTCTACAAAAAGCACGGGTTTACGGCGCGCACATTTGCGGGAGATGTTTTTTCGTCACTCTCTTGCTAAAAAATACGTTATGTTGTATGATATATCGGAATAAGTACAATATATGTAATGCGGCCGGAATTTTTAACAAAAAATGAGACTTGACAAGGAGGACGCGTATTGCTTACGGCAAATAATATCATAATCGCGGTTCTCATCATGGGGCTTGTGCCGCTCTTTATCGGTGCCGGAGTCTGCCGGATCCTGCGCCTGCGCAAAACCGTATCGGCGTTTTATGCGGTCGGAATGTTCTCGGTGTGGGCGCTCGCACAGCTGCTCATCGTGCCCTGCATTTTCATGCAGACCTCTTTTCAGTTTGCCTGCATGTTCTATCTGGCTGTCCTACTGATCTGCTCCCTTGCGGGCATCGCGGCGCTGGTATTTATGGTCATGCAGCCGGAGGAGAGTGAAGACAAAAAGAAGCAGAAGGGGTGGAAGAAAGCGGAGGTCGTCATCATCCACATCCTCATGGCGGGTGTCGTCGGATTTGTGATCTATAATACGGCGGTGCTGCAGCACACGGACGCCGATGACGCGACGTATGTCGTCAATGCGGTGGACATGCTCCGGACGGATACCATGTTCCGGACGATGGTGACCGGCGAATACACGGACAACATGCTTCAGTTCATCAAGTACCTCGTCGCCCCCTGGTCGTTCTTCGGAGCTTTTGCTGCCTTCTTCAGCGGGATCAAGGTGACGGTGCTGTTCCACACGGTTTTCCCGCAGGTCATGATCCTGCTTGTGACGGCTGTCTATTATGAGCTGGGGACTTCGTTCTTTATGAAGTCGGCGGTCTACCGGCCGGTATTTGTCATATTTGCGTGGATGTTCAACCTGTTCGGCTGTGCTTCCATCTATTCATCGGAGACCTTTCTCATGATGCGGAGCTGGCAGGGAAAGGCTGTTGTCGCCGGCATCGGGATCCCGATGATGATCCTTATATTTATTGAAATGTATGCGGACATCGAAAAGACGGAACTTTTCCTTCTGCTGGCAGTGGTGAACTGCTCCATGTGCTTTATGTCCGGCGTGGGACTGGCTTTAAGCTGCATCATGACGGGAAGTTATGCGGTGATCTACTCACTGCTGTTTAAGAAACCGAAAATGCTGCTTTACTTCGGTGCGGCTCTCCTGCCGAATGCCGTTTACGGGGCTTTCTACCTGAGCCTTTTGTAACGACGGGCAGGTCCGTTTGGAGGAACTTGTGACAGCGGATAACACATTTATTGCGGGCTTTTTGGAATCATTTCACAGCTATTACGGGAACAAGGCGATGTTCATGATCGCCGTTGTATCTTGTCTGTACCTGATCATCACGACAAGGCGGGAGAGAAGACGCCTTGTTTTTCCCATGCTCTTTATTCTCGTGGCTATCCTCAATCCGGTTTTCTACAGGCTGACAACCGAGCACGGTATCTACTGGTACTGGCGGTTCCTGTGGATGTTCTCGGAGACGATCATCTCGGCGCTGGCGATCACGCGGCTCATAAAGGCCGTCGAGGGGGTCTATCTGAAGCCGGTCTTCTTCACCGCATTCTGCGTCCTCATCATCATGTGCGGGTCCTACGCATTTCGGACCAGCGCATTTTCGAAAGCGAGGTCCCTCGAGAAGCTTCGCATCGGGACGGCGGATATCTGTGACATGATCCTTGAGGTGGATAAGACGCCTCATGTCGTGATGTGCTACATCCACGCGAGCGACGCGCGGCAGTATGACGGCGATATCACGCTGTATTTCGACCGTTACTCCTATGAGGTCAATTCGCCGCACAATACCCACGAGGGAAAGATGTGCTGGGAACTTGAGCAGACCTCACCGGATTACGACTATGTATTTTCCACGGCGGCTCTCGACGGTTTTAATTTTATCGTCTCCTACGGAAACAGGCCGGTTGCACCGGGGCTCGCCGAGAGCTACGGCTACCGGAATATCGGCGGTACGGCGGGCGTTGATATCTGGTATAACCAGACGGTCATCGAAGCCGAATAATTGAGTAAAGTATATGATGCGAAACGGTTCCTCTTTGGGGGAACCGTTTTTTTTATCACATCTTTTTCACAATGAGCCCATTTTTGATTCACATTTTCCATGTATCCTTGCCTCATACAAAAAACGAAGGGGGTAAGAGACATGGCCGGTTTCAATACCGTTTTTAAGAGAGTCGAAGTCAAGTACTTCATCCCGAAGGAGAAAATCGACGCATTTAAGAGAGCCGTCGACCCGTATATGCAGCTTGATGATTACGGGCTTACGACGATCATGAATATCTATTACGACAATGAGGAAAATGATCTCCTCGTCCGTTCGCTGGCAAAGCCGAAGTACAAGGAAAAGCTCAGGCTTCGGACGTACGGCATTCCCGGAAAGGACAGCACGGCCTTCATCGAGCTCAAGAAGAAAGCGGACGGGATCGTCTACAAGAGAAGGGCGGCGATGAAGCTCTCCGAGGCAGAGCGGTTCTTAAATGAAGGGATCGCGCCGGAGGAAAAGACGCAGATCATACGCGAGATCGAGTATTTTCTTTCATTTTACAGGCCGGTGCCGAAAACGATGATCGCGTATGACCGGGAAGCCTACTTCGGGAGAGAGGATCCGAACTTTCGGATGACGCTCGACCGGAGAATTCGCTACCGGGAGGACGACCTCGTGCTCTCCGACGGTGACCGCGGGACCCTTCTTGACAAGAACGGCGGGTACCTCCTCGAGATCAAGGTGAACGGAGCGATGCCTCTTTTTATGAGCCGCATCCTGACAGGACTTCGGATCTATCCGGTCTCCTTCTCGAAGGTCGGAAAGGCCTATGAGATCATCCACGGCGGTGAGACGCATAAGCTCATGAATGTCTACGGATATGAGAGAAACAATAGTACGGAAATCGGAGGATATGCATTATGTTCGTAAGTATACTTGACACCACATCGGGAACCATCAGTTTGGAGAGTGCGGCCCTCTGCGCGGCGGCGGCTCTCATCTGCGGACTCATAGCCGCCTTTATCTACACAGTCGGCAGCGAGCGGTACACGAAAAACTTCGTCGTGACCCTGGCGCTCCTGCCCATCCTCGTTGAAGCCGTCATCCTCATGACCAGCGGCAACCTGGGAACGGCCGTCGCGGTGGCCGGCGCATTCTCCCTCGTCCGCTTCCGTTCGGTCCCGGGCACATCCAAGGAGATCGTCGCCGTGTTCTTCGCCATGGCGATCGGCCTCGCCTGCGGGATGGGGCAGGTCCTCTTTGCGGGACTCTTCACGGTTCTTGTATCCCTCGCGATGCTGGTTCTTCAGAAAGTAAGCTTCGGCAGCACCGGCAGCGGCAGGCTTCTCAAGGTGACGATCCCGGAGGATCTCGATTACACCGAGATATTCGATGACATTTTCAAAAAATACACCGTGAAGTCCGAACTTCTCCGCGTCCGCACCGTGAACCTTGGCAGCATGTATGAGCTCGACTATGACGTCATTCTCAAAAATGACAGGGACGAGAAGAAGATGATCGATGATATCCGCGTCCGCAACGGCAACCTGACCATCGTGTGCGGCAGGCATGCGGAGAAATCCGAACAGCTTTAAATCAGGCGCGGACCGTTACGTAGCGGGAGAGGCGGATCCCCTTCTGAAGCTCGGAGGCGTAGCTCTCCGGTATCTCCGCCAGGCGGGCCAGCTCCCTGGGACGGATGCCCGAGGCGGTGATGACTTCCGCATAGCGGATGCCGAAGAGTATGACGGATACGGCCGTGTCGGCCCTGCCGGCGGCGATATAGATCTGGCGCAGCCGCAAGGCTAACGTCTCCTTATGCATAAGAACCTCCCTGCACATAGATTTGTAAGAGTATAGCACATGAAAAAAGTGTATTTTACCCTTCTGACGGGTAAAATACACTTTTTTTATGTGCTATGATTAGGGCTGAAATACTTTTTCCCTTAAAGAAGCGGTTTTTCCCCTTCTTTCAACAGCCACTCGTTTACCAGCTCGAGATCATAGATCCTGTGATACAAGGCGTAGATGAGTATGGCGTCCCTGTAACTGTGTGGTGAGAGAACGGCGGTCGTATGGAGTTTCAGCGCCCGCTGACATTCGGCAAGCGTTGCGCGGAGCGCGAAGAGGATCCTGATGAGACGGTCTCTGTCTCCGGACTGGATCTCGCCGCTCAAAAGCTTATAGCCGTAGTTTTCCCGGATGTCCGCGATGCGGAAAAGCTCGATCCGGCTTCGCCCGCTTTTCTCAATGAGCCGATCCATGTAGGCTCTGTAATCAGTGACACGTCCTTTGAGCTGCGTTTCCCTGTAGCGGAAGAGTGCGGCGCGGTCTGCATTTTCAAGATAGGAAAGGAGATTGGCTGTCGTATTCATGGTGCGGCTCCAGAGGATAAAAAATCCAAAGTTTTAGATGAAACACCGAATATTATAAGGGAATTTCAGTAGGATGACAAGAATGAATGACAGCAAAATGAGCGGATCTATTAAAGAAGAAATGATGCGGACCCTGCCGGTCATGTGCTACGCGGAAATCGCGGAGATCAATGCGGAGCACGAGGTCTTTCTGGTCCGGCATATTACATCGGGACGGATCGGCGTGCGGAAGAGGTACCCGGCCGCGGTCCTGCCTGTCTATGAGTATCTGAAAAAGACAAAACCCGTGGGGATCCCGAGGATATATGAGCTCTGCCGGGAAAATGAAACCCTGACCGTCATAGAAGAGTTCATCCCCGGAAAATCACTCCGTGAATACCTGAAGGATCACGGACCGATGAAGCCGGTGCGGGCTGCCTTCTGCACGGCGGTGCTTGCCTCGATCCTGGAACCCCTGCACCGCTTAAAACCTCCGCTGATCCACCGGGACATAAAACCGGAAAACGTGATCCTTGCCGACAGCGGATGCCTATATCTGGTGGATTTCGGCGCGTCGATCTTTGCCCGGGAGGGAAGAAAGAGGGACACAAACCTTCTCGGAACACCGGGCTATGCGGCACCGGAACAGTACGGATACGCACCGTCCTCTCCGGGGACGGACGTGTACGGCCTGGGGATGGTATTTTACGAGATGGTCGGAAGATCCCGGGAGAAGGATGTGCCGGTGCGGCTCAGGATCGTCATGAAGAAGGCGACCAGTGCCCTGCCGGAGAACCGCTTCCGGAACGCCGGCGAGCTGAAAACGGCGCTTCTGTCCTGCCTCTCCCCACACCTTGTGCTGACCTTTCTTGCGGGGGAACATTATCGGAGATTTATCAACAGGATTCATAAACGAAAGGAGAAAAAGAAAAAATGAGATATTGTGCGGCCTTTTGCTGCGCGGTCCTTTCTGTATGCGACGCAAAAGAAGGAAGGATCCCGAACATCTGGGTCCTCCTCTTCTCGATGACCGGCCTTGCATGGTCCTTTTTATCGGACGGACTGCCGGGCCTTGCGGACTCGCTTGTCGGCGCCGCCGGCATGTTTGTGCTCCTTTGGCTCCTCTACACCCTGCGGCTCATGGGGGCGGGAGACGTGAAGCTTTTTATGATGCTGGGAGTCTTTTACAGATGGCCGGGCGTCCTCTATGTGTTTGCGGCATCTGTTTTGGCGGGAAGCATCCATGCGGTGATCCGTTTTTGGCGGAAAAAAGATGCGAAGAAACGGTTTTCGCAGCTGGCCTCTTACCTTGAGGAGATTCGTACCGGCGGAAAGCCGGAGAGCTATATTCGAACGGCCGGGAAGGATGCGCGGGTTTCATTTGCTGTTTTTGCGGCTCTGGGAGCCCTTGCCGTATCGGTTTTCGGAATCGGCTGACAATACGGAGGAAAATGAAATGAGACGAAAAATCATGGCACTTTGCGATCCCGACGCGGTGTATGCCGTTCATTTTACGGAGTATGCCTGCCGCCGGGCCAACATACCCTTCGAGATTCATGCGTTTACGGAAGTTCCGGCGCTCGCGGCATTCGCCGCGGAGGAGAGAGTGGAGCTCCTCCTCATCTCATCCCGCCTAATGGGCCCGGAAGTTAAGAGCCTCGGGATCCCCGGTATCATCGTGCTCACCGAGGAGAAGGCGGGCGCGCCTTCCGGGAACGGGTACAAGGAGGTGTTCAAGTACCGGTCCCAGGCGGAGGTGATCCGGGAGGTCATGGCCGCCTACGGGCAGACGGCCCCTAAGGGAGCGGGATCCCTCGTCAAACCGGGGATGCGTACGGTCGGGGTTTTCTCACCGGCAGGGCGGTGCGGGAAGACATCGCTTGCGCTTGCGCTGGGACAGATCCTTGGAAATGAGAAACGGACGCTTTATGTAAACCTTGAACCCTTTTCCGGGCTTTCGAGGGCATTTCCGGCCACGGCCGGAGGGAATCTCACGGATCTCATCTTCTGCCTTCGGCAGGAGGAGGGGGCGGCCGCCGCGAGGCTTTCCGGCATGACGCTGCCGTTGGGGAGCCTTGACATCCTTCCGCCGGCGCGGCCCGGCCGGGAGATCTTCTCCGTCGGCGGGGAGGACTGGAAGCGCTTCTTTGAACTTGTGAGGGACGAATCAGGTTACGAGGTCCTGATCCTCGATATCGGCTGCGGGCTGAATGACTGTCTTGCGTGTCTTTTGGCCTGCGACGTTATCTTCATGCCTGTGAGGGGCGAGGCGGGACCTGCCGCGAAGACGGAGGAGGTCTTTGACTGGCTCCGGGAAGAGGAGGCGGAGGAGGTCATCGGAAAGATCCGGCGGCTGTCCCTGAAGGATCCCGGAAACTGCGGAGAATTAAGGGACCTGCCCTACACGGTCTACGGAAGCTGGGCCAGGGAACTGATCAGAAAGGAAGGACTTTGAAAGGAGGGCGCGCGGCGCCCTCCTTTGGAATTGTTTTCGGACAAGCCGGATTAGGGGAATCAAACAGCTTGACACATGAAAACAGACATTTTATAATCTATTTATAAATATATGTGGGAAATGGATTTACGAAAGGCGGCGCGGGCGTGCATAGCACGGGGCGGCGTATTGTTTGTTTGGCGCAATAAAGGGCCGTTTGCGGCCGGCTTAAGGGGAAGGACTGCATGAGAATAGGATTTCCGGAACTGATCGTTGTCTTCATCGTCGCGCTCGTTGTGATCGGGCCCGACAAGCTGCCCCTCTACGCAAAGAAGTTCGGGGCGGCGCTCAGGGAATTCCGCAGCGCGACAAACGATGTGACGAGCGAGATCAAAAAGAATGTCGTCGAGCCGATCAATGAGGCGCAGGAACCGCTCCGGGAGGCCGTGAAGCCGTTTGAGGAAGTCACGGACGACATAAACGCGAGCGTGAAGGATCTTGGCCGGGCCGTGAACGATATCGGGAAGGAGCCTGTCAAAAAGGAGAAGCCCGAGCTCACAAAGCAGGAGGAGCAGATCCTGCGGCAGCAGGCGGAGATCGAGGAACTGAAGGCGCGTCTTGCGGCTTACGCGCCGGAAGAGAGCACGCCGGAACCTGAAACCGAGATTTTGTCATAAGGAGGGGATATATGAGAATTGGCGTACCTGAACTTGTGGTCATTCTTCTGATCGTGGTGATCGTGTTCGGTCCCACGCAGATCCCGAAGCTCACGAAGATGTTCGGAAAGAGCATTAAGGGATTCCGGGAAGGAATGGCCGAAGAAGAGGATAAGAACGAGCATGCCGGATCCGAAAAAGAAGGCGAATGAACCGGATGACGGCTCCATGAGCCTTGCGGAGCATCTCCGGGAGCTCAGAAACCGGATCATTGTCTGTGTCTTATTTTTTGCGGCGGGACTTCTTGTGTGTCTCGCATTCGCACCAAAAATCGTAACAAATCTGGCAGACCTGGGTCTTCGGTATAATTACAATTTCGTATATCTGGCGCCCCAGGAGCTGCTCATGTGCTATATGACGATCGCCCTCATCGGGGGCATCGTTGCCGCTGCGCCGGCGATCGCATACGAAGGCTATGCGTTCGCGAGTCCCGGATTGTCCGGCAGGGAGAAAACCTTTTTCAGGATCGCCCTGGTATTCGGATCAGTCTTTTTTGTTCTGGGTGTTCTCTTTGCCTATGGGATCACGGTTCCGTTCATGCTGCATTTCCTGATCGGCTTCAGCGCGGATGTGGCGGTGACGGATTCGATCAGTATCGCGGAGTATCTGAATTTCATCCTGACGGTGTTTCTGATCTTCGGGATTATTTTCGAGCTTCCGGTTGTCTCCGTGGTCCTGACAAGACTGGGAATATTGAGGCCCGAATGGCTGATCAAGGCGCGCAAGGTGATGATCGTGGCGGTGTTTTTGATCGCGGCGGTGATCACGCCGCCGGATGTGGTATCCCAGATCATGGTCGCCGTGCCGATGCTCATTCTCTATGAGCTCTCGATACGGCTGTCCGCGCTCACGCGCAGATTCATGAAGGATACATGATTTTATGTAAGTGCATTAATGCTGCAAAACAACATTATTCATAGAAAGGATGCAAGATGGCTGTTTATTCATTCAAAGGTGGTGTCCATCCGAAGGGGAATAAAGAACTGACTGCGGAGAAGGCTCTCACGGAGCTCATCCCGCAGGGGGATATGGTCTATCCCTTAAGCCAGCACATCGGTAAGCCGGCCGCGCCTGTCGTAAAGAAGAACGACATGGTGCTTGCGGGCCAGCTGATCGCGCAGGCGGACGGTTTTATTTCCGCAAACATTCACAGTGCCTGCTCCGGCAAGGTGAAGGCGATCGATCGCAGACTGAATGCCTCGGGCGTTCCCTGCGACTGCATCGTCATTGAAAATGACGGACAGTTCACACCCGCCCCGGGTGTGGGAGAACCCGTCGACTATTCCGGCTTCACACCGCAGGAAATCATCGCAAAGATCAAGGATGCGGGGATCGTCGGTCTCGGCGGCGCGGGCTTCCCGACCAACGTCAAGATGATGCCGAAGAACCCGGAGGAGATCCGCTATATCATCGCGAACGGTGCGGAGTGCGAGCCCGGGATCACCTGCGACGACCGTCTGATGCGCGAGCATACGGACTGGGTCGTCGAGGGTCTCAAGATCGTGCTTTCCATTTTCCCGAACGCGAAGGGCGTGATTGCCATCGAGGACAACAAGCCCGGGGCGATCAAGGCGATGGAAGAGGCTGTTAAGGGAAATGAAAAACTCTCTGTCCTCACGCTCAAAACCAAGTACCCGCAGGGCGGTGAGCGCAACCTTGTCCATGCCGTGACAGGCATGTACATGGAGTCCGGCGCTCTTCCGGCCAGCCTCGGCGTCATCGTGGACAACGTGGCGACGCTCGCCGCGATCTACCGTGCCGTGGCTTACAATGAGCCGATCATGACGAAGGGGTTCACGGCGACCGGCGATGCCTTCAATAACCCGGGCAACTTCACGGTCCGCCTCGGAACCTCCTTAAAGGAGATCGTCGAAGCTGCCGGCGGTCTTAAGGAGGGCGCAAAGAAGATCATCTTAGGCGGCCCGATGATGGGTCCGGCCATCTCAAACCTCGATGCTCCGATCGTCAAGGCGAACAACGCCCTGACGGCTTATATGGAGGATGAGGTCGAGAAGGCGGAGCTTCAGATGAATGCCTGCATCCGCTGCGGCAGATGCACCCGCGTATGTCCGCTCGGCCTGATGCCCCAGCAGATGGCGAAGGCCTGCGAGAGAGGCGACATCGAGCGCTTTGTGAAGCTCTCGGGTGCCGACTGCATCCAGTGCGGAACCTGCTCCTTCATCTGCCCGGCAAAACGCCCGCTCACCCAGCTCTTTAAACAGACAAAGCCGGTTGCGATGTCCTACATCCGCATGCAGGCACAGAAGAAGGAGGCATAAGTATGGAAGAGAAAAGACTTTTTAACCTTACCTCCTCCCCGCATTTAAGGAGTGAACACACCGTCACGTCCGAGATGCTGAATGTGATCATCGCGCTGCTCCCGGCGACGGTATTTGCGGTTTTCCATTTCGGGCTTCATTCGCTGCTGGTCATTTTAATGAGCGTCGTGTCGGCCTGCCTGACGGAGTTCGTGTTTGACTACATCGCAAAGAAACCCAACACACTTATGGACGGTTCGGCGATCGTCACGGGTCTTCTCCTGGCGCTCTGTCTGCCGCCTTCGGTACCGCTCTACATTCCGTACATCGGCTCTCTCTTCGCGGTCCTCTTTGCGAAGTGTATGTTCGGCGGTCTCGGCAAGAACTTCATGAACCCGGCTCTGGCCGGCCGTGCATTCCTGCTGATCTCCTTCGGCAAGGTCATGACGGACTACAGCACGGACGCGCTCTCCGGCGCGACGCCGCTCGCAATCTTAAATGAGGGCAGAACCGTCAACATCGGCGATATGTTCCTCGGCAATGTCAGCGGCCACATCGGTGTGAGTGTCTGCCTGCTTCTCATCGGCGGTATCTACCTCATCTGGAAGGGCACGATCAAGTGGCTGATCCCGGTCTCGACGCTCGGCTCCTTTGTGATCCTGATGGCGCTCTTCGGCACCGAGGGATTTGATGTCAAGTATCTCCTCACGGAGCTCTGCGGCGGCGGTATCGTCCTCGGCGCGTTCTTCATGGCGACGGACCCGGTTACCAGCCCGATGGCGGAGATCAACCAGATCATCTACGGCTGCTTCATCGGCTTCCTGTCCATGATCTTCCGCACCAAGAGCGGCATGGCGGACGGAACATCCTACGCGATCATCGTCGCGAACATGGTCGTTCCGATGCTCGACAAGTACATCGTTCCACATCCGTTCGGGATCGGCAAGAAGGGCCAGACCCTTCCGGTACCGGGCGATGACACGAAGAAGAAAGGCCTTGCGCTTCCGACATCGGCTGTCCTTCTGGCGGCGATCACTCTCATCGCAGGTGTGGCTCTGGCCGGCGCCAACGCTCTGACGGTCGACAAGATCGCGGAGAACCAGCTCGCCAAGAAGCTTGAATCCTACGCTTCGGTTATCCCGGGCGCGGAGGAATTCGGCTACGATGACGAAGTCGTCAAGGCGATCGAAGGCTTTGACGGCGGTATCTACGGCGGCGGTTCCTACGGAAAGTCCTACATCAATGAGGCTGTCGTCGGCAAGGACGCCTCCGGCAATCCCGTCGGCTACGCGGTGAGCGTGACGAACATGGAAGGCTTTGACGGCGAGATCACGCTTTCCGTCGGTTTTGACACGGAAGGCACGGTCCTCGGCATCGAGTTCACCGTGATCAATGAGACCGCCGGCATGGGCATGCTCGCGACGGAAGCTTCCTGGAAGGCCCAGTTTGCGGGCGTCAAGACGGATTCGTTCATCCTGAACAAGGGCGGCGGATCTACGGCGGCCAATGAGATCGACTCGGTCTCCGGCGCTTCGGTAACCTCCGGTGCGGTTGTCAACGCGGTCAACGCAGCGGTCAATTTCTATCAGACTTATTTAGCGGCGTGAGGAGGTGAAGAGAAATGAATTCAAGCATGGAACGTATTTATAACGGTATCGTGAAGGAGAATCCTGTCTTCATCATGATGCTCGGCATGTGCCCCTGCCTCGCGGTCACGACTTCGGTCACCAACGCGATCGGCATGGGTGTCTCGACAACAGCCGTTCTGGTCGCTTCGAACGTGGTTATTTCCCTTGTCCGCAAGATCATTCCGGATGAAGTCCGTCTTCCGGCAGAGATCGTCATCGTGGCATCTCTGGTCACGGTCGTCCAGCTGATCATGCAGGCATATTTCGTAGCGCTGAACGAATCTCTGGGTGTTTACATCCCCCTGATCGTCGTCAACTGCATCATCCTCGGCCGCGCGGAAGCGTACGCCATGAAAAATGATGTGTTTCCGTCACTGTTTGACGGTATCGGCATGGGGCTGGGCTTCACGATCGGCATCACGATCCTCGCGTTCTTCCGCGAGCTCTTAGGTGCCGGCACGGTGGCCGGGTTCCGGGTCATGCCGTCCTTCTACAAGCCGATCGACATGCTGGTCAAGGCTCCGGGAGCATTCCTGGTGCTGGGCGTCATCATCATGGTGATGAACGCCTGGGGAATTTCCTCCCGCCAGGCGGAGCTGGTCTCCGGCGACGGCTGCGTAGGCTGTGCGGCGGCAGACAGCTGCGGGGCTAAGGGCAAAGAAAACTGCGAAAAGAAGGAGGAGGCTAAGGCATGAGCGGCGAAACATCTCTTATCATGATTATTATCGGTGCGGCTCTGGTCAACAACGTAGTCTTAAGCCAGTTCCTCGGCATCTGCTCGTTCCTCGGCGTTTCCAGCCAGGTCAAGACCTCTGCCTCACTCGGCGGCGCGGTTATCTTCGTCATGACGATCGCTTCCGCGGTCGCCAACCTGCTCTACACATTCATTCTGGCCCCGCTGGGTCTCGATTACCTGCAGACGATCGTCTTCATCCTGGTTATCGCGGCTCTGGTCCAGATCGTCGAGATGTTCCTGAAGAAGACATCTCCGGGCCTGTATCAGGCACTCGGCATCTTCCTTCCGCTGATCACGACGAACTGCGCGGTTCTGGGCGTTGCCCTGAACAATGTCACGGACGGCTACAACTTCATCGAGTCCGTGGTCTCCGGCTTCGGCACGGCGGTAGGCTACACGATCGCAATCGTTCTTCTCGCCGGCATCCGTGAAAACATCGATGAGAGCGACCTTCCGGCTCCTGTCAAGGGAGCGCCGATCGTCCTTTTCTGCGCGGCGCTGATGGGCATTGCATTTTTCGGATTCAGTTCGCTGAGCTAAGGAGGAGAGAAGAGTATGAATGCGATTACACTGGTCATAATTACTGTTATTCTCCTCGCGGTCATCGGACTTCTGATCGGCGTTCTTCTGGTCTTTGCGGGCCACAAGTTCCACGTGGAGGTTGATGAGCGCGAAGCGGCTGTCCGTGAAGTGCTTCCCGGCAACAACTGCGGCGCCTGCGGATACCCCGGCTGCGACGGCTGCGCGGCGGCGATCGTAAAGGGAGAAGCGGCGGTCAACGCCTGTCCGGTCGGCGGAGCTCCGGTAGCCGAGAAGATCGGAAATATCATGGGTGTCGCCGCTGAGGCAGCCGAGAAGAAGGTGGCATTTGTCAAATGTGCCGGCGACTGCACGAAGGCTCACACCAAGGGTGCCTATGTGGGCATCAAGACCTGCACGGCGGCTGCTGCGCTGCCGGGCAAGGGCGACAAGGTGTGCCAGCAGGGCTGCTTAGGCCTCGGCGAGTGCGTCTCGGTCTGCGAATTCGATGCGATCCACATCGTGAACGGCATCGCAAAGGTCGACCGCAATAAGTGCGTGGCCTGCGGCAGATGCGCGAAGATCTGTCCGCAGCACCTGATCGAGATCATCCCGGACAAGGCTGAGTACGCGGTTGAGTGCGCGAACACCGAGAAGGGCAAGCTCGTCAAGGAACAGTGCGACACCGGCTGCATCGGCTGCGGCATCTGCGCAAAGATGTGCAAATCCGACGCGGTTCATGTCGAGAACAACGTTGCTCATATCGATTATGAGAAATGTATCGGCTGCGGCGCCTGTGCCGCCAAGTGCCCGTCCAAGGTCATCACCCTGCGGGAGCAGTAAAAAAAGAAGAGAAAAGAATCCCCCGGCATGTGCCGGGGGATTTTTTAGTTCGGTTTTTATCTCATCGCAACCTGCTTTGCGGCGTGGCGGGCGAACGTCATCGTGCGTCCGCAGGCAAGGCCGGTCATGAGGTTCGGGTAGGTCGTCGCGAACATGCCGCCGGAGCAGTCGCCGGTCGCGTAGAGGCCGTCAATCGCGGTGCCGTCCTCGCGGATGACCTGCATGTCGGTGTTGATGCGGCAGCCGTTCAGGGTGGTCAGGTGCCATGCGCAGGTGCGGACCCCGTAGAACGGAGCGGTGTCGACCGGTGTCAGGCGGTGCTTCTCCTTGCCGTAATCTTCGTCGACGCCCTTGGCGCAGAGCTCATTGTAGCGGTTTACGGAGGCGACAAAGTTGTCGGCCGGAATGTTCAGCTTCTGGGCCAGCTCCTCGAGCGTGTCGGCCTTCTGGACATAGCCGTCGGCGATCAGCTCCTCGATCTTGCCCCAGACGAAGGAGTAGGGCATGTTGGAGAGGGCACCGTTCGGGAACGGGAACAGGCGGCAGCAGCCGACCTCGTCGAACTGCTCGCAGTACTTCTCGTTGTTGGCGTCGAAGACATCAACGTAGGTGTGGTTCGGCTGCATGACCATGGAGTGCAGCATGAACTCGTACGGGCCGGACTCGTTGCAGAAGCGCTTGCCGTTCAGGTTGACCTTGAGGAAGGGCTGCTCGCCGAACCAGAACCACTTGCCGGTGGTCTTGTAGCCTGCGGTCTCATCCGGCTTCACGCAGCAGCGGTTGAACATCATGGAGGCGTGCGTCGGATCGAGCGCCGCGCCTGCCCACATCATGGCCTTGATGCCGGAGCCGTCGCAGGTCGAGCCGAGCGTGTAGTTGACCTTCATGTCCAGGGTCTGCGGCTGCAGAGCCTTCATCATCTCGGTGTTGGTGGCGTAGCCGCCCGAGCACATGATGACGCCCTTAGAAGCGTTGATCTTCACATAGGTATTGTTGGTGGTGTCGAGGGCGATCGCGCCGGTCACCTTGCCGGCATTGTCCTGGACAAGCTTTACGAGCTCGCACTGGGTGCGGATCGTGACATCGCCCGGCTGGGAGTCGATATACTCCTGGAAAGTGGAGTTGGTCGTGACGGACTGGTCGTTGGCGAACTCCTCGGTCTTGTGCGGGCTGTGGCCGGTCGCATAGGCCTTGTCGCGGCCCGGATCGGAAAGGTTGCCGACACCGCCCTCAAGGCTCATGAAGTACTTGCCGCTGCCCTCAAAGATGTCGGTGAGCCAGTCGACCGTTGCGCCGGACTCGTTGATCCAGACTTTTGCAAGGTCGCTGTCGATGTAGCCGCCGCTGTAGCGGACCAGCTCCTGCAGAGCCTCCATCTTGTCGATGGCAAATTCCGGATATTCCTTGATGGCCTCCTGCTGAAGTCTGGAATCGATGGCGCCGATATCCTCGCGGATGCCGGTCGGATTCTCGCGCTTCTCGATGGCGTAGGTCTTGACGCCTTCCTCAGCCAGCGTCATGAGAGCCGGCCAGCCGCCCGTGCCGATGCCGACGACGAGGGCTTCCGTGTCGATCGTCTCCTTGATGTCGGCGTCCGCGATCTCCGGAGCGGTTCCGAGCCAGTCGCCGGCAGCTTTGTCGTCCTCTTTAAGGGTCACTTCCGTGCCGCTCGCCTGGGAAATGCAGTCCGCCGCGGCTTTCTTGATCGCATCGGAGGTCACGGTTGCGCCGGAAACGGCGTCGACATCCGCGCTCTGGGCTGAGAGAATTGCATTTTCCATACCGGAGGCAATCTTGCCGCCGATGTCGGGCGTCTCACCCGAAGCGTCGATCTTGACGGCCGTGATGGAGGTCTCGTCGAAGGTCATCTCCACTTTGACATCGCTGCCGATGCCTCTCGCGGAGGAGGTGTAGGTGCCGGGCGTAAATGTAAGGCCGTTCGCTGCCTTGGTCGCCTCCTTGACGGTTTCGGCGACGGATTCCATGGTGGTGCCGTTGGCTTCCACGGAGACATCCGCTGCGGATCCGCCCTGGGAACTCTCGGATGCACCGCTGCCCAGAGAAGCTGCGCCTTCAAGTCCGCCGAGAACGACGATCGAAGCTGCGCCTGCGGCCATGCCCCTTAAAAAGTCACGCCTGGAGATTGAGTCTTTTGCCATATAAATACCTCCGTTGTTAAAAATTAAGTAGTGTTTTAGAAGCAGAAGAAAGAATCAGTCTGCATAATAAACGACGACCGGCAATCCGACGTAGATGCTGTGATACAGCCTGTCGGCGACATCCGGCGGAAGATTGACGCATCCGTGGGAGCCGCTCTCAAGATAGATGGACCCTCCGAACTCTCCGCGCCAGGGAGCGTCATGAAAACCGCAGCCCTGATAGAAGGGCATCCAGTATTCGACAGGGGTAGAGTACTCAAAGCTGCCGTCCGGATATCTGGTCCCGTGCAGGACACGGTCTTCCTCCAGCATATAGATGGAGTAGGTGCCGTAAGGCGTCCGGTGAGAAGGATCGTACAATGTCCCGGTGACGCAGTCCGAATCGAGAACAAGATTGCCCTCGGAGTAGTAGTAGATATGCTGGCCGGAGACATCCACCTCGATGTAGGTTCCCCCGAGATCCGGGCTGAGGGAGGTGACATTCTGCGAGTAGACCGGTTCCCGGTCCGCGCTCTCGTGGTTCATGAGCTCCGAAAAGAGCAGGTCTGCCTCGGCGGGTTCATCGATCACGATGCCGTAGTCGTCGCAGGGGACCTCCACCTGTCCGTGCATGGTCGAGTTGAAGAGGCGCGTGTTGTGGATCTCGTTGGTCTCTGCTGCAAGTTCCCGCACATACTCGATGGTATTCTCCGAGATGAGCGCATCATCTATAAAATAAAAATCGTTCTCATCGCAGGAGATCCAGTCCTTGAGCATCTCGCGGTCGAGCGTCTTTGTCTTATCGCCCGGGAGGCGATAGGTCACGGACGTCGAAAGAAAGTCATTGAGGTAGCTGCACTGGTTTGTCAGATCCGCATTGTCGGAGAGCACGGTCGGCGCCTCGTAGACGTTCTGATCCAGTGAGAGGTCAATCGTGCCCGCGCGGGATTTGACCGCAGCGAGGATCGCCCGGGTGACGGCTGCCGGATCCGCTTTGGTGCCGGCGACCTCCGGAACGACCGTGAAGCGGCCGTCCTCCTCGAATTTCAGGTAGGCGTTTGCGGGCTCCGTTATATTTTCTTTCTTGAGCTCCGGAAGCGCCGCCGTGATGCCGGCAAGGAGCTCCTCGTCGAAGGCGGTTTCCCAGGAGACTGTGTGCTCAGATGTCCTGCCGAGATACCCGAGCCCCCACATGAAGGGATTCTGGTTTTCGAGGATTTCCGAGGCCTCGCCGCTCGAGACATAGTGATATCCGAAATCACTCCCCTTGATCGTCTCCCGGCCGTTGCGGAAGGAGACGGCCAGCGAATAGTTCTCGGCCTCGAGGCGGAGCCGCTCTTCGATATCCGCCGGCGTAAGATTGCTCACATCGGTATCGTTGATGACCGTGCCCGGCAGGTATTTTGTCTCATATTCTCCTGCGGTCCGCACATAGAAAAATCCGCAGACTGCCGCTGCGGCCGCCGCAGCGGCAAGTCCGATGATGAGACCCTTCCGGCTTTTCTTTTCGGCAGGTGCGGGCGCCTCCTCCGGTTCGATCCCTTTCGGGATGCTGACGGGCTCGATTTCGGGCTCCGTATTATCGGCGGCAATACAAGAAACGTCCGGCGATGTGTCTTCCGGACGGTTTTCCAAATCAGACATACATATTCCTCTTTATAATTATTTATAAACTCCCGAATATATAATAAACCTTTCCGGGACTTTAGGAAAGAGGAAAATTACGTTTCAAAAGAAAAAAGAAAGGGAAACCTGCCGCCCGGTTCTTTCGCATGCGGCAGGTTTCCCCATTTTTCATGAGATTTTTTATTCGGCTTCTTTCAGAGCCTTTTTAAGTCTTGCGATGACGATCTTTAAGGCCTTGATGCGGGCATACTTCTTGTCGACGGACTCGAGGATATACCACGGTGCGAAGGTCGTGTTGGTCTTTTTAAGCATCTCGTTGATGGCGGTCTCGTAGAGATCCCACTTTTCGCGGTTGCGCCAGTCCTCATCGGTGATCTTCCACTGCTTCTCCGGCGTGTTCTGGCGGTCCGTGAAACGCTCGAGCTGGGTCTTGTTGTCGATCTGGACCCAGAACTTGATGACGACGACGCCCGAATCCGTGAGCTCCTTCTCGAATTCGTTCATCTCATTGTAGGCGCGCTGCCAGTCATTTTCCGAGCAGAAGCCTTCGAGGCGCTCGACCATGACGCGGCCGTACCAGGTGCGGTCGAATATCGTGATGTGGCCGGTCTTGGGCAGGCGGGTCCAGAAACGCCACAGGAAATGGCGGGCCTTCTCCGGCGCCGTCGGGCTGGCGATCGGCTCCACGACGTAGCCGCGCGGGTCGAGTGCTCCGGTGATGCGCTTGATGTTGCCGCCCTTGCCGGCTGCATCCCAGCCTTCGTAGGCGATGACGACCGGGATCTTCTTGCGGTAGATCTTGTTGTGGAGATCCTTGAGCTCTGCCTGAAGGCGGTCAAGCTCTTCCTTGTACTCCTCGTCCGAGATGGTCTTATCGAGCGGGATGTCCTTGAGGTCCGGGATCGGCTC
>ONHA01000022.1:68952-70548 GCA_900317515.1 uncultured Eubacteriales bacterium
ACCTGGAGTTCGGCCCACTTTTTGTTCTTCGCGTCGATGATGTACCAGGGAGCCGTCGAGCGGTTGGTGTCCTCGAGATAGCGGTCAAAGACATCAAGGCACTCGTCATAGTGCTTGTTCTGCCAGAGATCGTCCTTGTTTACGCGCCACTTCGCGTTTTTGTCGGCGAGGAGGGCGTCAAGGCGGGCTTTCTGCTCCTTCTTCGAGATGTTGAGGAAGAACTTTACGATCAGGTAGCCGTTGTCGTGCAGCTGGCGTTCGGCTGTATTGATGCTGCGGATGCGCCGCTCGTAGGTCGTCTCGTCGAGGGTACCGTCCAGCACGCCGTCCACGACCTCCTCCATCCAGCAGGTATCGAAGAACTGGAACTTTCCGGCCTCCGGGATCTGGATGAAGTAGCGGTACAGGAACGGCTTTCTCTTTTCCTCCTCGGTCGGGGCGGCATTGGTCGTCGCAACGCGGAAGAAGCGCGGGTCGATGTTCTGGATGACTTCGCCGATGACGCTGCCCTTGCCGGCGGAGCCCCACCCCTCAAAGATCACCATGACGGGGAGCTTGGCATCCTTGATCTTCATCTGGTTGGCGAATAATTTTTCGCGCTCCTCTTTCAGGGAGGCTTTCACGGTCTCCTTGTCCGGCTGGAACGCTTTCGCAAAATCCTTAAGCATAAAAATAACCTCCGATTGTTATATATGTACTTAATTGTAGTACATTTAAAAATGAAAACAATGGGATAAATCACGAAAATAGGCAGTAAAAATTGTGCATATTACACACAAGATGGTTTTGTTTTTATTAAAATTTTGGAAAAAGAGTAGGAAAATGAAAGGCCATCTGCTATGATAATAAGGAGACTGGAGAGGGCTTTCGCAAGGAGGTGCGGCATGCTGCTGATTAAAAACGCGTACGTGATCGACCCCAAATCGGGGCACACCGGCAAAAATGATATTCTGGCGGATTTCGGTGGCGGATTTCGGGAGAGTGCAGAAGATCGGAAAAGACCTTCCCGTGCCGGAGGGATGCGAGGTGATCGAGGCGGAAGGCCTTGCGGCTGCGCCGGGGCTTGTCGACGTGCATGTGCATTTCCGTGACCCCGGATTCCCGGACAAGGAGGACATCCTGACCGGAGCGGCCGCCGCGAAAAAGGGCGGCTTCACGACGGTCATCATGATGGCCAACACAAAACCGAGCATCGACAACACGGAGACGCTCAGGTACTGCCTGAAAAAGGGCAGGGAGACCGGAATCCGGGTCCTTGCCTGCGCAAACGTGACGGTCGGGATGAAGGGAAAGGAGCTCACGGACATGGAGCGGCTCTACGCGGCAGGCGCGGTCGGCTTCACCGATGACGGGATCCCGCTTCTTGATGAGGACATCGTCCGCGAAGCGATGAAGAAGGCGAAGCGGCTCGGCGTCCCGATCAGCTTCCATGAGGAGGATCCGAAGTACATAAAGGAGAACGGGATCAACCACGGAAAGGCCAGCGAGTTCCTGGGAATCTACGGCTCGCCCCGCGAGGCCGAGATCTCACTTATTGACCGGGACCTTAAGCTTGCGGAGGAGACCGGGGCTTGCGTCGAGATCCAGCACATCAGC
>ONHA01000021.1 GCA_900317515.1 uncultured Eubacteriales bacterium
AAAACAGGCAGGAATCCTTTCGGATACCTGCCTGTTTAGGAAGGGGAGAACACCAATCATGGTATGAATAAAAGTCATATGCTGTTTTGTCGCTGTACTAGAATTCCAGAATTTCGGAATTGTCCCAGTTGAGACGACCGTACTGAAGGGTGTTGACAAGGATCTCCTTCTTCAGTTCTTCAGTGAGTTTGGACTTGGTGACGCGCCAGCACCAGTTGCCGCTGTCGGTACCTGGTACGTTGTTGCGGGCCTTGTTGTCCAGTCCCAGGTAATCCTGGATTGGGATGACACAGGTGTCTGCGGTTGAGCGGAGTGCCATGGCTACGAAGCTCTTGTAGATCTTATCGTCCGGAGTGTAGAAGTCGTTCAGATAATTGCGAACCAGGTGGTGCATCTCTTCGTCTAAGCCCTGGTACCAGCCAACGATGGTCTCGTTGTCATGGGTTCCGGTGTATACGACGCAATTGTGGCCGTAATTGTGTGGCAGATGGTCATTGCCGTATCCGATGTCACCCTTATCAAAGCCAAACTGCAGAACCTTCATATTTGGATAACCGGTTTCATTTACCAGCTGGCGAACAGTGTTGGTCATGAGACCAAGATCCTCCGCTACAACCTGCTTGCGGCCCAGACGCCATTCGATGGTGCGGAAGAAATCCATGCCAGGTCCTTTTTCCCAGTGACCATCTGCTGCAGAATTGCTGCCGTAAGGTACGGAGAAGTACTCGTCAAATGCACGGAAATGGTCGATACGAACCACATCATACATCTGAAACATATACCAGAGACGGGAAGACCACCACTCGTAGCCGGTGCTTCTGTGATAATCCCAGTTGTAAAGGGTGTTCCACCAAACCTGTCCATCTGCAGCGAATGCATCAGGAGGGCAGCCGGCGGTTGCTGTTGGCACATGATACTCATCTAACTGGAAAAGCTCCGGATGAGCCCATACATCGGTACTGTTGACAGATACATAGATCGGGATGTCACCGATGATCTGGATATGGCGGCTGTTGGCATAGGCCTTCAGCTTAGTCCACTGCTGCGTGAACTTGAACTGCATGTATTTCTGGAATTCGATTTCAAAGTAGAGCTCGCGGTTGTAATAATCAACAGCAAAATCCCAGTGCATGCGGATATCCTCCGGCCATTCCATCCAGGTCTTGCCCTCGAAGAAATCGTGAAGCGCCATGAAAAGAGCATAGTCATTTAACCACCAGCCATTGTTGGTTAAGAACTCCTGATAAGCAGGATCTTCATTTACGTGGCTTCTCTGGTAAGCCTTGCGAAGGATAGCATAACGATTGTCGTTTAATTTTTTATAATGAATGGTGCCAGGAAGCTTGCCAAAATCACCGTTTTCCACCTCAGATGCCGTCAGCACACCTTCCTCCACCAGCACATCCAGACTGATGAAATATGGGTTGCCTGCGAATGCTGAATAGGACTGATAAGGTGAGTTGTCGGACTTGCCAAAGCTGGTAGGACTGAGTGGCAGAATCTGCCAGTAGGTCTGGCCGGCCTCAGTCAGATAGTCAACAAAATCATAGGCAGCCTGATCAAAACATCCAATTCCATACTTGGATGGCAGACTGAAGATTGGCATTAAAACGCCTGCTTTACGGTTCATGGGTTCCCTCCTGGATTTGATAATCAAAAGTTACAGGAGGGTTCCACCGGTGCTCCGGCGTTCCCCGAACCCTCCTCACTACATACAATAAAGTAGCATAAACGAGGCTTGCAATCTTGCACGATATCCTCAGAAAATCACACAATCCTAGCATGATTTGAGCCAGAGGGTCGGTTCCGGTGGCACACTTTTTTTAATGAAAAATTAATAAATTGACCAGTTTATAAACAAATTATAAAGAAAAAGGTGCCACCGGAACCGACCCCCTGGCCCGCCCACACATGGTGAACAAAATGCAAAATGATAAAATCATAACCAATTACGAAAACTACAGAGAGAACAAATCGCACGGAGAGCACAGCTACCCTTTCAGTATCTATTCCTGTGTTATTCCGGATCTCTTCTCAGAGGTCCTGCCCCACTGGCATGAGGAGATGGAGATCATATTAATTAAAGAAGGAAAGGGGATTGTGAGTGTGGATTTTGAGAAGCGGGTGCTGACGGCACCGGCTATAATGTTCATTTTGCCCGGGCAGCTGCATGGCATATGCCAATACGAGAAGGAGAGGATGGAGTACGAGAATATCATTTTTCATCCAAGGCTGCTGCAATCCCATGATAATGACATATTTGATCAGCAGTATCTGACACCGCTTCTGGATGGGATGATACAGATGCCGACCTTCCTGGAAGAGGTGGATACGGGCTTTTCTTTGCTTTATGCACCCCTCAAGGAATGCGAGGAGACAGACAGTCCTCTTATGGTAAAAAGCCTTCTTTTTCTCTTGTGCAGCAGACTGCTGGAGCTTTATCCGGAGAGAACCGAAAGGGCAGCCAGAAGAGATGCCCTGGAACGGGTGAAGCCGGTGCTGGTTTACGTGCAGGATCATTATCAGGAGGTTATTACCGTGGCAGATGCGGCAGCACAGGTGGATTTCTCGGAGGCTCATTTCATGCGTTTCTTCAAGCAGACGCTGGGAATGTCCTTTGTCACTTATCTGAAAAATTATCGTCTGGCGAAAGCGGAGGAGATGCTGCGGACAAGGGATGCCAGCGTGCTGGACATCGCGCAGGACAATGGCTTCCCAAACGTGTCATATTTCATCAGAGAATTCAAGGCTAGGTATGGGATGACGCCACTGAAGTATCGAAGCAGGTAAGGGAAGAACAATAATCTGGTCATATGACGATGATTTGTTGTCGTTTTCGCCGTCTGGATTTTGGGAAAACAATACTTGCTGGAATTTGCCCTTACTTTGTTGTAAATTTGCATCCTTTTGCAGAGCCATTTACAATAAAAGAGAAGGTGATTGAGGAATTCATTGTGTTTTCCCTTCTGTATCTCACTAAAACAACAAGTTATCAGCTGATGATATGGAAAAGATAGCAACTTTGGATAAAGAACAGAGTGCATTGCAGCAGCTCTGGCAGAAGCGTTTGGATGTGGTGTAAATGACCTTCCGCTTCATTTCGTGCTTTCCTGGTATGAACAGAAAGCCGTATGTATTCTGCTGACGCTTTTGCATCTCGGTATTAAGAATATTCACCTTGGACCGAGTCTTCCGGCGTTTATTTCGGAGAATATCCTGAAGTTCTTAGTCGAAAACTATGGCATTGCACCTATCAGTACACCGGAAGCTGACATGGCGAAGTTTATCGGATGACAGGAGGCCTGTATGTTATATGATCCACAAAACTGTCCTTGCCTGAATGTTGATTGTGATTTATATATGAACTGTGAGGAGTGTATAAATCGACATCATTCCTCGCGGAAGTATCCACTTACAGCTTGCGAGATATGCAAGCCGGAAGGCTGTGAGAAAGCAGATCCACGTGGATTTAGAAAGGAAAAGGATAAATGAGACAAAAGAACAGAGAAGTATCTAATCGTGAAGAACTATTGGAGATCATGCGCAGATGTGATGTTTGCAGGCTGGCATTGAATAATGAGGGCTACCCTTATATTGTACCGATGAATTTCGGATTATCAGTTGATGAAGATAAGATTTCACTGATCTTTCACAGTGCATTAGAAGGAATGAAGCTGGACCTTATTCGCAAGGATAACCGCGCATCTTTTGAGATGGATGGAAAGCATCAGCTTCAGTATTTTGAGGAGCAGGGTTACTGTACCATGGCTTATGAAAGTGTCATTGGCAGTGGCACAATTCGTTTTCTGAGTGATAAAGAGAAGGAACAGGCACTGCGAGCACTTATGGATCAATATCATCCTGGGAAAAATGCTTATTTTAATCCGGCAGCAATCTCCAGAACGGCGGTTTATGTTCTTGAAGTTGAGAGTATTACCGGAAAAAGGAAGCTGCCAAAGTGATACTGCGGCGTTACAATACGAAATTTTAGTTTACTCTCTCGATGGTAGTTGCCGGTACGGCAATAAGTAAAAATACCGAGTACTGTGGGGGTGTGATCCCATAGTACTCGGTATTTTATTTCATTTTCGCCAATCCATTAGTGACAGTGCTCATTGTTCAGTCTCTACTGTTTTATGAACACTGCCCTAATCTTTTTTGCCTTAGTGTGCCGCCTCCCACTCTTTAAAGTGGTCGGCAAACGCCTTTGTGTTTTCGTAGACGTCGCCGGAGTAGACCGCGGAGCCGGCCACGATGACCGTGGCTCCTGCATTCAGGACGATGTCCACGTTGTCGCGCTTGATCCCGCCGTCGACCTCGATATCGGTGTCAAGGCCGTACTCGTCGAACATCCTGCGGGCCTCCGCTATACGGCGCGTGGAAGCCGGAATGTACTTCTGGCCGCCGAAGCCCGGTTCGACCGTCATGACAAGGAGCATGTCGAGGCGGTGCATGAAAGGCTTGATGACCTCCACCGGAGTGCCCGGCTTTATGGCCATGCCGACCTTCTTGCCGGTTTCCTCGATGGCCGCGATGCAGGCGCCCGGATCGTCGGTCGCCTCGTAGTGGAACGTGATCATGTCCGCGCCGCTGTCGGCGAAGGATCGAATCTTTTGCTCCGGATTCACGACCATGAGGTGCACATCCAGGAAGAGGTCTGTATTTTTCCGGAGTGACTTCAAAACGGGATTTCCGAAGGAAATCTGCGGAACGAAGCTGCCGTCCATGACGTCAAAGTGAGCCCACGCTGCGCCGGCCCGCTTCGTTTCCGCCATCTGGTCACCCAGAATGTTGAAATCGGCGGAAAGGATAGACGGTGCGAGTTTGATCATTTTGTCACGAACTCCTTAACCTGCTTGTAGACGCCTTCGCCGTCCAGCATGTACTTGTGGAGCAGCTCGCCTGCAGGGCCGGACTCGCCGAAGCGGTCGCGGACGCCGATGCGGTACATCGGAGTCGGGCACTTCTCGGCAAGGCACTCTGCGACAGCGCCGCCGAGACCGCCGATGATGCTGTGCTCTTCAGCGGTGACGACCTTGCCGGTCTTCTTCGCGGAGGCGACGATGAGATCGTCATCGAGCGGCTTGATCGTGCAGATGTTGATGACTTCGGCGCTGATGCCGTCGGCGGCGAGCTTGTCGGCTGCCTCGAGGGCGGAAGCGACGCAGAGACCGTTGGCAACCAGGGTCACATCCGTGCCTTCGCGGAGGATCGCGCCTTTGCCGATCTCGAACTTGTAGTTCTCGTCAAAGACAACCGGGACAGCCGCGCGGCCGAAGCGGATGTAGACCGGGCCGACATAGTCGAGCGCAGCCTTGATGGCCATTCTGGCTTCGGTGTCATCGGCCGGGCACATGACGACCATGCCCGGGATCATGCGCATGAGGGCAAGATCCTCAAGGCACTGATGGGAAGCGCCGTCCTCACCGACGGAAATGCCGGCATGGGTAGCGCCGATTTTGACATTGAGGTGCGGGTAGCCGATGGAGTTGCGGACCTGCTCATAGGCGCGGCCGGCAGCAAACATGGCGAATGTGGAAGCGAACGGAATCAGGCCTGTTGTGGAGAGGCCGGCCGCGATGCTCATCATGTTGGACTCGGCGATGCCGCAGTTGATGAAGCGGTCCGGATATGCCTTCTTGAAGGTGCCGGTCTTGGTCGCGTTGGAGAGGTCGGCATCGAGAACGACCAGATTCGGGTATTCTTCGGCAAAGTCGCGGAGGGATTCGCCGTAGCTCTGTCTTGTTGCGATTTTCTTAACGTCAGCCAATTTCTTCACCGATCCTTTCCAGATCTTTCATAGCGATCTCAAACTGTTCATCGTTCGGAGCGACACCGTGCCATGCAACCTGATTCTCCATGAAGGAGACGCCCTTGCCCTTAGTGGTCTTTGCGACGATGCAGGTCGGCATGCCCTTGGTCTCACGCGCTTCCTTCATGGCTGCGCGGATCTCGTCGAAGTCGTTTCCGTTGATATTGATGACATGGAAATTGAAAGCCTCAAACTTCTTGTCAATCGGGTAGGGGTTGTTGACCTCGCTGATCGGTCCGTCGATCTGCAGGTTGTTGTTGTCGACGATGACGACAAGGTTGTCAAGCTTCTTGGCGCCTGCGAACATCGCGGCTTCCCAGACCTGGCCTTCTTCGAGCTCACCGTCGCCGAGGAGCGTGTAGACGCGGAAGTCCTTGTTCTGAAGCTTTGCGCCGAGAGCCATACCGCAGGCGGCGGAGATGCCCTGGCCTAAGGAACCAGAGGACATGTCGAGACCCGGCAGATACTGGATGGACGGATGTCCCTGGAGACGGGCTCCCGTGTGGCGGAGCGTCGGGATCTCTTCCTTCGGGAAATAGCCTCTCTCGGCCATCGCGCCGTAGAGACCCGGAGCTGTGTGGCCCTTGGAGAGAACGAAGCGGTCGCGGTCCGGATTCTTCGGGTCGGCGGGGTCGATGTTCATTTCTTCAAAGTAGAGATACGTAAAGATGTCTGCTGCGGAAAGAGATCCGCCCGGATGTCCTGCTTTTGCGGAGTGCGTGCCGATGATGATCATCTTGCGCACTTCATTTGCATGCTGCATGAGTTCTTTGTTGTTCACTTTGCACCTCCCTGGCCATAATAAGCGTTTGCGCCATGTTTCCTGTAGTAATGTTTGTCCTGAAGGAACTGCGGAGCCGGAGCAACCTTCGGGTTGATGAGCTCGCAGCGGAACGCCATCTTGGCGACCTCCTCGAGGACGACTGCGGAGTGAACCGCATCCACGCCGTTCTTGCCCCAGCAGAACGGGCCGTGGTTCTTGCAGAGCGTTGCCGAAACGGCTTCGTAGTCGATTCCGAGACGGGCAAATTCGTTGACGATCAGGTGGCCCGTGTTTTCCTCATAGCCTGCGTCGATCTCCTCGGCAGTCAGGCAGCGAAGGCACGGAACCGGTCCGTAGTAGTAGTCTGCATGCGTTGTACCGTAGCAGGGGATGTCACGGCCGGACTGAGCCCAGCTTGTCGCGTAAGATGAGTGTGTGTGTACCACGCCGCCGATCTTCGGGAAGGCTTTGTAGAGTTCAACGTGGGTGGCTGTGTCGGACGAGGGTCTGTAGTGGCCTTCGACAACGTTGCCGGAAAGGTCGACAAGAACCATGTCTTCCGGCTTTAAGAGATCATAATCGACGCCGCTCGGCTTGATGGCGAAGATCCCGGTCTCCCGGTCGATCTCGGAAACGTTGCCCCAGGTAAATGTGACAAGATTGTACTTCGGAAGGAGCATGTTGGCTTCATAGACTCTTTCTTTCAGTTTTTCAAGCATTGTAATTCTCCTTTTGAAAGATAAAGTGTTCAACTGTTTTTATTGTATCATGCCGACGAAAATCCGACAATGATTGTTTTGCTGTCCGATTAGACTATTTAAAGGACTGAAAGGATGCTGGCCCCGGCGAGCACTCCGACCGCAAGAAGCGCGATCCCGAGGATGAGGAAGAATTTGTTTGCATTTCGCTCAAAGACAGTTTTGAGGCTCGGATCGTAGTAGAGGGTGAGCGTGTCGCCCACTTTGAAGGACTTCTCATTGCTCGAGTTGACAGAGCATTTGCGAATGTTCTCGCGCCCGTCAGCCGTGTATTTTACGACCGGGTAGTAGGTGAACTTGTCGCCCTTTACGATTTTGGTGCCTCTCGAGATCTGCCGCGTGTATACGCGGATGACCTCGCCGGTGACCGATTCGAGGTTCCTTCTGCTTAGGGAAACGTAGTCAAAGATGAGAGCCGCGCCGGCGCCTGCAAGGACGAGGGCGAGGCAGATCATGGCCGGGACCTGTTTCCCCTGATTCGTGAACAGGGCGAGGAGGATCAGGAGAGCGCCGCCGACCATCATCTCCCAGGGGTTGATGACGAAGGAGGTCTCGTTCTCGATGATCTCGTAATTCCCGGTCCTTTTTTCGGAGAAGACCTGCACCTGCTGGCCCTCCGCGAACTCCGAGGCGGATTTGACCGCATGGCGTTCTTTGTGGTGAGTCTCCGGGTTTGTGTACTCGACCGTCACGTTGTAGTAGTTGTAGATCTCGCGGTCCTTTTTGTCCTTTTTAACGATGTGCTGGCAGCTCACCACGTCCCCGTAAACCGTTCCGTTTCGTTTCAGGGCGAGATAGCGGCGGACCTGGCCGCTCCCGACCAGAAAAATGATGATGCCGGGAATGTAAAGCAGGAGATTGGAAAGCTGGGACATTGGTTCTTCCTCCGGAAAATGAAATTACGCGGTCGGCACCAGGATGACCCTGACGCCGCTGCGGCGCAGTGAGGCGACGATCATGGGATCGGCCTTGTCGTCGGTGATGAGCGTGACGCCGTCCTCGTAGACGCAGCCGCCGTAGACGACCGTCTGGTCGCTGTTTCTCTTTAACTTGGTGTGGTCCGCCAGGACGTAGAGATCCCCGCGGGTCCGGCTGATCATGGCCTCGTTGATGCCGATCTCGGTCGGGATATCGTAGCAGAACTCCCCGTTGGCGTAGACGGACGCGCATCCGATGAACGTGTTGTCGGCCCTGAGCTCGAGAATGTTCTTCATGACGTACTCGCCGACGAACACGTGGTAGCGGAGTTCTCCGCCCGTGAGCGTGATGGTGACGCCCTCCGAAAACTTGCGGTCGATCGCTCTTCCGTTGTTCGTGAAGACATGGACTTTTTTGCTGCCTGTGTAATCCAGCATGTCGAGAGCGGTCATGCTGCCGTTGATGAAAATGCGGGATCCGTCGCCGATGAACCGCGACGCGTATTTTGAAATGGCCTTGCGGCAGAGGTCGACATCGATCTCGGCCGGGGTCTTTAAGGCGTCGGCTTTTTCTCTTGAGACGGCACCTCCGTGTACGCGCTTTAAGAGGTTCTGCTGCTCTAAAAGCTGCAGATCGCGCCTTACGGTGATCACGGAGATCTGGAACATTTCTGCCAGCTTTTCGACGGTGATCTCACCGGATTGCTGTACGGCAGTCAGGATGTCGGTCTGCCGTTTCATAACGGCTTCTTTTGAGTTTTTCATGGTCAGGCTTCCTTCTAATAGTATTGCGTTTCATCCAGTATAACCTGCCCGCCGTGCAGCCGCAAGATAATATTGGGGGAACCTGCTTTTTATAAGAAAGACCGGGCCGGCACAAAAGTGTTACGGTCCCGGTCTTTGATTCAAAAGCCGTTATCAGTCAAGCAGGCCTTCTGCTTTGAGGGCATCCTCGATCTCCTTGGCGGACATGACGTTCTTCAGCGGGATGATGACGGTTCCTGCCTTCTGGGCATCGTCGAAGTTCTTGGCGAAGGTGCGTGCGCAGAGGACGACATCGTAGTTGCGGGCAGCGGACTTGCCTTCGGAAACCGGGCAGTGGCGAAGCTCAGCGACCTTGACGTTATATTTTTTGAGGACTTTGTCGACCGCCTTTTCCATCATGAGGGAGGAACCGGCGCCGTTTGCGCAGCAGGCGAGCATTTTCTTGTTATCAAGTTTGGACATAATTCTTTCTCCTTTACTTTTTTGCGTGGGGCGGAGCCGCACACGGCAGCTCCGCCGGGGTTTCATTTTACTTATTTAGCCTTTTTTGCTTCCATGTGCTCAACATACGCATCGTAGTCTTCGGTGATCAGGAAGTAGCCTTCCGGATCCATACGGTACTCGATCTGCGGGATAGCGAGGAGCGCCACAACGACGATCGCGACACCGGCATAGCCGAGGAACTTCATGACGACGGTCATGATCGGCCATACTGTATCCCAGTCGAACATGCCGAGGTAGCCGCCGTAGTTGGCAAGGCCGACCCATCCGGAGATGAGGGCTGCGCCGAAAACCTGGATCAGGCCGGAGAGGAACGGGATGATCAGGCAGGCTTTGAGGCCGCCCTTTTCATTCGCAACAAGGCCGATCGTAGCGTTGTCGAAGAAGACCGGAACGAATCCGCAGATGATGATCGTCGGAGAACCGATGACGATGAGGATGATGATCGCGATGATCTGGCCGACAAGACCTGCAAGGAAGCCGAAGGTGACAGCGTTGGAATCGCCGAAACCGAAGCAGACTGCGCAGTCGACGCCCGGGATCGAGGACGGAAGAAGCTTGTCAGCGATACCCTGGAAGGAAGCGGTCAGCTCGGTAACGAATGTGCGGACGCCGAGCTGCAGGATTGCCAGATAAACAGCGAAGTTGAGGGACTTGTCGAAGCACCACCATACGAAGTTTGTGCTCTCGGTCAGGTTGCCCGACTCGACAAAGTACGGCTTGCCGATGATGGCCATGATGACGCCGAAGAAGACGGTCATGAGGATGGCTGTGCAGACCATGTTCTCGTTGAAAATGGAGAAGAAGCCCGGCATTTCCATCTCGCCGACTTTCTTGATCTTCCTGCCTTTCTTCTCGCCGAAGAACTTGTCGGCTGCCCAGTAACCGATACGGATACCGAACATCTGCTGATGAGCGATCGCGAAGCCCGCGCCTTCGGAGAGCTCCTGCATCGGCTTAACGGTGAGGTTGGAGCCGACAGCCCAGTAAGCGCCGAGGATGACCGCCATGACAGCCAGAAGCGCCATGTCGTTCTTGAGGCCCGGAAGAGCGAACATGATCAGCCAGTAAGCGGTAGCAGCCTGCTGAACCTGAACGTGACCGGTTGTGAACAGGGTGCGGCACTTTGTGATCTTGTTGAAGCGGACCAGAAGGATGTTGACGATGAAGGCGATGAGCAGGAGCTGCATGGCCATGGAGAAGCCTTTTCCGAAGACTTCCTCAACACCTTCCTGAACGGCGTTCTGTCCGTAGTACGGATCGATGACGGCCGCGGTCAGGTTGAAGCGGTCCTTAAGACCTGCAAGGATCGGACGGAAGTTGGAAGTCAGTCCGCCGGAACCTGCATTCAGGATGAGCATGCCGATGATGGCCTTTAATGTGCCGGCCAGGGTGTCATACCACTTCTTGCCCATCAGGCAGTAGCCGAGCAGTGTCAGGAAACCGACCATGTACGGAGCCTTCTGCAGAATGTAGGTCGCGAAGAAACTCCAGATTGAAAATAAAATATTCATTTTTTTCCCCTCATAATGAATTTTTTAAAATGAGATTATTCCTCTTCCTCACATGGGAACTCCGCTTCGGCCTTCAGGATATCCTCGCCGGACTCTGCCTTTGCGAGCGCCTCAAGGAGCGGGATGTTCGTGAAGATGGAAGTGAGCTGCACGATGTTGTCGATGTGCTCGCTCGGGTTGCAGGCTGCCAGCGTGAAGAAGAGCTTGGCTTCCTTCTTGTCGCCGAATTCGTCCTCGCCGAAGTCCACGATCTTTTTGGAGATCATGAGGCCGACGGAGGTCTTCTTGACACCTTCGGCGTTCTCCTGGGTGTGAGGCATTGCTACATAATCGTCAAAGACAATGTAGGGCCCGTATTTCTCGACGCACTCGATGATCTGCTTGTAGTAGTCGGGATCGACGCACCCGTCCTCGACGAGCGGGATGCAGCCGCGGCGGATGGCTTCTTTCCAGTCCATTTCCTCATCTACAAAGCAGTAGCGGTGATTTTCGACGATTTTCTGTAAGACAGTTGCCATGTCAATCCTCCTTTATTACAGGCAGGAACGGTACGGAATGTTCTGTGGAGCCTCGAAACAGTCCTCGAAACCTCTTCTGTGGTGGTAGTAGATCTTGTCCTTATCCTGCGGATAGGTGTACTTGCCGCCGACCTGCCAGAAGAACGGGTGGAACTTGTACTCGTTGCGGTCTTTCTTGAAATCGTAGAGGAGCTTGATCTCCTCCTGATCGGCCTGGAAGTTGGTCCAGACGTCCCAGTGGATCGGGATAACGACCTTGCACTGAAGGTTCTCGGCCATGCGGAGAACGTCGATGGAGGTCATCTTGTCCTGCATACCGATCGGGTTCTCGCCGAAGCTGCCGAACGCGACGTCGATCGGGTAATCCTTGCCGTGCTTTGCGAAGTAGATCGAGAAATGAGAATCGCCGGAGTGGTAAATGTTGCCGCCCGGAGTCTTGATCAGGTAGTTGACTGCCTTCTCATCCATGTCGGTCGGGCACTTGCCGGTCAGCTCTTCGCGGTCCGGGCCTGTGGAGTCGGTGGTGACGATGCAGGTACGGTCAAAGCTGTCGAGGCAGACGATCTCGAGATCCTTCTTGATCTTGATGATGTCGCCCGGCTTTACAACGGTGCAGCGCTCTCTCGGAACACCCCAGTTAACCCAGGTGTCAACGGACTTCTGCGGGCCGATGAACGGAACCGGAATTTCATTTCCGTCGCCGTCGGTGGTGGTCATGCCGCTGTGGAGAACGTGGGCTGCCCACTCGGCGGACATGTGGTCCTGATGATAGTGCGTCGCAAGAACGGCATCGACATGCTTGAAAGCGAACGGATCGATGACGAACGGGACGTTGCGGAGATTCGGCTGCATCGCGCGGCCGCCGCACATGTTGGCCATCTGGTGGCCGACAGCCATCTTGCCGTTGCCGTGGGTGCGCTTGCCGTTGCCGCACCAGAGGTCGATTGTGATGTTGGTGTTGTCCGGGGTCTTAAACCAGATACCGGTGCAGCCGAGCCACCACATGGAGATGTTTCCCTCCGGAACGACGGCGTTCTCGATGTCCTCGACGAGCCAGGTGCCCCATTCCGGGAAGGTGCTCATGATCCATTTCTCTCTGGTCATTTCAGAGATCTTGCTCATAACTATTACCTCCTTTTTTTATGGTACAGTAGTTTTTCGAACAGTCGGAAGACGGGTCTTCTTCCGAAAGCTATATTTACTATACTCTCTTTATGAATTATTTTCAATATCAAAATTGATTGTTTTATGATTTTATGAAAAATAAAAAAATGAACGTTTCCTCTTGAAACCGTTCATATATTTGTATATAATGACAAATACAGAACATATAATGAACAGAAAAATGAAAAATGTGAAAAAAGTTCAAATAATTTAAATACATGTATAGGCAAATATATTTAAATAAAATTATTTATATGTGGTGCGGATATGAACGCTAGCAACGAAGAACGTTCATTTAAATTATAAAAACAATCATAAACGCAAGCATTATGCACAAAAAGTCAAAGGAGGTTTTGTATGAAAGTAACAAAGAAAGTGATCTCTAATTTAAACAAGTGCTATTCAATCGCACCGATCACCGTGGAGGGAAAGCCCTGCTTCCTGGTCGCGGCGGAGAAGAAGGATCCCTGCTACCTCTTCTCGGAGGACGGCGAGCAGCTCGAGACCGTATGGACCGAGCCGGGCGGCGTCATGACGATGGTTCAGGTCCCGGGCGTCGACGGCCAGTTCCTTGCGACCCACAAATTCTATTCGCCGAATGACTCTCTCGAGGCGAAGATCGTGATCGTGACCCGCAGGGGCAAGGATGACTGGGAAGTCAGAACGCTCTGCAATGCCCCGTTCGTCCACCGTTTCGGCATCTTAAAGCGCGGCGGCACAAACTACCTCATCGTCTGCTGCCTGAAGACCGGCCATGAGTACAAAAATGACTGGCGCTTCCCGGGCGCCTGCTTCGGCGCGGAGCTCCCGAAGGATCTTTCTTCCTATAATGAAGACAACACCCTTCCGCTCACCCTCATCATGGAAGGCATGCTGAAGAACCACGGCTACTCGATGACGAAGCACGGCGGCCACGACGCGGCTCTGGTCGGCTGCGAGGAGGGCTCCTTCCTCTTCGATCCGCCCGCAGTGAAGGGCGGCGACTGGGAGGTCACCCAGATCCTCGATATCCCGACCAGCGATTCAGTTCTCTGTGACTTTGACGGCGACGGCAAGCCGGAGCTGGGTGTCATTTCCCCGTTCCACGGCAACTCCCTGACCATCTATCACCTGGACGAGCACGGCAACTATGTCCCGCAGTGGAAGTACGGCGTGCCCGAGAAGGAGACCGAGATGCTGCACGCGACCTGGGCGGACACGATCCTCGGCAAGCCGTCCTGGATCGTCGGCTGGCGCAAGGGCACGAAGAACACGATCATCATCACATGGGACGCGGAAGCGGGCGATTACAGGACCGAGTTCATCGACAAGAACACGGGCTGCGCGAACGCGATGCATTTTGTGAACTCGAAGGGACAGGATGTCGTCGTCGGAACGAACCGCGAGATCGACGAGGCGGCGCTCTATATCCTTGAAGAATGAGGAGCTGAAAATGAAAAAATATTATCTCGGCGTATACGAAAAAGCGATCCCGGGGAACCTCTCCTGGCGGGAGAAGCTGGAAGCCGCAAAGGCGGCAGGGTATGATTTCCTCGAGATCAGCATCGATGAGACGGACGCGAAGCTCGCGCGCCTCGAGTGGACTAAGGAGGAGCGTGCCGAGCTGGTGAAAACCATGCAGGAGGTCGGCGTGCCGATCCGCAGCATGTGCCTCTCCGGCCACAGAAAGTACCCGCTCGGGTCGGGCGACCCGGCCACGGAGGCGCGCGGCATGGAGATCATGGAGAAGGCGATCCAGCTTGCGGACGATCTGGGCGTTCGGATCATCCAGCTGGCGGGCTACGACGTCTACTACGAGGAGGGCAATGAGGAGACCAGGGCCCGCTTCGAGCGGAACCTTAAGAAGGCGACACTGATGGCCGCGACCGCAGGCGTCGTCATGGGCTTTGAGACCATGGAGACGGAGTTCATGAACACCGTCGAGAAGTCCATGTACTATGTGAACAAGGTGAATAACCCCTACCTCGGGGTCTATCCGGACATGGGAAATATCACCAACGCGGCGGTTTCCTACGGGAAGAACGTGCTCGACGACATCAAGACCGGCGAGGGACACATGTTCGCGGCCCATCTCAAGGAGACCGTGCCGGGCGTGTTCCGCGAGGTGCCGTTCGGGACCGGGCATGTTGATTTTCCGGCGGTGATCAAAGGCTGCTGGGATGCCGGCATCCGCCGCTATGTCACGGAGATGTGGTACATCGGGAATCCGGAGTGGCGGAAGGACCTCGACGAGGCGGTCGGGATGATGAGGCCGATTCTGGATTCGATGGAATAAGAAGTGAGAGACGAAAAAGCCATGCGGGGCGTGCCTCGCATGGCTTTCTGTAATTATTCAGCACCTTATAAAAAGGTGTGGTTTGAAGGGCGAAACGCTTGCGTTTCGAGCAAGAACCATGCCTTTTTATGAGGCGGCCAAGGCGCGAAGCGCCTCTGACCGCCTACATGAGCAAGCCGCTTTAAGCGGCTGCGAATGGGGGTGCTGAATAGTTACGGCTTCAACGCGCGAAACTGACATCGCCGAGGCGGATCCCGTCGGCGGTGAGGCACTCGCGGAAGTCGCGGATCACGCCGACGCCCGGGGCGGAAGCGGCCTCTTTTGCGGTGTACCAGACCCCGTGCATCCCCTCGCGGGATGCGGCCTGCGCGTCCTTCCTCAGGCTGTCCCCGATGAAGACGCACTCGGAGGGCTCCGCCTGCGCCTTTTCTTTCAGGACCTCGAAGAACCGTGGCTCCGGCTTCTCGGCCCCCGTCTCCTCGGAGATCACAAGAAAATCAATGTAATCGGAAAGATCCAGCCGTTCGAGCTTCTCGTACTGGATGTGGCCGGTCATGTTGGTGCCGATCCCGATGCGGATCCCGGCAGCCTTGAGGGCCCTGATCAGCTCGATGACCCCGGGCTCGGGCTTCATGACGGAGAGCAGGGTCTCCCAGTAGAGGTCGTTCATGACGCGGGCGTGGGGGAGGATGGGGAGGTTTTCATTTTCAAGCAGGATCTGGTAGCGGATCAGGCGGTCGTGGATCGCGGCCGTGGCGGACCCGATGCGGGCCTCCTGCTCGCGCTGGGCGGCCGTGATCGCGGCCTCGGAGTAAGCCGGTTTAAGGCCGAAGTGCTGTTCAAGGTAGGCGGTGACGGCGGCTGTGCCGGCGATGTTTCCTTCCTTATAGTTATAGAGGGTGTCGTCGATATCGAAAATGACAGTGCGTATCATGGAATGTGCCTTTCGTGAAAAATGATGGCGTCATTATAGCAGGGGAAAATGAAAGACGTCAATAAAAAGGATATGAAAACACATGTTGTGAAAACGGGAGGTTCTGTATTATAATCGGCGGGGACAGTTCGTAAGAACCGTCCCGCAGCAGTAACCGATTTAATAAGGAGTAAGCAGTATGGCAGCACAAGCCGACAGAAAAATCTTTTACGGGAAGCTCGCGGCGATCGCCGCGCCGATCGCCTTCCAGAGCCTCATGCTCTCGCTGGTGGCGGCGTGCGACGCGTTCATGCTCGGGCAGGTCGAGCAGAACCAGATGACCGCGGTATCCCTGGCCTCCCAGATCCAGTTCGTCCAGAACATGATCCTCATGGCGATCACCGGGGCGGGCTCGATCCTGGGCGCCCAGTACTGGGGCAAGGGAGACAGGGAGACGATGCAGAAGCTCTTTCACCTGATGCTGCGGTTTGCGGGGTTACTCTCGATCCTCTTTTTCGCTCTCTGCGAGCTGGTTCCGGGGATCCTCATGATGCTCTTTACGGGGGACGCGGAGCTCATCGCGATCGGGAGCAGCTACCTTCGGATCGCCGGCTGGTCCTACCTCATCACGGGAATCTCCCAATGCTACATCGCGATGATGAAGGTCACGGACCATGTGACGCCGAGCGCCTGGATCAGCGCGGCGGCGGTCATACTGAACATCGTGTTTAATGCGGTTTTCATTTTCGGAATGCTCGGAGCGCCGAGAATGGAAGCGCGGGGCGCCGCGCTCGCGACGACGATCGCCCGCGTCATCGAGCTCCTTCTGTGTCTCATGATTTCGGCCGGGGCGGGCTACATACGGCCGGCGCTCACGAGGCTCTTTGAGGGCAGCCGGCAGCTGACGCTCGATTTCGGGCGGCAGTGTCTGCCGCTTCTGGGCGGGTCTCTCCTCTGGGGCGTCGGCTTCACCTCCTACACGGCGATCATCGGCCACATGGGGACGGACGCGGCTGCGGCCAACTCGGTCGCCGCGGTCATCCGCGACCTCATCTGCTGCGCCTGCAACGGCATCGGCAGCGCCGCGGGGATCATGGTCGGCAATGCGCTCGGCGCGGGAGACCTTGAGCGCGGAAAAGAGTACGGGATCCGGCTGGTGAAAATCTCCTATGTGATCGGCTTTGCCTCCACGGCGCTCGTGCTCGCGGTCACGCCGCTGGTTGTCCGGATGGTGATCCTCACGGACGAGGCCCGCGGGTATCTGACCGGGATGATGGTCATCATGGCATTTTATATGATCGGGCGGTGCGTCAACACGATCACGATCAACGGGGTGCTGGATGGCGGCGGAGATACGATTTTCGATATGTACAGCCTCGCGGTCTGCATGTGGGGCATCGCGATCCCGCTCGCGCTTTTAGGCGCGTTTGTCTTCCACTGGCATGTGCTTTTGGTTTACGCCTGCACCTGCCTCGACGAGGTGGGCAAGATCCCGTGGGTCATGCTCCGCTTCAGAAAATACAAGTGGCTCAGGAACCTGACCCGGGACACGGAATAAAAAGCGGCCGGCCTCTCAGATTGAGAGAAGCCGGCCGTTTTCGAAGCCTTCGATGCCCATTCCGGGGGCATCGGAGACCGTGATGGTCTTTTCGTTGAATACGGCGCCGCCGTACACCGGATCCTCCCGGCAAAGGACGGGGCCGTCGAGATCGATCTTTGTGATGATTTTCTTTGCGCAGGCAAGCTCGACCGCCGCGTTGACGGACACCTTGCCCTCGAGCATGCAGCCCAGCATGCACTCCACGCCGTAGATCTCGGCTGCGGAGACGATCTTCAGGGCGTTGTAGAGGCCGCCGCATTTCATGAGCTTGATGTTGATGTAGTCCGCGGCGTGCATCTGCATGATCCGGAGGGCGTCCTCCGGGGAGAATACGCTCTCGTCCGCGAGCACCGGCACGTAGCTGCGCTCGGTGACATACTTAAGGCCCTCGATGTCGGCCGCCTTGACCGGCTGCTCGACGAGCTCGATCTTAAGGCCCTTCTCCTGCATCTCGTTGAGGATCCGGACAGCCTGCTTGGGCGTCCAGGCCTGATTCGCGTCGATGCGGATGAGGACGTCGTCCCCGGCGGCCTCGCGGACCGCGGAGAGGCGGGCGACGTCGAGCTCGGGGCTCACGCCGACCTTGACCTTGAGGCAGTCGTAGCCGCGCCGGATCGCATCCCGGGTGTCGGCGGCCATCTGCTCGGGCGGATTTACGCTGATGGTGATGTCCGTCGTGATTTCTTTTCTGGCTCCTCCGAGGAGCTTGTGCACCGGGACGCCGTAGAGCTTCCCGTAGAGGTCCCACACGGCCATGTCGACCGCGGCCTTGGCGCTCGTGTTGTGGACGATGCACCGCTGGATGGTCTGAAGAACATCCTCGAGAGCGTCGATGTCCATGCCGATGATGGACTTTCCGATGTGGTCCCTGATTGCGCCGACGATGGCACCGGTCGTGTCGCCGGTGATGACGCCGGTCGGCGGGGCCTCGCCGAAGCCCCGCTCGCCCGTGTCGGTGATGATCTCGACGATCACGTCCTCCACGCTGTCAACGCTCCGGAGCGCCGTTTTGAAGGGCACCCGGAGAGGAATGGATATTCTGTAGAGTTTTACGTCTGTGATTTTCATGTTAAGCTCCTTTTATCAGCCGGCCAGCATCTCCATGATGCGGGCGACCATGATGCCGCAGGGCGTGCCGATGACGTAGCCGAGGAGCGCCATCAGGATGCCGACGGGAACCAGCGAGCCGGAGTAGGATCCGGCCAGGACCGGCGCGGAGGCGGTGCCGCCGATGTTGGCGAGGGACGCGACCGAGGCGGTGAAGAGGTCGATCTTGAGAAGCTTGCATAGTGCGACCATGAGAACCGCGTGGATCGCGAGGATGATGAAGCCCGTAAGGATCCAGGCGGGGGCGTCAGCGAGCTCAAGAAGGCTTGCGCGGGAGGCGAGCAGGGCGACGACGCTGTAGAGAAGCAGGTTGGAGACTTCCTGGGAGCCTTTTATTTTCCCGAGCGGGGAGACCGCGCCGATGAGGCCAAGGACCGTGATGAGCAGGATCGTCCAGGTCGCCTTGTCGAGGAACGGCAGCGCGCTGTTTATGGCGGCGCCGATATTCTGGGCGATCGCCGAGACGATGAGAGAGGTTCCGATCAGGAAAATGAGACCCTGGAACTCGATCGTCTGCTTATTCGCCTTTGCCTCCTCCTCGAGACGGCTAGAGACCTCGTCCAGGGCGCGGACGTCGGCTTTGGTCCATTTGTTGAAGCGGGGCGCCATCTGGACGAACCAGAGCAGGAACATGACCCAGATGGAGTAGTCGATGGAGTCGATGACGAGCGCGTAGCCCATGTCGGCCTCACTGATGTCGAGCGCGGCCTGGACCGCGACCATGTTGCCGGAGCCGCCGAGCCAGCTGCCGCAGAGGGCGCCGAGGCCCTTCCAGGAGTCGGCACCGATGACGCCCTTCATGAGCAGGAAGGCGAGCACGAAGCCGAGCATGATGGTGAGCGAGGCGGAGAAGAAGCCGATGAGCATCCGGGGTCCGAGCTTAATGACCTTGCGGATGTCGCAGCGGAGCAGCATCGCAAAGACCATCGCGTAGGTGAATGGATTCTTAAGGGCGCTGTAAGCGGGCTTTGTGGCGTCCATGTCCCAGACTTTGAGCGTGCATAAGAGCATGGCGATGAGATAGAGAAGAACGACGGCGGGGATGAATTTGAAGAATTTCCAGCCTGTCTTCTTCTCGAGCGTCACCAGCACGCCGGCCAGGAAGACCAGCAGGGCGACATAGGTGAAACCGTTGGTGATCATTTTATTTTCCTCCTCATAAGAAAAGATTTATAAGATGCACATCAGATGGTATAATAAAATGCAGTGCTTTTCAAGCATTTTTTTTGGCATATATGCTGTAACCGCTGCGGAGAGGGACTCTTATTATGGCAAAAATGACAACGATGCGAGTGCTCTTTCGGCTTCTCATGGCGGGGGCGGTCGTGTATCCGATCTGTCGCGCCGCGACGAGCCCCTATGCGGCGAGGCCGTCGGAGGGCGGGAAGACATCGGTTTCATTGGATTCATTATCGGAGGAAATTATGGAAAATGCACACATCATCTATCTCGCGGGAGGGTGCTTCTGGGGAACACAGAAATTCTTTGACCAGTTTGACGGCGTGCTCGGAACCGAGGTGGGCTACGCGAACGGGAACACGGAGGCGCCGACCTACCACGAGGTCTGTGCGGGCAGCGGCCACGCGGAGACCGTGAAGATCGTCTATGACCCGGGGAGGATCACGCTCACGGAGCTCCTTGAGTACTATTTCATGGTGATCGACCCGACGTCGGTGAACCGGCAGGGGAACGACCGGGGGATCCAGTACCGGACCGGGATCTACTATGAGGACGAGGCGCTTCTGCCGGAGATCGAGGAGGCATACGCCGCGGAGGAGAAGAAGGTCGGGGAGAAGCTCGCGGTGGAGGTGCTGCCGCTTGAGAACTACTATACGGCGGAGGAGTACCACCAGAAGTACCTCGACAAGAACCCGGGAGGGTACTGCCACATTCCGGGGAAGTATATGCATCTGACATGAGAGGGACGGTTCTTCGCAGAGGGGGACGGTTCTTCGCGGAGGGGGACGGTTCTCCGCAGAGGAGAACCGTCCCCCTCCGCGAAGAACCGTCCCCGGCTTTCCCTCTTGCATTTCCGGGGAAATATGTGTAAAATATATAGATTAAGGCACATTGAAGGCTGCCTCGAAAGGATATGACATGGCGAAACCCGGATTCGCGGCCGTCTACGGCCACCAAGACATCATAGCGCACATGAAGAAGGCCGTGCAGACCGGAAGGGTCTCGCACGCTTATCTTCTCGCGGGCGAAAAAGGATCCGGGAAGAAAATGCTCGCCGGCCTCTTCGCCGCCGCGCTCCTCTGCGAGAGCGACCGGAACGAGCCCTGCGGGCGCTGCCTCTCCTGCCGGAAGGCGAAGGACGGGAACCACCCGGACATCATCTGGGTGAAGCACGAGAAGCCGGAGCTCATTAAGATCGATGAGATCCGCGACCAGGTCGTCGGAACGGTTGACATAAAACCCTATGAGAGCCGCTTCAAGATCTACATCATCCCGGACGCGGACAAGATGAATCCGCAGGCGCAGAATGCATTTTTAAAGACGATCGAGGAGCCGCCGTCCTACGCGGTGATCATGCTCCTCGCGGACAACCCGGACGCACTCCTTGAGACCGTCAGGTCCCGCTGCGTGCGGCTCGACCTCCGGGCGGTCCCGGATGCGGAGGTGAAGGAGTATCTCACGGAGGAGCTTCACTGCTCCGCCGGCGAGGCTGCCCTCCTTGCCGCCTTCGGCCAGGGCAACATCGGGCGTGCGCGCGCCGCGGCCCGGGATGAGGTCTTCCGGGAGATGCTGGACACCGCGATCCGCCTCATGAAGAGCATTCACGACATGCCGGTCGTCGAGATCGTGACGACGGTGAAGATCCTGGCAGAACAGAAGGAGCGCATTTACGATTTCCTCGATATCCTGCTCCTGTGGTTCAGGGACGTCCTTCTGTACAAGGCCACACGGGATCTCGACGGTCTTATTTTCAGAAATGAAGCCAGCGAGATCCGGCGCGAGTCGTCCGCCTGCTCCTACGAGGGGCTGGAGGAGATCCTTTCCTCCATCGAGAAAGCGAAGACGCGTCTTCGCGCAAATGTTAATTTTGAACTCGCGGTCGAGCTCCTTACGCTCACGATCCGCGATAACCTGTCCTGACGGGCGGGCTTTGGGAGTTTATGTATGACGAGAGTTGTTGGCGTTAAGTTTAAGAATGTTAGTAAAATTTATTATTTTGATCCCATGTCCTTTGAGATCCACTACGATGACCGGGTGATCGTCGAGACCGCCCGCGGCATCGAGTACGGCCAGGTGGTCATCGCTCCGATGGAGTTTCCGGATGAGCGGGTCCCGCAGCCGCTGAAGCCGATCCTCCGGATGGCGACGGCGGACGACCGGGAGCGGGCAGCGGAGAACCACCGGAAGGAGCGGGAGGCCTACTGGATCTGCAAGAGCAAGATCGCCGAGCGGGAGCTCGACATGAAGCTGATCAAGGCGGAGTACACATTTGACAACAGCAAGGTGCTCTTTTATTTCACGGCGGACGGAAGAATCGATTTCCGCGATCTCGTGAAGGATCTGGCGGGCATCTTCAAGACCAGGATCGAGCTTAGGCAGATCGGCGTGCGCGACGAGACCAAGCTGCTCGGCGGCATGGGCGTCTGCGGGCGGCCGCTCTGCTGCCACACGTTCCTCACCGAGTTCGCGCCGGTCTCCATCAAAATGGCCAAGGAGCAGAACCTCTCGCTCAACCCGACCAAGATCTCCGGCAGCTGCGGCCGGCTTATGTGCTGCCTCAAAAACGAGTCCGACATGTACGCCGAGCTCTCGAAGAACCTGCCGAACAAGGGCGACCAGATGACCGCCCCGGACGGCCGGCACGGCGAGGTCCAGTCCGTGGACATCCTTCGGCAGCGGGTGAAGTGCATCGTCGACATGGAGAACGACGAGAGGGAGCTTCAGGAGTACCATATCGACGAGATCACCTTCATCCCGCACTCGAAGCGGCCGAAGAACCAGCAGCCGAAGGCGGAGAAAGCCGCAAAGAAGGCTGAAAATGAAGGAAACGAGCCGAAAGAGAAGGGAAATGAAAAGAAAAACCCCGAAAAGCGGCCCGAGAAGCGCTCCGGCGAAAAGCCCGTGAAGGGAAAACCCGAGAAGGAGAACGCCGGCGGTGAAAAAGAACCGGCCGGAAAGCGCGAGCACGAGCGCCCGAAGAACAGGCGTCCGAAGCGGAAGAAGGGCGATTTCCAGCGCAGGGACGGCGAGTCCGCCCGGAAGGAAGCGGACGCGACATGATCCGGAAAGACGACCTTCTGAACGGGAATTTCATTTTCCAGGATACCGAAGGCTTCCTCTTCGGGATGGACGCGGTGCTGCTGGCCCACTATCCGGTTCTGCGGCGGTGCGACAACGTGCTTGACCTCTGCACCGGGAACGGCGCGGTGCCGCTCATCATGGAGCCGGCGGGGCGGAGTATGGGGGTTCATTTTACGGGACTTGAGATCCAGAAAAGCGCGGTATCCCTCGCGGAAAAGTCCGTGGCTTATAACGGCCTTGGCGAAAGCATCCGCATCATAGAAGGCGACGTGAAGGAAGCGGCGCGGCTTTTGCCGGCGGCTTCCTTTTCTCTTGTGACGGTGAACCCGCCTTACATGAAGGGCGGACACGGGCTCGCGGGGGAGAGTGAGGCGCGGACGATCGCGCGGCACGAGGTGCTCCTTACGCTCGCGGATGTGGCCCGGGAGGGCTCCCGCATGCTCAAAATGCACGGGCGGCTTGCCATGGTGCACCGGCCGGAGCGGCTGCCGGAGATATTTGCGGAGCTTTCGAAGAATCACCTGGAGCCGAAGCGGATGCGGCTTGTGTATCCGACGGCGGACAAGGCCCCGAATATGGTGCTCATCGAGGCGGTGAAGGGCGGCAACCCGGGCCTTAAGATCGATCCGCCGCTTGTCGTCTACAATGAGGACAGGAGCTATACAGAGGAACTTAAACGCATTTACGGGATAAAGGAGGTATAGATGACCGGCACACTCTATCTCATCGGGACGCCGATCGGCAATCTGGAGGACATGACGTACCGCGCGGTGCGGGTCCTTGGTGAGGCGGACCTCATCGCCTGCGAGGACACGCGGACCTCGGGGGTGCTCCTTAAGCACTTTGACATTCACACGCCGCTCATAAGCTACCACAAATTCAACGAAAATGAGCGCGGCGAGGAGCTCGTCGACAAGCTCCTTGCCGGGCAGAACATCGCCCTCATCACGGATGCGGGCATGCCGGGGATCTCGGATCCCGGGGAGGTGCTCGTCAGAATGTGCCACGAGGCGGGGATCACGGTCACGGCGGTGCCGGGCCCGTCCGCGGTGGTGACGGCCCTCGCGCTCTCAGGCCGGGATACGAGGCGGTTTTCATTTGAGGGATTTCTCCCGCAGGAGAAGAAGGAGCGCGATCAGGTCCTCATGGAAATGAAAACCGAGACCCGCACGATGATCCTCTATGAGGCTCCCCACCGGCTTGCAAAGACACTGGGGGTCCTTAAGGAGACGCTCGGCGGAGAGCGGAAGATCTCGCTCTGCCGGGAACTGACGAAGAAGTTTGAGACGGTCACGGACACGACGATCGATGAGGCGATGGAGGCGCTCGAACTGACGCCGGCCCGCGGGGAGTACGTGCTGGTCCTTGCCGGGCGGGACCCGGGCGAGGCCGAGGCGGAGCGGGCGGCGTCCTTTGCGGAGATTCCGCTCGCGGACCATGTGGCGTCCTACGAGGCGCAGGGCATGAGCCGCAAGGAGGCCATGAAGGCGGCGGCGAAGGACCGCGGGATAAGCCGGCGGGAGGTGTACCAGGCGCTGCTTGGGGAGTGAAGGCTTTTAAACGCAATAAGGGACGATTCTCCGAAGAGGAGAATCGTCCCTTGCTTATGCGTTGCGTTTTGATTATCTCTCGAGATACCCGAGTCTCTCCAGGAAGTCCTCGATGAACTTCACGGACTCCTCGAGCCCCAGGGCGGAAGAGTTCAGCATGAGGTCCTTGTTCTCCGGGGAGCCCCACTTCTGGTCCGTGTAGAACTGGTAGTAGGCGCGGCGGGTCTTGTCGATCCGGCGGACGATCTTGTCGGCGGCCAGATTGTCGGCGATGCCCTCGACGACCATGATCCGTTTGATACGGTCAAGGCGCGGCGCATAGATGAAAATGTTCACGAGGCACGGATAATTCTGCAGCACATCGTCCGCGCAGCGGCCGACGAAGATCGCGGAGCCCTTGTTGGCCTCCTCGCGGATGATCTGGGCCTGGAGCGCATAGAGCCTGGACGAGCGGGACGCCGTGTCCACGCCGTAGGCGATGTAGGGTTCAAAGAACGGATTGGAGAGTCTCTCGTCGTCGGATTCGAGGTCTGCCTCGTCGAATCCGTGTTTTTCGGCGATCATGGTAATCATGTTCTTGTCGAAGACCGGGATATCGAGATCCTTGCCGAGCGCTTCGGCGATCATACGTCCGCCGCTCCCGTATTCACGGCCGATGGTGATCAGGACTTTTTGTGTGAGCTTCATGGTATCGCCTCCTTTGGGGTATTTCTTTATGAGTATTTTAGCACAAATTGACGGAAAAATAAATAGATAATCGTGGAAGATTGTGAAAAATTACGAGCACGGTTCTCAGTGCGTCTCGACGAACGCGCGGATCTCGTCGAGAAAGTAACGCCCGAAGCGGAGGGAGCGGAGGAGCCCTGCATTTTCCATGAGAAGGAGGTCCGGCAGTGTGGTCGGGCGGACGAGCGCCAGATCGTGCAGGGTCCGGTCGGAGAAGATCTTCCATGGAGGCGTGCCGGTCTCCTTTGAAAGGCGCTTTCGGAGGGCGACGAGCTCCCTGTGGAGCGCGGCGTTCTCGGTATCCGGCTGCACCCTGCGGGCGGAAAGCCCGGGGTCGGGCAGGCGGAGGCAGACCGAGCATTTTCCGCAGAAGGCCGGGGCGGCCTCACCGAAGGAGGTCAGCATGGCCTGCCGGAGGCAGGTCTTCCCGGCGGCGTAGCGCTGCATGTTCCGGAGCTTTCGAAGGCGGTAGTCCCGGAAGGTATTTTCGGGCCCGCGGGCTGTCAGAAAATGAAACTTCCGTATTTTTCCGCCGTCCTCGAGCTCTCCAGGGTGGTCAAGAAAGAAGCGGCAGACCGGCAGGTCCTTATCGTTCGTGAGAAGGATGCACTCCGAGGGCTTTCCGTCGCGCCCGGCGCGGCCGGCTTCCTGGTAGTAATTTTCCATGTCCATCGGGAGATTGTAGTGGATGACAAAGCGCACGTCGGGCTTATCGATCCCCATGCCGAAGGCGTTGGTCGCGACCATGAGGAGGACGCGGCCGGCGAGCCAGTCCTCCTGGTTCTCCCGGCGGACCTTCTCGGGGAGGCCGGCGTGGTAGGGCCGGCAGGCGATCCCCCGACAGGCGAGCCGCTTTGCGAGGGCGTCCACGGTGCGGCGGGTCATGCAGTAGACGATCCCGCAGCTTCCCTTATATTTATGAAGAAATCCAAGGAGAGCCTGCCACTTGTCGGACGGGTGCTGCACCGTGAAGAAGAGATTCGGCCGGTCGAAGCCGGTCGTAAGGCAGAAGGGGGCCCTGAGGCCGAGATTCCCGATGATATCTTCCTTTACCTCCCTTGTCGCGGTGGCGGTCAGGGCCAGAATGACCGGGCGTGTCTTGAGACGGGCGGCAAAATCGCCGATCCTCCGGTAGGAGGGGCGGAACTCGCGGCCCCAGTGGGAGATGCAGTGGGCTTCGTCGACGACAAGGAGGGAGATGTCTGCATTTTCCGCATATGAAAGAAACCGGGGCGAGGCGAGTCTCTCCGGGGAGACGTAGAGAAGGCGGAGTGCGCCTTTTGCGGCGAGGGTGAGAACCTCCTCCCGCTCGGACCGCGGCATTGCCGAGTTGATGAAGCGGGCGGGAATGCGGCGGCCCCGCAGCGATCCTGTCTGATCCTCCATGAGGGAGATGAGGGGCGTCACGACGAGGGTGAGGCCCGGAAAAATGAGCGCGGGGATCTGGTAGCAGAGGGATTTGCCGGCGCCGGTCGGCATGATGCCGAGCGCATCGCGCCCGGAGAGGACGGCGCGGATGAGAGACTCCTGGCCGGTGCGGAAGGAGTCGTAGCCGAAATAGGTCTTTAAAACGTTGTAAGCATCCTGCATGGTTTTATGCAGGTGCGGCGCTTCTTGTATTATAGCACAAAAAGCGCGGGAAAGAGGGGCTGATTTTCGACTTGTTAGGTTTCGCCGGATAGTATAAGATGAAGGCAGGAAAAAGAGGGAGGTTATTGCATGGCAAAGATCCTTAAGGGGGCGCCCGTCGCGGCGGCCATGACAGAGAAAATGAAAACCGACTCGGACCGGCTGCGTAAGGCGGGCATTGTCCCGACGCTCGCGATCCTGCGCGTCGGCGAGAGGGATGACGACCTCTCCTACGAGCGGGGCGCCATGAAGCGGGCGGAGAAGGCCGGCATCGAGGTGAAAAATGTGGTTTTTCCGGCGAACGTCTCCGGCGAAACATTTTTTAAGGCGCTCGAGGATTTAAACGAAGACCCTCAAGTCCACGGGATCCTCATGTTCCGGCCGCTCTCGAAGCACCTTGACGGGGAGAAGGCGAGAAAGATGCTGGCCCCGGAGAAGGACGTGGACGGCTGCACCGACGGGTCGCTTGCCGGTGTTTTCACCAACACGCCGCTGGGATTTCCGCCCTGCACGGCCGAGGCGGTCATGGAGATCCTGCATTTTTATGATATTGACATCAGGGGAAAGAGCGCGGCTGTAATCGGCCGCTCGCTCGTCATCGGCCGTCCGGTCGCGATGATGCTCATGCATGAAAACGCGACCGTCACGATCTGCCACACAAAAACGCCGGATGTGCCGGCGGTGACGCGGGAGGCGGACATCGTGATCGCGGCCTCCGGGCAGATGCTGAGCGTGGGAAAAGAGTATCTTAAGGCCGGACAGACCGTCATCGACGTCGGGATCGGCTGGAATGAGGAACTCGGGAAGCTCTGCGGCGATGTGAAATTCGAGGAGGCGGAAACGATCGTGGACGGAATCACCCCGGTGCCGGGCGGCGTCGGCGCGGTGACGACCGCGGTTTTGTGCCGGCATGTCATCATGGCGGCGGAAAGGAGTTTATCATGAGTTATCCGAAAACATTTGTGTCAGGAATTCTTGCCGGGATCGCGATCGCGCTCGGCGGCGTGATCTTTCTCTCGGTCGAGAATAAAATGCTGGGGGCCTTCCTCTTCACGGTCGGGCTCTTCTCGGTGTGCGGCTTCGGCTTTCACCTCTTCACCGGCAAGGTGTGCTACGTCTTCCGGAATGACCGGGAGTACGCGCTGCGCCTGCCCGTGATCTGGGTCGGAAACCTCCTCGGCACCGGCCTTGTCGCCGGAGCGGCAGCCCTGACAAGGTCGGGCGCGGCCCTCTCCGAGAAGGCGGCGGCGCTCGCGGCCGTAAAGAACGGCGACAGCCTCGTGAGCCTTTTCTTCCTGGGGCTCCTCTGCAATATTTTCATTTACATCGCGGTGGAGGGCTACGGCAAGCTGCCCCATGAGGTCGGAAAATACATGGCTCTCGTCTTCGGCGTCATGGGCTTTATCCTGTGCGGGACGGAGCACTGCGTCGCGGACATGTTCTACTTCTGGATGGGCGGCGCCTGGAGCGGCCGTGCGGTGCTCTCGATCCTTGTGATCACGGCGGGCAACTGCGCGGGCGGCGTGATTCTGCCGCTGCTTCGCTCCTACACGGGGAGCAAAAAGTGAAAAACAAGCTTCGCCGCGAGAAGATCGCGGCCCGGGAGGCTCTCTCAGCCGGGGAACGGCAGGCAAAATCGGAGGAGATCGCCCGGCATATAGCGGCCCTGCCGGAGTTTCAGGCGGCCCGGACAGTGATGCTCTATCGGGGGATAAAAGGCGAGGTCCGGCTGGATCATCTCACCTGCCTTGCCCCGGAAAAGCGTTACGCCTACCCGCTGTGCCGGGACGGAGGGGAGATGCTTGCGCTTATCCCTGAGGACGAGACGGCGTTTAAGCCGGGTCCGTTCGGAATCCCGGAACCGGATTCCTCCCGGTCGGAGGAGGCTGAGCCGGAAGAGATCGATCTTGTGATCTGCCCCTGCACTTCCTTTGACGATGCGGGCCGAAGGCTCGGAATGGGCGGCGGCTATTACGACCGGTTTCTCCCGAGGTGCAACCGCGCGCACGTGATTGCGGCGGCCTTTGCCTGCCAGAGGGCGGAGGAGCTGCCCGAGGAGCCGCACGACGTGCGGATGGAGCTGGTGGTGACGGAAGAGGGAGTATTTTAACTAAACCTGATTAAAAAGGCAGGGTGAAATGTACAAACAGTTTCACCCTGCCTTTTATTTTTTTATGCTTACGCCGCGGTAAGCAGCCACTTCTGGGCCTTCGTCCCATTCGGTGTGTAGATCTGTACATTGGCGCCGTTTGCGTTCCTGCCGCCGGAGATGTCGAGAGCGAGTCCCGAGCAGACGCTGTAGATCGTCACGGTGTCGTCGGAACCTTTGACGAGGACCCACTTCTGGGCGGGCTTGCCCTTTCCGAACATGAACTGCTGTACGTTGGTGCCGGGCTTCGTCCCTGTGTTCTGGACGTCGAGGACGCGGCCGGACCAGGCGCTTTTTATGATGCAGCTGCCGTCGGAATTCTGCTCAATCGTCCAGAGGGCGGTCTTGGAGACGTTCGCCGTCCAGATAAGGATATTGGCGTTGTTTGCCTTGCTCGATCCGGCGATGGAGAGACCCTTGTCACGGTTTCCCAGGTCGCTCACGATCCTGTAGGTGCCGGAGACATCCGGAATGGTGCCGACAGCTTCCGGTACCCAGCACTGGGCCTTCGTGCCGTTCGGGGCATAGAGCTGTACGTTGGACCCGTCCGCTGTTCTTGCCCCGGCGACATCCAGCGCTTTGCCGCTGTTTGGATTGATGATCTCGATCGAACCGTCGGCATTCCTGCTTACCGTGAAGCGCTGTGCCCGGGTTCCGTTGCCGGTATACTGGCGGATGTTGGTCCCGTTTGTCTTTTTGCCGCCCTCCGCGTCGAGCACCTTGCCGGAGCGCAGGTTCCTGATCGTGTAGGTTCCGTCGTCGTTGCGTTCAAAGCGCCAGAGGTCCTCGAGGTAGGGGCTTGCCGTCTCGATCTGGGCATTTCCCTTGTCGGAGAGAGAGCCGCCTTTGATGGTGAGCAGTTTATTTGTATTCAGCATAGATCTCAGCCGGTAGACGGCCGACGTATCAAGCATCGGGTCGGTTGTGATCTTTGTACGGGCGACAAGTGTTCCGGTGAACTCGCCGATCCCCGAGAAGATGTATGTGACAGAGGATTCGGAGACGGAAGTCTCGAGCGTATAGTCGATTCCCTCGCGGAGAGCCGTGCCGTCAATATAGAGAGAGGGAACCGGCGGCTCTTCACTGTCCTTGATCGCCTCGGGAGCGTCCGTGGTCCCGTCGGAAACGCTCACGGCGGTTTTTGAGAGCGTGAAGGTCTGCGCGGAGACCGGTTTCCCGTTTGCGCCGATGTCGGCATAGCAGATGGAAAGTGAACCGTCCCCGGCCTGGGTCAGGAAAAGACCGGTCTCTTTCGAGACGATCGCTCCGTTCTCGAGCGGGAGCCATTTCTGCGCATCGGTATTATTACGGGTGGCGTACCAGCGCACCGCAGCTCCCGAGGTTTTGCGTGCACCCGCTACGTCAAGGACATATCCCTTAAGGTTTGTGAGGACGTAGAAACCGTCGTCCGTGCGCTCCGCCCGCACAGGCTCGCTTTTGTAGGGACCTTTCAGGAGAGAGAGACCCTCCGAGACATACGGAGTGCCGTAGAGGAGGTCGAAATATGCGGTACGGGAGCGCATATAGGATTGAACCGTGAGAGCTCTGTCGTAGCCGGACACACCGGGGTGCCATTTGTCGTGGTCTCTTGTGACGGCATCGTCCATTGAGGCTTCGCGGTACACGATATAGTCGTCAATGGCATCAAATGAGGAGCGGACAGAGCCTGTATAAAGGCTTCTTACGAGCTCCCGAAACTCCGGTATGTTCATAAGATACTCGTAGAGGGGGAACCAGTTTTTCGGCTCAATGGCGTTCGGCGCCTCCCGGGGATCCATATAAGCCCAGGTGCGGAGCGGGTTGGAAGATTCCGGTGCGAACTTGCTCCAGGTGTTTCCGAGCGACATATCGAAATCCCACATCGGACCGGCGTGGATCACGTCGTCATTGCCGTCCCTGAACATATAGCAGGAGCTTCCGAACATATCCTGGTCGCCGGAGAAATCGGAGAGCAGGAAGAATTTTGCAAATGAAACCACATCGGAAACCGCCTGTACCGTCTCCCAGTCCTTATCGCGGGCTGCATTTTCCAGCTGATTGTAGGCAGCCATGAAGTTATCGAGGACGGCCTGCTGTTCTGCGGGGTCATCGGAGTCGATGACGGTCTCCTTCAGCATGACCGTGCTTCCGTTGTCGGACTTCACATAGAGGTCGTCCGGGGTGTGCACCTGCTCGATCTCGACAAGGATGCCGTTATCATCCTGAAGCGGCACGGTGCCGACTTCTACCTTCCGGGTCAGGTAGTAGAGACCCTCGTAGACGCCGTCGAAGCAGACTTCGATGAAGCGGCCCTGCGGGAGGGTGCCCGGCATCCCGTTCTGGACAGCCAGACGGAGGGCAGCGTCATTGCGGATGTGCGAGAGGTCCGCGTAGTTGGCGAGAAGGATCCACTTTTTTGCCTTTCCCTGTCCGAAGAGCTCCTGCTTTTTGCTGAATTTGATCTGGAAGGGCTTTTTCGGCTTTCCCGCCCAGGTGGAGTTGCCCCGGCCCTTTACGGTTGCGTCCTCGTAGGAAGATGCGGAGCTTCCGTCGGAGATCTCGACGCCCGTACCTTCATATTTTGTTTCCTTGGAGCCGGCCTTGATCTCGTCCAGCGTCACCCCGTTCAGCGTGATATTGAGGACCGGCAGCCCGTTCGTGCCGTTCTCCAGGGCAACCCCGACGAGGGAAGCGTTTTCGGCCTCTTCGCCGGTAAGGAGCTCCTCGTCACTGTCGGTAAAACCGAGTTCGGCCTCGCCGACCGAACCGACTTCCCAGGGGGTATCGAGCTCCTCAAGTTCCTCGAGGATCTCTTCCTCGGTGGTCGGAACGGAGATCGCAATATCACTGTCTGCCGGAATTTCATCCGCAAGAAGGGGCGTCGTGCCTGTGAACAACAAAGATGCAAGTAACGTGACAGCCAGAAGATTTTTTTTCATATATTCCTTTTTCCTTTAGGTGTTGTGAATGTTTTGGAAGGGATACATTAAATGAAGTTCCTTTATTATGCCCCATCCGGTCCTTAATTACAAGAGCAAAAAAGAAGCGGTCCTGACGGACCGGCTGCAGGGACATAAAAAAGACCGGCGCTCCCTCACGCCGGTCTCTTTCACGTTTATTTACCCTTCTTTTCAGGTATTATTTCAGTCTGTAGTCGTAGATGTGATACCTCTCGACGTAGTCGAAATACTCCTGAAGAATTCTCATAAGTTTCTTTTTCATAATGTTACTCCCCTTTCTGTCCGGCGGGATTTCTTTCGTTCCCTTCGGACAAGCAGTGTTATACATCAAACGCCCCCGCCTGTCCCGCCAAATGGAAACAAAAAGTGGTCAAATCTTGCAAACCGGTTCGGCTCTTTAGGCTTGCCTTTTGGGGCCGCAGGGTGTATAAATTTCTTAATAACCTTATAAAAATGAAAGGAGGCAGCCATGAGAGCTTCAAATCTCACGCTTCTCACCGATCTCTACGAACTGACCATGATGCAGGGCTATTTTAAGAATCCGACCGATCAGGTCGTCGTCTTTGACGCATTTTACCGCAAGAATCCCTGCGACGGCGGGTACGCGATCTGCTGTGGGCTGAACGACGTCATTGATTACATCAAGAATCTGCATTTTACATATGAGGATATCCAGTACTTAAAGAGCCTCAATATGTTTGAGGAGGATTTCCTCGAGTATCTGAAAGGGTTTCATTTTACGGGAGACATCTGGGGAATCCCGGAAGGCACGGTCATTTTCCCGCGTGAGCCCATGCTGAAGGTCATCGCGCCGATCAGCGAGGCCCAGCTCATCGAGACGGCTGTTCTGAACCTTTTAAACCACCAGTCCCTGATCGCGACCAAGGCCGCCCGCGTCTGCTATGCGGCCAAGGGCGACGGCGTCATGGAGTTCGGACTCCGGCGCGCCCAGGGGCCGGACGCGGGTATCTACGGTGCGCGGGCCGCGGTCATCGCGGGCTGCGTCGGCACCTCCAACGTCCTTGCCGGCACGATGTTCAACATCCCGGTGCTCGGGACCCACGCCCACAGCTGGATCATGAGCTTCCCGAGCGAGTACGAGGCTTTCAAGGCCTACGCAAAGATCTATCCGAATGCCTGCACGCTGCTCGTGGACACCTACGATGTCTTAGGTTCCGGCGTCCCGAACGCGATCCGGGTCTTTAAGGAAATGCGCGAGGAAGGCATCAAGCTGACTAAATACGGCATCCGCATCGACTCGGGCGACCTTGCCTACCTCTCGAAGCAGGCCTACAGGATGCTGTGCGATGCGGGCTTCCCGGATGCGATCATCTCCGCGTCCTCGGACCTCGACGAGTACCTCATCGACTCCCTGAAGCAGCAGGGCGCGAAGATCAATTCCTGGGGCGTCGGCACCAACCTGATCACGGCCAAGGACAACCCTGCGTTCGGCGGCGTCTACAAGCTGGCGGCGGTCAAAAACAGCGGCGATAAGGAGTTCACCCCGAAGATCAAGCTCTCGGAGAACACCGAGAAGGTCACGAATCCGGGAAATAAAAAGATCGTCCGAATCTACGACAAGGAGAGCGGCAAGATCCGCGCCGACCTCATCTGCCTCGACGAGGAGACCTTCGATGAAAATGAAGACATGATCATCTTCGATCCGATCGAGACCTGGAAGAAGACCAGGATCAAAGCCGGCACCTACACGCTCCGCGAGATCATGGTGCAGGTCTTCAGGCACGGCGAGTGCGTCTACGAGGAGACCGCCTCGACGATGGAGATCCGCAAACGGTGCCTTGAGGAGCAGGATACGCTCTGGGACGAGACCCGGAGACTTGTGAACCCGCACCAGATGTACGTGGACCTTTCGGATGAGCTTTATAAGATGAAGAGCGAGCTCCTCGAGAGGCTCAGCATGGAGCAGCTGGACAGAGAAGAGTAAAAAGGAGGAGACAGCTATGCTGACCGTGAACCTTCGCTACACCGGAAAAGACGGGGCTGCCCGCAGGTTCGCCGAGGAGATGACCTCCTCCGGCACCGTGGCGGCGATCCGGGCCGAGGCCGGAAACCTGCGCTATGAGTACTATCTCTCCATGGAGGATCCGGAGACGGTTCTCCTCATTGACAGCTGGGAAAACCAGGAGGCCATCGACGTGCATCACGCGAGCCCGATGATGGGGACGATTGCGCGCCTGCGCGAAAAGTACGATCTTCACATGACGGTGGAGCGCTTCACCGGGATCGAGGATAACCCGGAGGATGCGAAATTCATCAGAAAGTAATTAAAAAAGGATTCTTCAGTCAAAAAGCCGACCTTGCGTGACAAAAAAGCAGCAGTCGGCTTTGTTTTGTTATCCGTGAGAAAAATGAAAATTTATAAGATGAAGAGCGAGCTCCTCGAGAGGCTCAGCATGGAGCAGCTGGACAAACAGTAAATGCTGACAAAAGAGAACTGCCGCGGTGTGCGGCAGTTTTTTGATACGCGGCAAAGAAGTATTTCCGATTACGTTCGGTTTCACATAAAGCCTTGGCAATTCGGAAATTCCCGCTTGCGGCTGTAAAAAACTGCCATATGGTATGGTATAATCAAATCGCATTTGTGATAATTTGACTTAAATGAGGATACAGCCGTGCATTTTCAAGAGCAATTAAACGCCTACCTTGCGGAAATAAGGGCAAGCCAGAAGAGTCTGGCTGCCGCTTCGGGTCTCAGCCCCGCTACGGTCAGCCGGTATGTATCCGGTGTGCGTGAGCCGGAGCGGGACTCCCTGAAAATCCGCCAGCTGGCGGAGGGAATCGCTTCTCTTTCGGGCGGGACGCTTTCCGCGGAGACCGTCCTTGGCAAACTGAACGAAACCGTGAGAAAAGGACCGGTCAGCGACTACGACTGCTTTCTGTCCAATCTAAATGCGCTCCTTGCAAAGACCGGCATGCGCGGCAGCGAGCTCGCGCGGGCGCTCAACTACGATGCCTCGCACATCTCAAAGATCCTGTCGGGTGCGCGCCGGCCGGGAAATGTGCGGCAGTTCGCGGAGGACACCGCGGCCGCCATCACGCTGAAGTTAGCCGGCAGCCGCGAGAGCGGCAGCATTGCGGACCTTATCGGTTTGGAGGAGGCTGAGAGCGGCAGTCTGGCGGTCCTGAGGGAGCGTATTATCGACTGGCTCGGTGCGGGCAGCACGCCGAAGAAAGAGGAGCCGGTCCCGCATTTTCTGAAAAAGCTGGATAATTTTGATTTAAATGAATATCTCACGGCGATTCGCTTCAACGAGATCCGCCTGCCGGCAGCCGGGGAGCCGCTGCCGTTGACACGATCCTACTACGGGATCCGTGAAATGATGGAGGCTGAGCTGGATTTCATGCGGGCGACCCTCCTGTCCGACTCGGCGGAGGATCTGATCCTCTACAGCGACATGCCGCTTGCGGAGATGGCGGCCGATCCGGAATTTCCGAAACAATGGCTGCTTGGCCTTGCCATGCTGCTCAGGAAAGGCCTTCGTCTCCATATCATCCACGATGTGAACCGGCCTTTCGATGAGATGATGTTCGGACTCGAAAGTTACATCCCCCTGTATATGACCGGACAGATCGTTCCGTACTGCCTGCAGGTCCCGCAGGGATCCGTCTTCATGCACCTTCTGAAAGTTTCGGGGGCTGCCGCCCTGGAGGGTTCGGCCATCGCCGGCCGGCAGGAGGGCGGAAGATATTTCCTCTGCCGCGGAAAGGCAGAGGTGAAGCACTATATGCGGCGCGCGAAGGACCTGATTCGTAAAGCCAGGCCGCTGATGCGGATCTATCGCAGGGAGCAGAAGGAGGAATTTTATGAGATGCTCGGCAATCTCCCCGGCGAAGAGGTCCTGACAATCGCTTCGTGTCTGCCGCTCTCGGCAATTTCGGGCGGGCTTCTGGAACGGATACTTGCGCGGACGGAGCTGCCGGATGCGGATAAGGACGCGGTCAGGGCTTTCCGCAAGACAGGCAGGGAGAGGATGTTTTCATTTTTAGAGAGAGGCCTGCCGGTCACGGTTGCGCTGCCGGAGCTTTCCGCGGAGACATTTGCGGAGGCGGGCGTGCGTCTTGCCCTCTCCGGCCTCTTCCTGGAAAGCGAGATCCTCTGTACCCGTGAGGAATATCTGGCTTATCTGGAGGATGTGCGGGTGCTTGCTGCGGAGCATCCGGGGTTCAGCGTCATCATGAATCCATCCCAGATCTTCCGCGGCATCAACTACACGATCTTCGGTGAAAAGATGGTGATCGTGTCGAAGGAGAAGTGCCCGGCGATCCATTTTGAGATCTGTCACGGGAGAATGGTGCAGGCGTTCAGGAATTTTATACCGCCGATCACAGAGATGTGAACCGGCCGGGAAAATCTGTAAAGAATGCGGGAAAATGCAAATGCTTGAAGTAAACAATCAATATCCGGAATTTGCGGAACCTAACGAGCCCGTCAAGGGCGGAAAACATCATAAAGGACTCTACGGAGCGGGCGGAAAGAACCCGATGTTCTTTCTGTTCCGCTTTTTTATGCTCGCGGGACTCCTTCTGATTATCATGGCCATTCGGATACCGCGGCTGCAGCTGAAAAACCCGGCAGGAGAAGGGGCTCCTCCGCCCAGTCCTGTCGTGACGGAGATGCCGGCAGAGCCGACAGTACCGCCGGTTGTCTCCCCGGGGCCGGAAAAAGGCCCCGATCCTGTCATACCGGAAGCGACGGAGACACCGACGCCGGAACCGACCGTGACAGTGACGCCGGAACCGACCGTGACAGTGACGCCGACACCGACGGCAACCCCGAGGCCGACGGCAACCCCGAGGCCGACGGCAACCCCGAGGCCGACGGCAACTCCGAGGCCGACGGCAACCCCGAGGCCGACGGCAACCCCGAGGCCGACGGCAACCCCGAGGCCGACGGCAACCCCGAGGCCGACAAGTACCCCGCGACCGACGGCAACGCCGACGCCGACCGTGACGCCGACGCCGACCGTGACGCCGACACCGACCGTGACGCCGACACCGACGCCGGTGATTTACCGGAATCCGACGGCTTCCGTCTCCCACGTCTACTACTGGCCGTGCCTTAATCACATCGAAGTTGAGTATACGATCACGGCCAACGACGCGAAAAATATCACCTCGTCGGGGACGATCGCTTCCGTGGCGTTTCCGGACCTGATGTCGGATCTGCCGGGCAAGTCCGGCGCGGGGACGATCGATGCCAACATCGACGCCACCGACAAGATGTACCTGTTTAGCCTCGACAGTTGGAAGACGGACATTACGCTGAACTACACCCTCAACGGGGCAGCGAAGACGCTCAAAGTGAGCGATACTCGCAGACCGGAGATCAAGGGGCGCCTCAATTACTCGGACCTTGGCACGGGTGCCTTCGAGGACGCGGGAGAGAAATTCGTCTTCTCGAAGACAGCGTTCACCTATCCGAAGGATGACCGGCACACCTACGACGTCGAGGTCACCGGCCTTTCCATCGGCTGGATGATCGAGCGAGAGGATTCGGGCAGCTACACCTATGAGAAGGTCGGAAGCACCCGGGTGCTCTGGGACGGCACGGGGGAGAGCCCGATCGAAGCGATGAAGCCCATGGAAGACGAAGATGAGATGGAGATCGTCTTCCTGTACGAGCACATGACGGACATCACGCCGCTGGATGATGCCGCGGACGCGACACATTTCTATCTCATCTACGAGATCGAGGGCACTGGAACCGACACGGACGGGACGGTCTACAGGATTGCGGACCCGACCGGCACGGAGACGTCGCCGGCATGGATCGAGGAGCCGAGCTACACCGAGCCGACGGTTTCCATTTCCGGCGTATACTTGTATACAAGCCTTCGGCATGCGGAGGTGCGGTATTCGATCACCGCGAACGACGCGACCAACATCAAGTCGCAGGCTGAGATCTCGTGCGAATGGGGCAGTTATTATAAATCTAAGTGCACGCTGCCGGAAATGACGGGCAGCGGCGATTTCACCGCCGACGCGAATTACGGAGACAACTTGCAGGGTGCCAGCGGCTCTACATGGGAAACCACGATCTATATGAGCTACAATCTCGGTTCTTCGAGCCGGACAAGGACGTTCTCCATATCCGGGCGTCCGGAGATACGGTACTGCTACCTCGACTTCGCTTCCGATTACTATGTAAGCGATGACATCACCGATATGAGCATCGGACGTGAGCTGAAGCTGGTGTTTATGAACGACGACCCGCACAAATACACCGCGGAGTTTAACAAGGTCGAGATCGAATGGTTCAAGTACGATTCCTACGGCAATGAAATCTCGGTCGGCAGGAGGGAGATCTGGGAGGGCAGCTTCACCGAGGGCGAAGGACCGGTCTTCTACGGGCCTTACGGGCCGATGACGGATACCGAGGACTCCTCGCAGCAGTGCTATGAGTACTCGTTCTGGTACACGAACCTTAATGCGACACCGCCGGATCCGGAGGCCGTGCTCTTCCGTCTGCATTTCTACGGCAAGATCAGCGGCAACGATTCCTATGACACGTCGGATGAGCTTTACGCCTACACGGAGGAATACATGGAGCTTCCGTAAGGAGTTGTGGAGAAGGCACTTTATTTTTAACAGTAGTTCATTTTTAAGGAGGGGATAAAAAATGAAGAACACAAAGACACTGGTCGGAACGATCATCGCCGTCCTGCTCATCGTCCTGCTGCTTAACCCGCAGTGGCTGCCGCTCTCCGAGGCGACGAGGGAGAGCGTGCGGGAGCTGGAGAAGACATTTTTCCTGATCGAGCGGAGCGGCAGGATCACGCTGGCGCATATCCTGACGCTGCTCCTCATGATCGCGGTGCTCTGGATCGTCAATACCGCTGTCCGCGCGATCATCCGGTACTTCGGGCAGAAGGGCCGCCGGGCGGAGACCGTCGCGAACATGTTCGCGGGAGCCTTCAATTATCTTATTGTGATCATCGGGGTGGTCTGGGGGCTTGCGATCCTCGGGGTCAACGCGACGGCGGTGCTGGCCGGCGTCGGGATCATCGGCCTGATCCTGGGCTTCGGCGCGCAGAGCCTGATCGAGGACATCATTACGGGGGCCTTCATCATTTTCGAGGGCCAGTACGAGATCGGAGACATCATCATCCTGGATGATTTCCGGGGTGTTGTGCGGAACATCGGCGTCCGCACAACGACGATCGAGGACGCCGGCGGCAACCTCAAGGTCGTCAACAACTCGGATATCCGGAATTTCCAGAACCGCTCGCGCAATCAGTCGCTCGCAATCTGCGAGTGCGCGGTGGCCTACGACACGGACCTTAAGAAGCTGGACGCGGTGCTCGCGGCAGGCCTTCCGGCCATGTACGAGGCGCACAAAGACCTGTACCTTGCACCGCCTCGCTGCCTCGGCGTCGAGACGCTGGCGGACAGCGGCGTGAACCTCAGGATCGTGGCGGATGTGAAGGAGGAAAATGTTTTTGCCGCAAGACGGCAGCTCAACAGGGATGTCCTGGCGTTGTTCAACGGAAACGGAATCGAGATCCCGTTCCCGCAGGTGGTTGTGCACAAGGCTTAAGGGAAGCATATAATAAGGGGGCTGGTTTGAAACCAGCCCCCTTATTTGATTACCGCATTATTTAATTCTTTACTTGCCGAAGTAAGCGTCCACCCCGTTCGCCAGCCCGCGCGCAATCGCGCTCTGGCCGGCCTCGGAGGCCATGTAGAGGTCATCCTCCCGGTTGCTCATGAAGCCCATCTCGATGATGGATACCGGCATCGAGGCCCAGTTGATCCCGGTCATGTCGTCGCCGTCCAGGATCCCGCGGCTTAGGAACCCGGTCGCGGCACACTCGTTCGCAACGAGCAGCTCGGAGAGCCGCTGGGAATCCGCGATCACCGACGATGAGAGGTAACGGTTCGCGGAGGAGGGCTGGTAGGCCATGACACCCCGGACGGAGGGGCTGTCGGAGCTGTTGGCGTGGATGCGGATGAAGATATCCGCATGGGCAGCGGCGGCCATCTGCGCCCGCTCGGCATTGGAGAGGTCAACGTCGTGGGTCGTGCGGACCATGTAGACCGAGTAGCCGCGGGCTTCGAGCTCGGCTCTCAGCTTAAGGCCGACCCGGAGATTTAAGTCATACTCCTCGAGGCCGGACCAGAGGCCCTCGGTGCCGGAGGTCACCCGGGCCTTCATGACGGAAGAGCCCGGCGCGTTGGGCTCGAGGGCAGAGCTGCCGTGCCGCTGGTGGCCCGGATCGATCGCGACGATGTACTGACGGCCCTGCGCAGGCGCCGGCGTATCCGCCGCAGTCGGTGCGGCCGGTATGACCGGCATAAATGAAAACCGCTGGGCCGCCGTGCCGTTTGCCGTATATGTCCGGATGTTGGTCCCGTTTTTCTGGCTTCCGCCGGCGATGTCCAGAGTTTTTCCGAGCGCGGAGACGATCGAGAAGGTGCCGCTTTCCCTTTCCTCAAAGCGCCATTTCTGGGCGGCTGTCTGATTGGAGGTGTAGAGCTGGATGTTGGCGCCGCTTGCGCGGGAGCCGCCGGCGACATCCAGAACTTTCTTTGCCTTCACGTTTGTGATCGTGTACCAGCCGTCGCCGAGGTAGGTGAGGGAGAACTGCTGGGCTGCCGTCCCGTTCGAGGAGTAGAGCTGCACGTTGGCCCCGTTTCGCGTGAGGCCCCCGTAAACGTCGATCACCTTCGAGGCGTTCAGCGCGGAGGTGAAGGTGAAGGTTCCGTCCGGCGCCACCCGCTGTCCGTCGATCTTTTCAAATGAAAACCGCTGGGCCGCCGTGCCGTTCCCCGCATAGATGCGGACGTTGGTCCCGTTTTTTCGGCTTGCCCCCGCGATGTCGAGGCGGAAGCCCGGGGCACAGACGGGTTCGATGCCGAAAGTCCCGTCCTCCGCGGGAATAAGGCGCCAGCGCTGGGCGCGTGTTCCGTTTGCGGTGTACTGGCGGACGTTGGTGCCGCTCGCCGCTTTTGCCCCCTCGACGTCGAGGGCGAGGGCGGAGCACACGGGGGAGATGTGACAGGTTCCGTCGGAAAGGCGGGTCAGCGTGAACTGCTGGGCCGCCGAGGCGTTGCCTTCGTAGATCTGAAGATTTCCGCCGCTTTTTTTCGAGGCGCCGGCGATGTCGAGCACTTTATTTTCCGCAAGAGCGGAATGAATCACGTAGGTGCCGGAGGAGGGCAGCTCGTCGGCGGAGACGGTGCGGACGCGGCCGAAGGAGAGCAGAAAAACAAGCACTGTAAAAATAAATAAAAGTCTGCCTTTCATGGCGAAACCTCCTTGTAAGGAATCTATCAAAAAGTATAGCACAGGCAAAAGCATCTTTACAATCCCCCCGCCCTTATGGTAGTATTGGCACCAGCAGGCAAAGCCTGCCGCGAGTTCGAAGTCCATCCTCGCGTAAATCAAAACCAGGAGATTTTTTTATGTCCAAAAATACTGCTTTTATCACACATGCGGCCGCGATCGCCGCGATCTATGTCGTCCTGACGCTCATCTTTGCGCCGATCTCCTACGGCGAGGTGCAGGTCCGTATATCCGAGGCGCTCACGATCCTGCCGTTCTTTACGCCGGCGGCGATTCCGGGGCTCTTCATCGGATGCCTCATCGCCAATTTCCTCGGCGGGAGCATCATTCTCGACGTTATCTTCGGCAGCATCGCGACGCTCATCGGAGCGGCCGGCACCTATCTGCTTCGGAATAACCGCTGGCTTGCGCCGCTGCCGCCGATCATCTCCAATACGATCATCGTGCCGCTCGTCCTTCGCTACGGCTACGGCGTGCCGCTTCCGATCCCGATGCTCATGCTCTTCATCGCGATCGGCGAGATCATCAGCTGCTATGTGCTGGGCGAGATCGTCCTTGCGGCGCTTCTCCGCTACAGAGAGTATATTTTCAGCAAAAAAGGTGCAAGCAGCATCTGACAGGTTTTTTATAAGGAGGTCACTATGGAATACCGCATCGAACACGACTCCATGGGGGAAATGAAAGTCCCCGCCGACAGGTACTGGGCAGCCCAGACCGAGCGCAGCCACGAGAATTTCAGGATCGGCGTCGGCATCGAAACCATGCCGGAGGAGATCGTGCGGGCGTTCGGTATCCTGAAGGAGGCCGCGGCGCGGGCCAACCACGCCTTAAAGCCCGAAAAAATGACCGATGAAAAACTCGCCGTAATCGGCAGGGCGGCCCGCGAGGTGGCGGAGGGGAAGCTGATGGACCACTTTCCTCTCGTCGTCTGGCAGACCGGCTCCGGCACCCAGTCCAACATGAACGCCAACGAGGTCATCGCGAACCGGGCCAACGAGATGGCGGGCAAAAAGCTCTGCCACCCGAACGACGACATCAACATGAGCCAGTCCTCGAACGACACGTTCCCGACCGCGATGCACATCTCGGCGGTATGCGCGCTCGAGGATAAGCTTCTTCCGGCGGCGGAAGGACTCATCGAGGTATTTAAGAGGCTCGAGAAGGAAAATGAAGGGATCGTAAAAAGCGGCAGGACTCACCTGCAGGATGCGGTGCCGATTGCATTTTCCCAGGAGATCTCCGGCTGGAGGGCCTCCCTCGAGAGAGACGTCGAGCTCGTGAAGCTCTCCATGAGACCCCTCTCCGAGCTCGCACTCGGCGGCACGGCGGTCGGAACCGGCTTAAACGCGCCGGCAGGCTTTGATGTGAAGGTCGCGGAGGAAGTCTCGGCGCTCACGGGGAAGCATTTTGTGACCGCGGGCAACAAGTTCCATGCGCTGACCTCCAAGGACGAGATCGTCTTTGCCCACGGGGCGGTCAAGGCGATGGCGGCGGACATGCTGAAGATCGCGAACGACGTCCGGTGGCTTGCAAGCGGGCCCAGATGCGGCCTCGGCGAGATCCGCATTCCGGAAAATGAGCCCGGCTCCTCCATCATGCCCGGCAAGGTCAACCCGACCCAGTGCGAGCAGGTGACCATGGTGGCCGTCCAGGTGATGGGCAACGATGCGGCCATCGGCTTTGCCGCCTCCCAGGGCAACTTCGAACTCAACGTCTTCATGCCGGTGATCGCCTATAATTTCCTCCAGTCCGTGCGGCTCCTTGCCGAGTCGATCGTGTCCTTCACGGTCAACTGCGCGGTCGGGATCACGGCGGATGAGGAGAAGATGCGGCACAACCTCATGAATTCTCTTATGCTGGTCACCGCCTTAAACCCCTACATCGGGTACGAGAACGCGGCGAAGACAGCAAAAAAGGCCTTCCGGGAAAATATTTCCCTTAAGGAGGCCTGTGTCAAGCTCGGGTTCCTCACGGAGGAACGGTTTGATGAGGTGTTCCATCCGGAGAAGATGATCTGAAAATTAGGTGATGCAGTGATTCAGACCCCCCATTCGCAGCCGCTTTGCGGCTTGCTCATGTGGTCGGACAGAGGTGCTTCGCACCTTGTCCGCCCCATGTGTGAAGCTAAAACCAGTCTGAAATGCAAGCATTTCATCCGTGGTTTTTCTTCACACATGGGGTGCTGATCCTTTTACAAGAATCGATCGATGGCGGACTTGAAGTCATCGATCGCTTTTTTATCTCCGTCCTCCGCCGCGTGGATGATGCAGTGGGAGATGTGCTCGCTGATGATGACCTTGCCGAGCGAGCGGATCGCGGCGCTGACGGCGGAGAGCTGGATGAGCACATCCGCGCAGTCCTCGTCCCGCTCGACCATGTCCTTCACCTTGTTTAAATGCCCGATGATCCGGGCCAGACGGTTGATAACACGCTTTTTGTGTTCCGGCGAGTGGTGATGGGCGTGCATTTTCTTAAGCTCTTCGTTCATAACGCATCCTTCCGTTTTCGTACAAACAGTGTAACACCGGGGAGGGAATCTGTAAAGATAATTGAATCTTTTCAGGTTCCCGCAGGCCCTCCGGCCATGTGGACACACAGGTGGACACCGAATAATTGGGAAAAGACACCTTTCGTTTATTTACAGAAGTTTGCGAGAGGTGTATAATAATAAAACCCATGCTGACTTCATTATATTTAAAATTATTTAAGAGCCGAGAGCACAAAAGTATGTTATACTGTTAATATCAGCTTTTATGCAGAGGAAGGTAAACGTCTCCCATGAAGATCCTAATGGTCAATAAATTTCATCATGTGGTCGGTGGTTCGGAGCGCTATTTCTTCGGGCTTGGGGAGATGTTTTCCGCCATGGGAGATGAGGTTCTTACATTTTCCATGAAAGACGAGCAGAATGTCCCGTCTCCTCAGTCCAGGTACTTTATCCGCCACATTGATTTCAACGAGCCGGCCGGGATTTTTACGCTTATTCACAACTCCATTCATGTACTCTATTCGTTCGAGGCGAAGAAGAATTTTTCAAGGCTCCTCGATGACGAAAAGCCCGATATCATCCATCTCAATATCTTCCAGAGCCAGCTGACCGCATCGATCGTCGACGCGGCGGTTTCCCGCGGGATCCCGATCGTCTACACCGCGCACGAGATGAAGAGCATCTGTCCCAATTACCAGATGCTGAACCACGGCAGGATCTGCGAAAAATGCCTTGACGGCAACTACTGGCACTGCTTCAGGGAAGGCTGCATGAAGGACTCCCGCGCAAAGAGTCTGCTGGCCTCCATGGAGGCTTATGTCTACAAGATCCGGCAGACGTACAAAAAGATGAATCTGGTGATTACCCCCTCGGATTTCTACAGGCGAAAGATCGAGCAGGCCGGTGTCATGCAGTGCCCGGTGCGCTACATGAGGAATTTCCTGCCCGAGGAGACCGCTTACGACGGTTCCGCAAAGGACGGCGGATATCTTCTCTATTTCGGGAGGCTCTCCCGCGAGAAGGGGATCCTCACGCTGATTCGGAGCTATGCGGTGTCCGGCACGTCCTTAAAGCTCTATATTGCGGGCCAGGGCGCGATGGAGGAGAAGATATTTGCGCTGATCGACGAGCTGGGGCTTCAGGACCGGGTGATCGTGCTCGGATTTTTGTCCGGCGAGCGGCTCAGCGAGCTGGTTCGGGAGGCGACGGCCGTGTGTCTCACCAGCGAATGGTATGAGAACGGCCCCTACTCCATCATGGAAGCCCAGTCCTTCGGCCGGCCGGCGCTGGTGACGGACATCGGCGGTCTGCCGGAAGTTGTCGAGGACGGCAGGGACGGCGTGGTCTGCCGGATGGGCGATATCGCCTCCATCGCGGACGGAATTCGAAAGATCGAGGCGGGAAGACCCTGGGATACCATGGGGATCGCCGCGCGCGCCCGGGAAAAATACGATGCCCGCGCCTATGCGGAGGAACTTCGCAGACTCTATACGGAAATAATCGAGGCAGGTAAATGAACAGCACAAACGGTGAGAGAGCGGAAAAGACCCCGGCTGTCAGCATCGTCATCCCGACCTGCAAGCGGGATGAGACGCTCAGGCGGGCAATAGAGAGTGCCCTTTTTCAGACATATCCGAATATTGAGGTGATCGTGGTTGACGACAACCCGCCCGGTTCATCGTTTCGGGAGGCGGCGGAGAAGGTCTGCGCGGAGTTTCAGGCGGACCCGCGGCTTCGCATTGTCAAAAACGAGCGGAATCTCGGCGGCGCGCTCACCCGCAACGCGGGGATCCTGGCGTCAAAAAGCGAGTACATCGCCTTCCTCGACGATGATGACGAGTACTACCCGGAGCGGATCGCGCATCAGCTTCCGGTTTTTCTCAACTCGAAAAATGAAAAACTGGCTCTTGTCTTTTGCGACGCCGAGATGACGGTCGGAAGAGATGTTTTCATGTGCTTCTCGGAGCCCCGCTACAAAGGATGCTGCCTCTATGAGGCGATGCGGGACAACTGTCTGGCCGCGACCTCCCAGTGGATGGCGAAAAAGTCGGCGCTCATCAGCGTCGGCATGTTCTCGGACGTCCCCTCCAAGCAGGACTCGACCCTCATCTTAAAGCTCCTTGCGGCGGGGTATGAGGTGGACCATGTGCCCGAAGTGCTCTCGAAATACTGCTTCTACGAGGGTCCGAAGATCTCGGAGGGAGGCCCGAAAAACTTAAGGGGCGAGCTTCTCTATTATAAGAAGTGCCGGAGGCTCTTTGACCGGCTTTCGGGGGAGGAGCAGCGGCAGGTCAGGTATTCATTTGCCGAAATATTCTATAAGCTTTGCAGCGCGAACGGGGAGAAGGAGAAAGCAGACGCCGCGATGCGCTACATGATGAGGACGCAGCCCGCAAGGACTGTCCGGAGCCTTGCGCGGAATGCCGCGCGGAAGGCCCGCTGGACCCTCTTTCCGAACGGACTGCCGGGGAGCACACGGAGATAGGTATGGCAGAGAAAAAACTGACGAAAAATCTGATCTTTCTGATGTATTTTGTGACCATGACCATCCTGCTTCTCAACTGCACGGACAATCTTCCGATCACATTCCAGCTCAGAAAAATAAAATACCTGTTTATCGCGCTTCTCATAGCGGATTTCATTTTCTCGGGTGATTATCTCGTCTCGAAGGTCTCGGCGTATGTGATCATCGGCTTCGCCGTCCATGCGCTGGTGTTCTGCCTGCTCTTTACCAATCAGAGGGTGGCCATGGACACCTATCTGCACCTCCGGGAGATGATCATCTATCTTGTCATGCTCTTTTTCCTGGTCAACGCGGTCGAGCGGTATCACGCGCTGACTCTCTTTACGGAGCTCACGGCCGTCTCGCTCATGGTCTTTCTTCTCTGGACCGGTTTCACCCACCTTCAGGATTTCGTCGCGCCCCGGTACTGGCTGCTCGTCTTTCTCCGGGACGCCCGCGTGCGGCACGAGTTCGGCCTGGTCCAGTACAACTACGCCGGTTTTTTCTGCACGGTCGGTCTCATCATCTTCTATACGGTATACAGACTGCATGAGAGGGCGGGGCGCGTTACCTACGGGGAGGCGGCTGCATTTTTTGCGATGGAGCTCTACACGGGCGCCATCCTTCTTTCGACAGGCTCCCGCGGCTCCATTCTCATGGCGGCGGTCTTTTTTGCGACTGCGTTCGTGCGGAGCAGGACCTTCCGGGAGCTCGGCCGGCGGCGATACGTTGTCGTGCTCCTCATGCTCTTTTTCGCGGGCGTTATCCTGTATGCCAACCGGTCCTTCCTGAACGCCCAGGGCACCCGGCTTGAGAATTTCACGGTCAACTGGCCCTTCTTCCTTGAGGAGGGGCGCTACTTCACGGGGATGGGCTACATGGAGAGCTCGGCCTTCATCGACCAGTCCTACGGCTACGCGACCTGGCCGGTCGATATCTATTACCTCTATATTTTCTTCTCGACGGGCATACTCGGTTTTCTTATGGTTATGGCGATCCTGCTCTTTCTCTTTGCAAGGCTTGCAAAGGACCACAGCTGGTTCATCTACAACATCAGCTTTCCGCTCTACCTCGCGTCGCTCGTGAGCGCGCTGGGCCAGGTCAATCTCTTTACCTACCGCTATATCGCGGCGCTCTTTACCGCGGTTCTGTTTCTTGCGCCCTTCGGCATTGAGGGCAGAAGGGAAGCCGGGCGATGAGTGAGTCAAGGACAACGAAGGCAATGCGGAACATCCGCTTCGGAATGGGTCTTATGCTGGTCACGACACTGCTCTCCTTTGCCGTGCGCACCGTGCTCATACGGGCGGTCGGCATCGAGCTTGTAGGCCTGAACGGGCTCTTCACCGAGGTGATCGGAGCGCTCTCCTTAGCGGAGCTCGGGGTCGGCTCATCGATCGCCTACAGCCTCTATGCACCGCTCGCGGAGGGAAATGAAGAGCGTGTATCCCAGCTCATGCAGATCTACAGGCGGGCCTACACGGCGATTGCCGGGGTGACGCTTATTCTGGGCCTTGCCATCACGCCCTTTGTGCACCTCATGGTGCGAAAGGTGGACATCCCGGTATCCTACATCCGGATCGTCTACGTGCTCTTCGTAGTGCAGCTCTCGTCCTCCTACCTCTTTTCCTACAAGACGGCCCTCTTAAACGTCGACCAGAAGAACTACATCTTCTCCTTCGTGCAGGGGTGCGTGAAGATCGCGGGGACGATCCTGCAGCTGGTCCTGGTTGCCCTGACGAAGAATTATCTCTTCTATGTGGCGGGGCTTATCTTCATTTCCCTCGCGACCAACGTGATCTGCGCGCGGATCGCCGACCGGCAGTATCCCTGCCTTGCCATGAAGACCGATCCGCTGCCTCCGGAGGAGAGAAAACACGTCTTTGCCAACATGCGGGACATCTTCATCAAGAGCGTCTCGGGAAAGATTACGGGCTCGACCGATAATATTCTCATATCAACGTTGATTTCCACCGCACTTGTGGGGTATTATACCAACTATAATCTGGTATTTAATGTGGTGAGGACATTTGCCGCGCTCATCTACGGCGGCGTGGTGAACAGCGTCGGCAACATGATGGCGACCGAGAGCGACGAGCGCTCGGAGGAGGTCTTCAGGAAGCTTTCCTGGTTCTTCTATGCGGCTGCCGCGGTGTGCTCGGCCTGCATTTTCACCTGCATGGAGCCGTTTGTCCGCCTCTGGCTCGGGGAGGATTTTCTTCTGCCGACCGGCGTTCTCTTTGTGACATCGCTGGTCATCTTCCTCGAGGTCGCGACGAAGCCGCTCTGGCTCATCATGGAGGTTTCCGGGCTCTTTTCGAGGGATAAATACGCCTCGATCATCGGCTCGGCGGTCAACCTTGTCACGTCGATCGTGCTGGGACTTCGGATCGGGATGGCGGGCATCTTTATCGGGACCTGCCTCACCTACGCGATCCAGTTTGCCATGAAGGCGTACTTTCTATACCGCCTTAAGTGGAATAGATCCCCGATGCGGTACTGCCTGACATTTGCGGGGAGAACGGCGCTTCTTGTGGCCCTTATGCTGGCGGCGCGTGCGGTGACGGACCGCCTGCCCGTGACCGGCGATCTTCCGGCATTTCTGATAAACGGATGTCTTACGGCGGGGGCCGCAGCAGCGGTCCTCATCGGCACGAGTGCGGGAACGCCCGAATTTGCCTATGCGAAAGAACTGATCATTAAGAGACTGCGAGGATAGGGATGGAGAAGATTCCCCATATAATCCATTACTGCTGGTTTGGTCCGAAAAAGCCGCCCCGGGTGGAGCGGTTTATCGCCGACTGGAAAAAGAAGCTTCCGGACTACACCTTCATGGAGTGGAATGAGGAGAATACGGATATAAGCGGGTGCGCCTACGCACGGGAGGCGCTTTCGGCGGGCAAATACGCCTTCGTCTCCGACTATGTGCGGGTGAAGCGCCTTGTCGAGTACGGCGGCGTCTACATGGACACCGACGTGAAGATCATCCGCCGGTTCGATGAGTTTCTTCAGGGTGCCGGCGCGGTCCTCTCCATGGAGCGGCCCGGGTGCCTTTCGACCGCCTTTATGGCGGCGGCCCCCGGACAGGCGCTTTTTGCGGAGTTTCTCGCCTCCTACGAGGAGCGGCACTTTATAAAAAGCGACGGGACGGAGGACCTCACGACGATCAATGACGCTCTGACCGCCCTCTTTGTGCGGCACGGCCTGATCGGCCGGGCACGGGAGACGGAGGTCCTGCCCGGAAATGTATATATCTACCCGCCGGAATACTTCTCGGCGTTCGACATGGACTACTGGAACCCCGAGGTCACGGAGAACACGCGGACTGTGGAGACGGAGAAGCCGGGGGAGAACGAAAGCGTTGTCTTAAAGCTCCTCGGTCACCTGCTCTTTAAGGCTCCCTTTGAGGCGGAGGCAGGCACCGACTGGGCGGCGGTCTTCGGGGAAATGAAAAACCACGCGCTCGCCCTCCTTGCGGCGGACATGCTTTCCGATCTGCCCCTGCCCGAAGATGTCCGGCGCGATTTTGAGGATGAGTCGATGGCGGCCTTCGGCCGGAACGCGCTGATGCGGTACGGGCAGGATGATCTTGTGCGGGTGCTCTCAGATGCCGGGATCCGTTTTGCGATCCTCAAGGGGAACGCGGCGGGCATCTATTATCCGGTCCCCGAGTACCGGGTATCCGGCGACGTCGACGTGATCGTGTCCGGGGAGGATTTCGAGAGAGCCTGCGCCGTTCTCCGGGAGAACGGCTTCAGGGACGCCTTCACGGAGCAGAATACAGACCGCCACCTCAACTTTGAGAAGGACGGGATCCAGTTTGAGGTGCACAGGCGGTTTTCATTTGTCAACGACCCGAAGACGGCGCTGAGAATCGATGCGCTCATCGAGAGGGGACTTATGAAGACGAAGACCGTCCGGATCGGCGGCTCCGCGTTCCCGGTGCTCCCGGAGGCCCTGAACGGGCTTGTGCTGCTCCTCCATATCGGGCAGCACCTGGAGACGGGGCTCGGACTCCGGCAGATCCTGGACTATCTGATGTTTGTCCGCGCCAGAGTGGACGACTCCTTCTGGGAGCGGAAAATGAAGCCCCTGACCGAAGCCGTGGGCCTGACCGAACTCGCCGTCACCGTGACGAGGCTCGGACAGCTCTATTTCTCCCTTCCGGAGGAGGGGCACGCGTTTGCCCTCTCCGGGGACGATAAGGCGGCCCGTGAGCTCATGAGGATCGTGCTCTCCGACGGAAATTTCGGGCGCAAGGACGCCGAGCGGGTCAATGCGGTCCGCATTTTAAGTGCCGGTCTTACGGTGAGGGGATTTTTCGGAAACCTTGAGAGCGCGGGTCTTGCCAACTGGAAGGCGGCCCGGCGGCATCATTTCTTAAGGCCGTTCGCGTGGATCTACCAGTTTTGCCGCTATGTCTCCCAGCTCATTGCCACGAGGCATACGCCGGCGGGGTTCTTTGAGGAGATCAGGGAGACCGGAAGGCGGGCCGTGCTTCTTAAAAAGCTGCATGTCACCCGCAGGTCGAGAGGCATCGTATCTTCGAGAAGGGATAAGAGACTATGAAGTATTTGAGAATACTCCTTTTTGCGCTGCTTGCCGTGTCGATCGCGGCATTCGGCGTGGCAAAGGTACAGGAGATTTCCGCGAGAAATGCCCATGTGCCGGTAATTGAGAGTGAGGATGGAACGCTGGAGCTCCCCTGTGATTACACGGAGGAGGAGCTTCTTGCCGGCGTGTCCGCCTTTGACGAGGAGGACGGCAACCTGACGGACAAGATCCTGGTCGGGTCATTTTCCCGTTTTGTCGAGCAGGGGACCTGCACGGTCACCTATGTCGTGTTTGACAGCGCAAATGCGGCGGCGACCTGCACGAGAAAGGTGCATTTTACGGATTACGAATCGCCGAGGATCCTCCTTTCTGAGCCGCTGGTCTTTACGGCCGGAAGCGGTTCCACCGATGAAGTGCGGGACCGCCTTCTCATCGAGGACAAACTGGACGGAAATCTGGCCGGGACGGCCCGGTTCTCCAACATCAGCGTCTACTATGATTATGAGGGCAGCTATTCCCTCACGGTGACCGCCTCGAACAGCTTCGGCGACACGGTGAGCGAGACGCTGCCGATCCATATCATCGACAAGCGGCTGACCGGTCTCATGATCTCCCTTTCCCAGCCGGTCGTCTACATCCCGAAGGGGAGCGGTTTTGAGCCGATGTCCTATGTGACCGGTGTCCGGGACCTGGGCGGGATCGCCTACACGGCGGAGGATCATGTGACGTGCGAGACGGACGTCGACACGTCGGTGCCCGGCGTCTACGAGGTTCGCTACGATGCGTCGAATGCCGGCGGCTCGGTCGGCACAACCTGGCTGACAGTCATTGTGGAGGAGTGAGATGAACCAGAGAATTACGGAAGGAAGCATGAGCCTCCGGGGATTTGTGAAGGATGTTCTCCGCAATTTCTGGATGGTGGTGCTCTCGGGCGTCATAGTGTTTTTCGGCCTGACGGGTGCGGCCGGGCTCACGGAGAAGCCGGTCTACGAATCGAAGGCTACGCTCGTCATCAGTTCAAAGGAGAGCTACAGCTCGCTGACATCCCTGCAGACCGCGGCCCAGATGGCGGCAGTCTTCAGCGAGGTGTTTCAGAGCGATTCACTGAAGAAAAATATCATGGAGACGGCAGGCGAGGAGATGAACGTGGATATCACCTGCCGGCAGGTCGAGGCGACCAACCTTCTCGCGCTCACGGCAGCCTCCGAGAATCCGCGCCACGCCTACCTCATGCTGCGCGCGGCCATCGAGAATTACGGGGAGGTGTCCGGCTACGTGTTCGGGCAGGCCGACCTCGTCGTGCTCACACCGCCGGATGTCCCGACGGAGCCCGCCCAGCGGACGACGCTTCTTTCCTACCGGAAGATCCTGATCCCGGCCGCGATGCTCCTCATGGTATTCGTGATCGGCCTCTTTTATCTCTTCCGCTTCACGGTTAAGACTACCCGCGGGGCGAGACGGCAGCTGGAGGGGACGATCCTCGGGACGATCCCGTTTGAGAAGTCCGTCTTCGGCCGCGGCAGAAAGAACACGAGGCACCTGATCGGAGGGGCCTCCTCGACGATGGCATTTTCCGAATCCGTCCGCAGGGCGGCCCAGAACATCCAGCAGCACATGAACAAGAAGGAGGCGAAGGTCCTGCTGGTCACCTCGGCGACGCCGAACGAGGGCAAGACCATGACTGCCGCCAATATCGCGGTCTCCCTGGCGGAGAAGAAGGCCAGAGTCCTCATCATCGACGGGGACTTCCTGAATCCCTCCCTGGGCAGGATCTTTGAGCCGGCTCCGGGAGCAGGCACGATCTCGGATATTCTCTCCGGGAAAATGAAACTCGGCGACGCGGTCTCCTACGACCGGAAATACCGCCTCTTCAAGCTCTACCAGGGCGACGGCCGGCAGGGACGAAACGCGGCGGGCGACCGGGACCGGATCGAGGCCATTGTGAACATCTGCAGGCGGGAGATGGACTACGTGATCATCGACAGCTCGCCCGTGACGGTCTCCGCGGACGCGGAGATGTGGATGGGCCTTTCCGACACGGCCCTCCTGGTCGTCCGGCAGGACTGGGCGGACGTCAGGATCATCAACGATGCGGTCGACATGATCTGGACCAACACCGGCGATTTCACGGGGTTTGTCCTGAACGCGTTCGAACCCGAATGGGGAAGCGCGGGCAGATCGCAGCACTACGGTTATGAGAGCTACGCCTGATTGGATACGGAAGGATAGGACATGGAGAGAGGAAGACAACACACGGAGGATGCGGGCCTTCGGGATTTCATAGATTTCGGCCAGCTGTTTCGGGACTTTCTGCGCTACCTGCGGAAATACTGGCACATCCTGCTCATTATGACCGTGCTTTGCGGCGCGGGCTACACGGCTTTCCGGATCGGCACGACGAAGCCTGTCTACCGGAGCGAGGCGACCTTCACGGTCGGCCTTGTCGGCGCGCAGAATTCAAATACATCCTATTATTATTCGACGACGGCTGCGGCCCAGATGTCGAGCACGTTCCCCTATATCCTGGAGAGTGATTATTTTAGGAGTCTTCTTCTGGAGGAGCTGGGGGAGAGCGAGCTCGGCGGCTCGATCGGGGCTTCCGTGATCGAGAGCTCCAACATGGTCACCATGTCGGCGGAGGCGCCGACCGCGGAGGAGGCGGCGAGGATCCTGAAGGGGGCCATGGCGGTTTACCCGAAGGCGGCCTATTTCGTGCTCGGCAGCATTGAATTTTACGTGATCAACGCGCCGAACCTGCCCGAGACGCCCGTCAACGTGAGCTCTCCGGTGCGGCTGGCCGTGATCGGCGGGATCGCCGGCCTCTTTCTTGCCTGCTTTGTCATTCTGCTCCTCACGATCATCCGGCGCGATGTGCGCTCGGAGGAGGACGTGGCGAAAGTGTCGGATATGAAGCTTCTGGGTCAGCTTCCGCTCATCACCGGAAAGGCGAGGAGCACGGGGAGAGCCAGAAAGCTCTGGTCCGTGTTTGATGAGCGGACCCCCTATGAGTACAGAGAGAGCATCCGTTCGCTGGCCGGACGTCTCCTCAACACGCTGCGTAGGATGGACGGCGAGGAAACGGAGAGCGGCGAGGGCAGAGTGATCCTCGTGACCGGCACGGCTCCGGGTGAAGGCAAATCGTCCCTGTCGGTCAATCTCGCGGAGGAGCTGACCCGCGAGGGCAAGAAGGTTGTCCTGGTGGATGCGGACCTCCGCAAGCAGGGCGATGCCGACCTCGTGGATGCCCCGGAGGATGCGATCGGCCTTGTGGATATCCTGTCCGGCGGTCGGGAGGTCTATGTAAAGAGGGCTCCGGCGGGGTTTGCATTTATCGGAAATGCACAGCGCGTCCTGAAGAACCCGGTCAGGCTCCTCTCCGACGAGCGCATGCATGACGTGGTGGAGAGCCTCCGGAAGAGCGCCGACATCGTGATCTTCGACACACCGCCGGCGGGCGCTTTCCAGGATGCCTCCATTCTCGCACCTTACGCCGACGGGATCCTCTACGTGATCCGCTGCGGCGAGCTGACCCAGGACGAGCTCGGCGAGGCGCTCTACTCCCTCGCGGAATCGCCCGCCCCGCTTCTCGGCTACGTGCTGAACGCATGCCCGGAGTCGGAAGGCAGCTACGGCTACGGAAGGTACGGCTACGGCCGCTACGGTTATGGTTACGGGTACGGCTACGGGAAAAACTACGGGTACGGAAAAGACTGAAAAAGTTTTTTAAAAATATATCGCATACTTGAAAAACATGTGCTATACTGACACTATCTGTAGGCAGGTGCCTGCAGTGTTTGGATTGCAGGCGGAGCGATATGAAGGTTAAAAGCGGATTTATACTTCGAAAGATAGGCTCAAAATACATGGCGGTCCCCGTCGGGGAGCGCACGCGGGACGTTCACGGCATGGTTGCCCTGAACGAGACGGGCGCATTTATCTGGCAGCTTCTTGAGGAGGATCGGACCGGGGAAGAGGTCATCGAAAAGATCCTTGAGGAGTACGATGTCGACCGTGAGACCGCAGCCGGAGCACTCGCCCGCTTTAAGGCGAAGCTGGCGGAGGAAGGGGTTCTCGGCGAATGAGCGACTGTGATTTTCTTGCGGGGACGCTGGATCATTTTACAGAGGAGCTTAAGGAGATTGCCCGGCGGGACGCGATCCCGGTGAACGGCATCTTCGAGCTCACCGCAAGATGCAATTTCGACTGCCGCATGTGCTACGTGCACCTTACCCCCGACGAGATCCGGAAGCAGGGCCGCGAGCTCACGAATGCAGAGTGGCTTGCCATCGCCGAAAAGGCGAGGGAGCGCGGGATGCTCGAGCTCACGCTGACCGGCGGCGAGATCTTCGTCCGGAGGGACTTTCGGGAACTCTACACCGAGCTCAAGCAGATGGGTTTTCTCATCAATCTCATGAGCAACGGGTATCTCGTCGATGAGCGGGTGATGGAATGGCTTGCCGAGGATCCGCCCTACGCGATGCGCTTTACGCTTTACGGCGCCTCCAACGAGACCTACCGGGCGGTGACCGGGATCCCGGACGGATTTGACCGCGTAAGCCATGCGATCGATCTTGTGAAAGAGGCTGATATCCCCTTCTATCTGATGGGGCTTATCATAAAGGAAAACAATGCGGACCTGCTGAAAATGTATGAGTTCGCAAGGGAAAAGAAGGTTTACTTCCGTCATTCCATCGCGCTTGTGCCCCCGGTCAGGGGAGCGAAGCAGGACGCAGCGGCTCACCGGGTGGATTTCACAAAGTTTCCGAAGGAGGCTTTTAAGGATCTCCCGAAGGCGGAGAGGATCTACAGACATCATCCACGTCAGCTGCTTGACTGTGCACACTACCGGCGCGGGTTTGTCGTGACCTGGAACGGAAAGATGCAGCTCTGCAGCTTTCTCTCCGATCCGGCGGAGGATGTGAGGGAACTTGGCTTTGACAGGGCCTGGGAGAAGCTTCTTTCGGATCTTGAGCAGCTTCCCGAGCCGGAGAAATGCGGAACCTGCAGGTACGAAGGCTTCTGCAGACGATGTCCCGGGGTGCTGGCGGCGGAAAGCGGCAGTACCGGTCGGGTGACGGACTCTTACTGCAGGCAGGCAGAGTTTGTATATGGGATTTACCACAATGAGTAGGAGGAGCAGATAATGAAAAGAACATTTGAGGAGCCGGAAGTCAGGAAGATTCTGATCAACCTCAGGGAGAGCATTGCCGACGGTTCCGGCGGTCCGGATGCCCATGTCTCCATCATTTTTGCGACCGTGCAGGCGATGGCAGGCTGCACCGACCTGATCAATGACACGCTGCCGAATCCGGGTGTTATTTCCGGAAATACGCTCATGGATTGGATCATCGCAAATGCGGCCGCCCTTGCGAATTGCTCGACGATCGGCGTGGAGCCGGAGACGAACGTGCGGCTTTTCGCAGCGGCACCGGCGCAGACCGGCGGCAGGGGAACCGTGGTCTACGATGTGCCGAAGGATATCGCGGATACCTACGGCATGAAGTATTGATGCCGTCTTCAAAAGCTGAATATACCGACACCGTAAAGAATCCTGCTTTGACACTGGGCGGCAGGATTCTTTCTTGTGCTTAAGGGGTTGTAAGGCAAAGGATGAACACAGCCGGGAAAATAAGAGGCAAACTGAACAGGGAAAAGACGGGGGCTTTCCTCTCGGAGATGCGCTGGCTTGCCGGCTACAGCTGGAAATACCGCCTTCGGATGGTCTGGTACGCCCTGTGCGGGCTCATCAGCACGGGCCTTGGCCTCGCCGGGTCGGTCATCAGCAAGCATATCATCGATGCGGTGACCGGGGCTGACTCGGGAGGGCTTGTTCTGGCGGTTGCCTTCTACGTGTTCTCCCAGGTAACATCCATCGCGATGAATGCGGCCGGAAGCAGGATCTCCGCAAAGATCAGTATCGATGTCGAGCAGGAGATCCGGGCGGATGTCTATGACAAGGTCATGAACGCGGACTGGCAGGCGATGACCCGCTTCCACTCGGGCGACATCATCACCCGCGTCGAGGGGGATGTCGGAACCGTCTCGGGCACCGTGCTCACCTGGCTGCCGAACCTTGTGACAAGGCTGATCCAGCTTGCCGGCGCGTTCTTTATCATTTTTCGCTATGACCGCATGCTGGCGGTCCTGGCGCTCCTCACCGCGCCGATCTCCCTCCTGCTCTCGAGGGTCGTTCTCCCCCGCATGAAGCGCTACAACGAGGAGATGCGGCAGATGAACGCAGAGATGATGGTATTCAAGGAAGAGTCTTTCCACAACCTGGAGAGCCTGAAATCCCTGGGACTCACCCGGGCTTACGGAGAGAAATTCCGTTCTGTCCAGAAAAAATACCGCACCATGCGGCTTGACTACAATGCATTTACGATCCTGACTCAGGCGCTCATGTCGGGAGCGGCCATGCTGGTCGGGCTCGTCTGCTTCATCTGGGGCGTCTACCGCCTCTGGAGCGGCGCGATCACCTACGGAACGATGACGCTGTTCCTGCAGATGGCCTCCCAGCTCTCGTCCTCCTTCTCCGTCCTGGCCGGCATGGTTCCGGGCATGATCCAGGCGGCGACGGCGGCCGGCCGCATCATCGCGGTCACGGAGCTGCCCGAGGAGAAAAATGAAGACCGCGAAGCCTCCGAAGAGCTCCTTCATGAGAACCCGGACGGCATGGCGGTCTTTATGCGCGGCGTGACATTTCGCTATGCGGGCGGCGGAACCGTATTTGAGCAGGCGGACCTTGAAGCCCGCCCGGGCCGGATCATCGGGGTCATAGGCCCTTCGGGCGGCGGCAAGACGACGCTTATGCGGCTGCTTCTCGGGATCGTTGCCCCCGAAAAAGGGGAACTGTACGCCGAGGGAGCGACAACCGGCGGAAGACTGACTGTTTCCGCATCGACGAGAAATTTATTTTCCTATGTACCCCAGGGCAACACCATGCTGACCGGAACCGTGGCGGAGAATCTCCGCGTCATGGATGGGAAGGCGGATGAGGGCAGACTCATCGAGGTGCTCCGCCGGGCGGGTGCGTATGATTTTGTCGCGGCGAAGCCCGAGGGGCTTGACGCGAAGGTGAGGGAGCGCGGCGGCGGCTTCTCCGAGGGCCAGATCCAGCGGCTTGCGATCGCGCGGGCGCTGCTTTCCGACGCGCCGGTCCTGCTGCTCGACGAGGCGACCAGCGCGCTCGACCCGGAGACGGAGCGGCTCGTGCTCGCGGGGATCCTCGGGTTTGACAGGACAAAGACCGTGATCGTGACGACCCATCGCCCGTCGGTCCTCGGCTCCTGCGATGCGGTTTACCGGATCGCGGACGGGACGATACGGGAGATCGCAAGAGAGGAAGCTGTTCGGCTTATGGAGGGGCAGGAAGAAAAATGAAAAGCTGGTTCCGTATCGCCGGAAAAAACATCCTCATAGAAGGCGCCGGCAGCAGGGCAAGACGTTTCTTCCGGGGCTTCGAGTCCGGGGAGGGCGAGCCGTTCATGACATTTAAGGCAGAGCTTCCCGGTGAGGAAGCAATATCGAGCGGATCCGAGGAGGAGCTCCTCTTCGGCCTTCGGGTGACATACATGGAAGGTTCCTGGCCCTGGAGATTCGACGCCAGGCAAAGCTCCCGCGAGTATCTGCTCGCTTCCTCTGATTTTACATCCTGCCGGATCATTTCCAAACCGATCATCACGGGTGAGATGCCGGATGATCCCGCCGACGAGCCCCGCTGGAGGGGCCTCATCCTCGGCGCGATGGCGGCAAAGGGAGCGCTCTCCGGCATGCTCCTCGCCCATGCCTCCGCGGTGGAATACGAGGGGGAGGCAGTCATCTTTACGGCTCCGTCCGGGAGCGGCAAGACGACGCAGGCCGAGCTCTGGAACAGGTATCTTAAGGCGCGGATCCTGAACGGGGACAAGGTGTTCATTTCCCGGGAGGAGGACGGATTTTACGCGTACGGCTCCCCCTGGGCGGGCTCATCGCCCTACCGGGAGAACCACGGGGCTCCGATGCGGGCCGTCATCGTCCTTCAAAAGGGGGAGAAAAATGAAATCCGGCGCCTTCGAGGCGAGGAGCTCCTCCGCTTCTTTGTTCCGAACATCTTTCTTCCCTACTGGGAGGGGACGCTTCTTGACGCGGCGCTCGGAACGCTGGACGCCCTTGTCTCAGCCGTTCCGGTGTACCTTCTCACCTGCCGCGCGGACGAGGAGGCGGTCCTCCTCACAAAAAAGGCTGTTTTCGGGGATCAGATGTGACCCCGCTGGAGATGTAAGCGATGCATATTTCCGGTAAAATAAAAAAATATATGCGGCGAAGCGCCGACGAACTTCTTTTTTCGCGCGAGCTCGCCGAAAAGTATTCCCTGCGGGATTCGGCGGTCGTCCTCGCGGCCAAGGCCGATATCCAGAGGAGTGTCCGCTCGGGCAACCTCGAGACGCCGGCCATGAGGCGGCGGCTCATGTACAAGCACAGGGTGATGAGCCGCTATTTTGCGGAGGAGTTCGGGGAATTCCTTCGGAGGTATGATTTCGGGAAGGCGCTCCCGCCGGCGGATCCGGCTTTTGAGGATACGATCTGGGTCCTCTGGTGGCAGGGAGAAGAAAATGCCCCGGAGACCGTTAAAAAGTGCCTCGCCTCCGTGCGGCGCTGCGCGGGAGACCACCCGGTGGTCCTCCTTGACGAGCGGAACTTCCGCGATTACGTGACCGTACCGGACTGGGCCACGGAGAGACTTTCGGCCGGGTCGATCTCGGTCACGCATGTGTCGGATATCATCCGGATAACGCTTCTTGCGGAAAAAGGCGGGCTCTGGCTCGACTCGACGATCCTCTGCACCGGAAGCCTTGAGGAAGCATTTGCTCACCCGGTCTGGTCGATCCGCCGCCCGGGATATCTTCATCTTTCGCCCGCCTGCGGGCGGTTTGCCAATTATGCGCTCTCGGCCAGGGGCGAGGGGAGACGTTCATTTTCCATCATAAGAGACCTCCTTTATCACTACTGGGAGACGACGGCGAGGATGAACGACTATCTGTTCCTCGACTACCTGATCCTGCTTGCGCAGCACGCGGATGCGCGGACGCGGGAGCTCTTCCGGGCGATCCCGGCCAACAATCCGCGGTGCGACGACCTTCTCATAAACTTCGGACAGGCCTTTGACGCCGAAGCCTGGGAGGAAATGAAAAAAGACACGCAGCTCTTTAAACTGACCTGGAAGCTGAATTTCAGGGAGGAAAAGCAGGGCAGAACCACATTCTGCGGGATGATGCGGAGAGGAGAACTGTTTTAAAATGGGTAAGATAAGGCGCCTTAGCCGCAACCAGATGCGGGTACTTAAGGGGATTTGTTTTTTCGTGGACATGAGATTCCGGACAAAGCTGCTGAAAAAGCTGCATATCTTCGCCGGATTCGGGGAGGACTGTGTCTACGGTTCCAGAAACATTCCGGAAGAGCCCTATATGATAAAGATTCACAATAACGTGTTCATCACGCCGGAGACGATCTTTCTGCCGCACGACAGCATTCCCGAGATGCTTGCCAGAATGAAGAATGTAAAGCCCGGCACGGTCTTTCCTGAGTATCACATGGGCACGATCGAGGTGTTTGACAACGTCTTCATCGGCACGGGCAGCCTGATCCTGAACGGCGTGAAGATCGGGCCGAACGCGATCGTGGCCGCGGGCAGCGTGGTCACGAAGGACGTCCCCGAGGGGACGATCGTGGGCGGCAACCCGGCGAAGGTAATCGGAACGGTGGACAACTTCATCGAGAAGAGAAAGAAAATGATGGACCGTCCGATCGACCGGGATCCGCTCTCGAAGATCATGAAATATTACTGGGGTGAGAAGCACTGATGGCAGCGGCAGCGGTTCTTTTTGCGGCGGCAATCCTTCTTTCCGCAAGGAAAAAGACAGGGGGAGAGTGGCTTTCCAGGGAGGACACGTCGGCGCTTCGGGGCGTCATGGCGGTTTTTATCCTGTTTGTCCATCTCCCGGACGTATGCTCTTTCCTGAATGAAAACTATGCGGCGACGTTTGAGCCCTTTATATTCCAGGGGCACCTCGCCGTCGGTCTCTTCTTTGCGCTCTCCGGCTACGGACTGGCCCTCTCTGCGGAGAAAGGCTTCTCCGGGTTCTTCCGAAGACGGTTTTTCGAGGTGCTTCTGCCCTATTTTCTCTGCAATCTTGTCTTTCTCTTTGCCATCAGGGCCGGGGGAAAGGAGATCGGCATGCTTGACATGCTCGGTTCCTGGTTTACCGGGGACCCGATGGTCACCTACAGCTGGTACGTTGTCACCCAGCTTATTTTCTATGTGTTCTTTTATATAGCCTTCCGGTGCTTTAACGGCCGGGCGATGAAGATCGCCGCGCTCTACATATTCGTATCGGTCTATATGCGCTGGGCTCCGCACTTCGGATGGCCGCTGGTCACGACGCGGGGGTGCTTCTGCTTTGTCCTCGGGGCTTCTGTCGGCGCCTTGAAGAGAGAGATCGACATGATCCTGGCCCGGAGAAAGACCGGACTCATGCTGGCTGTTTCGGGAGTTCTCTTCCTGATCTCCCATGTTCTCTATTTTGCGGTTCCGCTTATTAAGGAGACTCCCCTTTTTGACGGCTCGTCCGTTTTCTTCGTGGTTTTCATTTTCCTCCTAAACCGTGTTTTTGTGCTTGCTCCGCCTTTCTTTCACGTGCTGGGAAAGTGCAGCCTCGAGATCTACCTCTACCAGAATCTTGCCTTTATCCTGATGAGAAGGGTCTTTGTCATGCTGGGGTCGGACAATGTGTTTGCCTACGCGTGCGCCTCGATTGCGTTTGCGGCGGCGGGGGCGGCAGCGGTTCATTTTGCATACGGCACCGTGAAGGGGCTTCTTGTGAAATTTCCCGTTTTTCAGGATAAATCTGCCTGAAAATTTAGCTTAATTTTTTAAAGAGTTTTCTTTGCCCGGAGGGGTAAGACAGTATATAATAGTACGGATAAAGTAGTGAACCCGTGTTTTAAGGAGGTAGAACATGCCGCTCAGAACAGACATCAAGAAGGTGCTCATCATCGGATCGGGTCCGATCATCATCGGTCAGGCCTGTGAATTTGATTATTCCGGCACACAGGCGTGCAAGGCTCTGAGAAGTCTTGGTTACGAGATCGTGCTTGTCAATTCCAACCCGGCTACGATCATGACGGATCCGGAGATGGCTGACGTCACATATATTGAGCCGCTCAACACCGCGCGCCTTGAGCAGATCATCGCTAAGGAGCGTCCGGACGCGCTGCTCCCGAACCTCGGCGGCCAGTCGGGGCTCAACCTTGCCGCAGAGCTCTACAAGGAGGGCATCCTCGACAAATACAACGTCAAGGTCATCGGCGTTCAGGTCGACGCGATCGAGCGCGGCGAGGACCGCATCGAATTCAAGAACACCATGAACATGCTCGGCATCGAGATGGCACGCTCCGAAGTCGCCTACAGCGTCGAGGAAGGACTTGCCATCGCCGACAAGCTCGGCTACCCTGTCGTCCTTCGTCCGGCCTACACGATGGGCGGCGCAGGCGGCGGCCTCGTATACAACCGTGAGGAGCTGAAGACGGTCATGGCCCGCGGCCTGCAGGCATCGCTGGTCCACCAGGTCCTCGTCGAGGAGTCCATCCTCGGCTGGGAGGAGCTCGAGCTCGAAGTCGTCCGCGACAAGGACAACAACATGATCACGGTATGCTTCATTGAAAATGTAGACCCCATGGGCGTCCACACCGGAGACTCCTTCTGCACCGCACCGATGCTGACGATCTCCCAGGAGGTCATGGACCGTCTGCAGGAGCAGGCTTACAAGATCGTCGAGCACATCGGCGTCATCGGAGGCACCAACGTTCAGTTCGCCCATGACCCGGTTTCCGACCGCATCATCGTCATCGAGATCAACCCGCGTACGTCCCGCTCCTCGGCGCTGGCCTCCAAGGCGACCGGCTTCCCGATCGCGCTGGTCTCCGCCAAGCTCGCGGCAGGTCTGACGCTTGCCGAGATGCCCTGCGGCAAGTACGGCACGCTGGATAAATACAAACCGGACGGCGATTACGTCGTCGTGAAGTTCGCCCGCTGGGCATTTGAGAAGTTCAAGGGCGTCGAGGACAAGCTCGGCACCCAGATGCGCGCCGTCGGCGAAGTCATGAGCATCGGCAAGAACTACAAGGAAGCCTTCCAGAAGGCAATCCGCTCGCTCGAGAAGGGCCGCTACGGCCTCGGCCATGCCTCGAACTTCGGTGAGCTCGACAAGGAAGAGCTCATGAAGCGCCTGGTGAACGCCTCCTCCGAGCGCCATTTCCTTATGTATGAGGCGCTGAGAAAAGGCGCGACGGTCGATGAGCTCTACGAGCTCACGCACGTCAAGAAGTATTTCATTTCCCAGATGAAGGAGCTGGTCGAGGAGGAGGAAGCTCTCATTGCCGCCGGAAGCGACGTTACGAACGAGATGCTCATTTCCGCGAAGAAGAACGGCTTCTCCGACAAGTACCTCTCCGAGATCCTTCCGATCTCCGAGGAGGGAATCCGGAACCGCCGCGAGTCCCTCGGCGTGACCGAGACCTGGGACCGCGTCCATGTCTCCGGCACCGAGGACAGCGCATACTACTATTCGACCTACAACGCTCCGGACAATGATCCGGTAAATGCAGACCGCCCGAAGGTCATGATCCTGGGCGGCGGCCCGAACCGTATCGGCCAGGGCATCGAGTTCGACTACTGCTGCGTCCACGCGGCTCTGTCCTTAAAGAAGCTCGGTTTCGAGACGATCATCGTCAACTGCAACCCGGAGACCGTTTCTACCGACTACGACACCTCCGACAAGCTCTACTTCGAGCCGCTGACGCTGGAGGATGTCCTTGCGATCTACCGCAAGGAGAAGCCGGTCGGTGTGATCGCCCAGTTCGGCGGCCAGACCCCGCTCAACCTCGCGGCGGAGCTCAAGGCCAACGGCGTCCGCATCCTCGGCACCTCCCCGGAGGTCATCGATCTCGCGGAGGACCGCGACCTCTTCCGCGGCATGATGGACAAGCTCGGCATCCCGATGCCGGAATCCGGCATGGCGACGACGGTGGACGAGGCCAAAACGATTGCGAACAAGATCGGCTATCCGGTCATGGTTCGCCCGTCCTATGTCTTAGGCGGCCGCGGCATGGAAGTCGTTTACGACGATGAGGCCATGACCGAGTACATGAACGCCGCTGTCGGCGTGACCCCGGACCGCCCGATCCTGATCGACCGCTTCCTGAACCACGCGCTGGAGTGCGAGGCGGACGCGATCGCGGACGGCTATCACGCATACGTGCCGGCGGTCATGGAGCACATCGAGCTGGCCGGCATTCACTCCGGCGACTCGGCCTGCATCATTCCCTCCCGCCACATCGACGCGGAGCACCTTGAGACGATCAAGGAGTACACGCGCAAGATCGCGGAGGAGATGCACGTCGTCGGCCTCATGAACATGCAGTACGCGATCGAGAACGGCACGGTCTATGTCCTCGAGGCAAACCCGCGCGCATCCCGCACGGTTCCGCTGGTCTCCAAGGTCTGCGGCATCCGCATGGTACCGCTCGCAACGGAGATTATCACCGGCGAGCTGACCGGCAAGCCGTCGCCCGTCCCGTCTCTGGGCGAGCGCGAGATCCCCTACTACGGGGTCAAGGAAGCCGTCTTCCCGTTCAACATGTTCCAGGAAGTCGACCCGGTCTTAGGTCCGGAAATGCGCTCCACCGGTGAAGTCCTCGGCATCGCCACGACGACCGGCGAGGCATTTTTCAAGGCGGAGGAGGCCGCAAAGGCGGAGCTCCCGCTCGGCGGCACGGCCTTGCTCTCGGTCAACGAGAAGGACAAGCCCGAGATCGTGGAAGTGGCCCGTTCCCTCGCGAACGACGGCTTCAAGCTGATCGCGACCGGCCGCACCTGCGACCTGATCGCCGAAGCCGGCATCCCGGTCGAGAAGGTCAAGAAGCTCTATGAGGGCCGCCCGAACATTCTCGACCTGATCACGAACGGCAAGATCGACCTGATCGTGAACAGCCCGATCGGCAAGGCCAGCATCCACGATGACAGCTACCTCCGTAAGGCGGCCATCAAGCACAAGATCCCCTACATCACGACGATCGCGGCGGCCAAGGCTGCGGCGGAGGGCATCGCCCAGATCAACGGCAAGGGCCGCGGTGAGGTGAAGTCGCTCCAGGCATGGCATGCGGAGATCAAAGAGAAATAAGTAATTGACCGAAAAAAGCGGTTCCGGCTGAGCCGGGACCGCTTATTTTTGAAACGGAGTTTATTCATAAAATGAGAATCGACAAATTTCTCTCGGACATGGGTGCCGGCACCCGGACCGAGATCAAAAAGGCGATAAAGGCCGGCCGCGTGTCGGCGGGCGGATTGTTGGTGAAGGACCCCGGGATGCACTTTGAGGGCGGCGAGGTCGTCTACTGCGGCCGGACATACGCCTATGAGCCCTTCGTCTACTATATGCTGAACAAGCCCGCCGGGGTGGTCACCGCGACGGAGGACAAACGGCAGAAGACGGTCCTCGACCTCATAGAGGAGCCGAAGCGGAAGGATATATTTCCGGTCGGCCGTCTCGACAAGGATACGGAGGGCCTCCTTCTCATCACCAACGACGGGGGCCTGGCCCACAACCTGCTCTCTCCGAAGAAGCATGCGGACAAGGTCTATTACGTGCGGGTTTCGGGCCTTGTGACGGAGGAGGATGTGTCTTTATTTTCCGCAGGTCTCTGTGTCGATGAGACGCTGACCGCGCTGCCGGCGGAGCTGGTGATCCTTTCCTCCGATGAAAATGAAAACACCAGCGAGTGTGAGATCACGATCCGCGAGGGCAAGTTCCATCAGGTGAAGCGGATGTTTGCGGCGGTCGGCAAGGAGGTTCTTTACTTAAAACGCCTCCGGATGGGGCCTCTTACGCTCGATCCGGCGCTTCCCGTTGGGGCGTGGCGCCGGCTGACGGCGGAGGAAATCCGGGCGCTCACGGAGCAGTGAAAACCGGTCTTTCTTTTATTTTACCGGAACACAGTGCCGGTCGTTGATATCCTTTACCTTCGCGACCCTCTTCACATATTTCTCCGCCGTGAAGGCGTCTGTCGTCATCCAGGTCTTCACGATCTCCGTGGAGATGAGGGTGCCGATAATTTTGGCCCCGAGGCAGAGCACGTTCGTATCGTTGTGCTGGCGGGAGAGCGCCGCGCACAGCGGGTCCTGGCATACCGCGGCGTAGATCCCGCAGATTTTGTTCGCGATCATCGCGCTGCCGTAGCCGACGCCGTCGACGAAAATGCCCCTGTCGCACTCGCCTCTCGCGACCGCGAGTGCCGCCGGGTAGACATAGTCGGGCAGGTCGGCGGCATTTTCGTCATAGGTTCCGAAATCCACCACTTCATGCCCCATGTTCTCAAGGAGAGCCTTGATTTCATATTTCATTCTGGTTCCCGCGTGATCATTTGCCATTGCAATTTTCATAGCTTACCTCCGCTTTTCTGTGCGTGATAGTTGCTGCTTCGCTTCTATTGTACCGCGGCTTTGCAGGGTCCGTCAATTCCATTAATATGCACTGCGGCAGCTATGCGGCAGCCGATCCCCGATAACACAAAAACGGCATGGCCCGAAAGCCATGTCGTTTTCTCAATGATCAATCTTTGTTTAAGCACGTTCCCGGAGAATTACTCTTCGGTCTTCTCGAAAGCCTCCTCAACGGCTTCCTTGACCTCCTGGGCAGCTTCCTTTACGCCCTCGCAGGCTTCGCAGACAGCTTCTTCAGCATCCTCGGCTTCAGCCTTGATCTCCTCGATGATCGCATCCTCAACGTCGGCCTCGTCGGCAGCTTCGGCAGCGGCCTCTTCCTCGGCAGCCTTCGCAGCGGCTTCCTCTTCGGCCTTGTCGAGAGCGTCGAGCTTGGAGCGGATCTCATCGCGGGCTTCCTTAGTCATGTTCTCCAGATTCAGGAGAGCGTCGCGGACCTTCTTTGCGACCTTGTCCGGTGTATACTCCTGAGCTTTCTCGTCAAACTTCTCGGCCTTCTCGTTGAATTTCTTCGCGAGATCCTCGTTGATGACCTTGCCCTCCTCGACGGTGAGCTCGCCCTTCCTGACGAGGTCGTCAACCAGCTGTTTGGACTTCTCGGCAGTGATTGCCACTGCGCCTACGCCTGCCAGGAATACTGTCTTTAAACCTTCTGATAACTTCATTTTCTATACCCCTTTCTTAATGCGTGTCTGCGGAAGCAGAATCACTTACTTTCTTAAGTATAGTCCAAATTGCGGAAAAGAAAAGAGTATTTAGAAAAAATTTTTAATGTTCACAATTATTTCAAACATTTCCGGTTATTCAAAAGCTTCGGAGCCGATCCTGCCTTCCGCACGGCCCGACCGGCAGTAATGGATGTAAAACTTTGTGAGATCGGACGTTCCGTAGTGCTCGGCGAGGTCCGGGTATGTCTCGATATAGTACTCCGGGTCGAAGAGCAGGCTGCCCTGACGTCCCTCTTTCATCCCGTACTCGATGAAGTGGCGCAGGAGCACCCGGGGATCCGAGTGGCAGACCGCGGCGACGTCCGGATAGCGCTCCATGTAGTAGACCGGGTTGAACACCGCACGGTAGTTGATCCCGTAGCGGGTGTAGTCCATTGCAGGGATGTAGGAGAGGCTGAAGGAGCGCTCCGTGAGCGGTGTGCTCGAACGGGTTGAGCAGACCTCCACGTTGTAAAGTCCGTCGGCACTGAAATCGAGGAGGTCGACCCGGGCGTGCCAGCGCCCGTACTCGTCCTGCTCGGCGGTGTACTCTTTCGGTTCGTCATCGGTCAGCTTCTCGGCTTTCACCTTAAAGATGATCCCGGAAAAGCTTCCTTTCCCCCGGAAATAAAGATCCGCAAAGCGGTTGCCCTCGGAAATGCGGGTCTCGAGATACACAGGCCGGCGCTTCGCGCAGAAGGCACCGACGCTGAAGTGCTCGGCGCGCTCCGAGAGCCATTCATACTGCTCGGCCATATTTTCTTCCCAGGTCTCGAGAAAATAGTGACTTTTCGCGTCGACGGTGCCCAGCGTGTCATAACGCATGAAATTTACGGCAGCGGAGGAGGCAATCTCCAGCTGCAGGGCTTTCTGGGCCGCGGCGGTGTTTTTGAGCGCCGGTCCGTACTCTGCGTAAACGCGCTGGAGGATGTCCTCGAACTCGTCGAAGTCGACAAGCTGCAGATAGTAAGGGTTCTGGAAGACATAGTAGGCTGTCGGGACATCCTCGACGGCCATGCAGGTGTCGAAATCCCACACGGGGCCGGCACATAAGTCTCCGGATTCGCCGTCCATGTACCAGTAAAAACTTGTCGTCGCGGATTCGCGGTTGGCGAAATATTCGTTGACGAGCAGGGCGCAGGCGAAGGATTCCTCATCGATGAGCCCCGAGACCGAGGTCCAGTTGTCGGCCCGAAGCGCCCGGATGAGCGCGTTCACCTTGTCCTCAAAGACCTTAAAGTCGGCTTCCGGGTCGTCGCCCTGCGCGTCTTTCAGCGAAAAGAACTGCTCGGAATCGTCCTCGAACCAGTAATCCTCGCCCGAGTAGAAGGCGTTGTCGAATTCGGCGAGCACGCCGTGGCCGCTTGTGAGGGCCAGCCGGTCGGAGCCGATCTCCGCCTTCTCCGTGATGAGGTAGAGTCCGCGGTAGTCGCCGTTGATCCAGAGGTCGGCATATTCCGCTTTGGGTGTGAAGAGGAAGGGCAGGCTTGCCGCCGCATCGAGTGCGAGCTTGGTCCGCACCAGCGTGGAGTCGGAGGCTCCCGCTAAGAGGGTCCATTTTTTTGCGGCGGGCATGCCGAGAACGGAGGTCTCCTCGGAGAGCTTCAGCTGGTAGCCCTTCTTATCATAATAGACCCAGGAGGAGTTGCCGCGTCCCTTGAATTCGCCGCCGGAGACGGCAAGGTCATGGTCTGCATTTTTCGGATCATAGACCGTCGTCAGGGCCACGGTGTGCTTCGCATCCTTGTCCTCGTGGACGTCGTCCAGTGTGCTGTCGTAGAGCGTTATGGCCATGGACGGAAGGGAGGAGGATTCGGCAAGGAGGGAGGTTTCTGAGCCGTCCGCAAATGTGACGCTGACCGACCGCCCTTTAAGGTTCCCCCTGATTGTGCCGGATCCGGGGTTCATGGTGCCGCAGGAGGCGGTTTTTATTTTCACATCGGAAATGCAGGTCACGGTGAGATCGGCGGTATTGAAATCCGCCGGCAGAAAGAGGACGTGCGTTCCGTCCTCGCTCTTAAAGGAATGGAAGACGTCGCCGTTGTTCCGGGTGCAGGTGAATACGGCCGTATCGGCGGCCGTGAGCGGCTCTTCAACCTCGTCGTCCGCGGCGGCAGACGCCGGGAAGGAGAAGAGCATTATTAAAAATAAAACAGAAAACCAAAAAGAATGTTTCATGGAACTCCCTATAATAAAATAAAGAAGTAAGCGACTTGAAATACGTTGTTTAACTATACCCCCGTTTGCGCGATAGCGCAAGCAGAAGAATGGACAGTTGGCGGGAGATGTATAAAAAATTGTACAATTTCGACAAGCGCAATTGCCTTCTTTGTGAAGCTGTTTTATAATATTACTATATACATTCAATCCGGAGGGACGTTATATGGACAAATTCTTTCAGAACCCGGCACTGAAAACAAAAATCAATTCATCCAGTGTCAAGATTCAGGAGATGCTGATCGGGTACTTCCTCGCGCCGCTCTGCGCGATGATGGCGAACTCGATCTTCAGCGCCTACCTTACACGTTACTATGCCGACGTCATCGGACTCACCGATAAACAGTTCGGAATCTTCTCGATGGCGCTGCCGATCGTCTCGACGGTCTTCGTCATCGCCGGCAACATCCTGGTCGGCCAGTGGATCGACAACACGAGAACGCCGGCCGGCAAGGCCCGCCCGTACCTCTTCCTGGCGGCCCCGATCATGGCGGTCGCGATCATCCTGCTCTTCATGACGCCGGGCGGCGACAATGTCCAGTCGACCAACTACCTCATGAAGATGATCTGGATCGCGGTTTCCTTCAACCTCTTCTATGCGATCGGCTATCCGTGCTACTACACGGCTCACAGCTCCATGGTTGCGCTCTCCACGAGAAACGGCGGCCAGAGAGGTCTTCTTGCAACCCTCTCCAACGCGTCCATGGTCGCGGCGGCCGGCGTCGGCGCCTCCATCCTGGTCCCGATCCTGCTGCAGCCGATCATGTTCGTGACCGGCGCTGACGGCACGATCGACCGCGCGGCCAGCTACAACAACTGGCGCATGCTCGGCATCGCCCTGGCGGTCCTGACTTTCCTCGGCATCATGCTCGAGTATTTCTTCACGAGAGAGCGCATCACCGAGGAGACGATGAACCTCAATGTGAAGGAAGAGAAGATCCCGATGAGAAAGCACATCGAGGTCTGCACGAAGGAGAAATTCTGGTGGATGGTCGTCATCTACATCCTCTTCTTCCAGATGGGCCAGCTGGTCAAGAACACATCCATGAGCTTCTATGCGAGATGGATGTTTGACAGCGTTCTGTCCTCCTCCAACCCGGAGGCAACCTCAGGCGCCCTCATGTCCACCCTCGGCCTGGTCGGAGGTCTTCCGTCCGCGGTCGGCATGGTCATCGCGTGGCCGCTGGCATCCAAGCTCGGCAAGAAGCGCGCGGTTGTCCTGGGCCTCATCCTCTCCCTGATCGGCGGTATCGTGGCGTTCATCAACGTCCACAGCTTCCCGATCGTCACCTTCGGCGTCGTCCTGAAGGCGGTCGGCATCATTCCGTCCCAGTACGTCATGGTTGCGATCCTCTCGGACGTCCTTGATCACCTGGAAGCGAAGAACGGCTTCAGAAGCGACGGCTTCACGATGTCGATCTACGGCGCGACCATGGTCGGTCTCGCGGTTCTCTCGATGGGTATCGTCAACATCTTCTTAAGCTCGATGGGCTACGACGCATCCCTGACGACGCAGCCGGCATCGGCCCAGACCGGCATGGTCATCGCGTATCTCTGCATGGATATGATCGGGTTTGTCATTTCCATCGCCGCTCTCTGGGGCATGAACGTTGAGAAGTATCTCGACGAGGACAAGGAGAAGATCCTTGAAAGTCAGAAGGCAGCGGTCATCGCCGAGGGCGGCACATGGATCCCGCCCGAAGAGCGCGAGCGCATGGAGACCGAGAAGGCGGAGCGCGAGGCCGAGGAGGAGCGCATCAAGGAGCTGAAGGCGAAGTGCGCAAAGCAGGGCCTTAACTTCGAGGAGGAAAATAAAAAGTACCTCGAAGCCCAGGAGAAGCGCAAGAACAGCCTGATCGGAAAGCTGCTCGGCTGATAAGATAATAAAAATGAGAGGCACGGCGTATTGCCGGCCTCTCATTTTTATTTGCCTTATATACTTCCGGGATAATGGGTTATTAATTCATCAGTTGAGAGCCTGGGTCTTGACGGTTGCGAGCGCCTTCTTCACGGCCGGCACACAGAGCAGGATGATCGTGATCGCCGCCTCCGTCGCGAGGTAGGAGCCGTTGTAGACGATGGCGTAGACGAGCGGGGACATTCCCTCCGGTGCGTACATTCCGAAGAAGATGACACCGGAGAGAACGGCAAATACAAACCGTCCGAACACCGAGACGATGTAGCCGATGATCATGCCGTTCTTTTTCTCCGAGAAGAGACCGGAGAGCCCGAGGGCGCCGAATGCAAACGGGTAGTCGATCAGCATCTGCGGCAGGCTGATGATGTAGGGATCGAGGATCATCTGGAGAAGTCCGTAGGCGACGCCGGCCATGATGCCGACCGTGGGTCCGTACCAGTATCCGATCAGGGTGACGAAGAACATCGAGAAGAGCGTGACGGAACCGCCCATCGGGAGATGGAACAGCTTGATGTAGGATGTCACGATGGCAAGCGCGAGGGCACCCGCCGCGAAGGCGAGCTGCTTGGCGTTTACCGTTTTCTTTTTTCCCGCAAGTGTGGAAATGAGAATGAGAAGTGCAAAGACGGCTACGGCTGTCAGCACGTAGCCCGCGGTCGTGAGACCGCCATCGGCATTATAAAACATATGATACCTCCTTACGCCGGCATTGCCCGGATCAAGTATTAGGGGTTCGCATGAGCGTCTCAGCCTGTGGCACCCCCGGCAATGAGAATACTATAAAGCTTTTTACGAGGCTTGTCAACTTTTTCAGAAAAATTAAAAAACAAAGAAAATACAGACAATTTAAAAATAAATTGCAAATAATCAAAAAACCGCTTGACAAATCAGGGATTAGGGTGTAAGATAAGTTCAACAAAAGAAAAGAGACAAACAAAACAAAGAAAAAAAGAAAGGAGGTACAGTCCATTGGCATAGCAAAACTTCCTTAAAAGAATTTCTTCTTCCAGAAAGTTTAAAATCCGGATAAAAACCAAAGGGAGATGATTCCATTGAAAGGAAAAAGCAAGAGTCCATAGGAACTGAACCAACCGGGAAAAAGAAATATTTATTCTCCCAAATAAATCTTATTCCTGAAGAATAAAAACTTCTTTCTTCCAGATAACAGAATAAAGCAAAGGAGGTTATAAAGTGAAACTTCAGAATATTCATTAAAGGGGCTGTTCGATGACGAGAAAGTCGGACAGCCCTAAATTATTTTTATGGGAGATGAGTGAGGCGTTTGCCTTTCTTTTTTTTGCCTTTTTTCCGGCCGCGATGTATAATAATAAAAAGTTTTATGCAGGAGGCACTTATGTTACTCGATCTCGTAAAAAAGAACCGCAGCTACCGCGGCTATGACCACTCCAGGAAAATCACCGGGGAGGAGCTTCTCTCCTTTGTGGAGGCCGCCCGTCTCTGCCCGTCGAGCGTGAACGTACAGCCGCTCAAATACTTCCTCGCATGCGAGGAGGGTGTCGTCGCGGCCGTGCAGGCGGAGACAAACTGGGCGAAGGGCCTGCCGGACCTTGTACTCCCGCATCCGGGCAAGGAGCCGACCGCCTTTATCGTGATCTGCCAGGATCTGAACATCTCCGATAACCTGGCCCGCTTCCAGAGGGATGTGGGAATCGTCGCCCAGACCATGCTTCTTGCGGCGGTCGAGCAGGGGCTCGGCGGCTGCATGATCGGGAACTTCAAGGCCGGGTCGGTCAGTAAGGTCCTGGGCCTGCCGGAGCATATCCGCCCGATGCTCATCGTGGCGTTCGGGAAGCCGGACGAGGAGGTGGTCCTCACGGACGTGGTCGACGGGAAGACCGCTTATTACCGGGATGCGGAGGACAGGCACTACGTGCCGAAGAGGGCGCTTTCGGAGATTGTTCTCTGACAAAAAGAAAGACGGTTCGCACCGGCTGCGAACCGTCTTTCTTATTTACAACTTTCACATTTCATCCGCGTCGGAAGGCTCCTCATCCAGCTCGGCCTTCCGCTTTTTTGTCGCCCGCATGCTCACCGTGAGCGCGAAGAAGCAGAGCACAGCCGTCAGCAGGGCCGAAAAGATCCCCGCGGCAACGGACCCGACAGGCTTTCCGTAGTTTCTGAAAGACATAATGCCCATCAATGCGCCGTTCGCCAGACCCGCAATGACGGAAACGATCAGATTCGTCTTTGCATTCATGGGGATGTGCCGGTCCCAGATCCCTTTGCGCGCGCAGGCGTATGCGAGATAGACACCCAGCACCATAAGCACGCACCATTCGCCGGCGAGGGTCCGGGGCTCCATGGCTCCGCCGGTAAGATTCTGCACCACGATCGCGATGATGAGACCCCAGAATGCGATCCAGCATCCGTTGTGCTCAATCTTGAGAAGTTCCAGTTCCTGCATTTCATCCAGATTATTTTTCCTCTTCATTTTCTTCTTCCTCCCAGAAAATATCGTTAAGTGTCACGCCGAGTGCCCGGCAGATCTTATTGCAAAGTTTGATTGAGGGATTGAATTCCCCGGCTTCGATGAGACCGATCGTCTGCCTGGTCACGTCGACTCTTTTGGCCAGCTCGGTCTGCGAGATGTCTAATTCGATCCGCCGGAATTTCATTTTCAGATTCCTCATCCGATCACCTCCTTTCCTTAAGTGGCTCCTTCTGATGTTCAATATACCACTATATTTTTTGAATGTCAACTATATGTTGCAAATAAATTATTTACAGGGCAGATACAATCCGTGAGTGTGTTTTATTTGGGAGTTGCAATCCTCCTTGGAAAGGTCTATAATTGAAGCGTTATTAAATGTGAGATATAATAAGCAATATCTTATATGAACAAGGGGTGGGAAAAATGAACATCCGCCAAATGAAATACTGCCTCGAGATCCACCGCGCGGGCAGCCTCCAGAAAGCCGCCCAGAACCTGGGGCTCACCCAGCCGGCGCTGACCCAGCAGCTCCAGCGCATCGAGAAGGAGCTGGACGTGCGCATTTTTAAAAGAGACGCAAGGCCGATCGCGCTGACGCGGGAGGGAGAGTACTGCATCCGGTCCTTTGAGAAAATGGTCTTCGAGTACGACCGCATGAACCACCGGATCGCCGACATGAAGAACCTCGCGAAGACGGAAATCACAATTGGAATCCCGCCGGTGAGGGCCCAGCAGTTCCTGCCGCTCATCATCCCGGCTTTCCGCGCGGCCTACCCGCAGATCCGGATCAACTACCGGGAGATCGTCTCCGAGCAGCTCCCGGACGCCCTTAAAAGCGGCAGCATCGACCTTGCGGTCATGGTCCTTGAGAAGTTCGCGAAAGGGTTCGCCTTCGTCCCGATGGGGACGGACCGGTCCGTGCTCGTCGCGAAGCACCTCTCGCCCTACGCGGCCCTCATCGAGGATAATCTAAAGCCTGACGGGAGTCTTGATTTTGCCTGCATGAGGGACGTGCCGTTCATTCTGCTCCCGAAGGGGTCCCACCAGCGGAAGACCGCGGATGCGATTTTTGAGAAATACGGGATCGAGCCGCCCGTCATCATGGAATCGCACACGGCGGATCTGGCTGTCTCGCTGGCCTCCCTGGGGGAGGGCTGCGCGTTCTGCGGCGAGACCTATCTCTATTTCTCAAAAATGAAAAACCTGGACGTGCTCCCGCTCGATGCGGACACGGAGCCTTACCGCTTCGGCGTCGCGGTGCGGTCCGGGATGGAGGACAGCAAGGCCGCCCATGTATTCATTGACTTCTGCAGGGACATCGTAAGACCGCTGCCGTTCTCGGCGACCGGAGACTGACGCGGAGCCATAATCGGAGTGACAGACTATGAAAAAGAACAACTTGAAAACCGCCGCCATGATCTTCCTCACCTTCTTCAGGATCGGCTGCTTCACTTTCGGCGGCGGCTGGGCCATCGTGGCCCAGATGGAAGAAGAATTTGTCAATAAAAGAAAGCTCATCACCAAGGATGAGCTTCTCGATATCGTCGCGGTCGGAAAATCGCTGCCCGGCATCATGATCACGAACGATGCGATGCTCTTCGGCTGCCAGGTGGCCGGGATCCCCGGCGGGATCGCGGCGGTCCTCGGCATCACGGCTCCGGCGGTGATCATTTTGTCGATCGTGACGGTCTTCTACGGGCTGTTAAAGGACAATCACTGGGTGAAATCGGCCCTCTCCGGGATCCAGGCGGCGGTCGTCCCGATCATCGTGACGGCGGCCATGTCCCTGGGCGGGGAGATCGTGAAGGAGCGGCGGAAGATGATCACATTCCTCGTCGCGATCGCGCTTCTTCTCTTTGCCCACGTCGGCAATGTGCCGGTCATCTTCCTCGCGGTCGCCGCAGCGCTCGTCTGGAGGACCTTTATCAAGAAGAAAGAGGAAGGAGGCGCGCTCTGATGGTCTTTCTCGAACTCTTTATCTCCTTCATGAAAATAGGCTTCACAAGCTTCGGCGGCCTCTCCATGGTTCCGCTCATCCTGGATGAAATGCGGACCCACGGCTGGATGACGACCCAGGATCTCCAGAACCTCATCGGCATCGCGGAGATGACGCCGGGTCCCCTCGGGATCAACTGTGCGACCTTTGCGGGCACCCGCACGGCGGGCTTTTTGGGAGGCCTCGCGGCGGTTTTCGGCGTTCTCATGCCGGCCTTCACGCTCACGCTCATCGTCTCGCTCTTCTTCGTGAAATTCCGGAAGTCCAGCCTCATGACGGACATCTTAAGCTTCGTGCGCCCGGCCTGCATCGGCATGATCGCCGCGGTGGCGATCGAGCTCTCCGGGGAGAATTTCTTCACGGCATCCGGCATCAACTTCAGGGCGATCATCATCGCCGCGGCGGCCTTCTTCGCTCTTCTTAAGATGAAGTGGACGGTGCCGAAGACGATCATCCTCTCATCTCTTATGGGGGTTCTGCTTTACGGGATATTGTAAAATGACGATCACAGCTCCCCGATCTCCTCATGCATGATGCGCGCAAGCTCCTGCGCGGCCTTTGACCGGTAGCCCGAGGGCGGAAACGCGAGTGCAAGCTCAAGGTAGACGCCGTCCCTTCCTATGGAGAGGTATTCGGTGCTGCCGCGGGCTACGGTTACGGAGGCGTAGGTGAGGCAGAGTCCGAGGCCCCGTCGGGCCATGGCGAGGGCCAGCGCGGCGGAGATGTTTTCATTTTTCACGATGGGGGTCTTTTTGCAGGCGGAGAAAAGCTGACGCGCGATGTGCCCGAGGCGCGTGTTCACGTCCCCCAGGATAAATTCAAACCTCGCGGCATCCTTAAAATCGATCCATGTGCGGCCATCCGCATCGGTATGGACATACCGGTGGACAGGATGGTCTTTTTTTGCCGCGACGACGACCTCGTCGTTGATCAGGAGTTCGACGTTGGCGTCATTTTTCAGCTTGCGCAGCGGGAAGGCGACGACACCGAGGTCGAGGGACCCGTCCAGGATGCTGTTCTCGAGCAGGATACTGTCGAGCTCCGTGATCTGGACCGAGACGTCGGGGTAGAGCTCGTAGAACTTTTTGAGCGCCGGCGGCAGCAGGGACTGGGCCCGGAAGGTGGAGATGCCGAGGCGGACGGTGCCGGTTTTCATTTTCGAGATGTCGTGCATCTGCTCCATGGAGCTGTGGTAAATGTTGCGGATCTTCTGTGCGTCCGCAAGGAAGATCTCGCCGGCCGGCGTGGGCACCACGCCCCGGGAGGTTCTAAGGAAAAGCTTAGTGCCGAGCTCGCTCTCGTACTGGGAGAGAAACTGGGAGAGGGAGGGCTGGGCGATCATCAGCCGCTCGGCGGCTCCCCGTATGGAGCCGGTCTCATGGATCGTGAGAAGGTATTCGATTTCGCGAAGTTCCATGTCTGCCTCCGTATAACAAAAATCTATAATTAAACATATAGGCTGTGCCTATAGCCAGTATACCATATTCGCCCTTTCGGGACAAGGAGGTTCGGACTATGATAAGGACAGGAAAAACGACAGGAAAGTCGTAAAAAAAGGAGGAGCATCATGGAAAACACAAGACAGGGCTTTCAGGTTCCCTACTGCACCGGCAGAAACTTCCCGAAATACGAGATCCCGGAAGGCGCATGCGACTGCCATCACCACATCTACGACCCGGTCCGGTTCCCGTACCGTCCGGAGGACGTCCGCAACCAGCCGCCCGCAACGGTGGACTGCTACCGCCTGCTTCAGAAGAAGCTCGGGACGACCCGCAACGTGATCGTCCAGCCGTCGGCCTACGCGATGGACAACTCCTGCACGCTGGCGGCCCTCAAAGAGATGGGAAAGGGAAACACCCGCGCGGTCGTCGTCATCGACAACTCCGTGACCGACGAGGAGCTGAAGGAGATGGACGAGATGGGCGTCATCGGCCTTCGCTTCAACTTAAACTCCGGCGGCGGCCCGAGCAAGCTGGATGAGATCCGGAAGCTCGCGGAGCGCGTGGCGCCCCTCGGATGGTCCATCAGCTTCTTCATGGCAGCCGACCTTGTGGTCTCCATGGAGCAGTTCCTCCGCGATCTCCCCTGCGAGGTCGTGATCGACCACAGAGGACACCTTCCGGCAGACCAGGGCATCAATCACCCGGCATTCCCGGTCCTCTCGAGCCTCCTTCGCGACAACAAGATCTGGCTCAAGCTCACCGGACTCTACATCGACTCCGCAAAGGAAGGCTTCGCGGACACGATCGCGGTAGGAAAAGCGCTCTGCGCCGTGAACCCGGACCGCTGCATCTGGGGCACCGACTGGCCGCACCCGATCGTCTACGACCGCCACGACCCGATGCCGAACGACGCTTCGATGCTGGACGCTCTCTTTGAGCAGGCAGGAGACGAGGAGACCGCAAGAAAGATCCTCGTCGACAATCCGGCGAAGCTTTACAGATTCTGATGGTATTTAGTTTAAAAAGAACGGGGGAATAAAAAATGTTAGGAATCGTCATCATCGCGGCCATCGCGCTCGCCATCTTCCTCGGTGCCCGCACCAAGATCAACACAGGTCTCTTCTGTATGGTATTTGCCTACATCATCGGCTGCTTCGTCATGGGCTTAAAACCCAAGGCGATCATCGGCTACTGGCCGACCAGCACGATGTTCGTCATCCTGTCAGTATCGCTTTTCTACAACGTCGCCGCGATCAACGGCACGCTTGAGAAAATGTCCAGCTCCCTCCTCTACGCCTGCCGCAAATTCCCGGGCCTTCTGCCCTACGCGCTGCTCGCGGTCGCGGTCATTCTCTCGGTCATGGGAGCCACCTACTTCACGGTTCTAGCCTTCCTGGCCCCGATCACCCTCCTCATCTGCGAGGAGTCCAAGATGGACAAATTAACCGGCGCGATCGCCATCAACTGCGGCGCTCTGGCCGGCGGCAACTTCCCGACCTCCAACCTCGGCGTCGTGTTCCGCGGCCTTGCGGACACCGCCTATGAGAACAATCCGGATCTCACCGCGATCGACACCTTCGGCGCGGAAATGCAGATCTTCCTCTTCGCCGTCGTCTTCTCGATCATCCTGGTCACGATCGTCCGCTTCGGCTTCAAGAGCAACCGCAACATCGGCAAGGGCGTCGAGTTCAAAAAGCCGGAAGCCTTCACCGCTCCGCAGAAGACTACTCTTACGCTGATGATCGCGATGATGGTCGTGGTTCTCATTTTCCCGCTGCTCAAAGTCCTTATGCCGGCAAATGAAGCCATCTCCTCCATCGCCGGCAAGGTCGATGTCGGCCTCGTCGCCATCATCTTCGCGGTCATCGCGCTGCTTCTCAAGCTCGCTCCGCAGAAGGAAGCGATCGCCCGCATCCCGTGGAACACCATCATCATGATCGCCGGCGCGGGCATGCTCATCGCCGTCGCGGTCGAAGCCGGCACGATCGAGGCGCTCTCGAACTGGATCGGCTCCAACGTTCCGAGATTCCTCGTACCGATCGCCTTCAGCATCGTCGGCGCGATCATGAGCTTCTTCAGCTCCACGACGGGCGTTGTCGCCCCGGCTCTCTTCCCGCTGATCCCGGGTCTTGCCGAGGCTACCGGCCTCTCCGCGATCAGCCTCTTCGCCTGCACGGTCCTGGGCGCCCAGTCGAGCGCGATCAGCCCGTTCTCGTCCGGCGGCAGCCTGATCCTCGGCTCCTGCGGCAATGAGGAGGAGAGAAACACTCTCTTCAACCGCCTGCTCTTTGTGGCGGTCCCGATCAGCGTCGGCGTCGCGGCGGTCTTCAACTTCATCGTAGCCATGATCCTGTGATAAAAGGTGCTCCTCATAGAATTCATCTATGAGGAGCATTCGAAAATAAGTAAGTGCATTTTTCCCGTATTCATGTATAATAAATACATCAGCTAATTCCAGAAATGAAAGGAGAATCACACATGGTTAAACTCTACGACGGCGGTGTCTATCTCGTAAACGGCACGGAAATCATGACCGATGCGGCGGAAGTTGCAGCCAAAACCGGCAAAAATGTCTGTCCGGAAGAGGCCCTGAAGGGCACGATGGCTTACGGGATCCTCGCAGCCCACAACAAGTCCGGCGACATGGAGCATCTGGAAATGAAATTCGACTCCATGACCAGCCACGACATCACCTATGTCGGCATCATCCAGACGGCCAGAGCTTCCGGAATGAAGGAGTTCCCGATGCCCTACGTCCTCACCAACTGCCACAACTCCCTCTGCGCGGTCGGCGGCACGATCAACGAGGATGACCATATGTTTGCGCTCTCCGCGGCGCATAAGTACGGCGGCATCTACGTTCCGACCAACATGGCCGTTATCCACAGCGTAAACCGCGAGCTCATGAGCGGCTGCGGCCGCATGATCCTCGGCTCCGACAGCCACACCCGCTACGGCGCTCTCGGAACCCTGGCGGTCGGCGAAGGCGGCGGCGAGCTCGCCAAGCAGCTGGTCGGACGCACCTACGACGTTGCCCGCCCGGGCGTTGTCGCGATCTACCTCACCGGTGCTCCGAAGCCGGGTGTCGGCCCGCAGGACGTCGCGCTCTCCATCATCGGCGCGGTCTATGCGAACGGCTACGTCAAGAACAAAGTCATGGAATTCGTCGGCCCGGGCATCGCAAGCCTGCCGGTCGAGTACAGAAACGGCATCGACGTCATGACGACCGAGACCACCTGCTGGTCCTCCATCTGGGTCACCGATGAGAAGACGGAAGAGTATTTCGCAATTCACGGCCGTCCGGAAGCCTACAGGAAGATGGATCCGGCGGAGATCACCTACTACGACGGCTGCGTCTATGTCGATCTCTCCACCATCGAGTGCACAATCGCGCTTCCGATGCATCCCTCCTACGCAATGCCGATCCGCGAGCTCCTCGAGAACCCGGCAGAGATCATGCACGAGTACCAGGAGAAGGCCAACAAGCAGATCAAGGGCGCCACGATGGACCTCGATTCCAAGGTTCACGGCAAGGAGATCTGGGTCGACCAGGGTCTCGTAGCGGGCTGCTCCGGCGGTACGTTCGACAATGTCTGCGCGGTTGCGGACATCCTTCGCGGCAGAAGCTGCGGCAACGGCACATTTACGATGAGCGTCTATCCGGGCTCCATGCCGGCTTACAGAGCGCTTCTTAAGAACGGCGCCCTCTACGACATCGCAGGCGCCGGCGCGATCATCCGCGAGTGCTTCTGCGGCCCGTGCTTCGGCGCAGGCGACACACCGGCGAACGGCGAGTTCTCGATCCGCCACACCACCAGAAACTTCCCGAACCGCGAAGGCTCCAAGCCGGGTGAAGGCCAGATGGCCAGCGTCGCCCTCATGGATGCCCGCTCGATCGCGGCTACGGCCGTCAACGGCGGAAGGCTTACTCCGGCTACCGACCTTGACATCGAGTACACGACTCCGAAGTACTTCTTCGACGGCAGCGTCTACGAGAAGAGAATCTACAACGGCTACGGCAAGGCAGAGCCGGACTACGAGCTCAAGATGGGCCCGAACATCAAGGACTGGCCGGAGCAGCCGGCTCTCTCCGAGGACCTGCTCGTGAAGGTCGTCTCCTACATCACGGATCCGGTCACAACTACCGACGAGCTGATCCCGTCCGGTGAGACCTCCTCCTACCGCTCGAACCCGCTTCGCCTCGCAGAGTTTGCCCTTTCCCGCAAGGATCCGGCATACGTCGGCCGCGCGAAGGAAGTCCACGAAGTGGAAATCGCCCGTGAGAAGGGCGAGGGACTTCCGGAGGAAGTGAAGAACGTCTATGCAGCGCTTGAGAAAGTCGTCGCGGTTGATCCGGAAAATACGGTCATCGGCTCCACGATCTTCGCCAACAAGCCGGGCGACGGTTCCGCCCGCGAGCAGGCTGCCTCCTGCCAGAGAGTGCTCGGCGCTGCCGCCAACATCGCTCTCGAGTACGCGACCAAGCGCTATCGCTCCAACTGCATCAACTGGGGCATGGCGCCGCTCCTCACCAGGGAGCCGGATGCGTTCGAGCTCGGCGACTATGTCTTCGTTCCGGGCCTTCGAAAGAACATCCTCGGCAAGGTCAACGACTTTGACGCCTATGCGGTCAAGGCCGACGGCACCGTGAGGAAGTTCGCGGTTTCCACCGGCGATCTTACGGACGCCGAGAGACAGATCATCGCGGACGGCTGCCTCATCAACTACTATCGCAATAACTGAACTTAAGAGAAATGCCGGGAAGCGGGCCTCATGGCCTGCCCCGGCATTCTTTGAAAGGCGAGATCGCAAACCTTAATAATTATTAAGGGAATTGCCCTCTTTTTCTTAAGATTGAACTTTTATAATAAGCGCAACATGAATTTCTACAATAAAGGAGGAATGCAAATGGAAATCATTAAGCCTGCGGCAGCAGGGACCCTCGAGTCCAGCGACTGCCAGGTCACAGTGGAAAAGGGCGACGGCGGCATTGACTTCTCTCTTGAGAGCGCAGTCATCAACCAGTACGGCAACCAGATCCGGAAGGTCGTGTTCGAGACCCTCGAGAATCTCGGCATCGACAACGTGAAGATCAGGATCGTGGACAAGGGCGCTCTGGACTGCACGATCAAGGCCCGCATTGAAGGCGCCGTGTATCGCTCCGTTGACCAGTATGATAATCTTCCGTGGGGAGGTGCCATTCGATGAAAAACCCGAACAAACAGCGCTTAAGAAGAACCATGATGTTCCTGAACGCCCAGAAGCCTTCTCTGATCAAGGATCCTTATATCTACAAGCCGGACTCCATCATGCTTGACCTTGAGGATGCCGTTGCCGAGAATCAGAAGGACGCGGCCCGTTTCTCTCTGTATCACGCCTTAAAGACGATCGATTACAGAGGATGTGAGAGAGTCGTCCGTATCAACGGTCTGGACACTCCTTACTGGAAAGAAGACATCCGCTGCTCGGTCGCAGGCGGCGCGGACACGATCCGTATCCCGAAGACCGAGAGCGCACAGGACGTCAAGATGGTTGAATGGGAAATCGAGAAGGCAGAGAAGGAATTCGGACGTCCGGAAGGCTCCACCCTGATTATGGCCGCTCTGGAATCCGCCCGCGGCGTTATGAGAGCCCTCGATATCTGCGACGCTTCCGAGCGTATGATGGGTATCGCCCTCTCCGGCGGCGACTACACCAAGGACCTCATGACCCATATCACCGGCACCGGCGTCGAGCTTATGGGCGCCCGCCAGAATATGATCATCGCAGCCCGTGCGGCTCACGTACAGTGCTTCGACACGGTCTTCACAAACCTCGACGATATGGAAGGCTTCCGCAAGGAAGTTGAGACGATCCACCTTATGGGCTTTGACGGCAAATCCATCATCAACCCGCGCCAGATCGACATCGTCCACGAGATCTTCACGCCGACCCAGAAGGAAATCATCTTCGCTGAGAAGGTCGTCACCGAGATCGATACCAAGAAAGCCCAGGGCATCGGCGTATTCACGGTTGACGGCAAGATGATCGACATCGCTTTCTATGACGGCGCTAAGAGAACCTTGAGACTGGCCAAAGCAGCAGGCGTTTATAAGGGGGAAGTGTGAAATGATTAATGCAGTAGGAAGAGAGATTCCGGATTATATTTTAAATCAGACCGGCAAAAAGCCGTTCCAGGGCAGCTTCCATTATGACGGGACTATTTTCAAAAAGCACGGCCCGAACGTGAAAGTCGTCATGAACAACAGCGGCAGCAAGCTGGTTCCGACCATCGACGAAGTCCTCGACAAGTGCGATGCCCATGACGGCATGGTCGTCAGCTTCCATCATCATTTCCGTGACGGCGACAAGGTTGTCTGCCAGGTCATGGAAGCCATCCACAGAAGGGGCCTCAAGGACATCACGATCTGCGCGAGCTCCCTCGGCAAGGCTCACGATGCGCTCGTCCCGATGATCGAGGACGGCACCATCACCAACATCCAGTCTTCGGGTGTCCGCGGCAAGATCGGCCAGGCCATCTCCGAAGGCAAGCTGAAAGGCCTTGCGATCATGCGCAGCCACGGCGGCCGTGTCCGCGCCCTGATGACCGGCGAAGTCAAGATCGACATCGCGTTCATCGGCTCTCCGACGGCTGACGAGTACGGCAACCTCCGCGCGATCGGCGGCAAGAGCGACTGCGGCGTCCTTTCCTACGCGATGCCGGATTCGTTCCACGCAAACTGGGTCGTCGGCATCACGGACTGCCTTGTCCCGTACCCGAACTTCCCGGCTCACATCGGCCAGACCCGCGTCGACTATGTCGTCGTCGTCGACGAGATCGGCGATCCGAAGAAGATCGCGACCGGCGCAGCGAAGCCGACCACTGACCAGAGAAAGCTTCTCATGGCCGAGTACTGCACGCAGTTCGTCGTCAATACGCCCTACTTCAAGGACGGTTTCTCCTACCAGACCGGTGTCGGCGGCGCTTCCATCGCCTCCACTCTGTCCCTGACCAAGATCATGAAGGAGAGAAACATCCGCATGGGCTTCGGCGTCGGCGGTCTTACCAAGGCTATGTGCGATCTTCTCCGCAATGACCAGGTCAACTGCCTGCTCGACGTTCAGGACTTTGATACATCGGCGGTTGAGTCTGTCAAGAACCTGAAGCATTTCCGCATTTCCGCGAGTGAGTACGCGAACCCGTTCAACAAGGGCGCGGTCGTCAACAAGCTCGACTTCGTCATCCTTGCAGCCCTCGAAGTTGACGTCAACTTCAACTGCAACGTCGTCGTCGGCTCCGACGGTGTCATCACGGGCGCGCAGGGCGGCCATCCGGATACGGCAGCCGGCGCAAAGTGCGCGATCGTCATCGCTCCGCTCCTTCAGGGCCGTATCCCGGCGATCTGCTCGGAAGTCACAACTGTTACCACACCGGGCGAGACGGTTGACGTTGTCGTCACCGATTACGGTATCGCGATCAACCCGCGCCGCCAGGACCTCATCGAGTGCATGAAGGACGTCGATCTTCCGTTCAAGACGATCGAAGAGCTCCGCGACATCGCTTACTCGATCGTAGGCGAGCCGGAGAAGGTTCAGTTCGAGGACCGCATCGTCGGCATCATCGAGGCCCGCGACGGCACGATCATGGACGTCGTCCGCCAGATCAAGCCGTTTGAGTTCAGAGAAGAAGTATAAAACACCAAAATAAAAAAGGCGGCGGAGCAATCCGCCGCTTTTTCTTAGATAAATTGTTTCGTCTTTACGGGACGAAGCGGTAGCCCAGCCCACGCACCGTCACGATGTGCTGAGGCCTCTTGCTGTCGTCCTCGATCTTGCCGCGAAGGCGGTTGACGTAGACCATGATCGC
>ONHA01000020.1 GCA_900317515.1 uncultured Eubacteriales bacterium
AGGTCCGCTTTCCCTTTCAGCATCATGATGAAGCTGTAACCGTTCTCCTCCAGGTAGTAAATGTTGTCCTTGCTGAAATAGCCGCGGTCGAGCACAAACCCGATCTTTTTATAGCCATATCCCTTTGCTTTATCAACCGTACACTGAAGCTGGGATATATCGTTAATGCTTCCGGGATACAACTCGTAAAAGAGCGGCTCGCGATTCTCAGTGTCATAAGCGATCGCATAGTTGAAGATGTTCGTCTCCTCATTCTCTTTGGAGTGCCCCATCTCCACGATCCTCAGATCCCCGCCTTCACAGTGTATTGACGTTGAATCATAAGAAATGTATATCTTTTCCCTATGGTTCCGCTCCCTGTTCCAGTCATTCTGAAAAGCGACGCTGACTTCCCTGTCCATCGATTGAAGGAAATCGCTGACCTTTGAATCGCTGTATATCTTCATCCCTTCTGTAAACAGCGGATGGCTGTACGCGTAGGAAGGATAATGCTGTGCCCGGTTGTCTTCCTCAATGATCGAATAAGCGCAAAGATCCAGGAGCAGACCAACATCCTTTTCCGGCAGATATCTGCCAAGTATCTCCGGGAGTTTATAATCATTCACGATCTTCCTGATGACGATCCATGTCCCTATACGGAGGGCGCAGCTCCTTTGGGCTCTGTCTTTTTCCTCCGGAAGAAGTGTATCCGGAAAGAATTTCAAGAAGTTTTCATTCGGCTGCATTACCTGCCTGTCGATATCAGTCAGCTTACCGATCGTCTTTCTGCTGACCGTTGTGTACTTCTTCTCCGGCACATACACACGGGCACTTTCATACTCAACGTAGGTCGTATTTCCCTTCGTCCGGAAGGTTATTTTCCCCCTGGCTTCCGGAACTTTCACAAGTGAATTCAGGTACATTTTTCTCCTCCTATTTTTAGTCGGAATTCCTACTAAATATAGGATAGCACGCTTGTTCGCGAAAAGCAATGGCTTTGGGCCGGAAGCCTTGATTTTGCTGGATTTTCTGCCCTTTCTCGGGTCGTTTTTCTAGTCGGAATTCCTTTTAGTCGGAACCAGGGAAACCCACGGGGACAGCGTGAAGCCCGCGATCAGGTAGCCGACCGCGCAGACCGCCGCCACCAGCGTCGCGTAGGGAAGCTGCGTCTCCACATGCCGGATATGCATGCAGTCAGCTCCGGTCGAGGCCAGGATCGTCGTGTCGGAGATCGGCGAGCAGTGGTCGCCGTAGACCGAGCCCGCGAGAGTCGCTCCGAGTGCCGGGATGAGCAGCGCGCCGGCGCCGTCCGCCTCGCAGATCATCGTGACGATCGGGATCAGCATGCCGAACGTGCCCCAGGAGGTTCCCATCGAGAAGCTCATGAGAGCTGCGATGACAAAGATCAGGAACGGCAGGAGCGCCAGCGGAAGGTTTGAGTCGCTGACAAAGCCGGAAATGAAGATCCCGGTGCCGATCAGCTGGCGGCACACCCCGCCCAGGCTCCAGGAGAGGATCAGGATCAGCATCGGCGGGACGATATTTCCGATACCGCCCACGATGCAGTCGATGAACTCCTTCGGCGTCATGAGCTTCCGGGGGATGTACAGCAGGAAAGCGGTCACAAGGCCGGCAAAGGCGCCCAGCGAGAGGCCCGCTGTCGGGTTGTAGCCGATCGCCTCCGAGAAGCTCGTACCCTCAAAGAAACCGCCGACGTAGGCCATGCCGAGGATCGCGCAGATGATGAGGACCACGATCGGCAGGACCAGGTCGATCACCTTGCCTTTGGACTCCTCTTCCGCCTTGCCGCTCGTCTGCTCCGCGCCTTCCGCTCTCATCTTCTCCTCCGCCTTCTTCATCGGGCCGAAATCTCTCCCGGTGAAGGCGATGAAGAAGACCATGAGGATCGTCATAAGCGCATAGAAATTGAAGGGGATCGTGGAGAGGAACACGTTGAAGCCATTCTGCTGGCTGACTTCACTCGCAACCGCGACCGCCCAGCTGGAGACCGGCGCGATGATGCAGACAGGTGCGGCCGTCGCATCGATAATGTAGGCCAGCTTCTCCCTCGAGATGCGGAGCCTGTCCGTGATCGGCCGCATGACGGTTCCGACGGTCAGGCAGTTGAAGCCGTCATCGATGAAGATCAGGATGCCGAGGAACGACGTCGCAAATGCCGCCGCCCTGCGGCTGTTCAATCTCTTCCCCGCCCAGCGTCCGTAGGCCTGGCTGCCGCCCGATTTTCCCACGAGCATGACGACCGCCCAGAGCAGGGCCAGGAAGATGATCATATAGGAGTTGTCGGAGATCTTCGAGCTCATCATGTCAAATGTCGTCGCCGCCGCGGACACGATCGTTCCGCCGCTTGAAAATGCATAGATCAGCATGCCCGAAAAAATGCCGATAAACAGTGAAGAATAGACTTCCTTTGTGATCAGTGCGAGTGCGATTGCGATAATCGGCGGCAGAATTGACAGCCACCCGGTCTCTATCATCGTAAATTCCATTGCAGAGTCCCTTTCATTTCAAAAAAACCTGAATTGCTTAAATGTTCGCCTCTTCTTACGTATGTCCGCTCGCTGCTTACGATGCTGTCCGGCTCACCAGCACCTTGCCGACCCGGTGAGACTCCATCTCGATCACCGTGATCTTCATTCCGTCGGTCTCGACGCTCTCGCCAGCTTTCGGGAACCTGCCGAAGGTCTCGATCGTGAACCCGCCGACCGTCTCGCTCTCGCACTCAAAATCATCCTCGCGGATCCCCATGAGATCGATGAGGTCCGTGATCGGCATGTCGCCGTCTATCTCGTAGACATCCTCCGCCCTCTTGACCACCTCGTTCTCGACGGTGTCCGTCTCATCCCATATCTCGCCGACAACCTCTTCAAGGACGTCCTCCATGGAAATGACGCCCAGCGTGCCGCCGTACTCGTCCACCACGATCGCGAGATGCTGTTTTTCTTTCCGGAAGGTCGCAAGAACCTCCGGCAGCTTCATGGTCTTATATACATAGCAGGGCTCCATCAGGAGACTCCTGATATCCACAATGTTCTCCCATTGGGCGCCATGGAGACTGGAGGGGTTTTCATTTCCCTCGGAGGCATCCGTCAGCGCTTTCAGGAACCGGTTCATATGCAGAACGCCGATCACATGGTCAATGCTGCCCTCGTAGACCGGGAAGCGCGTGTAGGTGGATCTCTCCAGTGTCTCGATGATCTCCTCCCAGGTGTCCTCGATGTCGATCGCAACCACGTCGACGCGGGCGGTCATCGCCTCCGAGGCGGAGACCTCCGAGAATCCGATTGCGGCCTGCACGATCTCGCTCTGGTCCTCGTCGAGGACGGATTCATTTTCCGCCGTCTCGATAATGGTCTGGAGCTCCTCCACCTTCTCGTCCGCCTCGGCCTCCTCGGCCGCCGGCAGCCGCTTCGTGATCACATTCACGAGAAATACGACCAGACGAACCAGCGGATACAGCAGGATCATCAGCACTCTGACCGGGTAGGCGCAGCTCTTGGCCCTGATGTTGGCGCCCTTTTTAGCCGTAATTTTGGGGATCGTCTCCCCGAAAATGACAACCAGGATCGTGATAATGACCGTCGCAACCCAGGCGTAGGCGTCATTTCCCGCGATCAGGATGACCGCGACCGAGCCCAGCGAGGAGCAGGCGATGTTGACCAGGTTGTTGCCGATCAGAATTGCACCGAGCGCATCGTCGAAATGGCGGGCTATAAAAAGCGCAAGCCCCGCCTTTTTATCGCCCTCATCCCGGTCATTCTCGAGCCGCAGTTCATTGCAGGACGAGAACGCCATCTCGGAACCCGAGAAGAAGTTGGAGAGATAAATGCAGACAATAATCCCGAAAATGACAAGATACGTGGTCATCGCGCATCCCTCCCTTCATCCAGCACCTTCAGCATGACCTTCCGAATCCGGTTGTGGTCCATCTGTGCGACGTAGACACGAAGTCCGTGATAGTCAAAATGCTCCCGCGCCTTGGGGATCTCCTGAAAATGCTCGAAAACCCACTCGCCCAGCCGCTTTCCGAGGAAGTCCTCGTCATCCTCCGGGCCTTCGAAGCCGATCTCGTCAAATGCATTTCCGAGTGTCTCGGCCGCATCTACCAGGTAGCTGCCGTTTTCAAGCCGCTCGATCGGGACCTCGACCACGTCCTCCTCGTCCCAGATGTCGCCGACCAGGGTCTCAAGGATGTCCTCGACCGTCACGATGCCGACGGTTCCGCCGTAGTGGTCCGCGACGATCGCAAGACTCTGGCGTTCGCGGGACATCTTCGGCAAAAGGTCGTGCAGCTTCGCGCTCTCCGTCACGTAGAGCGGCTCGTCGAGCAGCCGGGCGATATTGACGCTGCTGCCCTGATCGAGGTAGGCCCGGATAAAGCGGCGGATCCTTAGTATTCCGATGATGTTGTCGATGCTGCCCTCGTAGACGGGCAGCCGGCTGTGGTTCTGATTTTTAATAAATGAAAGAATCTCCGCCTTGTCGTCGTCAATATCGATCGCAACGACGTCCACACGGGGTGTAAGGACGCTCTCGACCGTGATGTCGCCGAACTCGAGCGCGGAGGTGATGAGGTCGCCCCGGTCGGAATCGAGCGTGCCCTCCTCGGTCATGTCCTCGATGATGTCGTGGATCTCGTCCTCGGTCACGGAGACTTCCGGGTCCCCCTTGACCATGCGGCTCGCGAGATTGCCGATCGCGGAGAGAACCGCGGTCGCCGGCGTGCAGATCCTGTCGATGATCATAAGAGGTCCGATGAAGCGCAGCGCGAGGTCGTCGCTGTATTTTTTCGCGATGCTCTTGGGTAGCATTTCCGCAAAGAAAAATACAATAAGAGAGGTCGCGATCGTCGAGATCGTGACCGCCGAGAGCCCGAATCGGCGCGTGACATACACCGTGACAAGCGATGCGGTGGAGAGGTGGGCGATGTTTGTACAGATGAGAATCGTGCTGATCGTGCGGTCGAAGTTATCGAGCGCCGTAAGGACAGAGGCAGCGCGGTCGTCCCCGTGGTCAGCCAGGGTTTTCATTTTCACCCTGGAGCAGGATGCGAGAGCCGTCTCCACAACTGCGATGTAATCCGCAAACAAAATGAATAGAATCGAGATGAGTATGGGCGCTAGGTCCCCGTCCATAAAAGATGTTTCCTCCTTACTTATTAAAAAGCTCTAATTAAAATAGTGTAGTGGAAATGGCGGAAGTTGTCAAGGCGGTTCTTGGGTCTCCGGGACTGTTCTCGAAGGCCCTTGTCCAAATTGTACAAAAATCAGTACAAAACTTTGGTTATTTCGATACTTGAATATCGATTTAATTTGTGGTAGCATTGTCTCAACCGATAAGAGGGAGTAGCAGACCGGAAAACGGTTCCGAACCCGTCATGACGGTGCGATGAGCGCCCGGCAAGGAAGAGACTGCAAGACTTTTATCACGGACGCACCAGTCCTGTGATGAAAGTCTTTTTCTTTTATCGGGAGCAGACAAACCCATTTTTAAAAGGAGGTACGTTATGGTTCCCATCATTATCGCAGCAGTCGTAATCGCACTCGTTGTCCTTATCATCGCAACCGGCTACGTCAAGGCCCCGCCGGACCAGGCATTCATCATCTCGGGTCTCTCACGGGATCCCAAGATCATCAGCGGCGGCTCCGGTATCCGCATCCCGGTCCTGCAGCGCGTGGACAAGCTCTACTTAGGGCAGATGTCCGTCGACATCAAGACCGAGCAGGCCGTGCCGACCAACGACTTCATCAACGTCAACGTGGACGCCATCGCAAAGGTCCGCGTCTCCCCGGATCCCCAGGGCATCCAGCTCGCGGCGAAAAACTTCCTTAATAAGAAGCCCCCGCAGATCGCGATGGAGCTCCAGGATTCCCTCCAGGGCAACATGCGTGAGATCATCGGCACGCTGGAGCTCCGGGAGATCAACACCGACCGAGATTCATTTTCCGATCAGGTGGTCGCGAAAGCGTCCAAGGATATGGCGAAGCTCGGCATCGAGATCATTTCCTGCAATATCCAGAATGTAACCGACGAGAACGGCCTCATCGCCGACCTCGGTATGGACAACACCTCCAAGATCAAGAAGGACGCTGCGATCGCGAAGGCGGAGGCCGACAAGGAGGTCGCGATCAAGAAAGCCGAGGCAGACCGCGCGGCAAATGAAGCCCGCGTCGCCGCCGAGACCGCCATCGCCGAGAAGAACAACGCCCTCGAGATCAAGAAGCACGAGCTGAACAAGGCGGCCGCCATCAAGAAGGCCGAGTCGGACAGCGCCTACGAGATCCAGCGCCAGGAGCAGATGAAGACCGTCAACGAGGCCACCGTGAACGCGGAGATCAAGAAGGCGGAACGCGAGGCCGAGCTCCGCGAGCGGGAAGTCAGCGTCCAGAGACAGACGCTGGCCGCCCAGATCAAGGAGAAGGCGGACGCGGACAAGTACGCGATGGAGAAACAGGCTGAGGCTGAGCTGGCGAAGCGCCAGAGAGAGGCTGAAGCAAGGAAATATGAGGAAGAGCAGGCCGCCGAGGCCGAGAAGGCCCGCGCGGACGCCGCGAAGTACGCGGCCACCCAGGAGGCCGAGGGCATCCGGGCCAAGGGTCTCGCGGAAGCTGAGGCGATCCGGGCCCGCGGTACCGCGGAGGCGGAGGCCATGGACAGGAAGGCGGAGGCTTACCAGAAGTACAACCAGGCCGCCATGGCTGAGATGATGATCAAGGTCCTGCCGGACATCGCGAAGAACATCGCGGACCCGCTCTCGAAGATCGGCGACATCACGATCATCGGCGGCGGCGATGGCGGAAACGGCGTCTCCACCGTGGCAGACAACGTCCCGCTCGTCATGACGAGGCTCTTTAAGACCATGAAGGAGGCCACCGGGGTCGACTTCGCGGAGATCATGCGGGCCGACACCTACGATGCGAAGGTGACAAGGAATATCAATGTGACCGGGATCACGAAGCCCGAGGCAGAGGCGGCGGCTGAGACAGCTGAAGCTGCCGATGTGACTGATGTAACCGAGTAAACAGACAGGGACGGTTCTCCGCAGAGGGGGACGGTTCTCCGCAGAGGAGAACCGTCCCCCTCTGCGAAGAACCGTCCCCATATGTCGTCACTTCACCTCAAACCGATACCCCTTCCCCCACACCGTCACAAGGTATGCGGGCACCTGAGGATCATCCTCGATCTTCTTCCGGATCCTCCGGATGTGAACCATCACGGTATTGTTCGCGCTCAGGTAATAGGGCTCCTCCCAGACCGACTCGTAAATGTTGCCGATCGTGAAAACCTTCCCGGGATGCTCCATAAACAGCTGCAGGATCTTGGACTCTAGCTCCGTGAGGTCGATCTTCTCGCCCCTCTTCAGCACATAGTTCCCGGTCCTGTGCATCTCAAGATCGCCCGCGATGACCGCATCGTCCGCCCCCGTCTCCTCCGGCCGGTCGTAGACGTTGCGCCGCCGGATGAGCGCGCGCACCCTCGCGACCAGCTCGACATACGAAAACGGCTTCGTCAGGTAGTCATCGGCCCCGATCGTAAGCCCCAGCATCTTGTCGTAATCCCGGGACCGCGCGGTCAGAAGGAGCACCGGCACGCTCGACTTCTTCCTGAGCTCCTCCAGAACGTTGAACCCGGAGATGCCCGGCAGCATGATATCAAGAACCACCAGCTCCGTCTGTGCGTCAAACTTATCGAGCGCGTCCTCCCCGCTCGCCGCCTCCTCAACGAGGAACCCCTCGGCGTTCAGGATCACGCCGATCCCCTCGCGGATGTCCGCGTCATCCTCAACCAGCAGTATCTTGCTTTTCGGCTTCGCCATGTTTCTCCCCCTCTTTCGGAAAATGAAGTTCCGTCACATACCTGCCCTCCGCTTCCTGCGTAAAAAGCCCGCCTCCCATCGCTCTCATCATGATCGCGATGTTCTTCGTGCCGATCCCGGCACTCTCCCGCCCGTTCCCGAGCGGCGAGACCGCGTTTTCAAAGCGGATGAGGATTTCATTTTCCGTCTCACGGACCGCAAGGAGCACCTCCGCCGCCCGGTCCGCATACTTCATAAAGTTCGAGACCAGATTATTCACGATCCGGCCCAGATAATCGTAGTCGACAAGGACCGTCCCCTTAAGATTGTCCATCCCCCGGGCCGTCACGGAGAACCCTTTCTCCGTAAGAACCGCACAGATTTCGGACAGGTAATCGGAAAATGCAGCCCCCGCGCTCTCCCGGGAAAGCTCCCGGTCTTTCCCGGCGCTGCTGACCCGGAAATGCTCGAACATCCCGTCCGAAAGTTCCCGGATCTCCTCCGCCTTCCCGGCAGCCCTGTCAAGGTACTTCGTTCCGTCCTCGCCCTGCCGCTTCGCGATCTCAAGGTACGTGGTCAGAGCCGTGAGCGGTGTCCGAAGGTCGTGGGACATCCCGAGGACCAGCTTCTCCTCCGCCTCGCGCATCTCGGCCTCGCGGGTTTTGCGCGCTTTCAGCTCCGCCCGCATCCGGTCAAGGTCCCGGGCGAGCTCCGCGATCTCGTCGTCCCCCTCAATGGTCACGTGCCCGTCGAAATCGCCGCGGCTGATCACGGCGACCTCCTTCTGCAGCTTCCGGATATAGTCGACATCCGCCTGCATGATGCCGGAAAAATAGCCGATCCCGGCCAGGATCGCGATGAGAGCCGAAAGGAAGGTCAGGCCGACGATGAGAGCCGGATTGTCCGTTTTTCCAAAATAAACCAGCGCCTGCCCGTCCGCAAAGTCCGCTTCCACAGTCGTCTTCATCGTTAACGCATCATAATCCCCGGAGCGAAAAAGACCGCCCCGGTCTCCCGTATAGAGGACGATCTCTCCCTCACGTATAACCACCAGCTGGCGGAGGAAGTGTTCCGTCCGGAAAGCCTCCACGGCAGCATAGTCTTCCGCCGTCACCTCATTAAGGCGGATGTATTCCTCAAACTCCTGTTTCAGGCTCTCTCTCTTAAGATGGGCTCCTTCGCTTCCGACGGTCAGATAGTCAACCGCTTCTCTTCCGATGAGATAGATTGAAGCGAACACCAATATGGCAAAAAATGCGCTCTTAAAAAGTCTCTTTCTCGACTTGGCCGCCAGCCCAGATCCGTTTTTCTTCTCCATGCCTGTATTTCCTGCACCGCTCCTTATCCGCCGCCTTCGCTTCGACCAAATATATCGTAACTGTTCAGCACCCCCCATTCGCGGGGTGCTGAACAGTTACACTATATCACAAACCCGGGGCCTTTTTCCACCTGTTCTCGACATACCTGCGCTTGCCGGAGGCCAGCACCGGGATCTCGTCGACAAAGACCGGCGTGATTGTTGCATTTTCCCCGAAATACGGGCGGATACGGCCGAGGATGTCGTCGACGTCCATCTTAAACGGATCGCCGTTGAGCTCGAGCGTGTACTTATCAGCGCTCTCCTGAATAAAGCGGTACTGCATGACGCCCGGAGCATCCCACAGATTGATCGAGAGAATGTACGGCGACAGGGTATTGCCCTTCGTGTCACAGATCATATCACCTCTCCGGCCGTAGATCTCGGTCAGGAAGAGGCGGTAACGGTCCCCGCGCACCTCGCGCTTCGCTTTTGCCAGGTCTCCCGTGTCGTAGCGGATGATCGGCATCGCACGGTTCCGAAGGTCCGTGATGACGATGCGGCCGAGCTCCCCGTCCTTACAGGGCTCGTCAGAGTCCGGTTTCAGGATCTCGAAGTGGAAATTTTCGCTGTCAATATAATAGGAAGTCCCTTCCCGGGGCTGGATTCCCATGATCCCGTTCTCCTCGTTGGAGTACCAGGCCTGGACCGGGCAGGAAAACTGCTCCGCGAGGCGCTTTCTGGCTGCGGGCGGCATGCTCTCCGAGATCGGGATGATTGAGCGGATGCTGAAGCGGCTCGTATCCACGTCGTTCCTGTCGATATAGCGGGAAAGCTCCGCGAGCGAGGAGGCGTAGCCGATGAGGCATTTCACCTTCTTCCTTTTGAACATGTCCAGCATCTTCCTGATATCGGCATCCCCCAGACTCGAGGTCTCCACCATGATCATGTTTTCCGCAAAGAGGCGCAGCGCGCTCTTCTTATTTCCGTGGACCCAGACGCGCAGGAAGCCCATCTTCATGCCGATGTAGTAACCCGCCATCGCGCCGAAGAAAATGCCGTCCGCCGTGTCGTGGTCAATCTTATCCCGGTCCTGGATGATCTGAAGCGGCGTCCCGGTCGAGCCGCTGGTGGACATCACGCGGCTCCCCTTCGCGTTCCGGTACTCGCTCGAAAGAAATGCGTCGTACTGTCCCCGGTAGGTATCCTTGTTTACGACCGGCAGCCTCTCAAGCGGCGTATCTTCGGCAAAACCCTTATAGTAGCCGGTCGTTCTCACCGCGTGGCTGATGATCTCCTTAATTTTCCCGTCGGTCTCCCTGACGGAAGTTCCCTCGCGGTAACCCTTCCTGATCTCATCGTAATATTTCCTGATCTTCCCGCCCCGCAGGCTGTCCAGCAGGAAAAATGCAAACCATCTTCCTCTTTCGTCTAAAATCATTACTCCCTCCTGTCTTAAGCTGCCGCGCTCTTTTGTCCGGTCATTGAGCCTGTTTCCCTTTTCCGGATTTTGGCGTACAGATACGCTATGAGCAGCAGATGAATGACCGCTATCGGAACAGAATCAATAACAACCGTGCCAATCATAAGCCGATTTAACGCCCGGTTCGGATTGGCTGCCTGATGGTAAAACAGGATATTCACATCATAGGGATGCGGAGGCGTATAACTGCACACAAAACTGAAGAGAGCGAGTCCGCGGAGCAGGATTTCCAAAGCCGCGTCATAAAGCACCGCTGACCATACCGACCCGGTATACTCGGCTATCATGCTCAAAGCAGCCGCCCAGATTCCCAGGAAAGCCCACATGGCGATATCGAAAGCAGAGTCAAATCCGGTGTTTTCCAGCACCGTGACAAGAGCCCAAACGCCGATAAGGGCGGCCGGCAGGCTCATTCTTCTCCTCAGCGCGCCGTAAAATATACCGGCATATATAACCGCCGGAAGGCATGCCCCATTTATAAGATATCTTTTTACGTTCATCCATACAGCCGACAGGACAGAAGAGACAAGCGATTCACCGGCATGAACCGTCCAGTTACCCGGAAGGACCAGCAGCACAACCCCTGCGTAAAGGGCTGCCGACAGGATCCCGAATATGAACCAGCGAAGCTTCGGAGCTCCGCCAAGGTAATAATCTTTGAGCTCGGCCTCAGCCAGCAGCCTTATATAGAGGATGAGCACGGCAAACGCAATTGCCTCCGGCACAAGGCACAGGACTAAATCCGAAAACCGGCTCCGGAGAAAGGCGTTGTTTAATGCCCAGCCGGTTATCTTGTCTAAAAAGAGATATACGACGACAAGACCGAATACGATATCGAGCGCCGCAGCCCCAAATTTCTTTCTCATGAATCTCCCTTCTTACAAGGGCCCCTTCCGGGGCCCCTTTTCCTCAGCGGCATCACCAGCGCGGAGCCAGATACTCGGTCGACACATAGCAGTAATTTCCGCAGAAATTAACCATAGCCCATCCGTCGCCCAGATCGCGGGCCTGAATATGCACGTTCGGGCAGACAGCGCCCCGGATATTACCCGCGTCTGCAGTGGATCTCTCCGCCCGAATGTTCAGATACTCCGGTGCGGTGCAGGTGTACCAGGAATACCCCCTTTCGAGAGGCAGCTCAGTACCCGATGCGCCGCAGGAAGCTGACTCTTCCGAGGCGAAGGCCATCCCGGCCGTTCCGAGCAGCATGAGTGCGGCAAGAAGCAGCGCGATTGTCGTTTTCGATTTTTTCATCTTCTAACCTCCTGATTAACATTTCTCTTTTGTCCGTTCGAAGTGATCACTCCTGACAGCGACTACTATAGCAGATAGTTCTTACGGGAGCCCTTAAGGAATTCTTACAAATTCTTAAATCGTGCGCTAAGGTAAAAAAACGCCCGGATCACTCCGGGCTTCCACTCCTTTTCCGAATTTTAGCATAGAGGCATGCGATAAGCAGAAGATAAAATATCGCCATCGGCACAGTGCAGGCATGGTCATAGGCACTTGTTCCAATCATGAGTTCATTTAACAGCCGATCCGGATTGTTCGGCTGATGGATAAGCAATACCCCGGCATCCATCGGACTCCAATGAGCATAGCCCTGAAAGAGATTGATAACCTGATGCTCCATCAGAATCACAAAAGGAAAGTCCATGAGCAGCGCAGACCATACCGACCCGGTATACTCGGCAATCAGACCGAACGCTGCCCCCTGAATGCCGCAAAAAAGCATATACGTGACATCTGCCGCAGATGTAATCCCATTGTAGGACAACACTGCAATGATCCCTCCGACAGCGAACAGGGCTGACTTAAGGCTCATCCTTCTCCTTAAAGCACCGTAAAACACGCCTCCCATTAAAAGTACCGGAAAGTATTGCGCATTCGTAAGATAGGTTATTACGCTTTTCCGAACGGCCGCTAAAACAGATGACAGTGGCGGCTCCCCGATTTGAACGATCCATTTACCGGGAAGGATCAGCTGCACCGTCGCTGTATAGAAGACCACAGACAGGACTCCGACTAAAATCCATCGGAGCTTCGGCGGTCCGCTCAGGTAATAGTCTTTGAGCTCTGCTTCAGCCAGCAGCTTAATATAAAGGATAAGCACAACAAAGGCCGCCGCATGAATCGGGAGCGGCACGGCCCAATGAGCCCCTCCCGGAAAAGTCGTCGACGGAAAATATCTTCGAATCGTCTCATTGTTTACAGCCCATAGCGTCAGTTTGTCCATAAACAGGATATAGACGACAGAGCTAAATAAAATATCGAGCGCCGCATACCTGATTCCTTCTCTTTTCATTCACATTCCTCCTCAAAAGGGCCCCTTCCGGGGCCCGACAGCGACTACTATAGCATATATTTCTTACGGGAACCCTTAAGAATTTCTTACAAATTCTTAAATCGTACGCGCAAGCGCAAAAAAACCGCCCGGAGAGCAAGCGATATGATGTCCCGGGGGTATTTATATTTCCTGCTGCCTTTCTGCATTTTTCTACCCGAAAAGAGGTTCAGGGTGTATAATGAAAATGATACGCAATGCCGGAAAGCCGGCGCACTATTTGAAGAGCAAATCAATGGAGGTAATACTTATGATGTATCCTTTTCTTACATTGGATGATGATACCGAGATTGTCCATTCCGAGATGCTGGCGAATGGCAAAGTAAAAGTATACATAGAAAAACCTGATGAAAAAGACTGTTTTCACCACGCGACATGCTATCTTCCGGATTATGCGGTTGAGGATGTAGACGGATTTTCAGAAGCTGAAATGCAGAAATATCTGAAGGTCATACAGGATACTGCTCATTTGATTCTTGAGTTTTCCAAATGCGGAGGGTTTGAAAATGCCTCAGGTCTTTAAAATCGGATCCTATTGGGTCTTTTTCTGGGCTAATGAAAACGACCCTCTTGAGCCGGTTCATGTACATGTAGCGCAGGGGAAACCGACGGCAAATGCAACAAAGATATGGATTACGCGAAGCGGCAAATGCCTGCTTGCCAATAATAATTCCAGAATCCCCGAAACAACTCTGAAAAATATTATGCGGATTATAGAAGCTCGAAGCGAAGATGTTCTCCGAAAATGGAATGATTATTTTGGAAAATCAGATTTTTACGTTTAATACGGCTGCCGCCCGGAGAGCAACTCCGGGCGGCACCTCATGTTTCCTTATTCTACTGTCTTCCAGTCCTTAAGAATCCTCTTCTCACTGTCAAATGAAACCCCGACTCTTACGAGCCTCCGGCTGTCCGCCGCATAGGGGGCGGCGCAGCCCTTCTCCTCGATCTGGGAGAGGGCCTCGTCGGCGGTGCAGTCGCGCTTGAACTCGAAAATATACACATACGCATCCGTCTCAACGATGCAGTCCGCCCTTCCCTCGGCGCTGTGAACCTCCGCATGGACATACTGACCAAGAAGCGTAAAGACAAGATAGATAACCGTCTGGAAATCATGCTCGAACGGCACATCCTTCGTCGTGTAGGGAATACTCGCATAAAGCGCCTTAAAAGCAGATGCGAGTTTTTCCGTCTCACCATTTTCAATGTATTCCGTGATCGACTGGATATCCTTCCCGGATTCCATACGCACCGCAGGAGCATACTCCGGCATCAGGGAATCAAGGAACCCGTATTTGACCTCCTCATTCGGAAAGCCAAGCGCAAGCCGCACGTTGATGCCGCTCTTCCTGACCCCGGTGATCGTGAGATAGCCGGTCTGGTAAAGAAGCGGCAGGGGATCTGTGCTGTCACCGCGGTAATCCATCAGGCGCTTCGGCGTCGCATATAAAGTACTATCGGAGAATGACCGGATATCAAATCCCATCTCACATAATCTTCGGACAAGGAAGGTCGGCGTGCCTGTCTCGAACCAGTAATCACCGAACTCCATATTTGCAAAGCAGTTCAAAAGACTGAACGGGTTATAAACCCCCTCACTCGACTGATGGAACCGATAACCGTCATATTTTTCCTTAAGCCGTGCAAGGCACTCATCCTTTGAGAGCTCCTGCTGCACAGCCAGCCTGTCAATCTCAGGCCCGAAATTGTCCAGAAGCTCCTGCCCCGTGATTCCGCAGATCCCGGCATAGTCCGCGACCATCGAGATATCATAAAGCTGGTTCAGATCACTGAAAATGCTCACCTTGCTGAACTTCGTCACCCCGGTGATGTACACGAACCGGATATAATCATCGTAGCTCTTTAAGGTGCTGAAGAATCCCTTGAACACCGCCTTGTTGTGCTCCTCAAGTATCGGGTCCTTCATCACCTCAAGGAGCGGCTTGTCATACTCGTCCACGAGGATGACCACCCGGCGTCCGGTCCTGTCTACGGCCCGCTTTATAAGGTTCCGAAATCGCTCCTCCAACGGGCAGCCGTCCTCACTTGCCCCATATACCGCCTCATATTCTCTTAGGATGGCACCGAGAACTTCGTAAAGCGCGGTCTCGCGCTGATAATTCGCCTGATTGAAATCAAAGTAAAAAACCGGATAGGGCTTCCATGCATCCGCATCCCCTTCCACAAGCCGCTCGATCGCGAGTCCCTTAAAGAGCTCCTTTTTCCCCTCAAAGAAGGCCCTCATGGTGGAGAGCAGCAGACTCTTACCGAACCTTCTGGGACGGAACAGAAAATACTGCCGGCTCCCCTGGGTCAGCTTATAGATATATGCCGTTTTGTCGACATACAAAAACCCATCGCCGCGAAGGCTCTGAAAGCCCTGCACGCCGATGGGAAGCTTACGCAAACCGTTTCCGTTCATTTTCCGCCTCCAACAAAATGAAGTGATCTCTTTCTATCAGTTTAGACGAAACTGCGGCGGACTTCAAGCAATTTACGGCTGAAACAGATCATCCAGAGTGATTGTATTCATAAAATCACCGAAATATTCCGTGCGCTTCAGTCCGAATGTTGTAATCAGCGTATTCTGTATCGACATTTTTTTCGGCAGCATCTCACGAAGAAGGCGTTCCCGCCGGACAAGAGAACAATGTTGAACGCGGATATTTTTCGGTGAAGTCAGTTTTTTTACACTTCACCGAAATATAAAACCGCCCGGAGCGCAAACTCCGGGCGGCACCTCAAGCAATTTACGGCTCTATCGTGCGCTTAAGCGCAAATGCAAACGCAAGCCCGAACACAAACCCCCCGAGATGCGCAAACGCGTCCACCCCCGGCGTATAGAACCCGGGCAGGAGCGCCAGCGCCGCCCCAAAGATCACCCGGCCGACCACCATGCGGGGCATGTTCCTGCGGTTTTTAAGGAGCAGGAAGACGTAGCACCCGAGGAGGGCGAAGACCGCGCCCGAGGCCCCCGCGGAGATCCCCGTTCTGCCGATCAGAAGATCGTGAGCGAAGGCAAGGAGATTGCCGGCGAGGCCTCCCGCGAGATAGAGAAGGGCGTAGCGGACAGGGCCGAGCACATTTTCAAGATTTTCGCCCAGCGCAAAGAGGACGATCATGTTGTTTGCAAGATGCATGAACCCGAAATGCAGGAACATCGAGGTGAAAAGCCGCCAGTACTCCCCCTCCTTTATGAGCGGGGCGGACGCCGCGCCGAGGCGCAGCATCGTCGCATAGTCCTCGGACCCGCCAAGGAGCTCCGAGGCGAAGAAGACGATCAGGTTGGCGGCGAGAAGGATGTAGGTAGCGTAAGGTGTTTTTTTCATGGAAAGAACCTCCGGGTTCATTTTCTCACGAAATCAAGATTTTTCAAAGACGTATTTTGCACCAAATCAAGATTTTTGGCGCTCTCTCAACTTTTTCTTGCATTAACGCGCAAAAGCGCAGATAATAGGAACATCGAAAAAATGCACTACACACTTTCGAGGAGGATTATTATGAGCATCAGAATCGGTATCTTAGGCTACGGAAACTTAGGGCGGGGTGTCGAGAGCGCTATCCGCCAGAATGAAGATATGGAACTGGCCGCCGTCTTCACGCGGCGCGCCCCGGAGAGCGTCTCCCTTCGGACCCCGGGCATCCCGGTCGTAAATGTCGATGAGATCGGCGCATGGAAGGACAAGATCGACGTCCTTATCCTCTGCGGCGGCAGCGCGACCGACCTGCCGGTCCAGACCCCGATCTACGCAAAGGATTTCAACGTGATCAACAGCTTCGATACGCACGCGCGCATTCCGGAGCATTTTGCGGCGGTCGACGCCGCCGCGAAGGAAGGCGGCAAGGCCGGCCTCATCTCCTGCGGCTGGGACCCGGGCATGTTCTCGCTCCTCCGCATGATCTCCACCGCCTGCCTCCCGGACGGCAAAAACTACACCTTCTGGGGCCGCGGCGTCTCCCAGGGCCACTCTGACGCGGTCCGCCGCATCGAGGGCGTCGTCGATGCCCGCCAGTACACGATCCCGGTCGAGGATGCCGTCGCGCGTGTCCGCGCAGGCGAGCAGCCGGAGTTTGTGACCCGCGAGATGCACACCCGCGAGGTCTTCGTGGTCGCCGAGGAAGGTGCCGACAAGGCCCGCATCGAGAAAGAGATCAAGGAGATGCCGAACTACTTCGCCGATTACGACACGACGGTGCATTTCATTTCCATGGACGAGATGAAGCGCGACCACGCCGGCCTCCCGCACGGCGGCTTCGTGATCCGCTCCGGCAGGACCGGTTTTGAAAATGAACACACCGAGATCATCGAGTACAACTTAAAGCTCGACTCGAACCCGGAGTTCACCTCCTCGGTCATCATCGCCTACGCCCGTGCGGTCGCCCGCATGGCCGCGGAGGGGAAGACCGGCTGCATGACCGTCTTCGATGTCCCGCCGGCATATCTCTCCCCGCTTTCGGGTGAGGAGCTCCGCGCGCATCTCTTATAAAATGAAAACCGAAGCGGCCTTTCTGCTCTGATGGGCAGAGAGGCCGCCTTTTTGTTGTCCTTTTCGGGGTTTAAGGGTATACTATAAGGAGACACTTCCACAGAATAAGAAGGTAAGACTATGAACGCCAGAGAACTCCTCGAAAATGACAAAGAGCGACTCTTAACCGGCCTCGCCGCCTCGGACTCGCCGGAGCACGCCGTCCGCCTCTTAGACGACGAGCTCTCCCGCATCCAGCTGCGCCTCGCCGCCCAGCGCGAGGACGCCTCCGCCCACGGGCCACTCCTGGCCTCGGCCCGGGCAGCCCTCTCGCTCATCGACAGCGCGGGCGAGGTGAAGGTCTATTCCCCCCTGAAGGCGGGCTCCGGGAGAAGCGCCGCCCTGATTCCGGCCGCCGCTGCCGCAGGCTCGGCCGCCGGCGGCGCGCTGGTCCTTGCGCTCGCGCCCGCCGCGCTCTCCCCGGTCGGGATGGCGCTCATGGCTGCGGGTGCGGTGTTTGCATTTTTTGCGGGAATGCGGTTCGGCGCGGGAAAACCCGCCCGGCGAAACGAGGACAAGCTTGAGATCGTGCTCGACGGCGAGAAGATCTACCACAACGTAAAGAACCTCCTCACGGTCGTCGACGAGACCGCCCGCGAGGCGGAAAATGAAAAGCTGACCGCGGCAGCCGTCGTCGAAGACGCCGAGATTCCCGAAGAGCTCCTTACGCTCTTCTCCCAGCTCCTCGAGGCAGCCTGCCGGAACCCGGACGACCCGGGGTCGAAGGACACGGTCTCGGAGATCCGCTACTATCTCCACCGCCGCGGGATCGAGGTGCTTATGTTTGACGAGAGTACCCGGAAATATTTCAGTCTCATGCCCGGAGTGAAGACGAGAACTCTGAGGCCCGCGCTCGTGAAGGACAACGTCCTCCTTGTAAGGGGCCTCGCAGCCGGAGGTATGTGAAATGGATAAATTCTACGGATTTGACCTCGGCGACGCCGAGAGCGCGATCGCCCTTCTTGACAGCCCGGACGCAAAGGAGCCCCGCATCCTGCCCGTCCGCGACGCGAAAAGCTTCATCACCGCCTACGCAAAGACCGCCGGCGGCGCCCTCCTCATCGGCGAGGAGGCCTGCCTTGCGCCGGACGCCTCCGAGCGGGCTCTCCGCTTCAAGAGCCGTTTCCTGACCGACCGCGCGAGCGCAAAGGACATCAAAAGCTTTGCCGCCGGCGTCCTCGGCGAGCTCTTAACGGGAGGCGACCTCATAAAAGGCGAGGATTCCTGCTTCTACATCGGCTGCCCGGCCGGGTGGGATGCGGCGGCGCGCGAGCGCTACCGCGCGATTTTTGAAGATTTGAATTATCCGCCCGCGAGGATCATCTCCGAGTCCCGGGCGGCCCTGGTCGCGGCCTGCCAGTCGCGGCACCTCGAGGTCGGCTACGACATCTTATCGCGCCCGGTTCTCGTCGTCGACATCGGCTCCTCCACGACGGATTTCGCCTACATAAGAGGCGGCCGCGAGGTGGAGCTCAAGACCGCCGGCGAGGTCGCGCTCGGCGGCGGCCTCATGGACGAGATGCTGCTCGACCTCGCGGTCGAGGCCTCCCCCCACAGGAAGGAGATCCGGACGGTCTTTGAGGCCAGCACCCCCTGGAGAAGCTACGCCGAGTTTGCCGCGCGGCGCCTCAAGGAGAAGTATTTCGCCGACGAGGAGTACTGGTCGGAGGCGGGCTGTGAGAACACCCTGCAGCTCTTCTACGAAAAACCCCTCGATCTGACCCTCCGCATGGACAAAAAGACTGCGGACCAGATCTTAAACGGAAAATGCAAACCCCTGGGCGGCCGCTCCTTCAAGGCGGTCTTCACGGAGAGCCTCCGCGAGCTTCGCGGGCGCCTTTCCGGCGAGCTCCCCGAGCTCCTCTTCCTGACCGGCGGCGTCTCCCGACTGCCGGCCGTCACCGAGTGGTGCCGGGAGGTATTTCCCGAGGCGGTCATCATCCGCGAGCGCTCACCCGAGTTTTCGGTGGCGAGGGGTCTTTCATTTTGCGGAAGGATCGACGCGGATGTCCGCGCGTTCCGCCGGGAGGTCAGGGAGCTCATCGACTCGACCGCGGTCGAGAAGATCGTCTCCGAGACCATCGACGACCTCTACATGCGGGCGGTCGACTCGCTCACGGGGCCGATTCTCGAGCATGCCGTCCTCCCCGTCATCTACCGCTGGCGGGACGGCGAGATTCGCCGCCTTTCCGACATCGATGCGGAGCTTGAAACCGCCATCACGGCTTATCTGCACACGGACGAGGCCAAAAAGCTCCTCGTGAAGCCGGTCGCGGCCTGGCTTAAGCCCGTCTCCTACGCTCTCGAGGACCTGACGGTGCCGATCTGCACCCGCCACAAGGTGCCCTACCGGGCGCTCAGCCTCTCCTCCTACCTCTCGCTCTCCGAGATCGACATCCGGCTCGACACCAAAAATGTCTTCGCCGTCGACGAGATGACCTTCCTCATCGACACGATCATCTCGGTGATCGTCGGCCTCCTTTGCGGCGGGAGCGGCGTCGCCCTCGTCTCGAGCGGCCCGACCGGGATCATCGCGGGCGCGGTCGTGACCCTGCTGGTCCTTCTCCTCGGCAAGAAGCCGATGCAGGAGATGCTCCTTCGGGCCGATATTCCGGTCCCGATGCGGAAGCTCATCCCGAAGAAGCGCCTTGCGGAGCGGCTCGCGGATCTTACGGACGACATCCGGAACAGCTTCTACACGAGCCTCGAGAAGGAGAAAAATGAAGAGATCTCCTCCCGCATGGTCCGCGAGATCTCCGAGCAGATCGAGACCTGCCTCATGCGGATGGCCGAGATCGTGGAAGTCCCGCTGGGGTGAGTGCGCGGGGTTCATTTGTCAGAAATAGCTAATCTTTCTGACTTTTGCGCGGTTAGCGTTGACTTTTTGCACAATTTTTAATACACTCAGGGTAGATACTCGGGCAGTCCCGCCGGACAGATCATCGATTCAAAGCCTTTGACAGCGTTTGGTAGCGGGAGGTGAGAGAGATGATGAGTCTTGCCAGTGCGGAGAAGGGGAGTGACTGCCGGGTCATCTGGATGCTCGGTGAGTACGTGGAGGCCCTGAAGGCCCAGTTCAATGTCCGGGAGAACACGATTCTTTATGTGCTGCAGAACCTCAGCGGTTCGGTGTGTGTCCGGACCCCGGAGGGACGGACGCTCGGGATGAGTCCCGAGGTCTCGCGGCGCATCAAGGTCGTCTGCATCTAAAACTGCTCATAGAATGGCAAAGGCCGCTGCCGGTTTGGCAGCGGTCATTTTTTCGCAGAGGGGGACGGTTCTTCGCGGAGGGGGACGGTTCTCCGCAGAGGAGAACCGTCCCCCTCCGCGAAGAACCGTCCCTCAAATACTACTCAAATATTAAACTCCGCCCGAACCGCAGAACGGCCCGTAAGAGAAGCGCTCAGCGGATCCGGCTGAGACGTCCCCGCAAAAACCGTAAAGCGTCTCCCTCGAAGCGCCCGCACGCCGGCATCATCGACGCTCGTGAACGCCCGGACAGGGAGGGAAACAGTCACCTTCTTCGTCTCACCGGGTGTAAGACGGACACGGGCGAACCCCGCAAGCGCCGGGTGCGGCACCGCACAGGGGTCATCCTCTCCCTTTATGTAAACCTGTACGACATCCTCCGTCTCCTGCGCCCCCGCATTCGTGAGTGTCACGTGAGCCAGCGCGCCGGCAAACGTCTCCTTTCCCCGGATCTCGCCGACAGCGAGATCCGCCGCATACACATCCCCGTACGTCAGGCCGTAGCCGAAGGGATAGAGGGGCGTCCCCTCGTAATAGCGGTACGTGCGCCCCTTCATGGCGTAGTCCGTGAAAGCCGGCAGATCGTCCGTATTTTTGTAAAATGTTACGGGGAGCTTCCCGGAAGGCGAGCATTTTCCGAAAATGACATCCGCCGCATCGCGCCCGCCTCTCCCGCCCGGATACCAGGCCTGCAGAATCGCGGCCGCCTTCTCATCGGCAAGCGAGAGATTGACGGCGCTTCCGGTCATATTCACGAGAACAACCGGCTTCCCGCAGGACAGAACCGCCTCCATGAGCGCGCGCTGGGGGGCGGGGAGCTCCAGATCCTTTTTGTCACCCGAAGCGTCGGAATTGCCGGTATCGCCCTCCTCGCCCTCAAGGGTCTCATCGAGCCCGGTGACGAGGATCACAACATCCGAATGCGCTGCGACAGCCATCGCCTCCGCAAGCCTGTCATTTCCGGCATCTGAGGAGAGCGACTCAATGTTCTTCTTCCAGAGATGGCAGCCTTCCGAGTAGAGGACCCGCACGCTCTCCGGAACCGCGTCCTGGATCCCCTCAAGGATCGTGACATAGCGGGAGGATGTGCCGTGGTAGTTGCCGATAAGGGCGCTGCGGCTGTTCGCGTTCGGCCCGATGACGCCGATCGTCTTAAGAGCGGTGACATCGAGCGGGAGAATTCCTTCATTTTTAAGAAGAACGAAGCTCTCCTTCGCCGCCCGGGAGGCAAGCGCCAGATGCTCCGGACTCTCAACCTCCGTGTAGGGGATATCATCGTAAGGCGTCCGGTCAAAGAGACCGAGGAGAAAACGTGTCGTAAAAAGTCTGACCGCGGACCGCCGGATGAGACTTTCATCGATCAGTCCCTCCCGGTATGCGTTCATCACGCGCTCGTAGGTGCAGCCGCAGTTGAGGTCGCAGCCGTGCGTCAGCGCGAGTGTCACGGATTCCTCCGGGCGGGAGGTCACCTTGTGATTTTCATGAAAATCGCGAACCGCCCAGCAGTCAGAGACGAAATGCCCGTCAAAGCCCCATTTTCCCCGCAGGATATCATCCATGAGCGGTCCGTTGGCGCAGCAGGGCTCGCCGTTCGTCCGATTGTAAGCACCCATGACGGCCTCGACATGCGCCTCCGTGACGCAGGCCTCAAACGCCGGCAGGTAAGTCTCCTCCAGATCCTTGGGCGAAGCCTCCGCATTAAAGAAATGCCGCAGCGCCTCGGGCCCGGAGTGCACCGCAAAATGCTTGACGCAGGCAGCCGCCTTCATGTATTCGCCGTCTCCCTGCAGACCTTTTATAAAATGAACCCCGAGCCGCGACGTGAGAAACGGATCCTCGCCGTAGGTCTCGTGACCGCGGCCCCAGCGGGGATCGCGGAAAATATTTACGTTCGGGGACCAGAACGTGAGCCCCTTATAGATGTCACGGTCGCCCCGCTTTGCCTGTTCATTGTATTTGGCGCGCCCTTCCACGGCGATGCAGTCTCCGATCTCCTCCATGAGCTCCGTATCGAAGGCTGCCGCAAGGCCGATTGCCTGAGGAAATACCGTCGCAGTGCCGGCCCGGGCCACCCCGTGCAGGCCTTCATTCCACCAGTTGTAGGCGGGGATCCCGAGCCGCGGGATCGCCTCCGCATTAAATTTGAGCTGGGATGCCATCTCCTCGACCGTCATTTTTGCGACCAGTTCTTCCGCTTGCTTCTTCGCTTTAATCTTGTCCATTTTTCTCCCTTTCGCATTCTTTACACAGGACGGAAACCGGAATATAATCTAAGTTAACAGACTTCTTTTTGATTTTCTTTGATTGTTCAAACGTTTTAAGAGGGATAAAGTATATGAAACCGTATCAGTACAGCATACCGGAAAAATACCGGCAGCCAATACGGGCCTTTTACGGCCGGGATGTCGTCGGGACACTTGAGCGGGTTGACTATGTACCGGAAACACATCTGCGCATCTGGTACAACAATCAGCTGGAAGGCTATGCTCCTCACCACCACGCGGCGACCGAGATCATCCTTGTCCTTGAAAATAATTACTACGTCACCGTCAACAACATCGAGTACTGTCTCACACCCGGTGATATTCTTTTCATCCCTCCGCATGCCCTCCATACCATTAAAAGCACTCCCGGTGCAAGATTCATTATGCTGATTGATTTTGAACCGGTCAAGAGCCTTATGGATGTAAAAGCATGCGAACCCCTGTTTCTCATGCGGACGGTTTGCTTCCGCAAGGAGGAGGACCCGGAATTTTATCAGACGGTCCGCGGATACCTGGACCGCATTACGGATCTCTATTTCGAGGCCGGAAGCATGTGGGAGCTTTTCATTTTCTCAGAGCTCCTGAAGCTTCTGGCTGACACCGCAAAGTACCTGTTCAATCGGACAGCGGGATTCTCCGCTGACAAAACCAGGAATTCCGCGGTCAACTACGAGAAGTTTGCCGGCCTGCTGAACTATGTCGACACCCACTACATGGAAGACCTGAGCCTTGAGTGGGCGGCGGACTATGCCGGCTTTTCCAAATATTATTTTCATCGTCTGTTCGCCGAATACAGCGGCACGACGTTTCGCGACCATCTGGAGAGCAAGCGCATCCAGGTTGCGGAACGCCTGCTCTCCGCGGGACAGGGGCAGACCGTCTCGGAAATCGCCTCTGCCGTGGGCTTCAACAACGCCTCATCCTTCAACCGGGCTTTCCGGAAATGTACCGGCATGTCGCCGACCCAGTACCGCAAGCTTAAAGAGACATCGGATGATCACGGAATAAGCCGAAGCCTTCTTGAAAATGAACCCCCCCTCAGCCCTTGACGCTACCTAAAGCCACGCCTGCGACAATGTATTTCGAGAGCAGCAGGTACACGATGATGAGCGGTGCCGCCGTCAGCGTGAGGCCCAGGTAGACCGCGCCGTACTCCGTCTTGTAAATATCGCCGCGAAGGAGCGAGATCATGATCGGCAGCGTGTATTTCTTCTGGTCCGTCAGAAGGATGAGAGGCGTGAACAGGTTGTTCCAGGAGGAGACGAAGGTGAAGATCGCCTGGGTCGCAATGGCCGGCTTCATGATCGGGAGCGCAATCGCATTAAAAATGTAAAACTCCTTCGCTCCGTCGATTCTCGCGGACTGCACGATTTCCATGGAGAGTGCCGGCTTCATATACTGGCGCATGAAGAATACCATGGACGGTGAGGCGATTGCCGGCAGGATCAGCATGGACAGCTGATTGGTCATGTGAATCTTGTAGACCATCTGGTAGAACCCGATCATCGTGATCTGCGCGGGGATCATCATGATGGCGATGATGAATTTAAAGAAGACATCCCTGAGCTTCCACTCATAGACCACCAGCGAATAGGCGGTCAGCGTCGAGAAGTAGGTGGCGAGAGCCGTCGCCCCGACAGAGACGATCAGAGAATTCTTGAAACCGACGGCCGGGTTAAAGCTCTTGCCGACCAGGATCTTCAGGTTGTTCATAAAATAGGTCGACGGGATGAGCGATACCGCGCTCTGCTGGATCTGTGTCGTCGAGCGGGTCGAGTTCACGATCATGATGATGAACGGCATGAGGGAGAGGACCGCCAGAAAAACGCATATGATGAAAATTACGATCTTCTTTGCATTGAACGATTTCGTCTTTTTCATGACGCCGCCTCCTTTCTCTTCGCGGCCTTAACCGGCTTGTTTCTTCTCTTAATCTCCTTGCGGAGCGCTTCCTCGTCCTTGTCACGCAGTGTCCAGAAGAGGACCGCCGATGCCGCGATGATGATCATGAAGGTGATCATGCTGGCTGCCGATGCCCGGTTGTAGAGATAACCGCCGCTGAATGCGAGATTGTAAATGAAAACACCCAGCGTGAGCGTCGCATTGTCCGGACCGCCCTGCATGAAGAGCTTCGGGATATCGAACATGTTGAGACCGCCGATCAGGGATGTCACAAGCGTAAAGAGCAGAATCGTCTTGATGTTCGGCAGGGTGATCATCCAGAATGTCTGCCAGCCGTTGGCGCCGTCGACCTCAGCCGCCTCGAATATCTCCGTACTGATACCGAGAACACCCGAGATCAGGATGATCATTGTGTAGCCGTACCACATCCAGGTCTGAATGAAAATGACAATGCCGCGGGAAATCGTCTTCTTGACCAGAAAGTTGAACGGTTCCGACAGAATGCCGAGCTTTTGCAGCAGACTGTTGACAGGTCCCATCGGGTAGCCGAAAAGTGCGTAGAACAGGATCGCGACCGTCGCAGCCGTGATGATGTTCGGCATATAAAAGAGAACCTTGAACGCGCCTTCCCCGGGGATCTTAAAGCGCCTGTCCGTAAACCATGCGGTGAGAAGCAGCGCTAAAAGAAGCTGAGGAACGAAGTTGCAGATCCACATGACGACCGTGTTCTTTAGAGCCAGCTGGAAGGTCGGGCTCGTGAGAATCGTGCGGTAATTCGCAAAAATATCCTCCGTGAGGAAACGGAAGGAGGTCTTGCCGATTCCTTTCAGGTCAGTGAAACCGATAATCATGGTGTAAAGGGTCGGATACAGGGAAAATATAAGATAGGCGATCATGAAAGGCATGGCGAAGAGATATCCGTATTTCGCATAGCCTTTTTTCTTTTTCTTTGGCATGATTTTTCTCCTCAAATTATATGATTAGCTGCCTGAGACCACTTTCCGGTGCCGCCGGAGATTTCCGACGGCACCGGTCAGCGGGTTTCAATATTGCATTAAGCAGCGGGATCGATGCCGAGATTATCGGAAACCGTCTGCTTGAAGTCCGCGATTGCGGCATCACGGGTCTTCTCGCCGGCTGCGTATGCGCGTACCTGGTCTCTCCAGAATGTGTTGATGGATTCATCGTACTGAGTCAGGTTCTTGCCGTTTGCGAAATCGTTGGCCGGTACGAAGTAATCAAACATATTCTGACCGCCGAGGAATTCAAGTTCGCCGTTGGAGACTTCCATGACCGCACCGGCTGCAACCGCATCCTTGGTGCCGCCTTCTCCGTACAGGGTTCCGTTCGCCCACTTGTACTGGAGACCGTCTTCCGTGCCGTTTAAAGTAACCCACTCGATGAACTCAGCCACAGCCTGAGCCTTGGCGGAATCGATGTTCTTATTTGCAAGGAGCCATGTGCCGCCCCAGAAGAAACCGATCGGGGAAGAGCAGACAGCCCAGTCACCGTAGGTGCCTTCACCGACTGCCTCGCCGCCGCAGTTCGGAGCGATCGTATAGTTGATGAGCCATGCCGGGCCGAAGAAACCGAATACCGGCTTTGCTCCGGTGCCCTTCATATCCGCAAACCATGCATCCTGCCAGTCCTGCGTCTGGTTGGACCATCCTTTGTCGGTGAGATCCTTGGAAATGTCAAGGAATGCTTCTCTCTTCGGATCAATGACGAGCTGTCCGGCATCATTCAGCCAGCCGCTGTCGGAGCTGTTCTCAACCGCGTGCCAGACATCGCCGTCGCTGGAGACGATAGCCGTGCCGTTTTCAGCGAGCTTTGCCGCAGCCGCCCAGAATTTATCCCAGGATCCAGAACCACCGCCGAGGACTTCGGATATCTCTGCCGGATCATCGGTTCCGAAAACCTCTTTCGCGATCGACCGCCTGTAAATGAAGCAGCCGCCGGTCGCCTGATACCCCAGGCCTACGACATCGCCCGAAGTATTGGTGCCGATATCGACAGCATACTGAGCAATTTTTGAGGAGGCAATCTCTCCGTCAACATCGATACCGAGATCCTTATACGGCATCGCGAAGCTCTCCATGTCGCCCTTCGTGTATTTCAGTACGAAAGCTGCCTCCGCGCAGTAGATGTCCGGCTGGCCCTCGCCGCCGGCCTGAAGCGCTGCGTCAAGCGCGGGCTGGTAAGCACCTTCGGTCGTGGCAATGATCGTGGGATTGAACGTGTACCCGAAATCCGGATGTGTTTCCGCGTATTTTGCGGCCATGTTCGGAACCTCATCCGTGAAGGCCCAGAGATTGATGACGTTGTCGCCGCCGGCCGGTGCCGCCGCCTGGCCTGCTGCCGCGCCTTCGGAGGCGGGTGCCGCCGTCGATCCTGCCGCCGCGCCTTCAGACGCCGGCGCCGCAGTCGATCCTGTGCTGCCGCTGCCGCCGCAGCCGGCCAGCATGCCGGCCGTCATGGCGCCGATGAGAGTAAGAGCCAATAATTTCTTCTTCATTTCAATTTTCCTCCTGACAAGTATTCTTGAATTACAATAATGAAACCCGTTACCGGAAACACATCAGGCCTGAAGATTTCCTTGTTGTACATATTATGCAATATTCAAAAATATCCCGTCTTTACAAAAATTGCCGGGAAATTTTCGATTCTTGCGAAGAAATTTGGCAATAAATCGCAAAAACAGTGCATAAAAAAAAGAGACGGTTCTTCGGAACCATCTCTGACCCCTCTCTATTTTTTCTCACGGCATCCTCGCCATAATCGCCGGCCCGTGCTTCTTCAGCCACCCGTGCCACCGGTCATACTCCGGATACACCCGGCACACCTCCCGGTAGAACCGCGGCGAGTGGTTCATTTCCAGCCTGTGGCAGAGCTCGTGGACCACCACCGAGTCGATGACCGGAAGCGGCATACACATGAGCAGGCAGTTGAAGTTCAGATTTCCCTTCGCGGAGCAGGACCCCCAGCGGGTCCTCTGGTTCCGGATCGTGATCCGGCCGTAGGTCACCCCGACGAGCGGCGCATAGTGGGCGACCCGCTCCGGGATCAGCCGCACCGCCTGCTCTGCGAGCTGCCGAAGCTCATCTTTCGTGTATTTTTGCACGGTTCCCATCTCGGCCCGCCGGGCCGCCGCGCGCGCTGCGTGCGTCCCAAGCCACTCCTCCCGCGACCTTACAAAGGCCTCGATCTCCCGGTTCGTCATCCGCCGGGGTGCCCGGACGAGGATCTCCCCGTCCGACCGGATCTCGAGCGCGACGGTCCGCCGGGCGGAGCGCACGATCGTTATGTCATATCCGCAAATCTTCAATCAGCATCTGTCCTTTCTTTCAACGTACGGGGACGGTTCTTCGCGGAGGGGGACGGTTCTCCTCTGCGGAGAACCGTCCCCCTCCGCGAAGAACCGTCCCCACCTGCGATCTCAAACGCTGACCACGCAGGTCGGGCTCGGAAGCGCCAGCGAGCTCGCCACACCCCCGAACCGCTCAGAGGCGCGGTCAAACGGGACCGCCGTCACAAGGCCCGAATCCTGGTGCGCCGCGATCACCGTATCCCCGACGACCTCAATGTCCCTCGGGGTGATCCCGCCGGTGCGCACCGCATCACAGAAATGAAGGCCACCGTCCTCTGATGCCCTGAACGCCGACACCGTCTGGTACCCCAGCCGGCACGTGGCGAAAGCATACCTCCCGTCCTCGCTCAGCTTGATCGCCGCGCCGATGCTCAGCACATCCGCGGTCTGAGGAACCATGAGCGCCGGATCCGCCGAAAGCCCCGGCACCGCGCTCACCGCCTGCCTGATCTCCCAGCCGGAAGCCCCCTTCTTTAAGAAGAACACCTCCGCCGTGAGCTCCGAGAGCACATAGAGCCGGTCCCGGTGCATTTTATCGAACACCAGGTGGCGCGGCCCCGTGCCCGCGGGGAACACGATGTCCTCCCCCGAAGGCGAAAGCTCCCCGCTCTCACGGTCAATATTGTATACAAAAACCTTATCAAGGCCCAGATCCACCACAAAGAGCTGCCCATCTGTCTCCGCCGCAAAATGCGGATGCGGCCGGTCCTGCCGCAGCGGATGTGCGCCGCGCCCCTCATGCCTCACCATCGAGGAAAACGCCAGCCCGCCGTCCTCATTGATCCGGAAAACCGCGACCGTCCCCTTGCCGTAGCTCGCAAAATAGACGAAATCGCCCCTCTCCGACACCGACACATGGCAGGGCCCGAGAAAATCCGCCTTACAGCGGGAAAGCAGCTCAAGCCTGTCCGGAAACACCCGGTACGCCAGGACCGCCCCGTCCGGCGGGTCCTTCTCAAACGTGTAGAGAAATCTCTCCCCATGCATCTCGTGCAGCGCCAGATAAGAGGGCTGCGCCGCACCGGTGAAGCCCTTCATTTTCCGCAAAGTCCCGTCGGCGGCGAGCTCCGCAAGGCAGATTGCCTCCTCCGAAGCCTTCCCGTACCCGCTCACATAGAAGCTGTGCCTATCGTTCGTCATTTCTTTTCATTTCCCTCATATTGATAGTAGGCGTGCACAAGGCTCTCAAATCCCATGGCCTTGATGTCCTCGTACCGCACATTGTACCTGGCTTTCGTCCGCCTGCCGCTCACAAGGAACCGCAGGCAGTCCTCCGCATAAGAGTCGATTTCATGGAGACTCTCCGTCGTCGTGATCATCGAGAAGAACCAGCCGCTCCAGCTGAGATCCTTATCGAACGAGCTCTCGAGAAGCTTCCTCTTGAAAATACGGACAAACGCCCGCCCCGCCTTCTCCCCCTCGATGTCATTTCGGAGACGCCAGCGAAGAAGGGCTCTCGCCTTCCTTCTCATTTTCTTTTTAAGCTTCACCACCGAAGCCGGCGCGATATCCGTCTCGCCGCCCTTTACAAGAAACCCGAGGAACACGAACCCGTCCTCCGGCCCACCGCAAATCTCCTTGGCGGGGTTCACTGAGAGCCCCTTCCCGGCAAGAAACCCGCGGATCTCCTCCGCGTACGCATCCCGCTCCTCCCGCGTTCCGGCAAACAGGATGATATCGTCCGAGTACCTCGCATAGGGGATCCCCCGCGCGGCAAACAGGCGGTCCAGGTCCTTCAGATAGAGATTTGCAAAAAATGAAGCCAGCGGACAGCCCGCCATGATCCCCATCTGCTCCCGGAGCTCCTCCCCCATAAAGAGAGTGCGCTCCTTCATGAGCAGACTTTTTAAAAATGAAAACAGCTCCGGATCATCGCAAAGCGCCTCCTCAAGAACCGGCAGAAACCTGTCCATCGGAATCGAATTAAAATAATTGCTTATATCCGTCTTGTAGGAGTACATGCTTCTGATCCCGGGAAGGGCTCGAAGGCGCTTCACCGCATCCTTGGCGCCCCTGCCGGCCCGGAACGAGTACAGATTGTCGGCAAAGAGCCCGTCATATTTCCGGATCATGAGATATGTCAGGAGCTTTAGAACCGTGTTTTCATTTTTCGGATAGATGTAGACGGTCCGCTTCTTCTCCGTCCCCTGCTTCCTCAGGATCCTCTTTGCGGGAAGCGGAAAATCCTCCCCCGCATAGATCCCCTCCGCGGCGGGCAGGTACTCCTTCCGGTCGATGAAGCGCCGGAGCTCCTCCGCCTCCCGCACCGGGAACGCGAGGGAGGTCTTGTATCCGTAGTATCGCTCCCAGCATTCGGGCCGGGAGAGCATTTCAAGGAGTGGCATGGTATCCTCCGTCCGGCAAAATTCTAAAGAGGACGGTCCGCGTGGGACCGTCCCGTCATAAAGAGCGGAAAATCATTAAATTCCGGAAATTCCGGAATGTACCGGATCGTACACGGGCGGCTGCCTGCGAAGCCTTTTATGAAGCCCGTGCCTGACCCGCCGCAGGCGCAAACGCGTTTCCGCTCAGGATGACCTTATGCGTTGCTCTCAAGTGCCTCCCGCACGCGCACATACACGTACTCTCTCGTGTTCCACCAGCCCTCATGGTTGTAGTAGAAGCGCACGTAGGGGGTTCCTTCCTCCCTGCATTTTCTGCGGATCGAGTTCGCCTCGCTCTTCTCGTCCATGACCTCCACGAGGAGCGCTTTCCGCCCGCCGTCCATGAAGTTGAAGACGGCTCCCCTCGGTGTGTCGCTGCAGACAATTTCGTAGTGGGGGAAGTAATCCGCAAAGACCTCCAGGAAATACTCCTTCCAGGTCCCCGGGTAGTTGAACTGGTTCGGCTCCGCCGGCATGACCGGCCCCCAGGAGAACCCCGACGGTCCTTCCGGAACCTCCTCATACGCTTCAAACGTCTCGTTCTCAAGCTGTTCATCCATCTTGTCAAGTTTGTCGAATGCTTCCTGCACTCCGCTGAAGACGTCCTTCATCTCGGAAAATGCAGACCCCACCTTCTCCGACTTCGAGACCTTCTCCACCGCTTCCTCAGCCTTACCCAGAATGCCTTTGAGCGCTTTGTCAAATAAACCCATAACGCACCTCCTTTGACCGATTATGCTTCTATTCAGCACCCCATTCGCAGCCGCTCAAGCGGCTGCTTCCGAGGGGTGCTGATTATTTACATTCTACCATGAACCAGGCCGCTTATCCACTCTTTCCTCATATATCCTCATCACCGGATGTCATATACGCTCCGGACCCTGAGCTTCTCCGGCACAAACCGGCCCTCGGCGACCCGGATCGTCCTTGTCCCGGGCTCCATATCAAAGAAATTGTCGTCAAACCGGACCGAGGCATCCTCCGCATAGACCTCCACCGCCTTTGCATAAGCAGCCGCCGTCACCGTCACCGTCCCGTTCTCGCTGTCAGCCTGAACCGACAGACACGGATCCGCAAACCGGTAATGCTTCGGCGGGCAGAAAAGAACGCTTCCGCCGCTCCCACATTCCTTCATGCGGTAGGAGAGGTGGACCTCATGCCGGTCATAAGACGAGAAATCAAGCTTCGGCAGCCACACCGCCGAGAGCGGAGGCACCGAAACGTCCTCCTCCCCGGAAATGAAAACCTCCCCCAGCGGCCCCCTGAGCTCCCACTGCACGATGCCCCGCACCGTTTTACGGGTTTCATTTGACACAGAGAGCCTTGCCGTGTTCTTCACCGGCCCGGGCTCGGTCACGCAGGTCCTGCCCTCCGAGGCCTCGCCCTCCTCCTCGCAGGAGAGAAGCACCGGCGCAAAGAAGCGCTTCGCGAAGTACATAAGGGCCTTCCAGCGGTGGAAATAGTCCACCGACGACCAGGACGCGACCGGCCAGATGTCGTTCAGCTGCCAGTAGACGGCGCCCATGCAGCGGTCTTCATTTCTGTTGCGGCGGAAATGCTCGACCCCGTAGCGGATCGCCTCCGCCTGCAGGAGCTGGGAGGCGTAGATAAGCGTCCCAAGATCCCCCGGATAGCGGTAGGTCGCCGACAGGTATTTCATGATTTTCCCGTTCGCGCCGGCATTCCGCTGGTGCATCTCCATCACATAGGAGAAAATGTTTCGGTCCTCCGGCAGCGTAAAGCTCTTCACCGTCTCATGACAGGGGAATGACTGAAACCCGAACTCCGACAGATACCGGAAATGGTACTTCCGGTAGGCGGTAAACGGCTCATCTCCGTGCCAGACATCCCAGTAGTGCACGTCTCCCCGGTTCGGGTCCGTCGGAGCGAGGAATTTTCCGCCCGAGGAGGGCGAGGACGGCCAGTAGAAGCGGTCCGGATCCTCCTCCTTAAGGATTTCGGGGATGATATATTCATTGAGGATCAGGTAATCCGCCGCGGTTTCATCCGTCCCCTCATACTCGCGGACCAGCGCGAACTGCTCCATCTCGTTGTTTCCGCACCAAAGCCCCAGGCTTGCGTGGTGGCGGAGCCGCCGCACGTTCTGCCGGATCTCCTCGGTGATATTTCTGACAAACGCCTCCTCCGCGCGGTAATTGGCGCAGGCAAACATCAGATCCTGCCAGACAAGAAGTCCCAGCTCGTCGCAGAGGTCATAGAAATAATCCATCGGGTAGATGCCGCCGCCCCAGACCCGGATCACATTAAAATGACACTCCCGGCACGCCTTAAGGAGATGGGCTGTCTTCTCCCGGCTCATTCTGGAAAGCAGATTGTCCTCCGGGATATAGTCGGCTCCCATGGAGAAGAAATTGATCCCGTTTACCTGGGCCGCGAAGGACTCCCCGAAGCGGTCCTTCCTCCGGCACATCGTCGCCGTCCGAAGCCCGATCCGCTTTTCCACCCTCTCGCCCGGAATTTCAGCCCGCACCGTATAGAGAGGCTGGTCTCCGAGCCCGTTCGGCCACCAGAGCACAGGGTTCGGAACTGCGAACGGTTCGCCCTCCTGCATGTCATACTCCCTGCCGTCCGGGCTGATGAGCGCAATCTTAAGCGTGGTCTCCCCGTCGCAGCTCACCTTCACGGTAAGCGCCACCTGAACAGCTCCCTCAAGGGCCGCTGCCCCGTGTTCCGGGTCGCCCATGGCCGGCCTTCCGCCGGGCAGACAGTGCTCCTGCCGGATTTCGACCTCCGTGATCCTCGCCCTGTCCCAGCCGATGAGCCTTACATCCTTCCAGATCCCCATATCAGGCAGGCGCGGCCCCCAGTCCCAGCCGAACATGCAGTGGGCTTTCCGAAGATGAGGGAATCCCCGCATGCTCTCATAAGAGCCTCCCAGATGGTGCTCCTTGTCCTTCTTCCGGATATAGGCGACCGGCGATGAGAGCGCGACTTTCAGCGTATTCTTGCCCGACCTCAAGATATCCTTCACATCATATTCCCGGTAACAGTGCATGTTGTCGGTCTTCCCGAGTCTGACTCCGTTCAGGAAGATCTCCCCCAGGGTATCGATTCCGTCGAACCGGAGAACCTGGTGCTCCGCCACGAGGATCGCGAGGTCCGCTTCAAACCTGCACGTGAATATGTAGTCATTATCCATGAGCGCGAGTGCCTTAAGCTCATTGTCCCGGTAGTAAGGGTCTTCCATCTCGCCCGAATCGAGCAGAAAAGAATAGACCGATCCGGGGACCTTCCCTTTTACGGGGTCCCCGCCCGGCCATTCCATTGTCCAGATTCCGTTTAAGCTCTGTTCCTTCATATTCATTGCCTCCGTGCGCATCGCTGCAGTTCCTTACCTAAGTCTACCACACAGAAGCGCCCGGGGCACTATTCTTTTCTTATTTGGAAATGAAATCCGCAAGCTCCCCCAGCCTTCCGTCAAAATCGGAGACGGCCAGGTCGTACATGGCCCGGTTTTCATTTTCATCGAGCGCAAATGTCCCCACCGGAAGGTGCCGGCTCGGGGCAAACACGAAAGCCTTCCCCTGCTTCTCGAGCTCGTACATGAGCTTCTGCTCCCGTCGGTACATGATGTGGCGGCGGTCGATGCAGCGGACGAACTTCGGCCACCGGCAGCAAAGGATCGAGTAGGCGGCCCGGTAGTTCTCCGGCATTTTCACGAAATCCCGGGGCTTTGAGGTGATGACCACCAGCCTGTCGCACTTTTTGTGCAGCGCCCTTGCAATCGGGATCGAATCCGTGACCCCGCCGTCATAGTAGGGGTCGCCGTCGATCATGACCGGCCGGCAGGCCCCGGGCAGCGCGCAGGAACCCATGATGATCCGGTAATCGTCCTGCTTAAGTTCGCTCTTATCAAAATAGCGGGGCGCGCCGAGCCGCGCGTTGGTCGCAACCAGCTCATACTCTGTCGGGTTGGCCATAAGTGCCGGAAAATCGAGCGGATCGGCCCCGTCCGAGTTGGTCAGAGTGCCGTAGATGTACCCGAGCCCGAAGAGATTCCCTGTTTTCAGAAAGTTGCCGAACCCCATGTAGCCCGGCTCATGGATGTGGTCTGTGTAAAAGCGGAGGTTTCTCCCGCGCTGGCCGGCGAGATAGGATGCGACGTTCGCGACGCCCGCCGACACGCCGACACAGTAGTCAAATGTGATTCCCTCGTCGAGAAACCGGTCCAGAATACCGGCGCTGTACGCGCATTTCATGCCTCCGCCCTCGACGACAAGTCCGATTCGTCCCATTGATCCTCTCCTTAAGCACTCATTTCCATGCATTATAAAGAAAATTTTACCCGCTGTCGAAAGGCAATTTTCCCCGATTGTCTATGGAACTCTCACGAGGTTCATCTTACACTATACTTGAAAATTCATCAAAAAAGCGGAGGCCCCCATGTCTCAGAAATATTACTTTATCGTCAATATCACCGGCGGAAGCGGACGCACCGCGAAAGAGTGGAAGAAGCTCGAAGCAATCCTGAACGAGAAGGGTGTCGATTACGAAGTTCTCCGGACCGAGAAGGCCGGAGACGCCAGGCGCTACGCCGATGCGCTGACCGCGGTCAGGACCGGCGAGATCAGCCTCGTCGTTGTCGGCGGCGACGGAACCATCAACGAAGTCCTGAACGGGATCCGCGATTTCTCGAAGGTCCGCTTCGCGGTCATTCCCTCCGGCTCGGGCAACGACTTCGCCCACGGCCTTACTATCTACGCAAAGCCCGAAAAGGCCCTCATGCGCATCCTGGAGAGCACGGAGGTTCGAACCGTCGACCTCGGCGCCGTCTCCGTTCCGGGAAATGAAAACCACATCTTCGGCATCAGCGCAGGCCTGGGCCTCGACGCGATCGTCTGCAAGAAGGCTCTCACCTCCGACCAGAAGCGCTGGCTCAATAAGCTCGGCCTCGGGAGCCTCATTTATCTCCTGCTCACGGTCGAGACCTGGTTCTCCATGGAGCCCTTCACCATCAAGGCCCGCACGGACGGCCGGGAGATAAGAACCTTCTCCCGCTCGATCTTCCTCGCCGGCATGAATGTCCGTGCGGAGGGCGGCGGCGTCCCGATGACCCCGAACGCCTCCGCTTCCGACGGGAAGCTCTCCTTCATCGTCGGCCACCACATCGCGAAATGGAAGGCCCTCTACGTCCTTCCCCTGCTGGTCCTGGGCCGTCACTCCTTCCTCAGGTGCTTTGACTTCCGCGATGCAGCCTCCATCGACATCCGGACGGACACACCCATGGTCGTCCACGCCGACGGAGAATACGTCGGCACTTCCGACAAGATCAAAATGGTCTGCCTGCCGGACAGGCTCCGCCTCATCGTGTAAAAAATATAAGGCGGGTACGGTTCATTCCGTTAAGAAAGAACCGTACCCGCCTTTCACTTTTCTCATCGCTCCTGTCAGCCTACGATGTCAAAGAACTCAATCTCATTGTCCAGAAGACACACCGGGCCTTCCGGATCCTCCACACAGAAACTGGCTGCCCCGGCTTCGTCCTCGTCCTCCTCCATGAAGAGGGCTGCCTTCCCGGTATACACCATACCGTCCGTGCAGCGAACCTTCACCACAGCACCTTTCTCCGAGGCTTCCTGCATGCGCCTTACTTTACCTGATGCCATTTTCTCACGCGTCCTCTCTACCGACCGGCATCGGCTCCGTCTCACTTGGTGAATGGACAACTTCCCCCTGGGGACTTGTGCACACAATATCCTGTTCTCCAATCATAATGATCTCAAGATCAAACCCTTCATACTTTTCCATTAGGCTCCTCCCGACAGGAATAATTTCTTTGAACTTTTATTTTACATGATTCCGAACAGAAATGCAAGGCGCTCTCTTCACTCAAAGAGTGCCGTCGACAGATACCTGTCCCCCGAATCCGGAAGCAGCACCACGATATTCTTACCGGCATTCTCCGGCCGGGCGGCAAGGATAAGTCCCGCCTTAAGCGCCGCACCGGAGGAGATGCCCACAAGGATCCCCTCGGAAGAGGCAAACCGCTTCGCCTCCGCGACCGCGTCCTCATCCTCAATGGTCAGGACCTCGTCATAGACGGTCTTATCCAGCGCATCCGGCACAAAATTCGCGCCGATCCCCTGGATCCCGTGGGGACCCGCACAGCCTTTCGAGAGGAGCGGAGAGCCTGCCGGCTCCACCGCGACGATCTTCACGTCCGGGTTCTGCTCTTTCAGGCAGCGCCCGACGCCGGTCAGGGTCCCGCCGGTGCCGACACCCGCGGCAAATATGTCCACCTTTCCGTCCGTCTGTGCCCAGATTTCCGGGCCCGTCGTCCGGTAATGGGCCTCCGGGTTGGCCGGGTTCACGAACTGGCCGAGGATCACGGCACCGGGGATCTCATTTTTAAGCTCCTCCGCCCGGTCAACGGCCCCCTTCATGCCCTTTGCGCCTTCCGTGAGCTCGATTTCCGCCCCGTAGATCGTGAGCATCTTTCTTCTCTCGGCGCTCATGGTCTCCGGCATCGTAAAGATTGCCCTGTAGCCCCTCGCGGCCGCCACGGCGGCAAGGCCGATGCCCGTGTTTCCGCTCGTTGGCTCGATGATCGTCGCGCCGGGAGCAAGGATCCCCTTCTCCTCAGCGTCCCGGACCATGGACCACGCGGCCCGGTCCTTGGTCGAGCCGGCCGGATTCAGGTATTCCAGCTTCGCAAGAAGCGCCGTGCCGTCAAGGCCGGCCGCCCTGCTGTAATTCGAGGCCCGAAGGAGGGGCGTATTTCCGATCAGCTCCAGAAAATTCTCCTTGATATCCGCCATCGTCCCATCCTCCTTACGGGTTGCAGAGATCGCAGGGTGCGTAGCCCTCCGCCTCAAGATTCTCTCTTGTCCCGGTATAATCCTGCCGGGTTCCTTCTCTCATGATATCGATCCTGGCGCAGCCCGGCAGATGGAAAACTTTCATCCCCTCATCGAGGACATATGTGTGCTCCTCCGTGGGTATCTCCGGGAGCTCAACATCCGGCTCGGGTTCTGCCGTCGGTTCCGGTTCAGGCTCCGGCTCGGGCTCCGCCGTCGGTTCAGGCTCCGGCTCTGCCGTCGGTTCCGGTTCAGGCTCCGCGGTCGGTTCCGCGGTCGGCGCCGGCGTCTCTGTCGGCGCTGCGGTTGCCGTCGGTGTCGCGGTCGGTGTTGCGGTTGCCGTCGGCGTCGCGGTCGGCGTCGCGGTCGGTGTTGCGGTCGGTGTTGCGGTTGCCGTCGGCGTCGCGGTCGGCGTCGTCTTTGCGGCTCCTCCGCCTATTTTAACGATCAGCGCTGCGGTCCGCTTATTTCCGTCCTGGTCCTCCACCGAGTAGACGACCTTGTAGGTCCCGGCCTTGCCCAGGGTCACCTGGGAGTCATCCACCTTGATCTTATTTGTCAGATCCCCGTAGATCGAGCTCTTCGCTGTCGCAAGTTTCGAAAAATCATACGCCTTCACCGCAGCCGAGAGATCCAGTTCTTCCTTCTGCAGCGTGATCTCGGGCAGCACCTTGTTGTAGGCCGTGACCTGCATGGTGCCCCTTGCGGCATTTCCCGAGCTGTCCTCCGCCGTCAGTTCGACGTTGTAGGTGCCGGCATTTTTAAAAATGACATACGCCCCGTCCGACGCAACTTCCGCGCCCCCGTCGCACCCGGTGATCCTGATCTTCGGTTCCGGATCGACCTCATCTTCCGGTCTTACCATCTCCTTTGCATAGACGCGCTGGTCGAGCGGAAACTCCTTGCCGACCTCCCAGAGCTCCGGAGCCTTTGTATCGGCGTTCGCATCCGTCTTCACGCTCTCCGCCGCCGGCTTGCTGCCTTTCCCAAATCCGCAGCCGCCGATTCCTCCGAGCACACAGGCAGATACAAGAAAGAGCACTGCCGTTCTCCGAAATTTATTTCCTGATTTTGCCATTTTTCCGTCTCCTTTCCTTTTTTATGATAGCCCCAATATCGGTTTTCGTCAACCTTCGGAAGGACTCCCGTCCCCACGCACAAGCCTCTCCCTGAGGCTTCTTGCGTGCTCACTTTCCGAGGGGGTGACGCCGGCCGGTTCATTTCCGTAGATAAGCCGGTAATAGACCTCAATGACGCCCCGAAGCTCCTCCCGGAAGCCTTCGGGCGCTCTCACAAGATAGTCCGACATGAGCCCCCTCTCAAAAAATGCCTCCCCGCTCTGCCGCCGGATGCTCCGCCGGATCACCCGGACATCCATCATAAACCTCTCTTCCGGAGAAGCGAGCCGATAGCGGATCCTCCCGGCAAGAAAGACCCCCGCAATGACTCCGAAAAGGAGGAGAAGCATCGCAAGAAGCACCGTTCCGATGGCACCCGGGAATCCTCCGCCCGGCTCCTCCTCAAGTGCAGGCTCCTCCGCTTCCGGAAGCTCCGGGACCGCCGGCTTTTCGGGCATCGGCCCGGCAGAGGTTTCTCCGCCCGTCGTCCTGCGCCAGGTGTAGGCCGCCGGCATAAGGACGCCCGCCGTCGGTTCAAACGGGACCCAGCCGATGCCGGCAAGATAGGCCTCCGGCCAGGTGTGGGCGCAGCCTCCGTCCACCTCGTAGGCCTCCTCCTTCTCAAACGGAAATACATACCGATACCCAAACGACGCCCTCGCAGGGATCCCCGAGAGCCGAAGGAGCATGACCATCGAGGACGTATAGTGCACACAGTATCCCGTCTGGGTCTCAAATAAAAACCGGTCCGCGATATCCGCCATCCCCGCATCCGAGCTCATGTCGGACTTCGGATCGTGCCCGCCCGCTGCCTTCCGGCTGTAGGGGTACTGCCGGAGATAGGCTTCGATCTGCCTGCACCGCTCGTAATCGGTGGCCGCTCCCTCCGTGATCGTCTCCGCAAGGGCAGCCATCCGCTCCGAGGCGCCCTCCGTGAGCAATTCCTCCTCCGAAAAGCGGGTGTGACACGCCGCCTCATACTCCTCCTCGTCCATGACATTCGAGAACTGTATGGAGTAGAGTTCCTTTGCATATGCCGAGATCTCCTCGTAGGAGAGCATTTTCTCCGGGAGGTTTTCATTTTCCGCAAGGAGCTCCGTGAGATACGGGCTCCCATAATCGACGTCGATGTACCGGGCCGTGAGCGTGTAGCCCTTCTTGTGGCGCCTTGCGCTCCGCCCGCTCCTGATCGGTTCCCTGTCCGATACAAGGCAAAAGGCATTTTCCGGGGCGATCTCATCCGCCGTATCGAGGTACTCGTAGGTCACATCGACCGTGAGGGCCCTTGAAAAGAGCTCCGCCGTCTCCCGGTCGGCGCCGCACGCATAAAGAAAATGAAGGAACCGCACCAGCTGTGCCCCTTCCGCGCCTCTGCCCCCGGTCAGGTAGAGGATCCGCCGGACCCGCATGCCCTTTCCGGTCTCCTCATCCCGGTAGACGTGATAAGGGGCTTCCGAGGCCCTCAGGATGATCTCCGTCTTTCCGGAGCCCTCGGTGCTCTCCCCCGCCGGCCCCAGCGCGCTGTAGCCGGTCTCGTAGGAATCTCCCTCAAAGAAGGAGGAGAAATAGTAGGCCGCATCGTCCGCCGCATCCATCACCCGGTCGACCACCCTCTCGCCGGCCCGGATGACCGGCGTCCAGTCGATCGGCTCCCTGCCCATCGGCAGGCTCACAACAAGGAGCCCCACAATCGCAAAGAAGCAGAACGGGAACTCCTTCCCGCCCCTCTCGCAGAGGAGCTTCTGCAGCGCCGCCATCGTCATCACGGCAAGGGCGGCAAAGAGGAGCTTGTCCGTAAGAAAGCTCCCGTCAAGGACGTGTTCCCCGAGGCAGAGGTAAAGCGCCGCGGCGTCCAGCACGAAGGTGAGGGCGATCAGCGCCTTTTCCCGGTGCGGCAGAAAAATGAACACCGCCCGCATCCCCGCCGCCGCAAGAATCGCGGCACTAAGGAGAGGCCCGGCCTCGGCGTCCCGGAGGAGCCAAATGAAAAGGGCTGCGGGGATGAGGGCCGCCGCCTCCGCGGCCCTCATCCCCGCGGCAATCCCCACCGCATTTGACAAAACCGCAAAAAAGAAGAAAAAGCCCGCAAACGCCAGCGCGAACATCCCCCTAGGGAAATCCTCCGCGCCTGCATTTGCGAGCAGAAACAGCTCCGCGCCGATGACCGCCGCGGAAAATGCCGCCATATGAACCTTAGCCTCACCCGAAAGCAACGAGATGATCTTCTCCCGGTCCGGGATCTTCTCTGATAAGAACACAGGCATCTTTCCCGTACCTCATTCCCCGGCCTTCGGCCATTTCCTGCATTTTCAAAAATTCCTCTTCCGCGCTGTAGAAGATACCGTCCGCCGCCCTGCCGTAGAACTCCATGAAAGCCTCCATGGAGTCGACCAGACTCTCGCGGATCTCCCCGGCCGGGTAAATCAGCCTGACCGGGATTCCCGCCTCGGCAAAATGCCAGGCCGCCGACACGACAAGCTCCAGAAAATAGTCCCTCTTCCTCAAAAACGCGATATCCTCGGCATTATCCGGCACGAAAGCGGCCTGCATGAGGATCGTCACCGTGCGTTTCTCCATTCGGTCAGGCACCCTGACCATAAGGTCAGAGAGTCTGGCCGAGACCTTCCAGTTGACGGCACTCAAAGGGTCCCCCGGCCGATACGCCCTCATATCGCTCCCGGGCGTCTCCTCAAAGAGCTCCCGGCTCTTAAGCCCCCGCGAGAAGAGCGGATTTTCGAGGTCGAGCGCGGCATGGGCGAGGTCCGTAATCGGCGGGCTCACGACCGCCCGGAAGGTATACGGAACCTTCAGCTCCGCATTAAAAATGAAAAACGGATCCGCAAACCCCACGCTCCGGATCCCCACATAGTAGGACCCCGCATAGCGGCAGCTGATTCCGGACGTAAGCTCCCGCTTTTCGCGCCCGCCGAGGGATATTTCCTGCCCGTTTTCGATCTCATAGATATCGCAGCGGTCATCAAAGAGGATGAGGCGCATCCGGTGGATCGGGAGGAGCCCTTCATTTTCAATGATCGCCCTGAAGGTGTGGTCCTCACTCCTCACAACACGGTGCACTTCGATCTCCTGGAAGATGCGCAGAAACTTATAATTCAGAAAAATGTAACCCGCCGAAACCGGCAGAAGCATCAAAAGGGCGTACAGCCACACGTACGTGACCGGACCCCCACGAAAGCTTGCCGCCGTGACAGCTGCCGCCAGCGCAAGAAGATAAACGGCAGCCCCTTGTTTGTTGACCTGAATCTTCATGACACCTTGACCTGCCCGAGGATCTTCCTCACAAGATCCTCCCGGGTCACATGGGAGAGCTTAGCGCCGGTCGAGAGGATCAGCCGGTGCGGGAGCGTGAGGCCTGCCGCCTCCGCGATATCCTCCGGAATGCAGTAGGTCCTCCCCGCCATATACGCGATGGCCTGGGCACACCGGATCATCATGAGGAGGGCTCTCGGCGAGGCACCGCAGACGATCTCCGCCTTGCGGCGGGTCTCCTCCACAATCGCGGCCGCGTAGGCAATGAGCTCCTTATGCACGGCGACACGGGTCACATCCTCCCGCATGGAAAGAACATCCGCCCCCGTAAGGACCGGCTTCGTCTCCCCGTGGAGCTGCCCTGCAAGGAACCGCTCCGCCATATCCTCCGCGGCCTCCGCATCCGGGTAGCCGACGGATAGTTTCATCAAAAATCGGTCCAGCTGGGACTCCGGCAGAGGGTAGGTGCCCGCCATCTCCGCAGGGTTCTGGGTCCCGATCACCATAAAGGGCTCCGGCACCGCGATCGCCCGCCCGTCGATCGTCACCTTGTGCTCCTCCATCACCTCGAGAAGGGCGGACTGGGTCTTCGGCGAGGTCCGGTTGAGCTCGTCCGCGAGCACAATGTTGTTCACGACGGGACCCGGCGAGACCTCAAACGTGCCCTCCGCCGGCTTATAAAATGAAAACCCCGTCACATCCGAAGGCGTCGTGTCCGGGGTGCACTGGATCCTCGCGAAGGAGAGCGCGAGCGAGTCCGCCAGGGCCTTCGCGAGCGAGGTCTTGCCGACCCCGGGGACGTCCTCGAGCAGCACATGCCCGCCGGCGAGCAGCGCGGTGATGACCTTCCCGACCACGCCGCTCTTGCCGACGATCCGCTGTTCCATGCTTTCTTTCAGCTTTGATATTTTCTCATTCATATTTCGAGAGTGCTTCACGAAGTCTCGTGACCTCGGCCTCAAGATCGGAGTTTTTCCTCTCGGCCTCGGTCAGCTTCTTATCTGTTTCCGCCAGCTTCTTATCTGTTTCCGCCAGCTTCTTATCTGTTTCCGCCAGCTTCTTATCTCTTTCTGCCAGCTTCTTATCTGTTTCTGCCAGCTTTTTATCTGTTTCTGCCAGCTTTTCCTCTGATACAGCCAGCTTTTCCTCTGATACAGCCAGCTTTTCCTCTGCTTCAACCGCCCGTTTCTCAGCCCGCTTAAAAAAGGCCTCTCTCGTCTGATACCGACGGGAGGCCTCCTCCCTCAGCATGATTTCCCATTTGAGCTTATCATCAGACATTCCTTTCACGGCCGTGGAAGCAGCATCCTCAATTGCAGGGTTATTTGCAGCCAACATTTGCAGTTCCTCCCATGTCGAAGCGGTGAAGAATCTCGCCCAGTCGACAAGCCCGGACTCGACATCTTCAGGCGTTGCCAGATCTATACAATTCAATGATACCACGTCCAGGACAAATTTGTCACTGTAAACCTTGTGGGTTTTAACATTCGATATCTTGAATTCCGAGAAGAAGGCCGGATCATCCTTAAAGAGCTGAAAATTCAAAAATCCGATATGCGTAGCCGGTATGACATCCGAGTACTCCTCCCCGCTGTTCACATTATTAAAAATGCGGGAAAGATACACCAGCGATCTGTCCGTCCAGTCGTACTCATTCAGGACCTGCATTTCAATATTCAGTGTTCTTTCATGGTTAAGGGTAAGCAAAATGTCGAGAATGCATGTCTTTTCATTGATCCGTGTACCCGGGACAATGACATTCATGACCTCTATCGAATGGATTTTCATAACCGGAATATGCAGGCAGGCACCAACCAGCGACTTCAGGGCGGTTTCCGACTCCTGCATGACAATGTGAAACAGAAGGTCATTGCACATCCTGACCTTGAGCTCGCCTCTCATTTCATAAAAGGCATCTAAATCTTCTTTATTCAAAGGATAAAAAATACTCATAAATTTCCCTTTCTTTTATAATGCCGAAATGCCTGCAGCCATCAAGGGAAATAGCGTTCGTTTTTTCGAACATACGTTCATTATAGCATGGTTATGTTGCTTTTGCAAGTTCAAAATAAAAAAGAGGAGGCCTCGCCCCCTCACAGCTCTCTCGCCCACACCTCCGTGTAAACGGTCTTCCCGTCCTTAAACGTCGACTTCATCAGCGAGATTTTCTTCACCATCATCTCACCCTTCGGGGCCGGAACGCTCTTCCAGTTCCCCGTCATCCGCCGCACGATCGTGATGTGCGGCTTAAACTTCTTCCCGTCGCAGGGGATCCCCGCGGCGAGGAGAGCGTCCCGCACCCCCTTGGCGGCTCCCGAGAGCCCCTGGTTGCCCTTCACTCCGACCCAGAGAAGGTCCTCAAAGGTTCCCATCCCGTCCAGCGAGAGCTTAAACGGCTTGCAGGCGACCCCCGCGAGGGCCTTCTTCACCGGGGCGGCATCCTCCGCCTCTCCAATGAACGCGAGCGTCAGGTGCAGGTTCTGCTTCGGGGCGTAGCTGCCCCCGACACCCTGCTTCTTCAGCCCGTGCATCGTGTCCGTGATTGATTTTTTGATCTCCTCCGAGAGCTGCACCGCGACAAATAGCCTCATCTTCTGCCTCCCCACATACGTTTTCCTTCATTTTACATCACTTTTCCCGGGTTTTCAACGCCTGAGGGACAGTCCCCACAACGGTGCCCCTGCCGACCAGGCGGCTCGCCAGGACGACAGCCCTCAGCCCGCCGTGCGATGATCTTAGCATGCCGACCTTTGCAACTTCTTTGCATTTTCGAAAGAAAAATAAAAACATTCTGCGAAAAAAATTCCCCGTCCGGCTGCCCGGACAGGGGTTTCACTCATTTTTATTATGCTGCGAGGAAGAAAAGCAGATCTGCTTCAACAGCCCCCGGATAATAGCTCTTGATTTTAATTTTGTCATTTCCTGCGCCGACCTGATCCATAGCAATCGCCTGCACACGTACATACATGGGCGGTACGCAGTAACCGAAGCTCATCTCTGTCACATGCTCCAGATTCTGGGCCCCGGTTACGAGGTAGGGATGGCCCGTCACGATGTGCCTTGTCATATCAGCCGCCTCAAACGGGTAGACATTCTGGACATCATAAATGCCCTGCGCAGTCCTTTCAGCCTTCTCCTCATCCGTAACTCTCACCGGATAGAACTTCATATCGTTGATCAGATACTCAAAGAGCGTCTTTCCCCTCTCTGCGGCATACTTTGCCAGGGCTTCAACCTGATCCTTGTTCAGCGGGTTCGCCTTCATAAAGGCCGGAGTCACGTTCTTCTCGTATTTAAGGGACTTACCGTAGTTTTCCTTGACCAGCAGCTGCTTCTTCAGGCGAATGCTGCAGTTGCCCTTGTTGATGAAGACATCGCGATCGGTCTTGTAGAACTCCTCGTATCTTTTCATCACCGTTTCCATGCTCTGGTCCAGGGACTCGCGGGAAGATTTCGCGAACGCAGTCCCATTCGAGAGCTGGCTGGCATCAAGGACCTCATTGATCACGCCGTAGGCGTACGCATACTTGCCCATCAGGCGCGCAAGGTACGGTGTGACCCCGTCGATGACCTCGCCGGAGAACATATTGCTTTCGGACTGCTTTCTGTAGGCCGCGCCGAAAATGCTGACCTCGTCCAGCTCAATGCTCGTTTTTCCTTCATACGCCATCGTCGCGTCGTTGAAGGTGGCTACCGCAGCTGCGTACTCGGCACTGTTATACAGCGCGCCGATCCTTGCAAGCTTCTCTTCCCTGTTGATGTATCCCGCATCGTAGAGGTCGTAGACATCCTTGACTTTTATGCCCAGCGCTTTCGCTCTGCTGTCCAGTGAGCTGAACGCGTTGCCCAGCGTATTAAGGGTGACGATATTGCCCGTAGACCTCTTGACAGACGCTTCAAGCATATCGACCTGGAAACTCAGGTCTTTCAGTTTCTGTTCGATCACCTTTGTCCGGTCCTCCGTATTGAAGCCATAGGCATCGGCAATGATGGCCTTGAGGGTCCCGCCAAGGGGCGTCAGCCCCGGGAACTGCTTGATCACATAATCGAGAGAATTCTCTATCAGCAGCTTCGCGCGCTTTCTGGTCTCCTTCAGCACAGCTTCAAATTCATCTTTTTCTGCCTTCTTCTCCTCGGCATTCTTCGTGCCGCCGTGGAAGAACTCGTCGTCAAGACTGCCGGATCCCTTGTCTGTCCTGACCGCGGCCGCTGCCTTCGTCGCGATCGCAGAAGCTGCGCCGACCGTCTGAGCCTCGGCAGACTCATCTTCGACAGCCGTCTCTTCCCCGGCAGCCTCAGCCTCTTCGCTCTCGGCCGCAGCCTCAGCGCTCTCGGCCTCTGCCTCAGCGCTCTCTGCCTCATTCTCAGTACTCTCAGCCTCCGCACTCTCGGCCTCAGCGCTCTCAGCCTCAGCCTCAGCGCTCTCGGCCTCTGCCTCTTCGCTCTCTTCCTCTGCAAGGCTCTCAGCGGTCTCTTCCGGTGCCTCCTCCGAAGCGGCCTCCTCCGAGACCATCGTGGTCGGGAGGACCTCCGCGTGTACAGCCGCCGAATGAAAACCGCCGCAACGTCAAAACCCCCGTCCTGCCCGGACGGGGGTTCTCTCATTTTTATTAAGCTGCGAGGAAGAAGAGCAGATCTGCTTCAACGGCATCTGAGCCGCTGCTCCAAATCTTAATTTTGTCAGTCCCCGCGCCAACCTGGTTCATAGCGACCGCGTTCACATATACATAATGGGGCGGCAGGCAATAGTAAATCCCACAGGGGATCTCTTCTTCCTTATAGAGATTCTGGGCCCCTGCCGCAAGGTAGGGATGACCCGCCACGATATGCCTTGTCATATCAACCGGCTCAAACGGGTAGACATTCTGGACATCATAGATGCCCTGTGCAGTCCTCTCAGCCTTTTCTTCATCCGTAACTCTCACCGGCTGGAACTTCATATCAGATACTCGAAGAGCGTCTTTCCCCTCTTCGCGGCATACTCAGCCAGATGCTGCGCCTGCTCTGCATTCAGCGGATTCTCCTTCATAAAGGACGGAGTCGGGGTCTTTTCGTAATCGATGGTCTTCCCGTAGTGTTCCTTGACCAGCAGCTGCTTTTTCAGGCGGATGCTGCAGTTGCCGCCGTCGATGAAGACATCCCGGTCAGTATTGTAGAACTCCTCGTATCTTCCCATCACGGTCTTCATTTTCTGATCCAGAGATTCGCGGGAAGATGTCCCA
>ONHA01000074.1 GCA_900317515.1 uncultured Eubacteriales bacterium
CCTTCGCCCGATCGCAGGCATCAGCATCGACCCGCTCATCGCACTGCCTGTCGGCGGCATCGTCAGCACCCTCGTGACCGGAAATGCAAAGAAGACGGTTGAGTTCACGGAATTCGGTCTCTCCAAGGTTATCGGCGTATCCATCCTTCTGATCGGTACCGGTACGATCGCCGGAATCATCAAGGCCTCCATGCTGCAGTACGACGTCATCAACATTCTTGAGACTCTGAACATGCCGGCATTTGTCCTCGCTCCTCTCGCAGGTGTCCTGATGGCAGGCGCGACGGCTTCCACAACGGCCGGCGCTACGATCGCGGCGCAGACATTTGCCCCGACACTGATCGCCCAGGGCGTTCCCGCACTGGCAGCGGCAGCCATGATCCATGCAGGCGCGACGGTTGTCGATTCCCTGCCCCACGGCTCCTTCTTCCATGCGACCGGCGGCTCCGTCAGCATGAGCATCGGCGACCGCATGAAGCTGATCCCGTTTGAGGCCTGCGTAGGCCTGACGAGCACCATCGTGAGCGTGGTCCTCTTCCTGATCCTCGGTTAAATAAAGCTGAAGCGCCGTGAAAATGCGGCGCTTCTTTTTTTGCGGCGGGGAGCCGGAAATGTTGCGAAACAGGGCAGTTTGTATTATGATAGAAAGGTACGGGCACTCGGCCCGATCAAGAAAAGGCAAAGGACTTTCATATGGACAAATTATACATCATCATTCCTGCCTACAATGAAGAGGAGACGATCGGAGAGGTCATCGGGGAGTGGTACCCGATCGTTGAGAAGATCGGCGGGGACTCCCGCCTCGTCATCGTAAATGACGGAAGTAAAGATCATACCGAAGAGATCGTTCAGAATATGCAGACCGACCGCCCTCAGCTCATCCTTCTTACGAAGGAAAACGGAGGACACGGGCCGGCGATTCGGTACGGATATGAGTATGCGGTGAAGGAGGGCGCGGATTTCATTTTCCAGACGGACTCGGACGGACAGACCGTGGCGGAGGAGTTCTGGCGTTTCTGGAAACACCGCAGCGAGTATGACTTTGTGGTCGGCTGCCGGACAAAGCGAGAGGACGGGTTCTCCCGCATCGTTGTGACGCGGACGCTCCGGGTCGTGGTGCGGGCCTGCTTCGGGGTCTGGCTCCGCGATGTGAACACGCCCTTCCGCCTGGTTAAGCGGGAACTCATGGAGGAGGCGCTTACGCTCATTCCGGAGGACTTTAACCTCGCCAACGTTGCACTCTCGGTCATCGCCGCGAAGAAGGGGGCGCGGATGCTCTCGATTCCGATCACCTTCCGGCCGCGGCAGGGCGGTGTCAACTCGATCAACATCCCGAAGATCACGAAGATGGGGATGAAAGCGGTCGGGGATTTTATGGAGATGAATAAAAAACTTTGATGCGCGAACGTCTCGAAACCAAACTCTTACACTATGCCGGATCCGACGCCTACCCCCTCCACATGCCGGGGCACAAGCGGAACCCGGCTTTTTTGTGTGCCGATGCCTTGACGGACATCACTGAAATCTCGGATTTTGACAACCTGCACCACCCGGAGGGGATCCTCCGGGAGGAGATGGACCTCGCGAAGAGGCTCTACGGGACGAAGGAGACATTTTTTTCGGTAAACGGCTCGACAGGGGCGCTTCTCGCCGCGATCTCCGCGGCGGTGCCGCGGGGCGGACGGATGCTCATCGAGCGGGGCTGCCACATGGCGGTCTATCATGCGGCGTACCTCAGGGGGGCGAAGCTTTTCTTTCTGGGCGAGAGCGAGCCGGAGAGCGCGGATGCGCTCGTCGTGACCTCGCCGACCTATGAGGGCTGCATGAAGGACATCCCGGCCATGCGGGCGCTGGCTGATAAGTTTGGCGCGGCGCTCATCGTCGATGAGGCTCACGGGGCCCATCTGCCGTTCGCGGAGAAGTTCGGGTTCCCGGCTTCGGCGATCAGGGGCGGCGCGGATCTTGTGATCCAGAGTGTCCACAAGACCATGCCGGGGATGACCCAGACAGCGCTCCTCCACAACGTGACCGGGCGTATTAAAAATGAAGACATCGCAAGATTTCTCGACATCTACGAGACCTCGAGTCCGTCCTACGTGCTCATGGGGTCGATCACGCATGTGCTGCACATGATGGAGGACAGAGGCGAGGCTCTAATGGGGGCCTACGCGGAGAGGATCCGGAATGTGCGGGCGTTTCTGAGCACAAGTTTACATAATCTGGCGCTTGCGGGCGGCGAGACGGGGCGAGCGGCTCTTTGCGATTCTGCGGGATAACTACGGGCTCGAGTGCGAGATGAAGGCCCCGGGATATGTGCTCGCGATGACGTCGGTTGCGGATACGGACGAGGGGCTTATGCGGCTCGTCACGGCGCTCCGGGAGATTGACGAGAACTACGACTTTTTTGCCGGGGATGAGAGGGGGCCGGAGGCTCTGCCGGTGTATGAGAGCGGGGATAAGGCCGGGAATGGAGGCGCGGTCGACATTGCGGCGGCGCTTGATGGGCCGAAGGAGAGAGTTCCGCTTCGCGGGGCGGCCGGCCGGAGGGCGGCCGGGTTTGTGGTGCTCTATCCGCCGGATGTGCCGGTGGCGGTGCCCGGGGAGTTGTTCACACACGAGAAACTTATCCACATTTTTCGGTGGATGGATTGTGGATATGACGTGATGGGTGTGGAGAACGGGATGGTTTGTGTGGAGAAGAAAGAGGAAAACTCTTAAAAACCGGGAAAGGTTCTAAAAAAAGCAGCTCGCGAAGAGCTGCTTTTTTCTTAAGAACCGTACCGGTTCGCTTATCACATGATTGTCTTGCCGGTCAGAAGCGTGTAAGCCTCCTTGTACTTCGCAATCGTCTTGTCGATCACGTCGTCCGGGAGCTCATAGCCCTTGTCCGGGTTGGCCTTCAGCCAGTCGCGGACGAACTGTTTGTCGAAGGAGGGCTGGCCGTGGCCCGGCTCATACCCCGCAAGCGGCCAGAACCTGGAGGAATCCGGCGTCAGCATCTCGTCACCCAGAACGACCTCGCCGTTCTCGTCAAGCCCGAACTCGAACTTGGTGTCGGCGATGATGATCCCGCGGGTCAGCGCGTAGTCCGCGCACTTCTTGTAGAGCGCGATCGTGCAGTCGCGGATCTTCGCAGCGAGCTCCTCGCCGCGGCCCGGGAAGGCCTTCTCGAGGACCTCGATGCTCTTCTCGTAGCTGATATTCTCGTCGTGGTCACCGATCTCGGCCTTGGTGGACGGCGTGTAGATCGGCTCAGGCAGCTTGTCGCACTCGTTGAGCCCCTCAGGGAGCTCGATCCCGCAGACCGTGCCGTTCTTCTTGTAGCTCGCCCAGCCGGAGCCGGTGATGTAGCCGCGGACGATGCACTCGATCGGGATCATGGTGAGCTTCTTCACCAGCATGCTGTTCCCGTCAAACTCCGGTGTGCGGAAGAACTCCGGCATATCCGCCGTGTCGGTCGAGACCATGTGGTTCGGCAGGATGTCCTTCGTGTAGTCGAACCAGAACTTGGACATCTGGGTCAGGACAGTGCCTTTTTTGGTGATCTTATTTTTCAGAATGACGTCAAATGCAGAGATGCGGTCCGTTGCGACGAGGATCAGGTTCTCGCCGATATCGTAAATCTCACGGACTTTGCCTTCTTTTACCGGAATGTATTCGATCATGTGCGGCTTTCCTTTCTTTTTGTGAAGCTTTTTCGGACAGGATGTGTTAAAATCACTTCATTAGTATAAAACAAATTTTAAACAAAACAAG
>ONHA01000010.1 GCA_900317515.1 uncultured Eubacteriales bacterium
TCTATACCGCCAATCGAACGTAATTTCTACCATAGTAACACATTTTCCCTGTACCTGCACCCCCAAAATGTTATATAATGCGTAAAAAGGTGGTGACAAAATGAAAAAAGAACAGTTTTTGCCGGACGTACACAGATTTTATGTCCCGGAAATGCCGGCAGCCGTGCTGGACATCCTAACATCGACCCGCTATTACCGCACCAGTCTCCTTACGGAGGTGCGCCTCATCACGATCTCCGGGGAAAATGAAGCCCCCAGGGAAACCGTCTGGACCCTCGAAAAGGAATCCGACGATTTCGATATCCTGGTGGAGCTTGCCGGGGCGCTCCGGGACGTCAGGCTCATCATCACATTTAACGGGACCGGCTTCGATATCCCGCACCTTACGAAAAAATACGCGGCCTACCGGCTTCCGAATCCGCTTGAGGGGAAGCATTTTCTCGATTTGCTTCGACTATATGAGCCTTTTTCCGGAAAATGAAGTGCAGGCGGCGTCCTCAGACGCGGAGAAGGAGCTCCTCCTCACCTCTCTTCTGCCGCTGGAGGGCTTCCTTGCCGGAAATTTCACGCTCACCTCGGCGCGGACTGAGGGAGATGTTGCCCTCTTCGAGCTGCTGCCAAAGGCTTCGCTACCGATCGGCTTCAGGCGGGAGGACGGTCCCTTTGCGCTGACACTTGAGGGAGACCACGCCTGTCTCTCCGCCGAACTGTTTGACGGGCGCCTCCGCCGCTACTATCCCGATTACCGGAACTACGAGTATCTTACAAGGGAAGGCTATGCGGTCCACAAGTCCGTCTCTTCCGGGGTCGGAAAGGACCGCAAGGAGAAGGCGGTCAGGGAGAACTGCTTTTCATTTTTCAGGTGTACGGAGAGCTTTCTTTCGGACGGGGAGGCGGTAAGGCGCTATGTGGTGAGCGTGTTTGCTTATATGAGGTCGGGCGGATAATTAGCGATATGGACAGGAAGGGGCGGCAGGAAAAGGCTGTCAGTATTCAATAGCCCTGAGGACAATATTTCTTCCATCAGCTGCCACTTCTATTAAAGGATCTTCACTTCGCTGACCGGAATAATATGCCCGTGCATATGCGAAGACAGAATCAATTTTATGCGACTTTATTGCTTCCAATGCGCGATTATAATACGACTGGTCATATCGCCGGATACTGCAGTCTTCGACTTCAACCTCCAGCAGCACTACCTGGTCTTTAGTGAATAAGCCGTCGGAAAAACAATCTTCCTGTGCATAAGCTAAAGCCTCCTTTTCGGTTTCGCAATAATATACGCACCGCAAGCGGGAAGTGTCTTTCGGAAACTCAGTCTCCCTTACATATTCAAAGATCCCTTCAACCGCATCTTTTTGATAATTTTCGTACTTCCTGAGGCCGAGAGCTTTGACTTCACGGCTCATATACATTGCTGCATAGAATACTGCATCGAAAACATCTCTGGATTCCCTCAGCGCAAGAATAAATGGTTCTGCAAACTGATAGTTGTTCTTATAATCATTCGTCAAGTGCTTTGCATCTTGATAGGAATCAACCGAATAATGGTAAAGCTTCATTTCTGTCCTTCCTTTAGTCTTTTCTGTAAACGCAGAATTGTGTCTGCTGACTCCCTGGCAAATGAGAATTTGTTATTCTGCACCGTATTCTTTCACAAGATATTCATGTTTCGATTTTGCCCATTCGAGAATATCATCATAGTCTACTCCTTGTTTTGCCAGATAAAACTCTGAGCCGATTTGAATATAGTCTCGGTGGAACGAAACTGTTATTTCCTCGCTATTACTCACCTTATCTTTGGGGTTATAGGTAATTCGATACAGCCAATCCTCTTCTTTGTCGGCAGGCTCCAAAGGAGCCTCTTCTATCTGTAATGATGACAGCGAAGCAAGATCCTGCATATTCCAAACGTAAACTTTGACTCCGTCTGATGATTCCATCAAAGCGACAGAGCTTTCCTGTATTCTATCAAATATGGATTTCTCTTTTTCTTTTGATGCAGAACAAGCAGTTAAGGCCATAATCACTATTACAGTAATCAATATCGTTATTGCTTTCTTCATCGCTTTTTTCCTCCACAAACACCGAGTTGTCGAAGCCTTCGACTCCGACACATACGTAGTATAGCATAAATTATCAAACAATGTGTAACACTTCATTCGGGCGGTCGTTTCTGAACGAAAGGTCTCGGAGCACATGAAAGATGTCATCCGGTATGCAGGTCACTATGAGCGTCATTTCAGGAAAATTGTGACGCCAAAGTGCAAAGTGAAAGCAAAGAGGCACTGCGCGCAAAAAAGCAACTAAATGAGAATGAGAAGCGCATCGCTAAGTTGGATCGCCTTTTCATTCGTATCCATGAGGACAACGCAGCATCGCAGATTGGTGATGACCGTTTCGGTATGATGAAACGGGCCTATGCAGATGAGCGGTGCAAGCTGAAAGCGTAAAGCGCCGCCGGAATAATCCATTTTCTCTATGGTCTGATCGGGGTTATCCGGCGGCAATAATGCTTCCTACTCTAACGGATCAGGACTTTGATTTGAATATCTTTTAAAAAACCTTCAAACGTTTCTTCAATGACTCCTTTTTTGAAGCTTCACCAATTCAGACAACGCTGATTGAGCATATTGTGTGTACGGGTGATTGTCTCCCAGTTTTGCCTTGAATACGCGCAATGCTTTCTCAAAACAGCGGATGGCGGTACCGTGATCTCCCTGATTCTGATATAACAAACCCATATTGTAGTAGGTTGTTGCGGTATCGGGATGGTCCGCTCCAAGCACTCGCTCTTTGATGGCGAGCGCCTTTTTGTAGTAACGGAGGGCCTTTTCGTAATCGCCCTGATCATCATACACTGCGGCCATATTGTTGTAGGTCGAGGCGGTTGCGGGTTGGTCCGCTCCCAGCACACGATCATATATGGCGAGCGCCTTTCCGTAATAACGAAGGGCCTTTTCGTAATCGCCCTGTTTTTGATACACGCCTGCCATATTGTTGTAGGTCGCGGCGGTATCGGGATGGTCCGCTCCCAGCACTCGCTCTTGTATGGCGAGCGCCTTTTCGTAGTACCGAAGGGCCTTCTCGTAATCGCCCTGATCATGATACACGAGAGCCATATTGTTGTAGGTCATGGCGGTATCGGGATGGTCCGCTCCCAGCACTCGCTCATATATGGAGAGCGCCTTTTCATAGTAACGGAGGGCCTTTTCGAATTCGCCCTGCTCAGCATACACGTTAGCCATATTGCCGTAGGTCATGGCGGTATCGGGATGGTCCGCTCCCAGCACTCGCTCGCGTATGGCGAGCGCCTTTTTGTAGTAACGGAGGGCCTTTTCGTAATCGCCCTGATCATCATACACTGCGGCCATATTGTTGTAGGTCGAGGCGGTATCGGGATGGTCCGCTCCCAGCACACGCTCTTTGATGGCGAGCGCCTTTCCGTAATAACGAAGGGCTTTCTCGTAATCGCCCTGTTCATCATACACGGCGGCCATATTGTTGTAGGTCGCGGCTATATCGGGATGGTCCGCTCCCAGCACTCGCTCTATGATGGCGAGTGCCTTTTCGTAGTAGCGAAGGGCCTTTTCGTAATCGCCCTGTTTTCTATACACGACAGCCATATTGTTGTAGGTCATGGCTGTATCGGGATGGTCCGCTCCAAGCACTCGCTCTTTGATGGCGAGCGCCTTTTCATAGTAACGGAGGGCCTTTCCGTAATCGCTCTGATCATAATACACGACGGCCATATTGTTGTAGGTCATGGCTGTATCGGGATGGTCCGCTCCAAGCACTCGCTCGCGTATGGTGAGTGCCTTTTCGAAGTAGCGAAGAGCTTTTTTGAAATCACCCTGTTCACTATACACGACGGCCATATTGTTGTAGATCGCGGCTATATCGGGATGGTCCGCTCCCAGCACTCGCTCTCTAATGACAAGCGCCTTTTCATAGTAACGAAAGGCCTTTTCGTAATCGCCCTGATGATAATTAATATTAGCCAAATTGTTGAATATATGCGAAGCGGTAAGAAAGAGATCCTCTATTTCATCCGCCTTCTCCCACCGTTCAAGCAGGAGGTCCGTCCGGCCCACAAGGTTTTGGGCGACATCCTCCGCCACTATAAGGCGTTCCCTCACCTTTGTGTATTCGAGATTCCGAGGCACATAACTGTATATATCCGTGATTTTGTCAAGCAGTTCCCCGTACTCCTCGAGCTTCAGCTCTTCCTTCCGCTCCTTCATCTGCATTTTAAGAGAGTCGCGGATAATCTGGTGTATTCGGAAATTGTTCTCCGTTCCTGCCCTCTCAAGCCAGGCAAGCTCCACAAGCTCATCCATGGCAGCCTTGTCAAGCCCGGCCCAGTCACAGATCTTCCAGTAAATCTCTTGTTCGGGTGTGAAAATGCTGAAGAGCTTGAGGATATGCTGCTGAGCCTCAGTGAGATTCGAGAATTCATAGAGCTTTCTCACACAATTCTCGATGCTGGCATTTCCGTCGTGCGCGGTTTCGAGCTCCCGGTCAAATACGCGGTAGACACCTTCCGCTTTAAGTTTTTTATCAAAGTCTGCCAGCGTTCCGCCCGTTTTTCGGGCAGCCTTCGCCAAAAGCTCGACGAGAAGTGTATGTCTTTTGACGGAAGTGACAATGGAGGCGGCTGCCTGCCTGAAGCTGCGGTCGCTGTCCCCGTTGTAGTAGCGGAAGAACATCGTGACGGCCCGGCTTTCTTCCAGCTCCGCCAGGTTGACCGCCGGAAATGCGTCATAGCCAATCCTCGAAGTAACCATGATGTGCGCGTTCAGTGAATTGAGGTCTCCTAGCATCTCAGCCGTCAGCTTCTCCGTCAGGTTGTCGAGGAAGAGATAGAATGAGCCGTGCGTGCGGTTCTTAAGCGCGCGAGTGATCTCTTTATAGGCGGTTTGAGGATTCTTGACGGAGATCCCAAGCCCATCTGCGAGCAGCAGAAGGTCTTCCTTAAGGCTCTGTCCGCAGTCGATCCAGGCGACGCAGCAGCCTTTTTCCTTCATCACATTGCAGACCCACTGCATGACCGCCGTTTTTCCGATGCCGCCCAGCCCGCTCACCAGTGCCGTTTTCCCTTCATTTTCCAGCATCGAGATGACGGTTTCCAGTATCTCTTCCCGGCCGACAAGACCGACTTTCCGGTTGACAGGAGGAATCAGTGTGAGGCATTGGGGGATCTGTCTCAGCGCTCTTTTCGCGCCTTCCGACACATCAAAATAGTCGTCAATGAAATGTGTTCCCTTCTCCCGGTCGCATTTTTGCATCCGCTGGATGATTTCATTTCCGTCAATGCAGGAGAGATGGATACCGTAAGATTCCCGGGCCTGACAGAATTTTTCCCATTGGGCAATGTCTTCCTTTCGCATTTCTCGGGGCACGCAGAGGAACCAACGGAGAATCTTTACCCCACCGCCTTCCTCGCTCTTTGCATACTGAGTGGCCCTCTCAAAGGATTCCTTCACCTGATGCCAGCGGGAAGCATTCATCGCGTCCATAAAGAACTTGCACTGGTAGACGTCGATGCCCTCTTTCTGCCGGACATAGACGTCTATCCCGCCGTCGCCTCCCGCAGCTTTGATGATGTGAATCTCTTTTCCGGGGTTCTCCGCCCGGAGCAGCTGATCCATGAGCTTCTCAAAGACATCCCGTGCGCCTTTTTCGCCGCCGTGCCGGCGCATAAAGCTGTTCCAGTTTTCGATCAACATATCCTGCCCTCCGATTGAAAGTTTCATTTCGCCCGAAAAGGATTGGTTAGAAGTGCAAAAATGAAGTGCACCATTCCGGAAGCGCTCCTGCAATATGCCCCGGAGATTCTTTTGTTCGCATCGCACAGATATTCTGCAGTTCTAATGGCAGCGTACTTCCGACCTACTATGCTATTTTTTGAAATCGTCTGCAAGACGCTTTCAAAAACAACGATAGCTGTTGAACTTTTCGCTGCCATCGCATAAATGCGATAGAGCGAAGCACCACGACTGTTTTATAAAACTGTGAGTTGTAAGATGATTTTGCCACCACGATGTAAAAAAATGCTAGACGTTTGCATATATTACATCTTAACTTACTGCTCAATCTTGCATAAACCCTTTCCGCATTAAACAAAAACTACTAATCCATCCGTTTAAATAATCCTGCTCAATGCTTCACAAGGTACCTTGCCCAATTCTTTTGGCTCTATCTTTCTCAAACCACCACCGTAAATTCGTCCTTCACTTTCAAAATCATCCGATGAAATATTACGCAAATAGGTCCATATTTGATAAACCAAAGTTGGATCTTTATCAATCTTTATTTGTATATCTTCTTTAGGGTATAACATCAAGTACGTATTAGTTACAATCGCATTCGAATGGTTTAATATAAATCTAAATGGTGCTCCATCTCCTTCTTTTGACCGCCCCATATAGGAGCATAGAAACGGTGTGGCCTTTCTATTCTCCTGCCAGAACCATTGTTTTCTATTTTTACATAAATATTTATTACCTGTTTTATCTTCACCAGTTTTTAGATATTTCCAAAGATTGGGATAGTCTTTTTTTACTTGATCCTTCGTTAAATCACATTTAAGCAGAAACAATTGTGGGCTTAAAACAGGATATTTATCTTTATCTGGAAAAATTTCATCCGTTTTCAATAACCGTGGACTTGGCAGAACAGGGACAAACATCTTTAAGTCCAATTTTCTTGCCTTTATCTGATCAAGCGTCATAATAAAAAAACTATTGTCCCCTGTTGCTATTCCTCGCTTTATATCAAAATAATCCTTCAGTGTTTTTTGATTTGTGTTGATCCTAACATCTTTTTCTGGAAATCTTGTCCACTTATCTTCTGTTAGCAAGACACTCTTTTTTACAAATTTTCTTCTCTCAGGATTCTGATGAGAGCCGCCAAAGGTAAACTCCACCTCATAATCTTCTTCTGATTTCTCATTAACAAACCATACAACACTCGACGAAACCAATGCTCTATCAAATTGGCTATCTGCAGGATTATATCTATGGATACGTACTAATCTCACTTGCTTTAGTAGATATTCTTTTAAGCATCCCCCATAATTTACATCCATAAACTCACTTGGAATTAACCATCCTGAAACTGCTCCAAGCGAAAGCCATCTATGTGACAATAAGAGAAAATAACAATATAACCCTGCTAGACCTGAGATTTCTAATCCCAGTTCCTTCTGTACTCTTTTCCGCAATTCATCTTTTCGACTCGAATCAATTAAATGGTGTCGCACATATGGAGGATTGGTAATCAATAAATTTATCTGCTTCTCTTGAATCGTACTACTTAAAAAATCCTCGTGCAACAGCTGTACATTATCTGTTTTCCATAAATCCGTCGCTTTCTGGTAGATAATATCATCCTGTTCAATTCCGATTGATAATAATGTTCGATCTTGAATCGCATTTCTTACAGCATAATAGAATGAACCCATTCCAAAAGCTGGTTCTAAAAAACGAACCGGATTATCTTTCAATAAGGAAACACCATATTCCGTTATTTCTTTTGCCATACTAATAGGTGTAAAAAACTGTCCATGTTTTCTTTTCTCGTCAACATCTGTATTATTTTCAAAATCCTCTTGAATTACATCCAGTAATTTTTCTAAATTCATATTCCTGTTTTCTCCAAATCTGATACTCGATGTTCCCAAATCCAGTCTATACCTGCAGAAGCCTCATACTGTAAATAGTTTGTATTAAAATATCCCCCTAAGAACAAATAATATTTTATATCATCACCATATGTTTTACGAAGCTGTTCCATCTTTTTTGCTTCTTCTTTTCTTCTTTTATTGACATTAGTAAAGTCTCCTGCTGATTTTGCTTCTATTAAGATAGGCATCTCTCCAACTGGGGCATTCTTGGGTTTTATAACAACATCAACCGTTATATTTACATCTATCCCGTCATGAACTGGAATATTTGTGTGATACGAATATGTTGCTGAACGCATCTGATTATATTTTTCAGTTGAGCTAAATTTATAACCTTTTGCATTAAGATACTTTGAAATTATTGCTAACTGTCGCTGTTCTTGCACATTCCTTAAATAAGAATCAGTGTCTCCAGATGATAATCTTTCAGTAATTATTCCTACCAGTAGTTGCCTTTCCTCTTCTAAAGGACTTCTCCCATCAGCCACCCACGGTATTAGATCTGTATCTAACATCTTTTGAATGACATCTATTATCTTAGATAAATTTTTCCACACTTCTTGCTGGCTTAATCGAGTCGGCAACTGATTGTCATTCTCCATTGTTTTTATAAATGAAAGCGGCACACCTGCTAATCCAGCTAATCTTTCTCGAGCAAGGGGCGGACTTGTAATCATTCTAAAAATCTTAAGTACTGAAGGAGATTTTTTTAGCATTGTAGGTGAAATATCATTAAAGAACTTAGAATCTGTCACTCCTTTTATGACTATTTGATTTATTCTTTTCTGTGTTTTTTTGTAAACTTCGTGGGTATATGCCATATACCACGCATTATATAATTTTATAGATTCTACTACATCCCTTTCCCATAATTCCGGCTTATCCATATTGATATATTCTGTATTCATTTCTGTCCCCCGCATAAATTAATTAACTGTTTACCACATTAAGTATAGCACACCTATTGTTTATTTTTCAATCTGCCTGCCCTTTATCTCATTATATATCCAACATTTCCTACACGGCTTTTAACTTGTCTCTTTGCTCATTTGTTTTCTACTCCCTTCTTTGTTTCTTCAGCTTGGCGCTCACGTTCACTATATATTTTTGCCTGTAATTGATTTGCCAATAATCTGCGTCACTGAAGCCCCTTGCCCCACTTCCAGAACGCAAAAAGACTGCCGCACCAAACCCCTGGTACGGCAGCCTCTTCTCTCATTATCTTATCAAATTATTCAGTCGTGTAAACCGAATCATCCTCAGCGGGGCGATCCTGCTCGATTGCCTTCATGGAAAGGGAAATCTTGTGCTCGTCAGCGTTGAAATCAACGACCTTGGCTTCGATCTCCTGGCCGATGCGAAGGACATCCGACGGCTTGTCGACATGCTCTCTGGAAATCTGGGAGACATGAAGCAGAGCGTCAACACCCGGAAGGAGCTCGACGAATGCGCCGAAATCGGTCATGCGGGCAACGCGGCCTGCAACGACAGAGCCGATGCCGAAGCTGTTGGCAGCCTCGATCCACGGATTCTGCTCCGGGAACTTCAGGGACAGAGCGATCTTCTCGCCCTTGATGTCCTTGATGAGGACGGTAAGCGGCTCGCCGACCTTGAGGATCTTCTTCGGATTCTCAACGCGGCCCCAGGACATCTCGGAGATGTGGAGAAGTCCGTCAGCACCGCCGAGATCGACGAAAGCGCCGAAATCGGTGACGTTCTTGACAACACCCTCGACAACATCGCCCGGCTTGATGCGCTCGAAGAGCTCGCGGGCAGCTTCCTTCTTCTGCTCGATAAGGATCTCGCGGCGATTGCCGATGATGCGGCGTCTGCGCGGATTGAACTCGGTGATGATGAACTGGATCTCCTGATCCTGATACTTGGTGAGATCTCTCTCATATCCGTCGGAGACGAGGCTTGCCGGGATGAAGATTCTGGTATCTTCAACGTTCACGGTAAGGCCGCCCTTAAGGACCTGAGAAACCTTTGCGGTGAGGATCTCACGATTGTTGAAAGCCTCCTCAAGACGCTTGCTGCCTTTCTCAGCTGCAAGGCGCTTGTAGGTAAGAATGACCTGTCCGTCACCGTCATTGACTTTCAGGATCTTAACTTCCAGCTTGTCGCCCGGATTGATAACCGTTGTAAGGTCTTTATTATCGTTGCTGTACTCATCCCTTGTAAGGATGCCGTCTGCCTTGTATCCGATGTTCAGATACGCTGCGTCCGGCTTGACATCGATGACTGTACCCTCGACAACCTCTCCATTCCTGATGGTCTTGAAGCTCTGATCAAGCATTTCCTCAAAGCTCTGTTCTTCTGACATTTGAAACAACCTCCTGTATTATAGTATTAGGCGTGGAAGCTCCAGCAGTAATACCTACACAGCTATCGGATTGGAAATTGACGGTTACCAAATCATCGAGTGTCTGTATATAGTAAGTATCCTTACACTGATCCCTGCAGATATCGTACAGCTTCTGGGTGTTGGAAGAATGCTTTCCGCCGATCACGATCATCGCGTCCGACTCCCGGGCCAGTTCCATTGCCTCTATCTGGCGCTCTTTCGTTGCGCTGCAGATAGTATTCGTAACCTCTATATCATACCCCAAACTTTCAATAATTTCAACCAATTCTTGAAAATTTTCGTAATTAAATGTGGTCTGAGAGACTACCCAGACCTTTCTATCCTTACTTATTTGGAGTTTTTGTGCTTCTTCCCTGGTTTCAATGACGCTGCAATCTCCCGACGCCCATCCTCTGATCCCGATTACTTCAGGGTGCTTCGGATTTCCTATGATAAGGATATAATACCCCAGCCGGCTCTTTTCCGCAACTATTTCGTGAATTTTCGTGACAAAGGGGCATGTGGCGCTGACGATTCGCGCGCCGCTCCTCTTAAGCTTTTCCAGCATGTCCCGGGAGACGCCGTGGGAGCGGACGATGATGCAGTCGCCCGGTCCCGGACTTCTCCCCTCCTCTTCACAGTAGAGGTCGTCATCGATCGTTTTGACGCCCCGGGCGGCCAGATCTGCCACGACCTGTTCGTTGTGGATGATCGGGCCCATCGTGTAGACGCGGGATGTCCCCTTCTCGATCTCGTCGTAGACAATTTTGACAGCACGCTTTACGCCGAAGCAGAATCCGGCTGTCTTTGCGACTTTTACCTGCATAAAGATCTCCGTAATTTACATAATTTTGTTATGTCAACTTTTATCGACCGGCAAGTTTCAGGATGGCTCCGACCACCTCATCGATCGTCATATCGGAGCTGTCGATGAGGACTGCGTCCTCCGCCTGCCGAAGAGGTGATTCCTCACGGGTCATGTCCCGTTCATCCCGTTCCTCTATCTCCCGAATCAATTCCTCAAGAGACGGGCTCTCCTGGCCTTTTCCGAGATAATCCTTCATCCTTCTCTCCGCCCTCACACGGCTGCTGGCTGTGAGATAGACTTTCACATCCGCATCCGGCAGCACCACGGTTCCGATATCGCGTCCGTCCATGACGACGGCCGTCTCTTTTGCCATGGCCTGCTGAAGTCTCACGAGCTTGCGTCTGATGAAACCGTTTGCGGAGACGATGCTGGCCATCTGGCTGACCTTTTCGTTGCGGATGAGCCCGTTCACATCCTCACCGTTTAAAATGACATGCTGCTCATCGCCGATATGCCGAATCGTCACATCTGCCTTGTCGGCCGCGGCTTCAAGGAGCTTCGTATCCTCCGGATCGATGCCGGAGCGCAGCACATGAAGCCCGATGGCCCGGTACATCGCACCGGTATCCACATAGATGTTTCCTAGTTCCTTCGCCACCAGCTTTGCAATGGTGCTCTTGCCGGCACCGGCCGGCCCGTCTATCGCAATATTCATAACAGTATTCCTTTCATTCCATGTTTTCGGCGCAGGCCGCCGCCGTCGACCAGGCGATCTGCAGATTGTAGCCGCCGGTCAGCGCGTCGAGATCCAGCACTTCCCCTGTAAAATAAAGCCCTCTCACCTTTTTTGCCTCGAAGCTCCTGGGATCGATCTCCTTCACGGAGACGCCGCCCTGGGTGACGACCGCCTCCTCGAAGCCCCTGAGCGAGGTGAACGTGAGCGGAAACCGCTTGGTTGCCGCGATCAGAGCCTCCCTGTCGGCTCGTGTGAGGTCATGTACGCGCTTCTCCGGCGGGATGCCGGCCGCAGCCGGTATCACCGGGAGCATGCCCGACGGGTAAATGCCCGAAAGGGCGTTCAGGAGCGTTCGGTTCTGATTTTCCGCAAAGACGCTAAGGAAGCGCTTGTCCAGCATCTCCTCCGTCACGGCGGGTTTTAAATCGATATAGGAGGTCAATGGCTTTTTGCCGATGAGTCCCCCTATGCGGCCGGATGCGGACAGAACCAGCGGCCCCGTGATCCCGAAGTGGGTGAACATGAGCTCCCCCTGCTCGTCAAAGAGTATCTTTTTGCCGCTTTTGACGATCAGCGACACGTTCTTAAGGGAAAGTCCCTGCATGTCCCGGATATACTCCTCCGCGCAGACGATCGGGACAAGGGAAGGCCTGGTCTCCGTAACCTTAAGTCCGGCCTCCTTCGCAAAGCGGTAGCCGTCCCCGGTCGCCCCGGTGGAACGGTAGGAAATGCCTCCGGTCGCCACGATCACCCGCTCTGCCGTAAGAAACGTCTCCTTCGCTCCCGCAAACTTCTCCTCCTCAAAGCGGTGGACGCCTGCCTCGCGCTCCGCCTTCCGCGCCGCCTTCTCGATATACACGCCGTTCACACCGCTCTCATCAAATGAAATTCTCGTGCACCTTGTATCGAGCAGCACCTTCACATGCTCATCTTTAAGCTTCCGCTTCAGCATGTCGAGGACATCCGCGGATTTGTCTGAGGCCGGAAATGCCCTCCTTCCGCGCTCGACCTTCGTCCGAAGGCCCCACTTTTCAAAGAGCACGATCGTGTCCTGCGGATTCATGACGCCGAGCGCACTGTACATGAAACGGGGGTTTGTGAGGACGGCGTCCAGAAATTCATTTTCCGAACAGTCATTTGTAAAATTGCAGCGGCCCTTCCCCGTGATGTAGAGCTTCTTGCCGAGCTTTTCATTCTGCTCGACGAGAGTGACCTGATGGCCCTTCTCGCCCAGCAGGATGCCGGCCATCATGCCGGAGGCGCCGCCGCCGATGATCACTATGTTCATAACTCCTCTTTCGGATTTTGAAAAGCCGCAGAGAAAGAAATCTCTGCGGCCATCATTTGTTTTTTAATTATACCGGATAAGCCTTGTTATCGGTGTCGGCCGCTTTCGCGTCAACGCCGGTCTGCTGGGCTTCTCTGTACTTGAAGTAGTCCATCGCAACTTCCGGGAACAGAGCGTAGGTGAGGACATCCTCATCCATCTGCTTGTAAGCGGCGATCTTCTCCTCATACTCCGGAAGCATATCCGGGATGAGGTCTGCCGGACGGCAGGTGATCGGAACTTCGTCGCCGATGACCTTCTTCTGGATCTCCGGATCAAACGGCTTTGTGGACTTGCCGTAGCGGCCGAGGAACATGTCCTTGGTCTCCTTCGGAACGACCTTGTAGCGCTCGCCGGTAACGACGTTCATAACCGCCTGTGTGCCGACGATCTGGGACGACGGTGTGACCAGAGGCGGATCGCCCATGTCCTTGCGGACGCGCGGGACCTCTTCAAGAACGTCGTAGAACTTGTCTTCCGCCTTGAAGTTGGCCAGCTGGCTGGTCAGGTTGGAGAGCATGCCGCCCGGAACCTGGTACTGAAGGGTCTTGATGTTGACGCCCATGTTCTTCGGGTTCATGAGGCCGTTCTCAAGGTATTTCTCGCGGATCGGACGGAAGTAGTCGGCGATCTCAGCGAGTTTGCCGAGGTCAAGACCGGAATCATACTCGGTGCCGCGGAATGCTTCGACCATAACCTCGGTCGCCGGCTGGGAGGTGCCCAGAGCGAACGGGCTGATCGCGCAGTCGATGATGTCTGCACCCGCCTCGACAGCCTTCATGTAGGTCATGGAAGCAACGCCGGAGGTGTAATGGGTGTGCATTTCGATCGGGAGCTTGGAACCGGCGCGAAGCGCGGTGACGAGCTCGGTGGCAGCCTTCGGGACAAGCAGGCCGGCCATGTCCTTGACGCAAATGGAGTCAGCGCCCATGGACTCGATTTCCTTGGCCATATTGGTCCAGTAATCAAGCGTGTAGGCGTCGCCCAGCGTGTAGGACAGAGCAATCTGAGCCTCGGCGCCTTCCTTCTTGGCGGCCTTGACGCAGGTCTCGAGGTTGCGAAGATCGTTCAGGCAGTCAAAGATACGGATGATGTCGATGCCGTTGGCAACGGACTTCTGAACGAAGTAGGTGACAACGTCATCCGGATACGGCTTGTAGCCGAGGATGTTCTGGCCGCGGAACAGCATCTGAAGCTTGGTCTTCTTAAAGCCCTCGCGGAACTTGCGGAGACGGATCCACGGATCTTCATGCAGGAAGCGAAGCGCTGCGTCGAAGGTAGCGCCGCCCCAGCACTCCACGGCGCGGTACCCGATCTCGTCGAGCATCGGAACCGCCGGAAGCATCTCATCGGTTGTCATACGGGTAGCAATGAGACTCTGATGCGCGTCGCGCAGGATCGTCTCGGTAATCTGAACAGGTTTTTTAACGTCAGCCATAATATTCTCCTTGTTCTAATTTAGATGCCGAAGATTGCCATGAACGTACCGGCGGCAACAGCCGTGCCGATAACGCCCGCAACGTTCGGTCCCATCGCATGCATGAGAAGGAAGTTCGTCGGATCATACTCCGAACCGACCTTCTGGGAGACACGCGCTGCCATCGGGACGGCGGAAACGCCGGCCGAGCCGATCAGCGGATTGATCTTGCCTTTCGTGATCTTACACAGCAGTTTTCCGAGCATGACGCCGCCGAACGTACCGCACGCAAATGCGATCAGGCCGAGAACGACGATCTTCAGAGTGGAAACGTTCAGGAACGCTTCCGCGGAAGTCGTAGCGCCGACGGATGTGCCGAGCAGGATAACGACGATGTACATGAGGGCGTTCGAAGCGGTCTCGGTGAGCTGGCGGACAACGCCGCTCTCACGGAACAGGTTGCCGAGCATCAGCATGCCGACGAGCGGAGCCGTGGTCGGGAGGATCATGCAGACGACGATCGTGATGACGATCGGGAACAGGATCTTCTCGAGCTTGGAGACATTTCGAAGCTGTCCCATCTTGATCTTGCGCTCAGATTCTGTCGTGAACAGTTTCATGACAGGCGGCTGGATGATCGGGACAAGCGACATGTAGGAGTAAGCCGCAACCGCGATCGGACCTAAAAGCTGGGTCTGGCCGAGCTTGGAGGCAAGGAAAATAGAGGTCGGGCCGTCAGCGCCGCCGATGATGGAAATAGCGGCGGCCGATCTGCCGTTAAAGCCGAGTGCGATCGCCATGAAGTAGGCGATGTAGATGCCGAACTGAGCCGCAGCGCCCATCAGGAAAGAAATCGGGTTCGCAATCAGAGGACCGAAGTCCGTCATGGCGCCGACGCCCATGAAGATCAGGGACGGAAGAAGCGACCATTCGTCCATCACGTAGAAATAGTAGAGGAGTCCGCCGATCCCGTTCGAAGTTTCAGACGGTGCCGCAATAATATCCGGATAGATATTGACGAGCAGCATGCCGAAAGCAATCGGAACCAGAAGGAGCGGCTCATATTCTTTCGCTATTGCCAAATACAGAAACACCAGAGCAACCAGGATCATGATGTAGTTGCCTACAGTCAGATTCAGGAAGGCTGTCTGCTGAATCAGATTTGACAGGGTTCCTAATATATCCATTTAACGGCCTCCGTAATCGTATTAGTTCATGGTAGCGAGAAGGTCGCCGCTCTCGACTGCATCGCCCGCAGCGACGTTGAAACCGGCAATCGTGCCGTCTTCCGGTGCAACGACCGGAATCTCCATCTTCATGGACTCAAGGATGATGATGCTGTCGCCGGCTTTGACGGCCTGGCCTACGTTCGCAACGATCTTAAAGACCTTGCCCGGAACCTGCGCGGTAACTTCGATGCCGCCTGCTGCCGCCGGAGCCGCCTTCGGAGCTGCTGCTGCCGCCGGAGCCGGAGCCGCTGCAACCGGAGCCGGAGCCGCCGCTGCGACCGGAGCCGCACCCGCTGCTGTCTCCTCAACCGTGACGCTGTATGCTACGCCGTTGACTGTGATGGTATAATTTTTCATTTTGATTTTCCTCCTTAAGTAAAGAACCGCGTATCAAGCGGAAGGCATCAGCGCCATTTATTTGTTTTTAATCTTCTTACAGAGCGGACGACAAAGCCGTCGACCGGTTTGTCTTCAGCCGCAGCGATCGCCGCAGCGATGACCGCGATAAGAGCCGGATCATTCTCCGGAGTCGATGCTGCCGGAGCTGCCTTGACAGGCGCCGCCGCAGCCGGAGCCGGAGCAGCCGCCTTTGCCGGTGCCGGAGCCGCTTTCTTCGTCGGCGGGACAGCCGCCTTGTTGACGAACTTGAAGCAGTAGATGATCAGGGACAGAAGGATCAGGACCGTGAAAACAACGAGAAGTCCGATGATCGTATTGCCGCCTGCCACCGCCATCTTCTGGCCGAAGGTCTGCTGGGAGTCATCTTCATACTCTGCGATCGTGGTCTTGTACGGACGTGCGTTCTGATCATACGTGATGGTGAGCGCCATCTGCTTCATGTCCTCGCCGGTCATGATGATGCGGCTCGTGTACTCATACCCTTCACGCATCGTCTCATCGACGGCAGCCTCGACGCATTTGCCGTGAAGCTCCGTGAAATATTTCCAGCGGGCGTCGAGATCGTTGTCAAACGTGTAGCTGATCAGCACCTGCTGCATGTCCCTGTAGTTTGCGAAATCCTCATAAGCTGCCTGTGTGAGCATCGAGCAGAACTGAAGCTCTGTGTACTCTCTGATGCTCTCGATATTCGCCTCGCGGATAGCTGCTACCGCTTCCGTCTCGATCTGAGAGGAGGTTTTTTCACAGCCGGTGAAGATAAGCGCAGACATGACAAGGGCAATAATGCATACTGTCAGTCTTTTCATTTTCTTCATCATATCACCCTTTCTCAAATCGTTCCGTGCTTCTTCAGCGGGCGGTTTTCCTTCTTGGTGTAGAGCATCTCAAAAGCGCCGATCACGTATTTTCTCGTGTCAGCCTCCTCGATGACGGTGTCGACATAGCCTCTTGCAGCTGCCGAAGCGACATTGTTCTGAAGCTCTGCGAATTTCTTTGCAGCTTCTTTCTGGGCAGCACCCTCAGCGACGATCTTGGCTGCCTGTTTTGCATCCATCGCGCCGATGGAAGCGTTCGGCCATGCGAAGACAACGTCCGCGCCGAGAGCTCTGGAGCCCATCATGACGTAAGCGCCGCCGAATACCTTGCCGGTCACAAGAGTAACCTTCGGAACAGTGGCGTTTGCGTACGCATAGATCAGCTTGGAAGCCATGAACGGAAGCATCTTCTCGCACTTCTCGGTGCGGCCGTAAGCGGATGCGTTTGCGATCATGAACACCGGGATATTGAAGGAATCGCAGAGATTGATGAAGGAAGCCGCCTTCTTCGCGCCGCAGGCACATACGGTATCCTTTACGCCGCGGTTTGCGACAGCACCGATCGTCTGGCCGTCAAGGCGCATGAAACCGGTCACCATGTTGGACGCATAATCCTTCTTCATCTCGCAGAACACACCGTTGTCGGCGATCTGCTCGAGAATCTTTGCGGCATCCTCGTTCAGAGTGGAGAGATTCGGGGTTGCGCGGTTTAAATCATCCGTGCAGGCGATGATCTCGCCGTCATCCTCGCAGTTCGCCGGAAGGAAGCCGACCAGCGCGCGGGCAGCGGCAAAAACCTCTTCCTCGGTTCCCGCAAAGTCAACATTGCCGGCCTTTGCCTGGAAAGCAGCCGTACGGTTGTCCATAACATCGGCGCTGTTGCCCTCGATGGCATCCGGGCTGTTCACGAAGAGCTTTGCCTTGTCGGTCATAAGGACCAGGTCGGAAAGCGCAGGGATGAAGGAAAGTGCTCCGCCGCAGTTTCCTGCAACGATCGCGATCTGCGGGATCACGCCGGAAGCCGCGCTCATGGCTGCATAGATGCTGCCGAGTGCGTCGAGCGCATCCGTGGATTCCTCAAGTCTCACGCCGTTAGAATCGAGAATACCGATAACCGGGGAGCCGGTCTTCGCCGCCATCTCATAGAGACGGACGATTTTCTTTGCATGCATCTCGCCGATCGTTCCGCCGAGTACGGCTGCGTCCTGGCTGTAAACATACACCGGGCAGCCTTCGATCGTTCCGAAGCCGGTGATGACGCCGTCAGATGCAGCAGCGTTTTCACTGAGGCAGAAATCGGTACTGCGTGCTTTCACGCCGGCTCCGATCGGAGCGAAGCTGTTTGCGTCAAGCAGGGATGCGATCCTTCTGCCTGCAGCATTTTGTGTATCACTCATCTTTTGTCCTCCATTGATATGAAAGTCTTAATAGTACTATTATATAATAGCTCAAAATACCCTGTTTTTCAACTGCAATAAGCACCTGAAACACATAGATATTTTGTTAACTATCTTAATAAATATTTATCATTTTATCAAACATCGACCGAAATACCGGCCTCACTCTCCGCTTCCGCCTGAAAATCCGCCAGCTTGACCGGGCTGATCTCCGGAAGATCCTCCTTCGAGGAGACATCGAACTGGCGAAGAAACTCTTCCGTGGTCCCGAAAAGGATCGGGCGTCCCGGAAGCGGGGCCCTTCCCAGCTCCTTCACAAGATCGTACTCGATCAGGCGGTTCACCGCATGGTCGGAATTGACACCGCGGATCCGCTCGATCTCCGGCTTGGTGACCGGCTGCTTGTAGGCGATCACCGACAGTGTCTCGAGAAGCGCCTCCGTGAGCGTCGGCTTCTTGGGCTGAATCTCAAGTTTTATGAGGATATCGTAAAACTCACGGCTCGTCGTCATCTGGAAGGCATCCTCGAGACGTATGATCCTGACGCCTCTCCCCTCCTCCTCACAGCGATGCATGAGAGTTTCCGCCGCCCGGTTGATGTCCGAAACCGGCAGATCAAGCGCCTTTGCCATGTTGACGGCCTTGACAGCTTTTCCCGTCGTAAAAAGCATGGCTTCGATTGCCGCGATCAGTTTATTTTCATCCATTTACGATGCTCCTTCAAAGTCGCTCTCGAGATCGACCGACGCGATATCCGCGCCTTCGACGACGCGTATCAGGATATCTCCGGCGATCTCCTCCTGGCTTGCTTCAACGATTCCGTATTTCATGAGTTCAAGGACCGCTAAAAATGTCACGATCGTGACGATGCGGTCATTGTCCGCAAGAAGGAGTTCCGCAAATGAAAAACTCCCGTGCTCCTTCGCAAAATCCGCGACAAATATGACGCGGTCCGACAGTCTGACCTCTTCCTTTTTGATGGTCCCGAAGCTGCTTCGTATGGGGTCCACCCGGTCGGCCTGCCGGCGGATCACCGAGTTGAAGACCGCATGCAGCTTCTTTAAGGTCAGGTCCCCTATGAGTTCCGCGGGATCCGCCTTCGGGCGCCAGCTCTTCACCTCCGGCGGCGTCGTGTCCGGCTTATAGAGGTTCTTTCCGGCATTCTTCATGCGCTCCCTGAGTTCGTAGGACATGTATTTGTATGTCTTGTACTCGAGAAGACGGGCAACCAGGTCTGCCCTGGGGTCGATCTCTTCGCCTTCCTCGTCCACCTCGGCCGGGAGGAGCATTTTGCACTTGATCGCGATAAGCTCCGCCGCCATCACCATGAACTCGGACATGACGGAGAGATCCTCACGGTCCATCTGCCGCACATAGTCAAGATACTGATCGGTGATCGTGACGATCGGGATGTCGAATATATTGACCTTGTTTTTCTCTATTAAGTTGAGTAGAAGGTCCAGCGGCCCGTCATAGACGGGAAGCGCAACTTTAAGCTCCATTAAGGTACCTTTTATTCAGAAGGAAGTAAGTCTATGACTACAAGTTCATGCGGATTGAATATCCGGATCGGTATCGAGTGATCGCCGAGTCCCGCGGACACGAACGCATGCCGATCACCCTGCTCATAGTGTCCCACACCGTATTTTGGCAGGATATATCCGTAGGGCGAAAGCAGGGCTCTCCCGGAAAACGGCGAGCGAAGAAGCCCCCCGTGATAGTGACCGGAAAAAACAAGGTCGGCCCCCCACGAAAAATACGCATCCGTAAACTCCGGATTGTGGGCGATCAGAAGATTCAGCTTTTCATCATCCGGCGTTCCGAGGTTCTTTGCCAGATTTTTCGGTGATATACGGGGCTTCCGGAACTTTTTGTAGAGACGGAGCGGCAGGTCGAGCCCGAAGATGCGCATCTCCGTCCCTCTGACGGTGATGTCGCCAGCGGCATTGTTTAAAATGACAACCCCGCTCTCCTCCATGCCGCGCATAATATCCCCGTAGGCGCCCTTCCCGTGCTCCCCGGCAAGCCTCAGCCTTCGCTCATGGTTGCCGTTCGCATAGAAGGTCGGCGCAATCTTCGGCAGAGCCTTCGCAAAATGAAGCCCTCTCTCATAAGACGCGTCAGGGTTCCCCATCACCATATCCCCTGCCGAGATGATGAGATCCGGCACTTCCCGGCTTATGGCGTCAAGGAGATCCCTGTTGTCATTTCCGGTATCCGCGCTGTGCAGGTCCGTGACGAGAACCGCGGTGAGCGGCTCCCTTACTTTATGATGTTTTACCGTGTATCTGGTCGTGACAAAATGCATGGCGTCCTTACAAACAAACTAAGTCCGCCGCAAAAGAGCGGCGGACTCTCATCTTTTAATTATATTTTCTCTTGCGGGCTGCTTCGGATTTCTTTTTGCGGCGAACAGACGGCTTCTCGTAATGTTCACGCTTGCGGATCTCCTGCTGGATACCAGCCTTCGCACAGCTGCGCTTAAATCTTCTCAGCGCACTGTCAAGGGATTCGTTTTCCTTAACGATAATTCCTGCCATGGATTTGATTTCACCTCCCCCTTAAACCACTCGGGGCCATAATGTCGGCAGACCACTGCCGCAGTGCTTCTATTATAGCGGTTTCTCTCCCGTACGTCAATTCATTTTCGCATTTTTTTACAAAAATGATGCAATTTAGGAGAGCTGTCCGGCCAGCACTTCCTTCGCCTTAAGAAGCGCCTCTCCGATCTTCGCCGCATTCTTTCCGCCTGCCTGGGCCATGTTCGGACGGCCGCCGCCGCCACCGCCGACCACACGGGCTGCCTCGCGGATGATGTTGCCTGCGTGAGCGCCCTTCTTCACGGCGCTGTCGGAGGCCATTACAAGAAGGTTCACCTTGTCCGCATTCTCGGATGCGAGAACGATGACGCAGTCGCCCAGCTTCTCCTTCAGGGAGTCGCCGAGCTCGCGGAGACCGTTCACATCGACGCCCTTTAAGGCCTTGGCAACAAAGGAAATGCCCTTCACATCCTCCGCATCGGAAGCTGCGTCGCCGAGGGATTCCTGGGCAGCCTTTGCCTTCATGGACTCGATCTCGCTCTTTAAGGCGCGGATCTCGTTCTCCAGCTTTCTCGCGTGCTCGGCCGCATCCTTCGGAGTGCTCTTCAGAACGCCGGCTACCTCGAGCAGCGTATCCTCGATATTTCTGTAGTAAGCGAACACATTGGCACCGGTCAGCGCTTCGATTCGGCGGACGCCGGCAGCAACGCCGGACTCGCCGACGATCTTGAATGCCTGGATCTCTCCGGTATTGGCGACATGTGTGCCGCCGCAGAACTCCTTGGAGAAATCGCCCATGGAGACAACGCGGACCTTCTCGCCGTACTTCTCGCCGAAGAGGGCCATCGCGCCGGTCTTTCTGGCTTCATCGATCGTCATGACATCGGTGCGGACCGGAATGCTTCTGCGTATCTCCTCGTTGACGATATCCTCAACCTTTGCGATCTCCTCTTTGCTCATCGCCTTGAAGTGAACGAAGTCAAAACGGAGACGGTCCGGGGATACATAGGAGCCCTTCTGGGCAACGTGGTCGCCGAGGACCAGCTTGAGGGCCTTCTGCAGAAGGTGCGTTCCGGAGTGGTTCTTCTCGGTGGCGAGACGTCCGGCCTCATCGACCTTGAGCGTGACCTTGTCGCCTGTCTTGATCATGCCCTTTGTGACAACGCCCATGTGAGCGACTTTGCCGCCGAGGAGCGGTTCTGTCTTCTCGACCTTGAATTCGGCATTATCCGTGCAGATGAAGCCCGTATCGCCTACCTGGCCGCCCATCGTTGCATAGAACGGTGTGATGTCGGTGATGATCGTGCCGCGGCTGCCGTCAGCAAGCGCCTGCACCACCTCGCCGCGGTTTTCTTCCGTGACCTCGGTGGTCAGGATCTTAACCGTGCCCTGGTCGGTCAGACGGTCGTAGCCTGTGAAGACCGACGTAACGGTCGGATCGAGTTCATCGTAGATCGTGAGCTCCTTGCCGCTGTAGTTGGTCGTCTTTCTCGCGCCGCGGGCTCTCTCCCGCTGCTCCTGCATGGCGGCCTTGAAGCCTTCCTCATCGACCTCGTAGCCTTTCTCCTTCAGGATCTCGGTGGTGAGGAGCAGGAATGCCTTGTCGCCGGAGAGGGTCTTTTCATTCTTCGCGGCCATCTCCTCCTCGAGCTCGCCGAGGATGCGGAGTCCCTGGTCGATCGTGCGGCCGAAGGTCTCCTCCTCCTTGTTCAGGACTTCGAGGATCATCACTTCATTTTCGCGAAGCTCCGGATAACCGTCCGCGGACGTCTCAATGACGGTCTTTGCAAGCTCCGCCATGAAGGCGCCTTCGATGCCGAGACGTCTTCCGGCCATGGCTGCGCGGCGGATGAGTCTTCTAAGGACATAGCCGCGGCCCTCGTTCGAGGGCATGATGCCGTCGGAGATCATGAATGTCGAAGCGCGGGCGTGGTCCGTGATCTTGCGGACATCGACATCCACGTTGTGCTCGACATGGTATTCCTTGTGAGCCAGACGGCAGACATGGTCGCGCAGAGCGCGGATCGTGTCGATGTCAAACATCGAGTCGACATCCTGAACCGCGACAGCCAGTCTCTCAAGGCCCATGCCGGTGTCGATATTCTTCTGCTTCAGGGTCGTGTAGTTGCCCTTGCCGTCATTTTCAAACTGGGTGAAAACGTCGTTCCAGATCTCCATGAAGCGGTCGCCTTCGCCGCCCGGCTCCGTATCGGTCTCATCCGTCATGTATTTCTCGCCGCGGTCATAGTAGACCTCGCTGCAGGGGCCGCAGGGGCCTGCGCCGTGCTCCCAGAAGTTGTCCGCCTTGCCGAAACGGTAGATGCGGTTCTCCGGAATTCCGATCTCGTCGCGCCAGATGGCGAATGCCTCGTCGTCATTTTCATAGACCGACGGATAGAGGCGGTTCGGATCGAGGCCTACGACCTCGGTCAGGAACTCCCATGTCCAGTGGATCGCTTCGGTCTTGAAGTAATCGCCGAATGAGAAGTTGCCCAGCATCTCGAAGAATGTGCCGTGGCGCGCGGTATGGCCGACATTGTCGAGGTCGCCCGTGCGGATGCACTTCTGGCAGGTCGAAACTCTGCGTCTCGGCGGGATCTCCGCGCCCGTGAAATAGGGCTTTAAGGGAGCCATGCCCGCGTTTATGAGCAGAAGCGAATTATCGTTGTGGGGAACGAGCGAAAAAGATTTCATGACAAGATGTCCCTTGGATTCCATGAAGTCCAGGAACATTTTTCTGAGTTCGTTTACACCGTATTTTTCCAAAGTTCTAAGCCTCCATTACAAAACTTGTAACTGTTCGGCGCCCTCATGAAGCAGCCGCGCGGCGGCTGCGAATGGGGGTGCCGAACCGTCACCAAAACTTTACATATAATATCACTAAAAAATCAATTCCACAAGTACTACATTTCCACTTTCATGGAATCAGCGGCTTTTGTGGCGAGTTTGTCACAGCGCTCATTTTCCGGATGGCCCGCATGTCCCTTCACCCAGTTCCAGGTGATCTCGTGGGGCTCAGCCGCGGCAACTAGTCTCTCCCAGAGGTCCCGGTTCAGAACCGGCTGTTTGTCGGCCTTCTTCCAGCCGTTTTTCACCCAGTTTTTCAGCCATCCCTTTTGAAATGCATTGATCACGTACTGTGAATCGGAGTAGACCTCCACGCGGCAGGGCCTCTTCAAATGTTCAAGCCCCGTGATGATCCCGAGAAGCTCCATCCGGTTGTTAGTCGTCTTCGGGAACCCTTTCGAGAGCTCCATCTCGTGCAGCTCGCCCTTTGAGTCGGTGTACTGAAGTACGACTCCGTAGCCGCCCGGCCCATCAGGGTTTCCTCTTGCCGAGCCGTCGGAAAACAGCTTTACATTCTGCATATTCGCCCTCCTTCAGGTCCAGTTTCCGGTTGTCTCAAAGCGTTCGGCACGGGCTCTCGCGCGCTCAACGACCTCCTCGTCGTAGCCCGCAAGGCCGAGGAGCCGGATCGCGTTTCTGGTCGTCGCGGGTCCTTCGAGAAGCTTGTAGCTGAAAACGACGTCGCCGTCCCGGATCTCCTCCTCGAAGTGAAGGTTCCGGTAGCTTCCCTTAAGAATGTTCGCAAGCTCGATGTCGTGGGTGGCCGCAAGGGTCACGGCCGGCTTCTTCGCGAGCTCCGCGAGGATCTCCGCGGAGGCCGCGATGCGCTCGATCGTGTTGGTGCCCCGAAGCACCTCGTCCACAACGCCGAGTACCGGAATTCCCGATGAAGCATCCTCAGAAGCTTCCATGATCCGCCGTAGCGATCGTATCTCTACAATAAAATAACTCTCCCCGCCCGAGAGGTTGTCGGTCAGGGCCATGGACGTCAGGACCCGGATAAACGGTGATGAAAATGCCCCCGCCGGCACCGTACAGACCGTCTGTCCCATGATCGCGGCGATTGCAGCGGATTTCAGGAACGTGGATTTGCCGGAGGCGTTGGAGCCCGTGATGAGGTTGCCGCCCTGAACCGTGAAGCTGTTCGGAACCGGGGCGGAAAGCAGCGGATGGACGAGTTCCTCCGCACGGATCACCGGCTTCTCCCCCTCCTTCGGAAAATGAAAATCTCCTCTCGTGTACACCGGCAGATACTCGCGGTAGGAGGCCAGCGCACAGACTGTATCAAGAGTCCCGAGAAGCTCGAACATGCGGAGCACCGCCGCCTCTTTCCCTCGGTAGGCGTCCAGCATCTGATCAAACTTGATGAGATCCACGTGGAAGAACATCTTCATATATTCAATGAGAACCGACTCAAGGCCCGTGCCGACCCCCGAGGCGGACGTCACTAAAAATGCACCGCGGCTGATGCCCTTAAGGCCGCCCTCAAGGCTTCCGAGTTCCTGAAGAATATCCTTTATCTCCGGAACATTGAGTCCCGCGAGCTTTCTTGATGCCTCCAACATCCGGAGGATCGCCTTGAAGCTCTTCACATAGGTCTTGATGGTCGTGTTTCCGTGCATGTAGGACGCACTGTTAAAGACCAGCATGGCGATAATGAGAAGAAGTCCCACAAGCGGCTGAATGAATAAAAGCGCAATTCCGGCCAGCATCCCGATGGCTGAGGCGATATATTTCGCTCGGCCGATCTTCTGTGCCTCATCAAGCCTTTTAAACAGTTCATATGCGGAGATCCCGTTGTCGCGGCCCACATCCCACAGGATGACCTGCAGCTTCTCTCTGAGTCCCTGGTTTTCCCTTACAAGCTCGATGAGGCGGTCTCTTGCAGCAAGCTTCTCCTTGTCGAAGACCGGATGCCGCAGCCAGTCCATGAGTACCGAATCTCCCGGCGAGGAGACCGTATTGTTCATGAGAAGGTACAGATCCTCCAGCGCGAGATCATTCCAGGTGATATCATCGATCTCAAATGCTCCGTTCTCTTCCTCCTTCGCATAGAGACCTGCAGAGGCGAGTTCTTCCGCGGTGTATTCATTTTCGGGAACTTTCCCGTAGCGGGCCCTCAGAAACCGGAGCTTCCGCTTCTCCCTCTCCGCATTATTTCTTGCCGCGGCGATCACAAGAATGATCAGGAAGAGGACCGCAAACATGATGAGGACGTGTTCTGCCTTCAATTGTTTTTCCTCCGTAAAAGCGGCGCAGGCTAAGGGCCCGCGCCGGCATTTCAAGCATCGTATTGCATTTACCAGACATCCTCATCGTAGAAGAAGACATGGCCCTGGCTGGTCACGGCTCCGCTGTAGAGGAATGCGTTGTTGCCCTGATAGTTCGCCTTGAACTTCGTATGGCGGCCGTCCTGGCAGTAGCGAAGCCAGGCCTTCGGCGTCATAAACGAGTTGTAGGTGAAGGCAGAGGCCTTAATATGGGTTCCGACCGGCATGGTCGATCTTGTCGAGGAATTTGCACCGGTCCTTGTATAGACGGTCGCCGTGTGCTCCAGCACGATGTCGTCGCTGTTGTTGGCCTTCGCAACAACCGTTCTGGCCCTCGAAAGGTAATCGGCTGTCCCGTTCACGATATCCCGAAGCACATTTCCAAGCGGTGCCGGATCCCCGTTGTCCTTGGTCCGTGCAACCTGCCACTGCTCCTTCTGGTAGATCATGATATCCAGTGTTCCCGGATATTCGACATAGGCACCCGTCCTTGCCGCCTCAATCCCCTTTGCCATACGATTATTGATGACATAGGCGACCATCATCATGCCGTCGATTCCCTGGCCGCCGGCCTCCGTGTAGAGGACAGCCGCGAAGAAATCATCCTCCGTGACATCCACGCCGACTCTCGGATCATTCAGGTATTCCGGCTCGATCTGGAACTTCTTCCCGGTCGCCGGATCCACCGCATAGGTTTTTCCGTTTTCATTCGTTATGACGACGTTGTTTTCCGCCATGATGACCGCCGGGCTGAACGTAAACTGCTGGGCCGCTGTCCCGTTGTCCGTATAGATCTGCAGGTTCGTGCCTGCCGCAATCTTACCGCCTGTCGCGTCGATCGCCTTGCCGCTGCCCACACCGATAATCTTGTAGACACCGCGGCAGCCGACAATTCTCCACCGCTGGGCCGTCGTTCCGTTGTAGGAATACTGCTGCAGGTTCCCTCCGTTGGTTCTGGCACCTCCGGCAACGTCCAGTGCCATCGCGCTGCCCGCTACGATCAGCTTGTAGGTTCCGTCGCCCAGGGCGGTCACGATAAATTTCTGGTAATTATTCCCTTTGTAGGTCGCAAGAGCCGCATTGCTGCCCTTTGAAGCCGTCCCGGAAGGGATGGACACAACGATATTCGGGTTTGCCGCACATGAGATCACGTAGTTGCCGCCCGGAAGGACCGCATTCGGTGCACTGACCGGCTTGAAGGTCCATTTCTGGGCGATCGTGTCATTCGACTGATAGAGGCGGATGTTTGTGCCTATGCCTGTGAGGGCACCCGAGACATCCACGACGACTCCGTTGTTCACGCCGGAGCAGATCGTGTACAAACCTTCGCACTCCTTTATGTACCACCTCTGTGTTTTCTCGCTGCTCTTTTTCTTCTGCTCGATATTCGTCCCGTTTGCGGTGCTTGTGCTCTTCGCCGCAAACATAAAGCCGGTCAGGCAGGATTCCATTGTGTACCAGCCGTCCCCCAGATTTGTCAGGTAGAAGACCTGGGCGGCCTCCTGACTGTTCGGTCCGACGGCGATGTTGGCGTCCTCCTCAAAGGAACCGTTCTGCACTTCGATGCAGCGGTTTGCATTTTTCGCCATGAATATCTTGTAGTAGCCTGTCTTAAGCGAGGCAGGTACAACCTGCGGTTCAGCCGGCTCCGAGACAGGCTCTTCCACCGGGACAACCGGGACAAACTTCCACTGCTGCGCTTTTGTATTGTTAGGCGCATACAGTTGAATGTTGGTCTTGTTGGCCGAGGAGCCGCCGGCGGCGTCCATGACCAGATTCGTATAGGACGCTTTGATCGTATAGAAGCCTTCAAGAGCAGATTCGGTGATCACCCAGCTCTGGGCAGGCGTTCCGTTTGCTGTGTACTGCCAAACGTTCGTTTTCAGGGCCGTGCCTCTTCCGGCCGCATCCAGCGCCTTTCCGCTGTGAAGAGCCGTGATCGTGGCCGTCCCGTCAGCGCCGAAAGCCACATGAAACTTCTGGGCATCGCTCCCGTTGCTCTTATATAGCTGAAGATTGACGCCGTTTCTCTTCATGCCGCCCTCTATGTCAAATACGGCATTCTCGTTGATGGCTGAGCAGATGTAATAATCCCCTTCGGCAAAGGGCGCTTTTGTTCCGACGGCACTGATCTCTTCCGCCTCTGAAAGGATCTCCTCATCATTCTTTTCGCCGGTGCTCTCGTCCGGAGCTGTCTCCTCATCGGAAAGAGGATCGGCCGCTTCTGATTCTTCTTCCGCAGATTTGGTCTCCTCCGGCAGCTCCGCCGTGCTCTCATCGGTAAGGCCTGTGCTTTCATCCGTAAGGCCGGAGCTCTCATCCTCGCTTACCGAATCATCTTCGGGAAGCGGCTCTGCGGATTCGGTCTCTTCTTCAAGAGACTCTTCCGGTACGCTGTCCGTCCCTTCGATGATCTTCGGCTCCGAAGACAGGGACTCTTCCGCAGCCAAAGCCGACTCTACCGACTCCGCAGCCGTCTCATCAGCTTCCGCCGTCTCCTCTGCCGTCGACTCGATGACCTCAGAGCCCGGATCGGATTCCTCGGAAACTGTCACCGATTCGTCCGAAACGGATGCCTTAACCGAAACGGCCGGCAGCGTCACACCACCGACAGCCAGCGAGAGAGCCAGCGCAAAGGCCAAAAGCTTTTTAACCAATAGATAAACCTCCTCACTGTACGGAGCTTCGAAGAAGACGTCCGTAGATCTTGTCATAGACGGCGTCCGCCTTATCGCCGAATTCGGCGATAAACCGTGCGGCATCAGAGTTTAACTGGGCTGCATACTCACGATCTTTCATGAATTTGGTGTTGACGAGAACATTCAGGGCGGCCCCTTCCATGGCTGCCTTTAAGAGCAGCACGGCGCAGCCCGCATCCGAGACGACCAGCGGAGATCCGATCTCCGCGATCCTGGCCGTAAGTTCGATGCCTTCCGCACAGCAGTCCATCACGGTGATCGGGACGGATGCCGCCTCGTGTAGGCATTTTTCAAGGACCTCCGCCTTCAAAGCGGCCTCCTCCGGTGTCCCGGAGGGAAGGCCGTAAGCTTTCGACAGAGGTTCAAACACAACAGGATCCTTATCGATCAGGGAGAGAAGTTCCGCCTTAATCTTGTCTGTCTCCGCCATGATTTTTTTAATTTCATCTTCGACGGCGGCATATTTCTTCTTGCCCACAGTCAGATTGCCGACCATGTCCGTGAGCGCCGTCCCGAGAGCGCCGACCAGCGCGCTGGTGCCGCCGCCTCCGGGAACTGCATTTTTCGAGGAAAGCTCCTCCACATACGTATCGATCGGCATGGAACTGTATTCTTTCATAAGGACACTCTCCTTCCTTCTCCGGACTGCGTATTGTCGGGACTCAGAAAAGACCCGTAATCACACCGTTTTCGTCGACGTCGATCTTCTCGGCAGCCGGTCTCTTCGGCAGACCCGGCATCGTCATGATGTCTCCGGTCAGGGCAACGATGAAGCCTGCTCCCGCGGAAATCTTAAGGTTGCGGACCGTGATCTCAAAATTCTTCGGCGCGCCGAGCTTCTTCGGGTCATCCGAGAAGCTGTACTGGGTCTTGGCGACACAGATCGGGCAGTTTCCGTAACCCATCGATGTGAGCTGGGCTGCCTGTTTCTTCGCATCGGCCGTGAGGACGACGCCGTCCGCGTGATAGATGCGCTTTGCCAGCATGTTAAGCTTCTCCTCGATGCCGAGCTCGGTGTCATAGGAAAATGCAAACCCGCTCGCATCCCCCTCTTCGCAGAGACGGATAACTTCCTTTGCAAGAGCCACGCCGCCTTCGCCGCCTTTTGCCCAGACTTCGGACAGGGCGACATTTACGCCGCGCTCCTTGCAGGCCGCCTCGACCAGGTCGAGCTCTGCCTTCGTGTCAGTCGGGAACGCATTGATCGCGACGACGCACGGAAGGTGATAGACATCCGTGATGTTGCTGACATGCTGCAGCAGGTTCGGAAGGCCTTTTTCAAGAGCTTCCAGGTTCTCGGTGCCGAGGGATGCCTTGTCGAGACCGCCGTGCATCTTGAGAGCGCGGACCGTCGCGACGACGACAACCGCCGACGGATGAAGGCCGGCCATGCGGCACTTGATATCGAGGAACTTCTCCGCACCGAGGTCAGCGCCGAAGCCTGCCTCCGTGACGGCATAATCCGCCAGTCTCATGGCTGTCTTTGTCGCGATGACGGAGTTGCAGCCGTGGGCGATATTCGCGAACGGGCCGCCGTGAACGATTGCCGGTGTGTGCTCCAGGGTCTGGACCAGATTCGGCTTCAGCGCATCTTTGAGAAGAGCCGCCATGGCGCCCTCAGCATGCAGCTGGCCTGCCGTGACCGGCTTCTGCTCCGCGATCTTTCCGTAGGTGTAGCCGACGATGATGCGGGACAGTCTCTCCTTGAGGTCGGTAATGTCCTTGGAAAGACAGAGCACCGCCATGATCTCGGATGCGACCGTGATGTCGTAGCCATCCTCTCTCGGTGTGCCGTTCGGCTTTCCGCCGAGGCCGTCCACCACGAAGCGGAGCTGACGGTCGTTCATGTCGACGCATCTCTTCCAGGTGATCTTTCTGGGATCGATGTTCAGTTCATTTCCCTGATAGATGTGGTTGTCGAGCATCGCCGCAAGCAGGTTGTTGGCGGCGCCGATTGCATGGAAGTCACCCGTAAAGTGCAGGTTGATATCCTCCATCGGGACGACCTGGGCATAACCGCCGCCGGCAGCACCGCCCTTGACGCCGAAGACCGGTCCGAGGGACGGCTCGCGGAGTGCGGCGCATACGTTCTTGCCGAGCCTGGAAAGACCGTCAGCAAGGCCGACCGTCGTCGTGGTCTTGCCTTCACCGGCCGGGGTCGGCGTGATAGCGGTCACGAGGATCAGCTTGCCCTCTTTCGCCTCTGTTTCGGCTTCAAGCTTCTTGACATCGATCTTTGCCTTGTAGTTGCCGTAGAGCTCCAGGCAGTCCTCGGGGATCCCGGCGGTCTTTGCCACCTCGGTGATCTTCTGCATCTCATTTGCCTGAGCGATCTCAATGTCGGTTAAATAGGCCATAATTATTCTCCTTTTCCTGCCGGTCCCGCCGGCATCTCATCACGGAAGGTCCGGAATATCCCGGCTCTTCCAAGCATCTGCGCCAGAAAGTAAAAGATTGCTGTGTTGATGGGCCACATGATTATATTTTTCAAAGCTCTCGCGGGGAGAAGCGCGAAAAATCCTTTTCCGTAAAGAACCGAAAGCCATAGGGTGTTGAACCCGATGTTCACGATCAGGGCGACCAGTCCCTCGGCGATCAGAACCCGCCAGAAGCTGAGCTTTCTTTTATAGAAGAACATTCCGTAAATGAAAGCCGCGAGCATCGCGTCGAATGTGAAGCCGAAGAAGAACGGCCCCGTCGGCTTGATCGCAAACTTCAGAACATCGAGAACACCGCCGAAGATCGCTCCGGTCACCGGTCCGAACAGATAATCCACGATCTGGTTCGGGATCATGGAGAATCCGACTCTGAGCTGAGGCGTCACATCGACCGTGAAATTTCTCATGACGACGGCCAGCGCACCCAGCATGGCACAGGCGGTGAGCACATTGATCTTCTTGAGCTCGCCTCCGGAGTCTTTCATTCTCTTCAGGAAATCAAACTGCATTTTTCTTGCCTCCTTCCTTCCAATACATCTCAAGAAAGGGTGTTATCTGCGGTAAGAAAGGCCGCATGCCTCGCAGATCTCAAGAGCCGCGTCCGCCTTGTTGAGCGAATAAAAATGAAGTCCGTCAATACCCAGCGCCATATATTCATACACCATATTGACGGTATATTCAATACCTGCCTTGCGGAAATCTTCATCGGAGGCATTATAATACCTGGAAATGAGCTCCGCCAGCGGCTGCGGGATCGAGCATCCGTTGGTGCCGAGGCACATCTTGATAACGGAGTTCTTGTTCAGAACCGGCATGATGCCGACATCGACCGGAATGTGCACGCCGGTTTTTCGGATCGTATCGAGCCAGCGCTTGAAGCCTTCCACGTCGTAGCAGAGCTGGGTCATGAGGATATCCGCACCGGAATCCTGCTTCATGCGGAGATGCGCGATGTCCTCCGCAAAGGTCCTGGCCTCGATGTGCTTCTCCGGCGCACCGGCCATCGCGATCACGAACTTGTCCCCGTAATACTTGCGGATAAAGCTGATCATCTCGCTCGCGTGCTTAAAATCACCCCGCGTTCCCTCCCAGCCTTCGGGAATATCGCCGCGAAGTGCGAGGATGTGATCGATGCCGTAGGAAAGGCAGAGGTCCATCTGGGCGCGGATGTCTTCCCGGGTCTTCCCGATCGTCGTGAAATGGGAGATCGGAATGGTCTTTCCGGAGTCCAGGATGGACTTGCAGATCTCCATGTGCCGACCCGCGTTGGTGCCGCCGGCCCCGTAGGTACAGCTCACAAAATCAGGCTCAACGGTATAGAGTCTGTCAAGCACGTCAAGAAGCGGTTCCAGCGGCTTGTCGGCCTTGGGCGGAAACACTTCAAACGACAGGGACATGCGTTCCTTCATGATATCGGTGATTTTCATTTTACAAACCTCCGTCATTTCTTCTTTTTGAGATATGTTTTCCTCTCCTCTCCTTTAAGAAGCCTTCCGATGTTTGCGCGATGGAGGAAGAATGCAAGAGCAACAACACATGCGATCACGAGATACATTTCGGTAAGATGCGCCTGGGACATCCCGTAGGAACCGCTCTGGCCGAAGATGATCGTTGAGATGAGGAAGACAGCCGCACCGACCAGACTTCCCAGGGATACATAGTGGGTCGTGAAGAAGATCACGAAGAAGAATGTCATGCAGAGTGCAAAGGTCACTCCGGAAAATGAAAGGAGGAGACCCGCGAGGCAGGCAATTCCCTTGCCGCCCTTAAACTGCATGTAGAACGGGAAGCAGTGGCCGAGCACCGCTCCGGCCCCGGCGTAGATGCCGATGAGGCGGGCCGGCAGGTCGGAGCCGCCGAAGATCAGCTTTGCCACTGCCACCGCCAGGATGCACTTCAGCATGTCGCAGACCAGCACCAGGATGCCGACCTTTGTGCCGAAGTTGCGGAGCGCGTTCGTCGTGCCGGCATTTCCCGAGCCTACTTTCCGAATATCAATTCCCTGCGTCCGCCCGTAGATGTAGGCTGTCTGGAAAAGGCCGAAGACATAGCCGAGGCAGACGCATAAAATCCGTACCATAATCGTATTCATATGAAATCCCTCCCTTTATCTGGCATCATCACCGTCATTCCGTTCCCGGATGATGATCTTGATCGATGTTCCGCGGAAATCAAAGGCTTCGCGGATCTTGTTCTCAATATAGCGAACATATGAGAAATGCATCAGCTCCTTGTCGTTGACAAAGATGATGAAGGCCGGCGGAGCCACTCCCACCTGTGTAATATAGTAGAGGCGGAGGCGCCTTCCCTTGTCGGTCGGAGGCGAATTCAGAGCGACCGCCTCGGCCATCAGCTGATTGAGGAGGCCAGTCGCAATGCGGCGGTTCTGATTTTCAAGGATCGTCTCGACTGCCGTGAAGAGCTTCGGCAGGCGCTGCCCGGTCTCGGCCGACACGAACAGGATCTCCGCGTAGGGCATGTAGGAAAGGATCTGGCGGATCTTCTCCGTGTACTCTCTCGTCGAGTTTGTGTTCTTCTCGACCGCATCCCACTTGTTCACGGCGATCAGGATTCCCTTGCCGCGCTCGTGGGCGATGCCCGCGATCTTGGCGTCCTGCTCGGCGATCCCGGTGACCGCGTCGATCACCACGATGACCACGTCCGCACGTTCGACGGCCGTCACGGTTCGGATGATGCTGTACCGTTCGATCTCCTCCTTGATCTTGCTCTTGCGGCGAAGACCTGCGGTGTCGATGAAGACATACTCTTTTCCGTTCCATTTAACCGGCGTGTCGATCGCGTCGCGCGTCGTCCCGGCGATGTCGGAGACGATCAGACGGCTCTCGCCCAGCAGTTTGTTGATGATGGAGGACTTGCCGACGTTCGGACGGCCGACGATCGCGATCCTCGGCCTCGAATCCTCCTCATCCTCCCCGGAGGTCATATCGAAATATTTCGTTGCCTCGTCCAGCATATCGCCGATGCCCTGCCTGTTTGCGGCCGAGACCGCAATCGGGTCGCCGAGGCCCAGCGCATAAAACTCATAGATATCCGCCTGGTGTCTCACATAGTCATCGATTTTGTTGACCGCGAGAACGACCGGCTTTTTTGACCGCCGCAGCATATCGGCAACTCTTGCATCCGCATCGACGAGGCCGTCCTTTGCGTCCACAAGGAACAGGATCACGTCCGCCGTCTCGATGGCGATCTCCGCCTGCTCTCTCATCTGCCGGAGCAGGATATCATTCGACTCGGGCTCGATGCCGCCCGTGTCGATCAGGGTAAAATCATAACCGCCCCAGTTGACCTCCGCGTAAATGCGGTCGCGGGTCACCCCCGGGGTATCTTTTACGATGGAAATGTTTTCACCCGCCAGCGCATTGAAAAGCGTGGACTTTCCCACATTCGGTCTTCCCACGATGGCAAGGATCGGTTTGCTCATAGAATTCTATTCTCCTTAAGTATTTGATAGTTTTATTGATCGTCCGGCTCCCAGGACTCGTAGATCTGCCGGTTCCCCTCTTCCCTGTGGGAGAGGCCCAGAACGGAGCGTACAAGTTCCTCGCCCCCTGACCAGATCACGCCGACCGGGAGATAAAACGCGTTCTCCACATCCTCGGTTGTGAGGTCGTCGAGGAAAACCTTCTCTCCTGCCCTCAGCATGTTGACCGGCAGGAGGATCTCCTCGCCCAAGACCTTGCCTGGGTCTTCATTTCCGACAAGCTCCTTAAGCTGTCCGATGAGGTCCCGGCCCGTGATGAGTCCGCTCACCGTGATCGTGTGCCCGAAGAAATCGTTTCTGACGGAAAATACACGAATCGAAAGCCCCGGAAATGCCTCCGTGATCTGCCCGGCCAGTTCCCAGATCACCGGCTCGATCAGCTTGCCGCAGATCGTCGTGACATGTCTCCCTCTCTCCGGAAGCTCTGCCAGATAATCCTTCTCCGGAAGACTCAGGGATTTATAGAGAGAGCTTTCATGGTCGAGAAAGCCCTTGAGCGCTGAGTGCACTTCATTTTTAAGAAGGCGGACCATGCCGACTCCGTTTTCAAGCTGAAGATAACCGTCGTAGCGGTCCTCCTCCGGGACTTCACGCCCGGCAGACAGGTACCACTCGTCGGAGGCCTGGACGAAATTCGGGATCTCCGGGTTCACACCGTCTTCCCTGAAACGCTTCTGCCAGCCCTCGATCTGGTCGATCACCTCCGCCGAGGACTCCCTGTCAAAGGTATCAAGATGCGGAAGGTGGTCGCGGAAGCGCGTGATCCCGACCGGCACGACCGACAGGCTCCTCATGGCCGGTCTCAGCTCTCCCAGTTCGCGGATCGTGCGGTCAAGCTCGGCGCCGTCGTTGATGCCGCGGCAGAGCACGATCTGCCCGTTCATCTCGATGCCGGCGTCCGAAAGCCTCTTCAGTTTATCCATGATATCGCCCGCGAACCGGTTGCCCAGCATCATGCGGCGAAGGGCCGGGTTGGTCGTATGCACGGAGATATTGATCGGTTCCATGCGAAGCCGGATGATGCGGTCGATGTCCCGCTCTTTCATGTTGGTAAGCGTTACGTAATTGCCCTGCAGAAATGAGAGTCTCGAATCATCGTCCTTGAAATACAGGGTCTCCCGCATGCCCTTCGGCATCTGGTCGATGAAGCAGAATATACAGCGGTTGCAGCAGCTCCTGTAGTCATCCATGAGGGATGTCTCGAATTCGACGCCGAAGTCCTCGTCGGGATCCCGGTCCACTTCGATGAGCGTCTCCTCCCCGTTTTCCTCCCGGATCAGGATCTCTACGTGCAGGTCCTCCATGAGGTACTGGTAATCAAAGACATCCTGGATCTCCTGCCCGTTTACCGCTATGATGCTCATTCCGGGCTCAACGCCCATCTCCTCGGCGATCCCGCCGTGTAATACTCTTTTTATTTTATGCCCGGCACCCAAGTGAAACCTCCGTTTATCTGCCTGTTTCCGTTATAATAGCAGTAAATTTCAGTTTTGTAAACCCTGCCGGATTTTCTTCTTCTTATTGTTTCCGTCCCTGAAATGTGTTATAACCATAGTAAGCGGTGCGACCTGCGCCGCCCGAAAGCTTCAACTACAAACCATTATACGGAGGAAATGCATGCCTGCACCGACCACTGCTAAAACCACCATGCCCGTTGCGCCCCTCAAAATCATTTATTTAAAAGGGAGCGAGGAGATTGCCGACGCTGTCAACCAGTATCTTATAAGGCGCAGAAGAGATCTTTCCAGGAAAAATAAAGACCTCGAGATGTGCCCGGGCTATCTGGAATCCACTTATCTCATCCGCACCCACTACTCCCGGTTCGGCACCGGAGAGGGCCGCGTCCGCCTCGACGATTCGATCCGCGGCACCGACCTCTTCATCATCGGCGACGTGACCAATTATACCCAGACCCTGAAAGTCTGCGGCCACGAAAACCGCATGTCGCCGGACAACTATTTTCAGGATATCAAGCGCATCATTTCTGCTGTCAGCGGCAAGGCTCACCGTATTTCCGTCGTCCTGCCCTTCCTGTATGAGAGCCGCCAGCACAGACGCACCTCCCGCGAGTCCCTTGACTGCGCGATGGCACTCCGTGAGCTCGCCGACTACGGTGTCTCCAATATCATCACGTTCGATGCCCATGACCCCCGCGTCATGGATGCAATCCCCCTCATCAGTTTCGACAACTTCATGCCGACGTACCAGTTCCTGAAGGCGCTCCTTAAGTCGGTTCCGGATATTTCCTTCGACAAGGATCATTTCATGGTCATCAGCCCGGACGAAGGCGCCATGGACCGCGCGGTCTATTTCGCAAATATCCTCGGTGCGGACATGGGAACCTTCTACAAGCGGCGCGACTATTCGAAGATCGTAAACGGCAAGAACCCGATCGTCGCCCACGAATTCCTCGGCGAGACCGTGGAAGGCAAGGACTGCGTCGTCATCGACGATATGATCGCCTCCGGCGGCTCCATGGTGGACGTCTGCAAGCAGATCAAGGAGCGCGGTGCCCGCAGGGTGTTTATCTGCACCACCTTCGGTCTCTTCACGGAAGGCTTTGACAAGTTTGACGAGTTTTATGAGAAAGGCTACTTCGACAAGCTGATCACGACCAACCTCACCTATCTTCCGCCCGAACTGTACCGCAAACCCTACTTTGTCTGCGCCAACATGTACAAGTACATGGCCAACATCATCCATACGCTCAACCATGACCAGTCGATCTCGACGATCAAGAGTACAACCTCCAAGATCTCCAAGGTTCTGAGCCGGCTGAAAGCGGCCGACGAGCAGGACGAAGATATGGAAGCGTAACAGGTAAAATAAAAAGAATCCGGCAGGTTCCTCACCTGCCGGATTCTTTTTATGCTTTTTATCAGTCTTCGTCGTTCGCAGCAACCTGCTCCGCGCGATCCTTGATCTGCTTCTCCTGAACATCAGCCGGAGCCTGCTCATAGCGTGCGAACTCGTAGGAGAATTCGCCCTGGCCGCCGGTCATGGAGCGAAGGATCGTGCCGTAGCCGTAGAGCTCCATCTGCGGGATGTCGGCTTCGACGATCGTGTTGCCCTTGTGGTCCGGATTCATGCCGAGCACGCGGCCGCGTCTCTTGTTGAGATCGCCCATGACGTCGCCGGTGAACTTGTCGCGAACCTTGACTTTCAGGTTGACAATCGGCTCAAGAAGGACCGGACCGGCCTTCATGAAGCCATCCTTGAATGCGAGATGCGTAGCGGTCTTGAACGCCTGCTCGGAGGAGTCGACCGGATGATAGGAACCGTCATACAGAGTCGCCTTGACGCCGACAACCGGATATGCGGCAAGGGGTCCCTTCTGTACGCACTCGGAAAGTCCCTTTTCAACTGCCGGATAGTAGTTCTTCGGGACAGCACCGCCGACGACTTCGATCGCGAACTCATAGGGCTGCGTCATGTCGCCGCTCGGCTCGAAGCGCATCTTGACGTGACCGTACTGGCCGTGTCCGCCGGACTGCTTCTTATGCTTTCCTTCGACATCGGATTTCTTGCGGATGGTCTCGCGGAACGCGACCTTCGGCTCGGAGAGCTCGATGTCAACTTTGTAGCGCTCTTTCAGTTTGCTCTTGATGATCTCGAGCTGCTGATCGCCGATACCGTAAAGGAGGGTCTGGCGGTTCGCGGCGTCGTTCTCATAGCGGAAGCTCTGGTCTTCTGCAGCAAGCTTTGCGAGGGAGGAAGCAATCTTGTCTTCTTCGCCCTTCTTGACGGCTTTGTATCTCTTGACCGTATACGGCGTGGAGATCTGGGTCTTCGCGAAAGCGACGGGGGCAGCCTTGGAGGACAGGGAGTCGCCGGTGGAGACATCGCCAAGCTTGGCAAGTGCGCCGATATCGCCCGCGAAGAGCTCCGGAACTTCCTGAGCCTTGTTGCCGACCATCACATAGAGCTTGCCGAGACGCTCGTCATTTTCCTTCTGGACATCATAGAGGGTGTCGTCGGACTTGATAACGCCGGAGCAGACCTTGATGAAGTTGTATTTGCCGATGAACGGGTCGGCGATGGTCTTCCACACATAGGCGGTCTTCGCCTTCTGGAAATCATAGTTGGCCTCGAAGATCTCGCTGGTCTTCTGGTTGATGCCGTTGCAGGCTCTCTGAGCCGGGTTCGGGAAGATCTCAACGATATCGTCGAGCAGGTTTGCAACGCCCTGAAGGTTGATCGGAGCGCCCATGCTGACCGGAACGATCGAGCAGTCACGGATGTTGGTCGCCAGTGCGGCAGCGATCTCCAGATCGGAGAACTCTTCGCCCGCGAAATAGCGGTCCATGAATTCCTCGGAAGTCTCGGCGACGGACTCAAGAAGGGACTCTCTGTAGGTCTCGAGATATTCCTTTAAATAATCCGGAACCGGGCACTCGACCTTCTCCTGCTTGTTCACGAACTTGCGGCCGCTCTGCTTGATGATCGAGACATAGCCGACGAACTTGCCGTTCTCGCGGATCGGCATATGCAGCGGAGCGATCTTCTTGCCGTAGAGCTCCTGAAGCTGCTCGACAATGCCTCTGTAACTGACATCATCGTTGTCCATCTCGGTCACGAAGAACATGCGCGGAAGATTTCTCTCTTCGCAGAGCTCCCAGGCCTTCTCGGTACCGACCTGGATGCCGTCCTTACCGGAAACGACAATGATGGCTGCATCGGCGACGCCGACTGCCTCTTCAACCTCACCCACAAAATCGAAGTAACCGGGTGTGTCAAGAATGTTGATCTTGCATTTATTCCACTCTACCGGAACGACGCTGGAGCTGATGGAGAATTTTCTCTTCTTCTCTTCAGCGTCGTAGTCGCTGACGGTGTTGCCGTCGGCAACCGTACCCATGCGGTTCGTAATACCCGAAAGGTACGCCATAGCCTCGGTCATTGTGGTTTTGCCCGCGCCGCCGTGGCCAAGAAGAACGACATTGCGGATCCTGTCTGTTGTATAAACGTTCATGAGTAACCTCCTGTGAAATCAATATGCAGCTATTGTACTAAAAATTCCTCTGATATTCAAGGCTAAATGATAAATATGTGCAAAAGGATTTATAAAATATTCATTTCTCACAATGCATGCCTTTACAAATTCGCTTTAATGCGTTAAAGTGAATGCGGCGGTTCTGTCCGTACAAATGATGAAGGAGTCTGGCATTTACGCCTTAAAAACATGAACGATACAAACAGCACTTTCCACAAAGATTTTCCCGTTATCGGTTTTATCGGCCTGGGTCTCATCGGGGGTTCCGTGGCAAAAACGATCCGCCGCATCTATCCGGGCACCAGGATGATCGGCTACAACCGGAGAACCGACGTCGCGCAAAAGGCCCTCTCCGACGGCGTGATCAACGAGATAGCGGATGAGTCCCTCGCACAGTTTTCGGAATGCGATCTTATTTTCCTGGGAGTCCCGGTCGTCTCGGCCCTCTCCTTCATGGAGAAGCTTAAGATGATCGCCAAGTCCGGCGCGATCCTTACCGACGTCGGCTCCGTCAAGGGCGATATCCACGGCTATGTCGAGGAGCACGGCCTCGAGAACCTCTTCATCGGCGGCCACCCGATGGCCGGTTCCGAGAAGACCGGTTATGAAAATGCAACCGACCGTCTCTTTGAGAATGCCTTCTACATGATCACGCCCGCATCCGGCACGTCCATCGTAAAGCTCTCCGCCTTCGCCTCGTTCATCGAGAGTATCGGAGCGCTTCCCCTCATCATGTCGCCGGAGGAGCACGACCGCACGGTCGCGGCTGTCAGCCACCTGCCGCACGTGATTTCCGCGGCGCTCGTCAACCTGGTCCATGATCAGGACGGTGAGGAGAAATACATGCACACCGTTGCCGCCGGCGGCTTCCGCGACATCACCCGCATCTCCTCCTCCTCGCCCCAGATGTGGCAGGAGATCTGTCTTGCCAACACGGATGAGATCGTCGGGATGATCGACGCCTACGTCTCAAAGCTCCTCGACTACCGTCTCGCCATAAGAAATGAAGACAGCGACGAGCTCTACTCCATCTTCTCCGACTGCAAGGAGTACAGGGACAGCTTCGATACGGTGGCCAAGGGCTCCGTTCCGAAGGAATACCGCATCTACATGGACCTGGTCGACGAGGCCGGCTCCATCGCTTCGGTTGCCACGATCCTCGCGGTCCAGAATATTTCCATCAAAAATATCGGCATCGTCCACAACCGTGAATTCGAGCAGGGTGTCCTTCGCGTGGTCTTCTACGACGAGCCCTCCATGGAGAGCGCCATCAAGACGCTCACCTGGCGCAATTACAAGATTTACCGCTGATCGGAGGTTTTCATGATTATAGATAAGGCAGAATCGCTCAAAGGGACGCTCACTGTCCCGGGCGACAAATCCATCTCCCACAGAGCTGTCATGCTCGGGAGCCTCTCGGAGGGCGACACATATATCCGCGGGTTTCTTAAAAGTGCGGACTGCCTCGCGACAATCGACTGCTTCCGCAGGATGGGCATCGATATTGAGGAAAATGAAGACCGCCTCATCATCCACGGAAAAGGTCTTCACGGCCTTTGCGCTCCGAAAGAGCCCTTAAACGCGATGAACAGCGGCACCACGACCCGAATCCTCTCCGGCATCCTGGCCGGCCAGGATTTTCCGGTCACGATCATCGGGGACGAGTCTCTCTCCCGCCGTCCCATGAAGCGGATCATCGACCCCCTTACCCGCATGGGCTGCCGGATCACTTCCGTAAACGGGAACAACTGTCTTCCGCTTACCATTCACGGCGGCTGCCTTTCAGGCATCCGCTACGAAAGCCCGGTCGCATCCGCCCAGGTCAAATCCTGTGTCGCGATGGCCGCGCTCTACGCGGACTCCCCGGTCACGATCACGGAGCCTTATCTCTCCCGCAACCACACGGAGCTCATGCTGCGGGGCTTCGGCGGGAATGTCACAAGCTTCACCGATCCCGAAACCGGGCGGCCCGCCTGCACCGTCATGCCGAACCCGCGCCTCACGGGTCAGTCCGTCACGGTTCCGGGCGACATCTCCTCCGCTGCCTACTTCATCGCCGCTGCGCTCCTCGTTCCGAACTCCGAGGTTACTCTTAAAAATGTCGGCATCAATCCGACCCGCGACGGAATCCTCCGCGTGGCCAGGGCCATGGGCGGCTCCGTGGAGGTCACAAATCTCCGCTCCGAGGGCGGCGAGCCGACCGCCGACCTCATAATCCGCTCTTCTGCCCTGCACGGGACCACGATCGGCGGCGCGCTCATTCCGACCCTCATCGACGAGCTTCCGGTCATCGCGGTCATGGCCGCCTGTGCGGAAGGCACGACGGTGATCCGGGATGCCGGCGAGCTCCGCGTCAAGGAATCCGACCGGCTCTCTCTTATCGCCGCCAACCTTAGCGCCATGGGAGTGTCCCTCACCGAGACAGAGGACGGTATTATAATAGAAGGAAAGCCGCTCAAGATGGCTCCCTTAAGAGGGGTCTCCGTCGATCCCAAAAAGGATCACCGCATGGCGATGGCCTTTGCGGTCGCCGGCCTTGTCGCCGAGGGCCCCACTAAGATTCTGGACGCTGGCTGCGTCGATATCTCGTATCCGGGCTTTTTTGAGGATCTCGCCTCGCTTGGAGCTTAATCATCAAACATATGCAAAACGCCCCGGGATCGACTCCCGGGGCGTCTTTATGCCGTTCTTTATTTTCCCTTCACGAAGACCGCGTCCTCTTCATTTTTCGAATCCTTCCAGCGAAGCTTTTCGCCTTCCTTGTAGAAGCCGCCTTTGGTCGTCTCCTCTCCGGTCTTTTCGCCGTTCTTTACGACATAATAGCTGCCGTCATCGTATGTCAGGCCGCCGAGATTCTCATCCCAGGTTCCCGTGATCTCCCAGCAGGCAGTCTCGTCGAAGGAGCTGCCCCAGGAAACCAGGATCGAGTATGTCCCGTCTTCATTCTCCGTCACATCCATGCCGGCGCGTTCGCTCACCTCATCCTGCCAGGATCCGACAAGATCCACCTCTCCGGTGTAGTTTCCGAGCATGGCGGATTTCATGGAATCAAGCTCTCCGAGGGCTCCGCCCGCCGGATCGGTGATCTCGCTCCCGCCGAGCGCAATCTCGGGCAGCTCGACATCGGCCTGTCCGGCCAGGGATTCCACCATCTCATCCACCTTGGAGGTCATCGCCTCAGCGATGGAATCCTGCTGTTCCTGGGTCAGGCTCTCCGTCTTTTCCGGCTCTTTTGCGCCTCCGCAGCCTCCGATTAAAACCGCACCGGCCAGTATACCGGCAAAAATTATCTTTTTCATAAGTCTCCTCCTTATAACGCCGTCATCGCTTTACTGCCATCCGGCTTATTGCATCAAGTAATTATAAGACGATACTGCTGAAATAGCAAGCAGTCTTCCTTCCTCAGGCGATATACACAATGGCGTTCCGCCGGAAGGCGGAAGTGATCTGCATGACCGAGGAGTAGATGAGCCCGAAAGCGTAGGCGCAGACAGACACATACGGTCTCTTGAGAACAAACCCGCCGATGAGGACGATCACCGCAAGGAGCATAGATACAAGGCCGAAGATAAAGTCATACCTCCATTTGAGCGAGCCGTTTCTATTGGACTCCAGACTGTGCAGGATGCTGACAAGCCCGGTGAAAGCGTCGACAGCCGCTATGTACGCGATAAGGAAGCCGGCGGGATTATCGGCGATGGAGGATGTAAACATACCCAGATCGAGGAAAATCAAGCCCTGGCACAGGACCAGCTTGCCGTCAACCATGTGCCTTGCGATGGAAAAATAATAGAGCAATGTCTGAATGCCCTTTAAGGTCAGACCGATACCGATGATAAAGAGGACAAGTGTCAGTCCGCCGTTGGGGATCACGATAAGAAGCAGGGCGAGAAGGATGGACAAAACCCCGCGAAGAATATTGATGATTCGATTTCGCTTAGTCATATTTTATGCTCCTTTATCTCCCGCTCTTCCTCATGCCTGTTATTTACCTGTCGTGATTCTTTCTTCGAATTTCCAGCAGCTTCCTGAAGTCCTGAATACCGGGAATCCTCTTTCCCTTTAACTCGACCGAGAAGCCGGCCAGAAGGCTGCCCGAGCTGAAGATCCGGTTGGTGACCATGCTCTTCTGGGCAAGGGCGGCGATGATGAACTGCCCCAGCGCCGTTTCATCGCGGAGTTCCTTCTCCGCCTCCATGTACTCCTTTTTATAGATCTCGACGTCAAAATCCGGGATCCGGCAGCCTGAAAGTTCCTCCCCCAGGGCCTTCCAGTCGGCGCAGGAATCCGGCTGCCGCCTTACGAGGATCTGCCTGATCCGATCACGGTAAGGCCTGACCTCATCTTCCGCATACCGATCCGTCTCAAAATGTCCGTCCGGATCCTTGAGACTCCCAATCGCATAGACCATCTGGCAGAACGCATTCCAGTAATCAGACGGGTTGTCCTTCAGAATCTCCCGATAGCCGCCCCAGGCGGGCAGATATTTGTAGAGCATAAAGGAATAGTCCGGCAGGTGACCGGCTCTGCCGTGTCCCAGATTCATTACCGTGTTTTCATTTGGCTGATAGAGGGTATTGACGTAGACTCCCTTTTCAAGATCATCCGGTGCGCCCGGGTTGTGGATAAACCGAACCTGCCTCTCCTCATAGCCGTCACCTGAGGGAATAAGCTCGTAGAAATGGTCATTGGTATTGTTGATGGCCAGCGAGGGCGTTCCTGCAAAATACCGGTGGGCCCAGGTGTCCGCCAGGACATGCATGGCCACACCGGCCGCGACGCTGCCCCTGCCCCTGGCCAGCTCCACGGTGTCCTTTACAAGCGCTCCGTTGGGATTGCAGATCAGACGATATTTATTGCGGTACAGCCTGCTGCATTTTTTCCTCTCGGCGTAAAGATCTCCCGGCAGGAAATGAAAGGAAGCCCATATTCTGGTGATATTGGCAAGACCCATCGGATCGGTGTTCGCATCGAACATTTCCAGCTGGAGCATGGTAGTGGCGGCAGATACGGGCCCGCCCACGCCCTGAAGAAAGGACTCCGAGCAGCAGTCGACGAACTGGGCACTGCGGGCGATTGAGAGACTGTCCTCATGGGAGCAGCCGGCAAGAAAGGCCGCACAATAGGTTGCATAGTAATGAAAATCAAGCTGCATGGCCGGCCTCCCGGGATGTTATCATTTTCTTGTAGCGCCTTACCTTTCGGGCGGAGGATACCATCTGTATCAGCAGGATGAAAGAGGTTAGTTCGATCAGCAGGGCCGCGAGGGATGTGCTCTCTTCTCCCCCGGCTGCGCCCGTAAAAGCCAGAAAGCCGGTGATAAATGTGAGCACCTCATTGACAATATAGAGGATGCTTAAGGGAATGTAGAGAAAAAAGACCTGCCGTCCCCTGCCCTCGGAGATGGCTGACACGCTGATATAGGTGCGGAAGGCCAGAACCGCAAGCAGATAGCCCGCCAGCACCGAGGCGATGAGACCGTAGATTACCCCATCGCTGACAGTCCCTCCTCCGGCAGCTTCTATACCGTTTCTGATGCTTTCCATAAGCTGCCGGCGGTTAATCAGGATGATTCCCAGAGTTTTGACGACAGACCAGACCATGAAAATGAGAACCCCCCACCCGACGCTCACGAGTGTGCTGCATGCTCTGCGGTAGGCAATTTCTTCCGGTTCGTTGTTCAATGTATAAGCACCGGGGCTGACAGGCTGTGTGTTCATGTATCTCCCTCCGAAAGGCCTTTATTGACTCCTTACAGTTATTCTATAATCATCGCATCCCCGAAGGAGAAAAATCTGTACCGCTCCCGGACAGCCTCCTCATAGGCCTTAAGCACATGTTTCCTGCCCGCGAACGCAGACACCAGCATGATGAGCGTCGACTCCGGCAGATGGAAATTGGTGATGAGCCCGTCCATGAGCTTGAACTCGTAGCCCGGATAAATGAAGATATCCGTCCACCCGCTCTTCTCCCTAAGCACATAGGTCCCGGGCTCCGCCGTTCCCGCGCAGGCGTCCGTCTCCGGCACCGCCTTTTCAGTCACACCGCCGTCCGCGCGCTCCGCGGCGCTCTCGATGGTCCTGCAGGAGGTCGTGCCGACGCAGATCACGCGGTGACCCTTGCGTTTTGTCTCGTTGATGAGCTCCGCGGTCTCCTTTGAAACCATGTAGAACTCCGAGTGCATGTGGTGCTCCTCGACATTGTCGGATTTGACCGGCCGGAACGTTCCGAGCCCCACATGCAGGGTAACATGAGCGATGTTCACGCCCATCTCCTTAATTTCCTTAAGCAGTTCTTTCGTAAAATGAAGCCCCGCCGTAGGCGCTGCCGCAGATCCCTCGTATTTCGCGTAGACCGTGTTGTAGCGCGTTTTGTCTTCCAGCTTGTGGTGGATATAGGGCGGCAGCGGCATCTCGCCCAGGGAATCCAGCACCTCCTCGAAGATGCCCTCGTAGGTGAACCTGATAAGTCGGTTGCCCTCCTCCAGGATATCCACGACTTCCCCGATGAGGGGCGCTTTTTCAGCCGTTCCGTCCGGGCTGCCGAAGAGGATCCGGCTGCCGATGCGGCATTTTTTACCCGGCTTTACCAGGGTTTCCCAGGTATCCGCGCTCTTACGGACGAGGAGCAGGATCTCGACCTTGCCGAGACTTCCCTCTCTGACGCCGTAGAGGCGCGCCGGAATGACCTTTGTATCGTTGATGACCAGGGTGTCTCCCGGTTCAAGGAAGGAGGCGACATCCCGGAAGCTTCCGTGCGTAACCTTGCCGGTTTTCCGGTCCAGGTGCATGAGACGCGAGGAGGACCGGTCGAGAAGCGGATCCTGTGCGATCAGCTCCTCCGGAAGATCATAATTAAAATCACTTGTTTTCATTTTTCTGCCTTTAAAACGGCGGGACTTTATGCCCCGCCGGTCTCATATTTTATGCTCTCAGTGTGATATTCATTCTCTCAAGACCGTTCAGGATCTTGTTCATCGCGGAGGTGATCTCAGCCTCCTCCATCGTCTTGTCCGGATGACGGAAGACAAGGCTGTAGGCCATGGACTTGAAGCCCTTCATGATCGGAGCGCCCTCGTAGATGTCGAAGAGGCTGTAGCTCTCGAGGATCTTGCCGCCGCGTTGGGCGATGATCTTCTCGATCTCGGCCGCCGTCACCTCGTGGGGGACGATCATGGAGATGTCGCGCGTCACAGCCGGATACTTCGCGATGCCGGTGTACTTGCGGTCGAAGGTTGCGAACGGAATCACCGCCGGCATATCGAGAACCGCGATATAGGCGCGGTCGCCGATGCCGTAGTTCCTGCGGACAAGCGGATGCACCTCGCCGATCTCGCCGATGCGGACCCCGTCATAGAAGATCTGCGCCTGGCGGCCCGGATGCATGTAGTTCTTAAGCTCCGTCTTGGAATACTCCGGCTTTTTCGCCATGCCGAGCTTCCTCATGAGAAGCTCCACAACGCCCTTCATGTCAAAGAAATCGCCTTCGCCGTACATGCCGAATGTGAACTGCATGCGCTCGTCCGGAAGCTCGGTGAGCGGCAGGCTCTTTGCAATATAGATGTTGCCGTGCTCGTAGAGGCGGACATTCTTGTTGCGGCGGTTGTAGTTGGTCGCAAGGGAGGTCAGCATGCCGTTAAGCGGCGTCGTGCGCATGATTGAGAAATCCTCGCCGAGCGGGTTTGCGATCTCGATCGCGTTCCGAAGCGCGTCATCCTCCGCGATCATGAGCTTGTCAAATGCCTTTCTCGACTCAAACGAGTAGCAGTAAGCCTGGGAGAAGCCGCAGTCCTCAGCAACGTCGCGGGCCAGAGCCAGTACGCGCATGTCAAACTGAAGCTTGCCGGCGGTCGCCGCACCGGACGGAAGGCTTGTCGGGATCTTGTCATACCCGAAGAAGCGGGCGACTTCCTCGGCAAGGTCGCAGGTGCGGAGAACATCCTGACGCCAGGTCGGGACGATGATGACATTTTTCTTCTCGTCGTACTGAAGATCGACCTTCTTAAAGATGTCGAGCATCATATCTCCGGAAAATGAAGATCCGAGCAGCGCATTGATCTTCGCCGGCTCGAACGGAACCTCGCGCGGCTCCCACTTCTCGTCATAGACATCAACGATGCCTCCGACGACTTCGCCCGCGCCGAACTCTTCCATGAGCTCGCAGGCGCGGTTGACAGCCAGTTCGGCCGTGTTCGGGTCGAGACCCTTGTCGAACTTCTGGGAGGCGTCCGTCTGGAGGCCGATACGCTTGGAGGACAGGCGGATGTTGGTGCCGTTGAAGTTAGCCGCCTCAAAGAGGACCGTCTTGACGGAATCCGTGATCATGGAGTTCTCGCCGCCCATGATGCCGCCGATGCCGACCGGCTTCTCGGCGTCGTTGATCATGATGACGTCGTGGTCCAGCTTTCTGACCTGGCCGTCCAGAGTCGTGAACTCCTGACCGTCCTCGGCGCGCTTGACGATGATCTTGTGGCCGGCGATCAGATCGTAGTCATAGGAGTGCATCGGCTGGCCGTACTCTTCCATGACATAGTTCGTGATGTCGACGACGTTGTTGATCGGGCGGATCCCATTGGAAGCCAGGGCTCTCTGCATCCACTTCGGGGAGGGTCCGAGCTTGACATTTTTCACGACGCGGGCGGTAAAGCGCGGGCAGAGATCCTTGTCGACGACCTCGACGCTGACATAGTCGGAGGCCTTCTCGTCGTTGCCGGTCTTTTTGATCAACGGCTCATGGAACTCCTTGCCGAAGGTCGCGGCCGCCTCGCGGGCGATGCCGATGACGCTGTAGCAGTCCACGCGGTTGGATGTGATCTCATACTCGATGATCGCATCGTGGAGGCCTAAGAGCTCGATCGCGTCCGCACCGACTTCCGTATCCTCCGGGAAGACATAGATGCCGTATTCCGGCGCTTCCGGATACATCTCGTGGGAGGAGCCGAGCTCCTCGATGGAGCAGATCATGCCGTGGGATTCCACGCCGCGGAGCTTGCCGGCCTTGATCTCAATGCCGCCGACGGTCTTGTCGCCGTCCCTCCCGCCTGCCACTCTGCCGCCCTCGAGGACGACCGGGACCTTCTGGCCTGCCGCAACGTTCGGAGCGCCGCAGACGATCTGCAGGGGCTCGCCTTTGCCGACGTTGACCGTGCAGATGTGCAGGTGATCCGAGTTCGGATGCGGCTCGCAGGTTAAAACCTCACCTACGACGATATCCTTGAGGTCGCGGTCCAGCTCCTCGAAATTTTCTACCTTCGTGCCGGACATCGTCATTGCGTCCGCGTACTCGCGGGCCGTGACGTCAAGGTCCGGAACATATTTTTTAATCCAGGAAAGTGATGTATTCATAAAAACTGTATCCCCCTATCAGAACTGGCTAAGGAAGCGGTCGTCATTTTCATAGAGAAGCCGCATGTCATCGATCTCGTACTTGAGGAGCGCGATGCGCTCGAGGCCCACACCGAACGCAAAGCCGGTGTAGACTTCCGGGTCGATCCCGCACATCTCGAGGACGTGAGGATGGACCATGCCGCAGCCCAGGATCTCGATCCAGCCGGAGCCCTTGCAGAAACGGCAGCCCTTGCCGCCGCACTTGAAGCAGGAGACGTCAACCTCTGCCGACGGCTCCGTGAACGGGAAATGATGCGGGCGGAACTTTGTCTTCGTCTCCGGGCCGAAGAGCTCCTTCGCGAAGACGTCCAGCGTACCCTTAAGGTCGGCCATCGTGACGTTCTTGTCGATGACAAGACCTTCGATCTGGTGGAAGGACGGCGAATGCGTTGCGTCCACCTCGTCAGAGCGGAACACGCGTCCCGGGGAGATCATGCGGATCGGCAGCTTGCCTTTCTCCATGACACGGGCCTGTACTGGTGAAGTCTGCGTGCGCAGAAGGATGTCTTTCGTGATATAGAAGGTATCCTGCTCATCCTTTGCCGGATGGTTGGCCGGAATATTCAGCTTTGTGAAGTTGTAATCGTCATATTCGATTTCGGGGCCCTCGATGACCTCATAGCCCATGCCGATGAAGATGCGCTCTACTTCCTCGAGAGCGATCGTGTTCGGGTGGCGGTGGCCGATGAATTTCATTTTGGCCGGCAGAGTGACGTCGATCTCCTCCTCCGCAAGCTCTTTCTGCATCTTAAGGGCATCGAGACGCTTCCTGGTCTCCTCCATCTTCTCCTCGATCGCAAAGCGGGCGTCGTTGACCCACTTGCCGACCTTGGGCCGGTCTTCCGGCGCTACGTCCTTCATGGATTTGAGAACGGCCGTAAGCGAACCTTTTTTACCCAAAAAAGCGACGCGCACGTCGTTGAGAACATCAAGCCCGCTGGCTTCGTTCATCTCGGCGATCGCTTTTTCCTGGATCTCTTTTACTTTTTCCTGAATGTCAATCATAATTGCCTCCGACAAAACATTTCATACGAGTGTAGATACACAAATGATAGTTTAATCTTTCAGGCGCAAAATGTCAAAAGATATATGCCTGAAAATGAAAAAAAGCCTGCCCCGATGACCGGAACAGGCCTTCATTTACCGCGTTTATGCCTCAAACTTATAAATCGTCTTTGTGAGATACTTCTCTCCCGCCTTTAAGATCGGAGATTCAAACTGCGGAAGATTCAGGGCATCCGGCACATACTGGGTCTCGAGCGCGACACCGCCGTACCTGACATACTGTGCGCCGCCTTTGCCCGGCTCCTTCGTATCGAGGCAGTTGCCCGTGTAGAGCTGGATAGCCGGAAGGTCCGAGCAGACCGTCATGGTGATTCCGCTCTTTTCGCCTTTAAGGACCGCATGGACGCGCATTCCCTCGCCGTCGATCATGAAATTGTGGTCGTAGCCGGAGCCGATGGTGAGCTGTTCATTTTCCGTATGAAGCTCCTTGCCGATCTCCTTGAACTCCCGGAAATCAAAGGGTGTTCCCTCGACCGGGACGACCTCGCCGCTCGGCGTCTGGTTCGGAAGAAGCGGTGTGTAATTGACTGCATTCAGCTTGAGGAGATGCTTTTCCACGGAGCCTTCTCCGTGGCCGTCCAGGTTCCAGTAGGCGTGGTTCGTCATGTTCATGACGGTATCCTTGTCGGATTCGCAGTCGTAGGAAAGCTCCATCGCGTTGTCCTCGGTGAGGGTGTAGGTGACGGAGCAGACCGCGTGTCCCGGGAATCCCTGGTCGCCGTCCGGGCTGTCGATCGTGAATTTGACCGCGTTCTCCCCGACGATCTCCCCTTTGAACATGCGGATGTGGAATCCGTCAGGCATGCTGTGGAGGTTGTTGATGCCGTCGTTCAGGAAAAGCTGATACGTAACGCCGTCGATCTCAAATGTTCCGTTCTTGATGCGGTTTGCATGGCGTCCGATCGTGCCGCCGAAGCAGTTCATGCCCTCCGCATAGGGCTCCACCGTATCGTAGCCGAGTGTGACATCGATCATCTTCCCGTCCTTGTCGGGGACAATGGCGCTCTGAAGGATCGCACCGAGATCGAGGACCTGAAGCTCCATGCCGGCCGCGTTCTTGATCGTATATTTGCTGACAGAAGTCCCGTCGCTTAATTTCCCGAATTCGCTGACTGTAACCATATCCAAACCTCCTCACATTTTACAAAACGGCGGACCCACGATGTCCCCATCGTGCCATCCGCCGTGATTATTTTCGTGTTCCCGGAATGCCGTACCTATAGAAACTGACGCCTAGCCTATGCCAGGTGGGTAACCGCACCTGCTACGCTGCCTTCCTCCGGTAGTTGCTTGAGGCCTGACATTGTAAACCGGATGTAGGAATCCCTTTAATCAAAATGTAGGTTCAGCAAAAACAGGAAATCGCACATTCCCGGAACAATTATATTATACAATTACCGGCGGTCAATGTAAAGTCCCTGTTAAATGATTTCTCAGGCTTCGTAGCCTCTGTCCTTGATCACCTGGATCACTTCGTTGACGAGCGTCTCGCAGGTCTCGTGATCGGCGGCCTCCACCATGACGCGGACGACCGGCTCCGTGCCGGACTCGCGGACCAGGATGCGGCCCGTAAACCCGAGCTTCTCCTCGACAGCCTTGACGGCCTTCCTCACTTCCGGATCCGCCTGTGCGGCAGCCTTGTCCGTCACGCGGATATTGGTGAGCTGCTGCGGGTAAATGACAAGCGGAGCAGCCAGCTTGGAGAGCTTGGTCTTCTTGGCCAGCATGACTTCCATCATCTTAAGGCTGGTCAGGATGCCGTCGCCGGTGGACGCATATTTCGTGAAAATGATATGGCCGGACTGTTCGCCGCCGATCCTGCAGCCGTTGTCCTTCATATACTCGTAGACATACTTGTCGCCGACCTTGGTCTTCGCGTAGCCGATGCCGACCTCATCGAATGCCTTGTAGAGGCCGAAGTTGCTCATGACCGTCGTGACAACGGTGTTGTTCACGAGCTTGCCGCGCTCTTTCATGTATTTTCCGTAGATGTAGAGGATGTGGTCGCCGTTCACGACGTTGCCCAGCTCATCCACGCAGAGGCAGCGATCCGCATCGCCGTCATAGGCGAATCCGACATCGCAGCGGTTCTCGACGACATACTTCTGCAGGCCCTCGATGTGGGTAGATCCGGCATTTGTGTTGATGTTGAGTCCGTTCGGATGAGCGTTGATCACGTAGGTCTCAGCGCCGAGCGCGTCGAACACAGACTTGGCGATGCTCCAGGCCGCGCCGTTTGCGCAGTCGAGGGCGACCTTCACGCCCTTGAAGGAGTACATGCCGAGAGAGATGAGGTAGCCGATGTAGCGGTTGCGGCCGGAGACATAGTCGATAGTCGTGCCGATCTTATCGTCATGGGCGAACGGAATCTCCGTGAGGACCTGATCAAAGATGTGAACCTCGCCGTCCAGATACTGCTCGACATAGTCGATCGTCTCCTCATCCATCTTCTCGCCCTGACCGTTGATCAGCTTGATGCCGTTGTCATAGTAGGGATTGTGGGATGCCGAGATCATGATGCCGCAGTCAAAGCGGTCGACGCGGGCCACATAGGCGACCGACGGGGTCGTCGTGACGTGAAGCAGATAGGCATCCGCCCCGCTTGCGACCAGTCCTGCCGTGATCGCGTACTCAAACATGTAGGACGACCGACGGGTGTCCTTGCCGATGACGATGCGGGCCGGCTCATTTACTCCGTCGCGCTTTTTAAGTTCCGTATAGTACCAGCCTAAGAAACGGCCTACCTTATAGGCATGATCAGCCGTAAGGTTTTCATTTGCCTTTCCTCTGAAGCCGTCTGTGCCAAAATATTTTCCCATAAGTAACTCCTCCTTTAAAGCCAAAATAAAACATTGAAAATTTTACCATAATAAAGCCGCCAAAACAATAATTTTTAAAAATTATTGCTCTGACGGCCTATAAATCAATGTACCGTGTCTCTCTTGATCTTTCTGGTCGTGCTCTTGATGAAGGGCTCCTTGCGGATAATGACTTTCACGATCCGCTTGTAGGGAGGCTGCGTGCGGTTGTATTTGTCGATGACCGCATTGATCTCCTTCTCCGTTTTGTCATCCTTCCATTTTTTGATGACGTCCTGGTCCGGATAGATATGCGCGGCAAGACCGTTCGCCGTTCCCTGGATGACGATGTCGCCGATGACCGGGTTCAGGGCGAGTTTTCCTTCGAGTTCCTCCGGGGAGACATTCTCACCGTTCGAGAGGATAATGAGATTCTTCCTGCGGCCGGTGATGTACAGGAATCCGTCCTCGTCCAGCTTTCCGAGGTCGCCGGTGTGGAGCCAGCCGTCCGCATCGAGGGCCTCCGCGGTCTCCTCCGGCATCTTGTAATAGCCCTTCATGACGATCGGTCCGCGGACCATGATCTCCTCATCCTCGATCTTCACCTCGATGTTTTTAAGCGGGCGTCCGCAGGAGCCTGTGCGCTTCCCGGCAAATCCGTTGAAGGAAATGACCGGCGACGTCTCCGTCATGCCGCAGCCCTGCCAGAGCTCGATGCCGTATTTCTCGAACTCATCCACATAGAAGGGGTCGAGTCTCGCACCGCCGACGATGATGACCTTTAATTTCCCGCCGAAGGCTTCCTTGGCGACCAGCTTCTTCGGAAGAAGCGGATTCAGCTTCTTAAGGCGTTTGTGGATCGTCTCGATCATCAGCGGAACCATAAGGATGTATTCCGGGGTGAAGAGCTTCATATTCTTCAAGATGTGGCCGAGACTGTCGTTGATGCAGCAGACCGCGCCGACGTCGAGAACCTTCAGCCAGTCGACCGTAAGGCAGAACGCATGATGGATCGGCAGAACCGAGAGAAGTCTGGTTGCCTCGGGGATCGGGAAGACCATTCCGACCACGTCCGCGGCGATATTGTTCTGGGTCAGCATGACACCCTTGCTCTTTCCGGTCGTGCCGGATGTGAACATGATCGTGGAGAGATCATCCTTGTCGACACTGACACTGTCATAGTCGTAGGAGGCGGGAGCCGTAAGGCTGCCCCAGGTCGCCGCATTCCCCAGCACTTCATCCGTGAGCGTAATAATTTTCACATCGGGGCACTCTTTTGACACAAGCGTGCACAAACCTGCCTTGTCCAGATCCGCAAATACGCAGGATACATCGGCCCGTTTGATGAGTTCCAGGATCTCCTCGTCCTGAAGCAGCGCATCGATCGGTACAGCCACGGCGCCTCCGCAGGTGATACCGAGATATGCGCTCCCCCAGTAGTAGCTGCTCTTGCCGACAAGCGCGATGTGACTCTTCGCAAAGCCCATTTCCGCGAGTGCTCCCGCGATCCTGCGCACATCGGCATCCAGTTCGGGATAGGTTTTTGTGACAACATCTCCGTTTTTGATGAAGCTGATCGCGTCAAGCTTCGGGTAATTCTTGACGGCAGTGTCAAATATCTCTCTTATTGTATCTTTCAATTTTATACCTCCATGCGGGATGGGCCCGCAGTATTTCACGTAATTCCGTTTAAGTCCGTGTACAGATCCCTCGCATAGGAATCCGTCATTCCGCTGATCGTATCTGTCGCAAGAAGCAGCTTGTAATAGAGCTTCTCCCGGTCCGAAAGCCCCCGCACCGACCAGCGGTACACCTGCTTGTAGTTCTCGGAGACCAGGGCAAGAAACTTCTCCTCCATGAGTCCGGGCGGCCGGCTCCGGTCATACTGCAGAACGGACGGAATCAGCTTGCCAAGCAGATAGGTCAGGATATTGTTTGCCGCGATCTCTGTCTTGTAGATGGACATCGAGGTGAACGCGTAATCATAAGCGATCCCCTTGAGCGCGTTCAGGAGGATTTTTTCCTTCGATCCGGTGATGAGCTCTGTCTGCATCTCCCCGGCCATGATCGCCTCATAATTGGAAATGAACCCCTCGCAGGCCGCGTCGAGAAGCACCTCCTGCATGGAGGACAGGAAGGACATGAGCGCGTATTCTCCCGGGCTCACATATTCCCCGGTAAGGCCCAGCTCCTGCTGAAGCATCGCGTTTCTGCGGTTCTCGGCAAGAAATGCGCCGAGCTCTCCCCAGTCGCCTTCCACCCGGCCGTCCGTCTCCTCCGGCTTGATCTTTCCCTGCCTGGATCTGTCGTGGATTCCTTCAAGCTCCTCGATGTAAGCCGGATCGACTCTGCGCCTTTTGAGCTCCGCAAGAAAGATCTCGTAATCGATGAAGCCCTTCTTGAAGGCATCCTCGATATCCGCCGTCGCGTAGGCGATATCGTCCGCCGCCTCCAGAATGAAGGTCATCGGGTTCCGCCTGCCGTTTGTGCCGGTCCGCCTTTGAATATCCTCAAAGAGCTCTCTCTCCGCCTCAAAATAGCCCATCTTCTTCCTTGTGACGTCCTTTGACTCGGGATCCGTCTCGTCAGAGCTTACAGGATACTTGATGATGGTTGAGAGCAGCGCGTATGTCAGGTTGAGGCCGCAGGCATTTTCCGCAAAATGCAGCTTTGAGACCACCCGGAGTGCCTGGGCATTCCCCTCAAAATTAAGAAGGTCTAAGAGCTCCTGCCGGTTCAGGACTTCCGCCACGCGTTCACCGTCTGCGTGGAGCTTGTTCAGGTTGCGCTTGAACCACTCGCGGATTGCCTCCTCCCCGAAATGACCGAACGGCGGATTCCCGATATCGTGGATAAGACCCGCACATTCAATGACCGCCGCGATGTCCGCCCTTGTCTCCACGGTGAACTCGGGATCCAGACGTCTGTCAATGATCATGGCGCCGATGTTCTGGGCGAGAAGCCGGCCGATGGATGAGACTTCAAGGCTGTGGGTCAGCCGGGTCCTTATAAAATCGCTCTTGTCTAGCGGGAACACCTGCGTCTTGTCCTGCAGGCGCCGAAAAGAAGCGCTCCCGATGATGCGGTGATAATCCCGCTCAAAGGGGGTGCGCTTTAAGAAGCCGGTGTTTTCATTTTCTTCCGCTCCGGCACGGTATGTGGAGAGAAGAAGCTTCCACTGCATAGGTCTGATCCTCCAAAAGTTTCAGAGGGATGAAGCTGATCATAACGCAACTGTTCAGCGCCATCATTCGCAGCCGCTTAAAGCGGCTTGCTCATGTCGGCGTTCAGAGGCGCTTCGCGCCTTGACCGCCTCATAAAAAGGCATGGTTCTCGTTCGAAACGCAAGCGTTTCGCCCTTCACACCACACCTTTTTATGAGGTGCTGAACAGATACATTATAACTTCTTTTATATCTTCATTCAATCTCCGATTGCCCTTTATCATGTAAAATGTTATAATGTGCGCATTCAAAGCACCATTTAAGAGGGGAAATATTATGAATATTCTTTACAGATCCACCCGTTCAGATGCCGCTCCGATCACCGCGTCGGCCGCTATTTTAAAAGGACTCTCGCCGGACGGCGGTCTTTTCGTACCCGAGACCATCCCGGCTCTTAAAAAACCGCTTTCCTGTCTCGCCGGCCTCTCCTATCAGGAGCTTGCCTACGAGATCATGAGCGCTTACTTCACCGACTTCACGGAGGAGGAGCTCAGGTCCTGCATAGAAAACGCCTACGACTCGAAGTTCGACACGGAAAAAATTGCGCCTCTCGTCAAGAAGGACGGTCTCTACTATCTGGAGCTCTTCCACGGGTCCACGATCGCCTTCAAGGACATGGCTCTCTCGATCCTGCCCCATCTCATGGTCACATCCGCGAGAAAGAACGGTGTGAAAAATGAAATCGTGATCCTGACCGCCACCTCCGGCGATACCGGCAAGGCGGCGATGGCAGGCTTCGCCGATGTGCCGGGCACAAAGATCATCGTCTTCTACCCGCACGGCGGCGTCTCCAACATTCAGCGCCTCCAGATGGCCACCCAGCGCGGTGAAAACACCCATGTCGCCGCGATAAACGGCAACTTCGACGATGCGCAGACCGCCGTGAAGAAGATGTTCAACGACAAGGCCCTGGCCGCCGAGCTCGGTGAGCACGGCTTCCAGTTCAGCTCCGCCAACTCGATCAACATCGGCCGCCTGGTTCCCCAGATCGTCTACTACGTCTATGCCTACTGCCAGCTGCTCTCCTCCGGGGAAATCGCCGAGGGCGACTTCATCAATATCACGGTCCCGACAGGCAATTTCGGCAACATTCTCGCCGCCTACTATGCAAAGCTCATGGGCCTGCCGGTCAGGAAGCTCATCTGCGCCTCCAATAAAAATAAAGTTCTCACCGACTTCTTTGACACCGGTCTCTACGATCGGAAGCGTCCGTTCATGCTCACCAGCTCGCCCTCGATGGATATTCTCATCTCCTCGAACCTTGAGCGGCTGATTTACCGCCTGACGGGCAATGATTCCGGGAAGACCCTCGCCTTCATGCAGGATCTGACCGACAAGGGCAGCTACACGATCACGGATGAGATGCGGGAAGGTCTCGGCGATTTCGTCGGCGGCTGCGCCTCCGAGGAGGAGAATTTCGCCGGCATTAAGGCTCTCTACGAGCGCACCGGCTACGTCATCGACACCCACACCGGCATCGCAAACGCGGTCTGCCGCGCCTACATGGAGAAAACGGGCGATACGACGCCGACCGTCATCGCCTCCACCGCATCGCCCTTCAAGTTCGCGGAAGCCGTCGTCGGTGCGATCGCGCCGGAAAAGCTTGAGGGAAAGAGCGATTTCGAACTCATCGATCTCCTCTCCGACCTCTCCGGCACGAAAGAGCCGTTTGCGATCACGGATATCCGCACCGCGCCGGTCCGCCACAAGACGGTCGTCGATGCGGAGGATATGCCGGCCGATGTGAAGCAGTTCCTCGGTATTTAATTTTTCGACGGACTCGCCGGAATCCCGTTCACGACCACAGAGCCGTCCACCGGGATCAGGATGTAGGTAATCCCGTCGATCTCGCGGGTCTCAACGAGCTGTGCCCGGTCTGCCGGGATCTTGATGGTCGCCGAATCCGTCGAGAAGACGACCGCCGGCTCCTTGAGGGCCGCCACCGCAAGCGGCATATCCCCTATAATGTCACCGTAAGACTCGTCGAAGTGCCCGGTATCGATACCGCAGCGCTCGGCGAGTTTTTTTGCGTCTTCCTTCTCCAGCACGGTCACGTTCTCCCCTTCAAGGTTCGCAAGGTCGTCCTGAATCAGCGCAACAGCCTCAACGCTGGCATCCAGCGAATCGATCAGGGTGTTGAAGGCATCCTTCTGCATTTTGGCAGTGACCGGCAAACCGGCCTCGAAAAATGTCCCGAACAGGTCCGAACTGATCTCCTTCTTCGCGCGGTACAGAACTTCATTTAAATCCCCGATGCGGTCCGTGAAGGCCGGATAGAGGAATCCCTCCTCCGGTGCGCCGATCGTCCAGCGCCTCGAGAGCTCCGTCACCCCGTCAAGATCGTTGTAGCCGAGTGCCGGCTTGGAGAGCTTCGCCGGGCAGAGGGCTAAGAGGAGGCTCTGGTAGACCACATCGCCGTCTTCCAGCTTCTTATGGTCCGAGGACATCGCCGGGACATCGTAGACGATGTGAAATAAAACCGCATAGTATGGGTCCGTGTGCGGATACGAATCGAGGATCTTCCCCGCAAAGTCGTGCAGGGTCTCCTCATTCTCCTCCTCCATCGTGCGGAGGGAGAAGAGATCCTGGGCCTGAGACTGAAGCGATACGGAAAATACCTCCCGGCCTTCGCTCCCGGCAAGCGCCTTCTTCAGGATATCCTTGTAGCGGAACATCTCATCCTCGTCAAAGGAGAGCCATTTGCGGAATGCCTCCCAGGAGAGCTCATTTTCCGCACTCACATAAAAGCTGTAGACCCAGTCAACCGGCGGGTCGTCGCGTCTCAGCACCTTCTTAAGCTCAGAAAAGCTGTTTTTGTCCATCTTGTCACCTCATATCCAAAAATAAAAAGACCCGGATACAATCCGGGCCTTAAAGTCGGGGCAGCGAGATTTGAACTCGCGACCTCACGGCCCCCAGCCGTGCGCGCTACCAAGCTACGCCATACCCCGCAACAAATGCTATTATCCAACAAAATCTGCGGATAGTCAAGCATAAAATAAAATTGTCCTTTAAAAACGTTCCCGGGCTTTACAAGTGCGGCCTTATAAGAGTATTCTTAGCATAATAAGCAAAGTCAGGAGTTTTCATCTTGGGTAAATACAACCTTCCCGAAAAATATCGCAGAATTGACGGGAGCACGCTTAAAATCCTTGCGCTTATCACCATGCTCATCGACCACTTTGCCGCCTCCGTCGTCTATAATGCGTTTCTGCTCCCCAACGCTCCGATCGAGCGGGGGACCTCCATCTACACATTATATATCATCTACAGGGTCATGCGGGCCATAGGCTGCACGGCCTTTCCGATTTATGTGTTTCTTCTCGTGGAGGGCTTTGTGTACACGAAAAGCAGGCCCCGCTACCTCATCCGCCTGCTCGCCTTTGCATTGATCTCGGAGATTCCCTTCAACCTTGCCTTAAAGCTCAGTCTCCGGCATCCCGGGCACCAGAATGTCTTCTTCGAGCTTTCGCTCTGTCTTCTTCTCCTCATGCTCTGGGAGCATTTTAAGGATAAGCCGATCCTGCAGCTGGCCTCTTTTGGGGCCTGCGTCCTACTGGCTCACTATGCAAACTTCGATTACGGCTGGTACGGGATCATCCTTGTCATGGTGTTCTATGCGATGCGGGACTTTCGGATTCCCCAGGCCGTTTTCGGCCTTCTCGTCCTGTCCGAGGAGCTTCCCGGCGTATTGCTCGGCTTTTTGCCGCTCCCCTTTTACAGTGGGAAACGAGGCAGGCAGCACAAAATGTTCTTTTACGCCGCCTACCCCGTCCATCTGTTTCTCTTCTATCTGCTCGCTGCCTGGCTCTTAAATCACAGCTGAGCATGTATACCTCTGAGGGATTTAAGTATAAAGATATTTATTCATCCGGCCAAAGCTCTTGAAAATATTCACCGGTTATTGTAAAATGCACTATCATATATTTTATTAAACGGAGTTTTTTATGGAATACAGTATCGAAAACACATTAAACTTACTTGAAAACAAAGGCGTAACCTTAATAGACAGAAGACAGGTTTATGTCTCCCCCGATGTCAGTATTGACAGGATCTATCCGGGCAGTGTTTTATATCCGGGCACCCGGCTTACGGGAAGCCGCACGCTCATCGGTTCCGGCGCTGAGATCGGCACCGAAGGCCCTGCGGTGGTCAACAGCTCCGTGATCGGTGCCGGCGCATCCATTGCCAGCGGCTACGTGACGGAATGCACACTGCTCCCCCGCGCCAAGGCCGGCGCAAACTGCCATTTCCGCGGCGGCACGCTTCTCGAGGAGGAGGCGAACACAGCCCATGCCGTGGGTCTCAAGCAGACGATCATGATGTACGGCGTGACCATGGGCTCTCTCATCAATTTCTGTGACGCCCTGATCTCCGGCGGTCTCTCCCGCAAGGTCCACACCGAGGTCGGCAGCGGCTTTATTCACTTTAACTTCACCCCCTGGGGCGAATCCGGCGACAAGGCGACGCCGTCCCTGATCGGTACCGCCACCGAGGGCGTGTTCCTTGACAAACCGCCCATTTTCCTCGGCGGAATGAGCGGCATCGTAGGTCCCAAGGAGATCGGCTTCGGCGCCATGACCATCGCCGGTCAGGTCGTCCGCAAATCCGTTCCGGACGATACCATGTATTCCGGTGAGAGAACCAGTTTTGAGAAACCTTTCTCCTACAACACGATCGAGCCCTCCGAAAAGCATATCCGCATCGTGCGCAAGTGCAACACGGAATACCTCGCCCAGCTCTATGCGCTGAAAGCCTGGTACAGGGAGATCAGAATGAAGCGCAGCATGATCTGCGGCGACGAAGAGCTGTCTCTGGTTTACACGGGAGCCCTTGAAACGCTTGATGAGTGCGTCAAGGAGCGCCTCAAGAGATATAAGAGCTTTGCCTCCCAGTGGGGCACGGATCCCTTCAACGATGCCTGCATGCATGCCGAAGCCCCTGCGTTTGCCGGTGTCATCGACTGGAAGACGGACCTTCCCTACGACAAGTGGATCTGGTCCCTCTCCGCAGAGGAGAAATCGCAGCTTCACGACTGGCTCGCATCCTGCGCCGATATGATCAAAAACAATTTGTAAGGAAAATAAAAAGGCCCGTGCTCATTCGGTATAACCGACATGGTCACGGGCTTTTATCGTTCCCTCTTATTTTTTTGCCGCTCTGCGCCTTGTCCCTGATGGTTTTGCCGCCTTCGCCGCCGGCTTTTTGTAATACTTGGCCGCCTCATCGTACATAAGCTTCAGCTGGCCCTGGTTATAGAGGCCCCTGACCGCCGCTGTCCTTCTCTCGATGAAGCCCCGAAGCTTCTCCATATACTCCTCCTCGGTGATCGTCCCCTCGGCAACCCCGGTGAGCCCTTTCTCCCAGCTGGCCGTGAGGTCCGGGTTCAGGAGCGGCCTTATGGAGGCATTGACCGTGTCGAACACCATTTCTCCCAGTAGTTCCGGTGTGATCACCTGTGTCTTCGCGTTGAGATTCAGGTACCCGATCGACACCAGCTTCTTCAGGATCTCGGCCCTGGTCGCGGAGGTCCCGATGCCGGACCCCTTGATCATCTCGCGGAGGCTTTCATCCTCGATCAGCTGGCCGGCATTTTCCATCGCCAGGATCATCGAGCCGGATGTGTAGCGTTTGGGCGGCGATGTCTCCCCCTCCCGGATAAAGAGTTCGTTTATCGGAAGAGTCATGCCCTTCTTAAGGGTCTTAAGAAGAGCCTCATTGGTCTGCGGCTCTTCATTTCCGCCCTCATCCTCGTTTTCCGGACCTTTCCGTCCGCCTCTCACATTGGCAACCTTAAGCCAGCCTTCCTTCACAAGCACTCGCGCCCCTACAAAAAAGCTCTCAGCCCCCACCTTGATAGTGACCTGGGTCCGGTCGTACTCGGCCGCCGGATAGAAAATGGAAAGGAACCTCCGGCAGATAAGCTCGTAGACCTTCCTCAGCGTCGGATTAAGGGATCCCAGGTTCTGGATACTGCCTGTCGGGATGATCGCATAGTGGTCCGTGATGGCCTTGTCGTTCGTGTAGCGGCTCTTCCCGATCGTCTTGTAGGACCCGTTTTCAAGCACCTCTCCGGCAAATGAAGACACCGCATCGAACCTTGTAAGCCCCTTGATATTCCGGTCGATCACCTTGGCGACCGCGGTCGAGAGCACTCGCGCGTCGGTTCTGGGGTAGGTCGTCATTTTCTTCTCGTAGAGCTCCTGCGCCGCCTGAAGCGTCTGGTCCGGGGAGAGCTTGAAGAGCCTCGAGCAGTCGTTCTGCAGCTCAGCCAGATTGTACAGAAGCGGAGCGTTCTTCTTCTCCTTCTTCCGGCTGACCGCGCTCACGACTCCCTCGTAAGGGTCCGTCTTTTTGAGACTTTCGATCATCTCCTCCGCGTCCTCGCGGCGCTTGAATCCATTCTCCTTGTAGAGCCTCGGATCCAATGCAAACTCTTCCGCCCCCTCTTCCTTCTTCTCCGCGTTCGGATCCGGCGCCTTGCCGACATAATATGCACTTCCCGGAACCGCCTTCCACTCCGCCTCGATGCCTCCGAAGTTGCCGAGGACCCGATAGAACGGAGTCTTCACAAAGTTCCTGATCTCCCGCTCGCGGCGGACTACCATGCCGAGGACACAGGTCATGACGCGGCCGACCGAGACGGCGGTCCATTTGCCTCCCAGGTAGTTCACGATCCCGTTTCCGTACTTGATCGTGAGGAGTCTCGAGAAGTTGATCCCCATGAGATAGTCTTCCTTGGCCCTGAGATAAGCGGAACTGCTCAGATTGTCGTATTCGGAGAGGCTCTTTGCCTCCCGGATGCCCCGCTCGATCTCCTCGTCGGTGAAGGAGTCGATCCAGACGCGCTTCCGTTCTTTCATTTTCACGGACGGAGAAGACATCATCTCCACCAGACGGTAAATGTACTCCCCCTCCCGCCCCGAGTCGGTACAGACATAGATCGTTCCGACATCCTCGCGGGCCAGAAGGCGGGATACAATATCAAACTGTTTCTTTACCCCGGGGATCACCTCATAGAGGAACGTATCGGGTATGAAAGGAAGAGTCTCAATGTCCCATTTTTTGAGCTTCGGGTCGTACTTTTCCGGGTAGCTCATCGTGACAAGATGGCCGACGCACCAGGTGACGACATAGTTGTCCGACTCAACGTAACCGTCCCTGCGGGGACCGTTCACCTTGAGCGCTCTGGCAAACTCCTGTGCGACGCTCGGTTTCTCCGCGATAAACAGTGCTTTGATGGATTTTTCCTCCTTAACATGTAAGAAAGGCACACGGAGCCTTTTTGCCCCGTTGTGCCTTCTTCGTTTTTACGTTGCTTTTTGCCTTGCGGCGTTTTATTTTGCCTCGATGTAGCCCAGAGCCGTCAGCATCTCCGCGCACTCGACCGCGCCGCCGGCTGCGCCGCGGAGCGTGTTGTGGGAAAGTCCGACGAACTTGAAGTCAAAAATGTTGTCCTCGCGCAGACGGCCGATGGAAACGCCCATGCCGTTCTCGTAGTTGACATCGAGCGCGACCTGCGGACGGTTGTCATCCTCGAGGTACTGCACGAAATGCTCCGGAGCGGACGGAAGCTTGTACTCCTGCGGCTTGCCTGAGAAATTGACCAGTCTCTCGAGCAGCTGCTCTTTGGTCGGCTTCTTTGCAAAGCTGATGGAGACGGTCGCCGTGTGGCCGTTCAGGACCGGCACACGGATGCACTGGGCGGAGATCACCGGAGCTTCGGCCTTGACGATCTGGCCGTTCTCGATGTGGCCGAGCACGCGGAGCGGCTCAAGCTCGGACTTCTCCTCCTCACCGCCGATGTACGGGATGATGTTGCCGATCATCTCCGGCCAGTCGGTGAAGTTCTTGCCCGCACCGGAAATTGCCTGATAGGTGGAAACGACAACCTTGGTCGGCTCGAACTCTTTCCAGGCAGCCAGGCATACGACATAGCTCTGGATCGAGCAGTTCGGCTTGACGGCGATGAAGCCGCGCTTTGTGCCGAGGCGCTTTCTCTGGTCCTTGATGATCTCGAAGTGCTCGCAGTTGATTTCCGGGACGACCATCGGGACATCCGGTGTCCAGCGGTGCGCGCTATTGTTGGAGACGACCGGCGTCTCCGCCTTTGCGTACTGCTCCTCGATTGCGCGGATCTCTTCCTTGGTCATGTTGACGGCGGAAAATACAAAATCGACATCATTTGAAATGCCTTCCACGTCCGTGATATTGCGGACGACCATATTTTTCACCTTCTCCGGCATCGGGACATCAAGCTTCCACTTGGAACCGACAGCCTGCTCGTAGGTCTTGCCCTCGCTTCTTGCGGAAGCGGCCAGGACTTTGATCTCAAACCACGGATGATCGGCAAGGAGCGTGACAAAACGCTGACCGACCATGCCCGTAGCGCCAAGGATACCGACATTCAGTTTCTTTTCCATAATTAAATCCTCCTCTATGATTCACAAAGCTGCCATAAAGGCACGGCTTTCGCGAATTTCATTTTCAATATCGCCCGGAGCGCCCTTGGTGATTCTCGTCTCGACACAGGTCTTGAGCGAGATCGCCTCGTAGATATCCTCATCAAAGAGTTCGCTCTCCGCGCGGTAATCCGCAAGCGGCAGTTCATCCATCTGGATGTTCTTTTCAATGCAGGTCAGCACCAGCCTGCCGATGACCGAGTGGGCATCGCGGAACGGCATCCCCTTCTTGACCAGGTAATCCGCCGCGTCGGTCGCGTTCGAGTAGCCCTGGCGGGCGCTGTCGGCCATCCGCTTTTTGTTCCACTTCGCGGAGGCGAGCTGGCCTTCCATGAGGCGGATACAGCCCTTCGTCGTGTCGATCGCGTCGAAGACGGTCTCCTTGTCCTCCTGCATGTCCTTGTTGTAGGCGAGCGGAATCCCCTTCATGATCGTCAGGATCTGGGTCATGGCCCCGTAGACCCGGCCGGTCTTGCCGCGGATCAGCTCCGCGATGTCCGGATTCTTCTTCTGGGGCATGATCGAGGACCCTGTCGCATAGGTGTCATCAAGCTCGATAAACCGGTACTCGTTGGAGTTCCAGATGATGATCTCCTCCGAGAGTCTCGAGAGGTGCATCATGATCGTCGCAAGGCAGGACACGTACTCGATCACATAGTCCCGGTCGGACACGCCGTCCATGGAGTTGTCGGACGCCCTGTCGAACCCGAGGAGCTTCGCCGTGTACTCGCGGTCCAGCGGATAGGTGGTTCCCGCGAGCGCGCCGCTCCCGAGCGGGCAGACATTCATGCGCTCCCGGAGGGACTTAAGATGCAGGACGTCGCGCTTCACCATCTCAAAATAAGCTCCCATGTGATGCGCCAGCGTCACCGGCTGCGCTTTCTGCAGGTGAGTGAAGCCCGGCATGTAGGTCTCGGTGTTCTCCTCCATAATGCGGAGGATCGTCCCGAGAAGATTTTTAAGGAGCTCCACGGTCTCATCGACCTCATCTCTGATATAGAGCCGCATGTCAAGCGCAACCTGGTCGTTACGGCTGCGCCCCGTGTGAAGCTTCTTTCCGGGATCCCCGATGCGCTCCGTGAGCACCGCTTCGACGAACGAGTGGATATCCTCATACTGATCGGAAATGACAAGCTTTCCCGCCGCCACATCCTCCTCGATGCTCTGAAGGCCGCGCAGGATCTCGTCGCGCTCTTCCTCCGTCAGGATCCCCTGCTTTGCGAGCATGGTCACATGCGCGCGGCTTCCGCGCACATCCTGCGCAAAGAAGCGCTGATCGAAACGGATCGACTGATTGAATTCATATACAAGCTGGTCCGTCTCCTTGGTGAAACGGCCTCCCCATAACTGAGCCATGGTTTACCTCGCTTTTTAAACTTTGCCACTCATACTATCACAACTCTCCCGCTTTGAAAAGACACAACCGCAGTAATTTTGCCGGTAAAGTCCGTATTCTTTCGAGAGCTGGGTCGAGCGGAGGTATCCTCCCCGCTTCTTAAAGTCGCTCGGGAGAAATGAAACCCCGATTTCCTCCCCGATCTTCTCGCCGATCTCGTTCAGCTTCTCCGCATTTTTGAGCGGCGAGATCGTCAGTGTCGTCGTGAAATAGTCGTACCCGCCCTTCTTCGCCTGAAGCGCCGTCTCGCGGAGCCGCAGCTCATAGCAGATGAAGCATCGCTCTCCGCCCTCCCTGCAGTTCTCGAAGCCCTTCACGGCCTCATAGAACTTCTTCGGCTCGTAATCGCCGTGCAGAAATGTCACCGGATATTTGTGCGGCTGCTGCGCGATGAGGCGCATGAGCTCCCGCTCTCTCCGCTCATACTCCTCCGCATCGGTAATGTTCGGATTATAGTAGAAATCCGTCACCTGGAAATAGTCGGTGAGGTACTCGAGACACCAGGAGCTGCAGGGTGCGCAGCAGCTGTGCAGGAGCAGGCTTGGGACAACGCCGTTTTTTTCATTTTTCAGGATTATTTTTTCAAGCTCTCTTTGATAGTTTACCTTGTTCATGTCCTTATGCTTGTGATTCCTTATGTTTTGTGTTACATTTTCTTTCACGAGTATACGCTTAAATAAAGAAAATGAAAAGAGGAATTCTCCATGACTGACGTCGAATACGCACGCGCATTTTTTGAAAAAGACTATTTTGCCACCGAAGCCGCCGGAATCGTGATCGAGGAGGCCGCTCCCGGCCACGCTCTCGTATCCTGCGTGACCGAACGCCGCCACAAGAACGCTTCCGACCGCGTCATGGGCGCCGTCTACACGACCATGGCCGACTTCGCCTTCGCGGTCGCCGCAAACTATGGAAACCCGGTCACGGTCTCCCTGAACCTTCAGGTCAGCTTCCTTTCCTCTGCCCGGGGCGGCAAGCTCTTCGCCCGCGCCGAGAAGATCCGTGAGGGCCGCCAGACCGCCTTCTACGAGGTCTTCGTCACCGACGAGCTCGGGACGGACATCGCACGCGTTCAGGCCACCGGCCATAAAATGAAACCCCTCCTCCCGGCTTACTCCCCGGAAGAAGGGGCCTACAATCCCTATCGCGAGCAGATGGCTTCCCTCAGGTAGTTCCATACCCCAAAAATTCCAGCAATCCCTCGCAGCCCAGGGCGACATCGTCCCAGGTCTCCTTGAAATCACCGGTGTACCACGGGTCCGCCACTTCGCGCGGCCGGTCCGTGTACTCCATGAGAAGGTGGACCTTGCCGTCGGGGTCATTTTTTACCCTCCGCATCAGGTTCCGGACGTTCCAGTTGTCCATCGCGAGCAGGAGGTCATAGTGCACATAGTCGCCCCAGGTGACCTGCCGGGCGGTCTTCCCGCTGCAGGAGATCCCGTGCTTTGCGAGCTCCCGCCTCGCCGGCGGGTAGACCGGGTTTCCGATCTCCTCGGTGGAGGTTGCGGCGGAGGCGATCTCGAATTCGTCTTCGATGCCGCGCTTTCTAACCATGTCTTTTAAGATGAATTCTCCCATGGGGGAGCGGCAGATGTTGCCGTGGCAGATAAAAAGGATACGAATCATACTGGTTTTCCTTCCGTTAAGGGCACGATTTGCCCCGTTATGCCCCATTTTACGTGCCTCATTTTTGAGCACATTCTGGCAAAAAATATGGCCGAAATGGCAAATCGTGGCAAAACGTGGCAAATCGAGGATGTTAAAAGTAGTAGAAACGTAGTAAAACTTGGGAGGTTTTACTACTCATGGTTTTTGAGTCCCGAAAATAGGCCTTTAAATAGTTCTCGGTCATTCCACACAACAACCATGGATCAAAGACCATGCTCTATGCAATATTCCTGAATCCTTTTGTTTCTTTTGTCCAAAAAGATATGTTCCCTGATGAGGAATCTAAAATAGTCTTCTATCGTTTCCGGCAGTCCGTTTTTCCTGAAGGACGCATCTCCCATCCATATATCGACTAAAGAGTAATCCTCCGAAACACAGTCCTGCATAAAGAAAAAATCCACATAGCCTTTGAAATTCACAAACAGATCATAAAAGGCTTTATCGCTTTCGATTACCTTCGAAAGAGGACTCTCCTCCCCGGCATAATACCTGCGAATGCACTCGAGCGTAAGGTCCCAGCGGTCAGCAATGCGCAAATTAGTCCCCTTTCTCTGGTTCATGCTGTTTACATGGACCGGAAAGATGACCATGCTGCCAATTGTATATGACCTGTGCAGCAAATGTTCAATATACACATCAAAATCACTGAACCGCTCTCGCACCTGGTCGATCATCTTTTTGTTTTTCAAATGGGTCATTTCTACTATGATTGTGTCACTTGAAAACCAGAAGTCTTTCCAGCTCAAGGCAAAAGGGGCTCTTCCCGATTGGAGCTCCATCACCTCGCCATTTGGTAGTTCCTTACTCCACAGGATCCTATGATACGTATTGAGCGTCGGGCTGTAAGCATCGGGGTCTTTGCCTCTTGCATCTGACCTGAAGTCGAAAGTAATATCGATCATACCTTATTACCTTTTAAAGCGGTGTCTGGTCTATTAGTTTATCGATCAGCGATGAGTTTCTTTGCCTTCTCAGCATCTTCATCATCCATAAAAACATCGACGCCATAAAGGGAGAAACCGGACATTGAATGAGCCGCGACTCCGCCAGAGGCATTTTGACTGTAAGCCGGTACTCCGTTTCCCTTTAAAAGCGACACGATCTCTTCCGCTTCTATTGCATCTTGAGCGTTGTATACTTTAGTCATTTTTGTTACCCGTCAAAAATACTTCTTCAATATGACGTCTTCTTCTCCACATGTATTTTGCCAAGTCCCCCCGCATTAAGCTCTGCCCCTCTGCTTACTTCAATGTCGGGTAGATTATTCTTTTTTCTGAATTTATTAATAACAGGATATGCCTTTTCCAGCAACGATGCTTTCTTAATGACCTCTGGATACTCAAGTTTTTCATCATACCCTGCAATGAATCCAAATCCTGACAAATAGTAGAGCGCATCTTTTACTTTATTCTTAGGAAGTCCTTTCCTACATACATTAGGATTTCCTCCTGCATTAAACTCTGCTATTGATTCCATCAAAACTATAAATGCATGTGCTGAAACGGGAGGCTTTTCCGCATCATCAGGTATAGTCCAAAAAAGCTTTCCCTTCTTTGCCATCGTAATAAAATTATACTGGCAGAACTCTCTAATACAGTCTTCTGAGTACTCCTCCCATTTATCATGTGCTTCGCGAATAGTCATAGTTTAATCCCGCCCTTTTTATTATTCTTGTTTGAATTCATTTTCTCTGTGATACTTGATGTACTGTTTTCCCGTCTCAGTAAAGTCTACATTTATCCCATCTTTGACGTTCATATAACCACGATCAACCAAATTAAGCTTTGTGAAATACCACCATCATTATATGTGCATTTAAATGCGATACTCTTGAACAAATGCTTCATAGTATTCTTCTTTGACATCCTTATGAATCTATAGATTAAGTGTTTTCGTAGCTAATAATCGCAGAAAACATCGTCGGTAAAAAAGCTTCCTTTGCATTTTCTTCAAATATACTAGAAGTAATACTTAACTTATCCCATAATACATGAAGCGACTGTACTAAATTCAAATGGCGATATGAAACCGTTCCTACACAATATGTGCCTTCATATATTTCGGAATCAACATCTTCACCAGCCTCTGTCTTCATTTTTAAAGAAGTTTCACCAGCTTTCGTATTATGATGTTCTAGATAATAATCAATCTCTTCTTTCGCAATCCGTAGTGCAGGAAAATAATTAACAGCAGTCCAAACATCTAGTCTACATAATATCCTTAAAAAATGATCTGTCAGTTCTTTATAGTTTATATCGGATGAGTAGTTTAATTCATGTAGTTGATAATTCACCTTATTAAAAAAAGCGTATAGTTTAGCACGTTTTCCGTACCACTCAATAATATGTCTTCCTTCAGTGGTATTCACACAATTCTCAACCGGAATATTAATTGTTACCGTCTGTTGAGCATAAAAATCTGGCTTAGCAGGAATAAGAATCTTTTCGATATAGTCATTTAAACACACAAAATAGGCTGATGAGCTTTCTAAATCCACTACTGATAATAAAACAGGAACTGCGCTTCCCATCTTTTCAACAGTAACAAGTAGATCAGTATCTATCTGGTATTGAACAACCTCCATTACACAATACTCCGACTTCTCTTCCTTATATTCTTTTTCAACATTCTTTCTAGAATATAGCTTTACAGTCTTTTTCTTTATACTCTTAGTACCTTTTACTTGGAACAATACATGCTCCCCCAATGTTCGATATATTCCATTACCTAAATCTTCAAACAATTCCACATCTAGATCTATTCCATAATCGGGTGTATATTCTCTAACTGCCCATTCCTTTGGAAAAATCTCTTTCAAAACTGAAACCCCGTTTTCACCAATGATGTGCTGTTCGGGTCTCTTTTTTCCTTTTATTCCTCTATCTACAAAGTAATCTGAATAAGACATTTTATCCCCTTTATGTTTGATTATCCGGTTCTATATCTTACATAGCCACATTTACAGCTTATTCAACATCTTACGGTTACTTTTCTCAAACGTAGTAAAACCGTAGTAGAAATTCCTTAGCTTGCCGCGATTTGCCCCGATTTGCCCCACAAAAGCCGTACCGCCGAAACACCGAATCAGCTGCCGTGGCAAATGAATAAAATTTTTATCACTTTTTCTTCCTCTTCGAAGTGCCGTGTTATGCCGTAAAAAGCCCTATTTTATCAGCTTTTTTGGCATTATAACATTTTTGACACAGTTACAGATTTTACCGTAGATCGGCATTATTTGGCATAATACAGCAGTCTTTAGTAGTAAAAGTAGTAGTAATCTGGGGTGTAATTACTACTTCCATAGTGAATCGACTTGCTTGTAGATGCTCTCATACTTTTCATAAATTCGCTTTTGCTCTTCAAGCGGTGGAATTGGAATAAAGAAGTCTTTAATCATCTGCATCCCTAAATCTGGTACTCCAATAGATTGCGTTTTGTCTCGTGCTTGCGACAGTACAAAACCTCCATCCATTATCATTTGAAGATAATTTGTTAATCGTTGATCAATAAGGCGAATTGTACAACATGAATATGATGCAATCAATTCAACATCTCTATCAATGATTCTTGCCTTTCCAAGACACGCACCAATTCTGGAATAAAGAATATCACCTCTGCGAGGCTTCCCTTTTTTTGATAACCGTTCAGCATCGTCATGACTAATATACTTGACATTATGCTCATAGTTAATAGTTCCATCATCAATAAGGTCTTTTGCAGATAAAAACAAAACTCCATGATCCTTATCTACTGCTTTCGGCATTTTGTGGTCAATATCAAAAATGGTTTCACATATATTTGAAAGGTGGACCCAAGACCAAGTACCTGGTATATCAAACGGTAATTCCTGATCTAAGCACACTTCGATACTATCTCGAACCTCCCACCAGCTATTCTCTCTACGATAAATGTATTTTTCCTTTTTATCTTTCTTAATCTTCCCTTCCTTAATCAGCCTCTTTTTCTCTTCCGCAATTTTCTCAAGCAGCACACTTGCCGGTTCATCGTTCGGATCCTGTGGTACGAGCTTCCCCTGCACCGCTTCCTGAAGGATCGACTTCTTCATCATTTCAGGGAACGAGGCGTTGAGCGTATTCAGCTTGGTACTGGCAGCAGCATATTTTTCCCATACTGGTATTATCTCATAAAGCTTCTCGACAATTCTGTATTGTTCATTTAACGGTGGTAAGGGAACTACCAAATTATGCAATGCTCCAGAGGAAAGGCCCTGAATTGCAATCCCCTTTCCCTTAATCTGACCTGTGCTCTTCAGAAAATTGAACAGGTAATAAAAATACTCGGTACACAGTTCTTCATAAGCCCGCAATTTATGCACATGGTTTTGGATTCGGATATCAAAATCATAATTCCAAATTGCTGCTCTTCCGTAATCGCCACCTTCACATACAAGAAGATCTCCCTTCGTGGCAGTGCATTTTTCCATCTCCGCATCAGCAAAAGGCATTTCCTTAAGATTGTCCAGTTCGAATCGATTCCAATATAGATTTGAAGTTGTAATATATGGAAGAACTGTGCCTTCTTTGTTTGATCCGTTTAGCGCTTTTCCTGTGTTGTGCTGGAATAACTCCCCAATACGTGTCCATACCCAGTTATCGGGAATATCAAATAATTGCTCGTCTTCAGAGACATCATCCATTTTTTTTTCTTTTGGAACCACTTTTGCCTTAATCAAGACCTTCTTTTTCTCACGAATTCTATTTAATAATATCTGAGCAGACTCATCTGTTTTATCTTGTGGAATAAGCCTTCCCGATAGTGCAAGCTGCAAAATTGATCCCTTCAACTGTTCCGCCGTCATCATATCACTCACCGTCCTCTTCTATTCCAAGAATACCGGTGATCTTGGCAAGAATCCGATCAATATCGGCATTCAGGCTTGCCCTCTTCTCCTGGTACTGCTGGATCAGTTCCTTCGGAGGCAGAATTTCTTCTTCCTCATGTGGATATCCACACAGGTCAAGATTGTAGTTGCCCTCTGCTATCTCAGCAGCAGTAAAGCACTTTGACTTGTAGGTGTCAGTGTCCGCGTCCTTGATTTCTGTGCGGTTATCCCACCACTCCCGCACTGCATCAAAGTGCTCACTCTTCATAGGCCTTGTCTTCGAGAAGTGCTTATAGCCCTCTGGCATATCCATGCGGTAGAACCATACATTCTTTGTGGTTCCTTCCCTCTCGAAGAACAGGATATTTGTAGTAATGGATGTATAAGGCGAGAACACACTGCTCGGCATACGAATAATCGTATGGAGGTTAAACTCACTCAGCAGTTTCTTCTTAATCGCCACCTTCGTATTATCCGTACCGAACAGGAAACCATCCGGGAGGATCACTGCTGCACGGCCCTCCTGTTTCAATCTGTACATAATCACGGACATGAAAAGGTCAGCCGTCTCCGAGCTTGCAAGATCAGCCGGGAAATGGCCTTTCACATCGGCCTTTTCTGAACCGCCATAGGGCGGATTCATGAGCACGATGTCAAACTGGTCCTTCTCTGTATAGTCGAGCACATCTTTGAGCAGAGAGTTGTCGTGATATACACGGGGAACGTCAACGCCGTGAAGGAGCATATTTGTGACACAGAGCATGTACGGAAACTGCTTCTTTTCGATACCATAGATAGACCGACCTAGTGCCTTAGAGTCCTCTGTGGTCTCCACCTGATCCTGGAGTCTCTTGATCCAACTCACGAGGAATCCGCCGGTTCCACAGGCAAAATCCGCCATGGTCTCACCGATCTGGGGCTTGATCATCTCAGCCATGAAATCTGTTACTGCTCGAGGCGTATAGAACTCACCTGCGCTGCCGGCGCTCTGCAGCTCTTTCAGGATTGCTTCGTAGATATCGCCAAAAGCATGACTCTCTTCATAGTCCCCGAAGTCGACACTGTCGATGATATTCAAAACCTGCCGGAGAAGCACACCGTCCTTCATGTACTGGTTGGCATCCTCGAAGGTGGACTTCACGATTGCCTTTTTGATCGGTGTATCGGCATCCACAACCAGTCCCTTCAAAGTCGGGAACAGCGTGTTATTGACAAAATTGAGCAACGGGTCACCAGTCAGTGCCGTCCCCTTCCCATCGTCCGTAGCCCAATTCCTCCACCGACAGTTCTCCGGGATAATGGACACATAATCTTCCTCGTCAAATTCCCAGTTTTCTTCCTGCGCATCATACACCTTCAGAAAGAGCATCCACGCAATCTGCTCAATGCGCTGAGCGTCGCCATTGATGCCTGCGTCGTTCCGCATAATGTCCCTCAGCCGTTTTACGAAACTTCCTAAATCACTCATATATATGTCATCCTATTTTGTAGATTTCTTCTGTGAGCTCTTTTACAGCTTTCAAATACCCTTCCTTGCCACCAAAGAGTTTTGCAATCCTTGCGGGGTTACCCATCCTCCTGAACGGGTCGAGCCTTAGCACTTCTGTCTTTTCGATTTCCGTAATGCCGTCATTGGCATATTTTTCAAGTAAGGCTTCTATGACCTGTCTGGCAACACCGCTGTACTTATGCAGGAAGTCTCGCTTCTTCACATTTTCTGCACGTTCCCGTCTGGTCAATGGCTTTTGATCATAGGCCACATGAGTTATGAAGTCAAAATCATCGACACCTTCCATGCCTTCTTCCTTCTTCAGCATGTCGAGGTCGATACCATGCTCCCGAAGTTCCTGCCTGATGGCCTCTTTTTTCTCGTTTTCTGACCACTTCCTTATGAATGTCGCAAGGTCTGCATAGTTGCCGAGAATATTCCTTCTTGTGTAGTCGATAATGTTCTCCTGTCTGAGCAACTTTCCGTTCGCGTCATAGACGGATACGATCTGCTGTGTCAGATACACTTTTGCGCCTTCTACATCCACATACGGCACCGGAGGCTTCTCTCCCGGCTCCTTTTCTCCCGGCGCTTTATCCGGCTTGTCCTCCAGCGGATTATATCCGTCTACCTGTTCTACGGGTCCGTCCCAGTCGGGATCAGCAAAGAGCCGTGTCACGGCACGGAAATCCATGATCGTGAAGCTGAGCTTCCCCTGATCCTCCCGGACACGGGTTCCACGCCCGATGATCTGTTTGAACTGCGTCATAGAGTTAATGTTCTTATCCAGCACAATAAGCTGCGTCATCTTGCAGTCTGATCCCGTGGACAGCAGCTCAGAGGTCGTCGCTATGACCGGATATTTCTGTGTTGCTGAGATAAAGTATTGTAGCTTCCCCCTCCCGTATTCATCCGATCCTGTAATGCGGACAACATAATCAGGATTCTGCTGGACCATATCTTTGTTTTGATTCACAAGAGCGATGCGCATCCGCTCCGCCGCATCCTCCGTTGCACAGAACACGATGGTCTTCTGCATTCGTCCATATTTTTTCAAATACTCCGAAATCCGATAAGCCACCTCGTTAATCCGGTCTGCAAGAATAATGTTGTAGTCAAAGTCTTTGTTATTGTAAATACGATCCTCTATCTCGTTCCCGTAATAATCCTTCTGGCCTTTGTATGGCCTCCAACCGTCGCTGATGTTCATTGTCATACCAAGCACCCGGAAGGGGGCAAGGAAGCCATCCTCGATCCCGGTCTTCAGGCTGTACTCATAGACCGGCTTTCCGAAATAGTCTATGTTCGAGACGTACATGGTCTCTTTCGGTGTCGCTGTCATACCGATCTGGGTAGCGCTCTTGAAGTATTCCAGAATCCGCCTCCAACGGCTGTCTGCTTTTGCGGACCCCCGGTGACACTCATCAACGATGATGAGGTCAAAGAAATCCGGATCAAAAAGTTCGCTGTAGTGTTCCTGGTCATTATCACCGATTAACTGCTGATACAGCGCAAAATAGACCTGATAGGCCGTAATGGTGTCTTTATTGTCCTTCGCGAAGTTGACCTTGTGAATGACCTTCTCAAGCGGTGAAAAATCCTGCTGTATAGACTGATCCACAAGATTATTCCGGTCTGCAAGATACAGCACCTTGCGCTTCACGCCGCTGGTCAGAAGACTGTAGACAATCTGGAATGCCGTGTAGGTCTTTCCGGTACCGGTAGCCATGACGAGCAGAATCCTGTCCTGCCCTCTTGCCACAGCATCAAGGGTACGGTTGACCGCATTTCTCTGATAGTATCTCGGTGGATATGTTTTCTGGCCGGAGTAATAGGGCTGCTGAATCAACTTCCATTCCTGCTCACTGAGCCCCGCTCCACCGTTTGTCCCTTTCCGGTAGCGGTCAACCAGCTCCTCCATAGTCGGGAACTCGTTCATTTTCAGTTCCCTCTCTGTGCCGGTCAGGAAATCGTGCTCGTAGAAGCCGTCTCCGTTCGAGCTGTACGCAAAGGGTAAGTCCAGCATCTGAGCATAATTAATCGCCTGCTGAAGACCGTAGGAGACACTGTGGTTATTGTCCTTTGCTTCCACTACTGCGATAGGATGATACCTGTTCAGGTACAGGAGATAATCTACCTTCTTCGCTTTTTCACGGTAGGCCATATTTCCACGGATATTGATCTTGCCATCCGTGATCTTGGTCTCCATGGTAATGTTGTAACCGTTCCTCCAGCCGCTGGCATTGATAGCTGGTGTGATATAGTTGAGCTTGATATCTTCTTCTGTCATGTTCTTTTTATCAAGAATCATTCTGCTCACCACCTATCCCTTTTCAGTTCATCTTGCTTGACTCAATTTCTTTAAGTGATCTTCCATCCTGAGTTTTCCAGGTTTGGGGGCCGCTCACACTGTAACCAAGTATAAAATTGGCCGCTGCGGAAGAGCTATTAAACAATATATCCTCTGTTGTTATGCGATCTACAACATGACCATCTTTGATATGCTTATCGCGCAGCTTCACAATACCATCACCCACTGACTTAACGCTGATTTTATCATTAATAACTGCCCCTTTATATACGACAAAACCTTCTGATGTTACTATTCCTTTTGCACTCGCAGATCCAGCAGTTAAAATGAATTCTTCATTTTCGTCATCGGCTGTCTTATTTGCATTCTGTATCACAAACGGCTCAAGTACTTTGTATCCCAGCGCATTTAGCAGGACTTTGATATTCTCAATAAACTCATCCATCGCAGCTACCTGAGATTCTTTCATAACTGTATTCTTATATGTGTTTTTCGTAAGAACCTTATACCGATTGCTGTTACGAGCTATTTCAACAAGGCGATTTTCCAAATAACGAATCAATGCCTTGTTCAGATCGCGACCGGTGAAGAGTACAGCTGTGGTCCAGTAGTATTTCTCTTTATCCGCCTGGTTGTCTCGAATGTGTTGAATAAGCCTGTCCTTTATATTTTCGGCTTCACCGATGTATACAGAATCTGTTCCGTCATCATCCTTGCAAAATAAGAAATATACTCCGGCATCGCAAACATCCGCTCTCTTACACGTCGGAACCTCAATGCGTGGTATTTTTATCGCTTTCCCATTCCAATTGGAAAGCTCAGCGGTAATGATACTGTCTGCAGTCCCATTTACGAGAAAAAGCTCTATTGATTTACCAAATGACATATACTTCACCCCTCAGACTTTTCCAAATCGCGAAATTACAAGTAAAGATATTGTATCATATAAAAAGAAGACTCACCACTGAAAAGTGATGAGCTTCCTCTTATCATACTTTTAATTTTTATAATAGACCTTTACGGGATAGCTGTATGTGAATGGATTCATAAGTACCTCCTGTTTGCTAAAACGTCCAAAGTCCGCCGGATGATAATCATCTCCGTAGCGGACGTTTGGAACAGATTATTATAGGCTCTTCAGCCACTTTTCAACTGCCTCTGCAGGACCGTTTTCCGCATCCCGCATCTCCACCGGAAGGCCGGTCAGGACCGTTGCCTCCGGCTCGAGCTTACGGATCGTATCGTAGGTGCCGCCGTCCCCGGATCCCATGTGAGTGTTGAAGGGAATGATGGTTTTCCCGGAAAAATCATATTTATCGAAGAAGGTGTAAATGATCATCGGGAAGGTATACCACCACATGGGATAGCCAATATAGATGCGGTCGTAGTTTTCGATGTCGATCTCATTTTTGATCGCCGGCCGCAGATCCTCGTCATGCTCCTTCTTTGCAAGCCTTGCCAGGGCATTGTAATGATCCCGGTTGCTGTCATAGGGGATGACGGGCTCGATCTCGGCGATATCCGCGCCGGTCTGCTTTGCGATCTCCTCTGCCACGATCTTTGCCGTGCCATAGATGGAAAAATAAACCACCAGTTCTTCTGCCATATTCTTCAACCTTTCTACTGCTTTCTTCTCTTCTTTGTGAAAAATCAAAGATCCGGCCCCAACTCCATCTTTGCGTACTGCTGCAGCATCTCAGGTGTTCCGTTATAGTAGCGGACGCCTTTGTCAACCTTTGCGATCTCCGCCATTTCTTCTTCCGTCAGAGCAAAATCAAAGATATCGAAGTTGTCACGGATGTGATCCGGGTTCTTGGAGCCGGGAATCACCACATTGCCGCTCTGGATGTGCCAGCGGAGAATGATCTGTGCCGGGCTCTTATGATACTTCGCGCCAAGTTCAGTAAATACCGGCTGTCCTGTCAGGGTCTTGTCTCCGTGTCCCAGAGGATACCAGGCCATCAGGCCCATGCCGGTCTCAGCCAGGATTTTCTTCAGTTCCGTCTGCGGGAAGTAAGGATGCGCTTCCACCTGGACCACCTGCGGTTTGATTTCCATGGTATCGACCGCTTCCTTCAGGAGATCCTCCGGGAAATTGGAGAGACCGATGGCTTTTACCTTGCCTTCTTTATATGCCTTTTCGATCTGCTTATAGCCCTCGCGCCAGTTGTCGGTGGGCTGATGCAGGAAGAGGAGGTCGATGTAATCGGTACCAAGACGTGCAAGAGACTCATCGACCGCAGTCTCTTTCTCATATACGGTAGGCCACAGCTTAGTCACCAGGAAGATCTCCTCCCTCGGTACCCCGCTCTTTTTGATTCCTCTGCCGGTACCGGACTCGTTCATATATCCATTTGCCGTATCGATCAGACGGACGCCGCTCTTTAAAGCGCTTTCTACGGACGCTTCCGCCTCTGCCAGGCTCATCAGGAAAACGCCGATGCCTGCCATAGGCATTTTGATTCCGTTATTCAGGGTTAAATATTCCATCATCTGTATCTCCTTTCGATTCAACTATTGCCTGAGGACTATAGCTTGTTTTCTTGCTGATGATGCCATTTTATAGTATATTTGCTTGCAAGTCCACTGCTTTGCATCTATAATGGTATACGTGACATGCATAGATTGAAGAAGGGAGATTCTCATGTTAATTGAATCATATCTGCTGGAACAATTTGAAGCTGTCGCCCGCTGCGGCACACTCTTGAAAGCATCGGAGGAACTGCATATATCCCAGCCGTCCCTAAGCCGTTCCATGAAAAAGCTGGAGGATGTGCTGGGAGTATCTTTATTCATCAGAGAAAACAGCAAGATCACGCTGAATGAGACGGGAAAACTGGCGGCAGATTATGCCAGAAGGGCTCTGGAAGCAAATCAGGAGATGATCGACCGGGTCACTGCTTTTGACCGGAGTCTCCGGACGGTCAGCATCGGTTCCTGTTCACCTTTTCCGGTAAATGACCTGATGCCGATCCTGCAGGAACAGCTTCCCGAAAAAACCCTGTCCACTGAACTCGTGGGCAGTGATGAAAAACTGCTTGCCGGTCTTCGAAGCCATCTATATCAGATGGTTGTTCTGCATCACCTCCCGGAAGAAAAGGACCTGTTCTGCCAGCGATATCTGGATGAACAGCTCTATGTCTCTGTTGCGGAAGATCATCCGCTGGCAGAGCAGGACAGTGTCACTTTTGAAGAACTGAAGGGACTCCGCATCCTGATGACAGTTCATGTAGGCTTCTGGATGGACGTCACCCTGGAAAAGCTGAATGCCTCAGATCTTCTGATTCAAAACAGCATGGACGCTCTGGGAGAACTGATTGACGCCTCCAATCTGCCCTTCTTCAATTCAGATCAGATGCTGAAAGCCGGATACAGGCCGCCGGACAGGGTGGCACTGCCCATCACCGATCCGGAAGCCCATGCCACCTATTGGATCGCCTGCCTGACCTCTGAGCAGCAAAAATACCGTTCTGTTTTCAGTGCAGTCCGCGGAAACATTCTGAGAAGGCAGTCCTGATATTTAAACCCGAAGATAGTGAAAGCCGAGTCTCTGACCTTGATGTCAATGACTCGGCTTCTCTGTTTAAAATGTGTGTTCTGTCATCCATTTCACAGCTTTTTCCACCATTTCTGTGATATCATTTCCGTCTTTTGTAAGTACAGTCTGCCTCTCTGACTACGGAGCTGATTTCTCAGTCAAAAACAATTCTGTTCGCAGCCATCTGCTCCTTGATGGCCCGCTCTTGTGCGTCGATTCTCATAGCTGCACGGAGTGCGTCTTCCGATGCCCGTACCCGGATATCTGCCAGATTCTGCGCTTCAACCATTCTTTCGTGAATCTCTTTTTGCTGCCCTCTCTCTTTACTTTTACCCATCATTATAACAAGTATGGAACTTCCAACAACCATACCGCCATTTACGTTTTCCATTTCTTCCAATTTCAGTTTTCTTATATTTTCTTTCATGATCGTTTTCTCCTTTTTTATTTTAAACAACAGGAAGAGCTTGATTTCTCCCGGACTTGTTCCTTTGTTCTTTCGAACTGAGATTACTATAATACCGGCATTGTCACAAAACTATCACATTTACCTGATTAATTTTTATACCGGCCTGGTCCGTATTGATTTATAATGAAAACTGACCCGGACTTTATGCGGAAAACTGCCCCAACTTAGAGGCTGGGGGTGTTAGTAAGTAAAACCCATTTCTGATCTGTCAGTTTTCCTATACCTGGCATAATATCTCCTTCGAGCGAATTCATTTGTTATATCAAGGCTCTCCTAAATTCTGTCAACCTCTCCGGTTCTCAGTGCAGCTTATATTGTCCCGTTCTGATGGAAGCGATCACACCTCCGTCAATCAGGAGGTCGGTTCCGGTGATAAACCCGGCATGCTCTCCCAGAAGAAATGCTCCGGCCTCTGCAATCTCGTCCGACGTACCGGTTCGTTCCGCTGCTGAGCTGTCGATCATATTCTGATACCCGGCACCGGCGGCTGCAAATTCATCGTAGGCGAGCGGTGTCACGATCACGCCCGGGCTGATCGTGTTGATCCTGGCTCTGCGCTCTTTCCATGTTGTTGCGGCGGCCTTCTGTACCTGCAGATGATTTACACGCTTTGCAATCATGTATGCAATGCCGGATCTTTGATAAGCGGTCTCCTTGATAAACGGAAGATCCATCAGTTCTTCTGTCGGCGTCTTCAGGATCTGCAGCTCGATCTCATTCGGGATCGGATACATGTACCCTGTCTGGCTGGAAATCACAAGACCTGCTCCGCCTGCAGCCATGACTTTTCCGAAAGCATCCAGCGCATAACCGGTGCCGACCATATCCAGCTTCAGGATGTGCTCAGGAGATGCCTGGTTCGGAGAAGCCCCTGCCGTGTCAATGAAATATTTCACGTTCCCAAGGGATGCAGCCTTTTCGGCAAATGCCTCCACGGAGTCTTTCTCCAGCGCATTGACGATCATGGTTTCGACGTCATAGCCACTGTACCGAAAATCATGGGAAACCTGCTCCAGATTCTTCTCGCTGATATCGCCCAGAAGGATCTTCCTGCCTGCGGCAATTCTTCTGACGATTGCCGTCCCCATGCTGCCTGCACCGAGAAGCGCGATGACTTCCTTGTTTTCATTTCTGTCAAAAATCATTGTCTTTTCTCCTTTTAAAATCCTCCGAGTCCCCTGTGTCCGTAGACCTTCAGGCCGTTCAGCGCATTTTCCAGCGCTGTGAACTCATCGTCCGTCAGTACCACGTCTGCGGAGTCCAGGTTCTCGATGATCCGCTCTTTATTTTTCGAGCCCGGAATCGGAACCACGTTCGGATACTTGTGGAGCATCCAGGCAAGCGAGATCTGCGCCGGGGTCGCACTCTTCTTCTCTGCGAATTCCTTCAGCATTTCCACGATCGGCTGGTTGCCCTCAATGTTCCTTCTTGACAGCTGGGGCACCCAGTTCCGGACATCGTCGTTTCTCTCGAACTGTGTATTGGGCGTAATCTTCCCGGATAGAAGTCCGCTCGCGATCGGTGAGAACGGTACGAAACCGATGTTGTTTTCCATGCAGTAGGGAATGATCTCCGCTTCGGAATCCCGCTCCACCATGGAGTAGATATTCTGAATTGCTGCAAGCGGGGTCACCTGCTGGGCCCGTTCGATGATGTCTACGTCAACCTGAGAAAGACCCCACCCGCGGATCAGACCGTCATCCATGAGCCTTCCCATAGCTTCTGCCACCCTCTCGACCGGAGCGCCGCTCATGCGGTGGAGATAATAGATATCCACATAATCAGTCTGCAGGCGGTCAAGGGAGCCTTCCAGATACTTCCGGATCGTCTTATACACACTTCCGAAACCAAATCCGTGAAGCATCAGTTTCGTCGCGATGACCGCATTTTCCCTGACATCCTTCAGCGCTTTTCCGACGATCAGCTCATTATGTCCGATACCGGCGAGGTTCGGGCTGTAGACCTCCGCTGTATCAAAGAAGGTACAGCCGTGGTTATAGGCGTTCTGTATCGCTTCGATACTGTATTTTTCCGGCGGGATCTGTCCGTACCCGTGGGAAAAGGCCATACAGCCCATTCCCACTTCGGATACTTCGATATCCCGCAGCATTCTCTTTTTCAATTCTTTTCGCTCCTGTTATTTTGTCTCAAATGAAGGACGCCATGCTGCAAAGCCGGCAAGCTGTTCATCTGTTCGGTGATAATAGCGCTCGCCTTTATCCATTTTTGCGATCTCAGCCATTTCTTCCTCTGTCAGTTTGAAATCCAGAATATCCAGATTGTCCCTGATATGATCGACATTTTTGCTGCCCGGGGTCACAACAAAGCCCATCTGGGTATGCCAGCGCAGAATGACCTGGGCAGGACTCTTTCATCTGTTTTTCTTTTGTCTGTTCCATAAACCTGACTCCTCTGGTTCTGTCTTTCTTATCCGTGGATCTTTACACTGTTGATCATCTTCGCGTACTGCGGATCTTCATTTCTTCCGAAGAAGGTCTGACCGCCGTCCAGTGCCGAGATCGCATCCATATCCTCTTTCGTGAGTCTGAAATCAAATACATCGATGTTCTGGGCGATCCGTTCCTCATGGGTGGACTTCGGGATCACGATCACCCCCCGGTCGATGTTCCAGCGGAGAATAACCTGTGCAGCGCTCTTGTTGTATTTCTCACCGATTTTTGTGAGGGTCTCATTATTAAATATCCCCCGCTTGCCTTCTGCAAAGGGAGCCCAGGCTTCCGTCTGGACGCCGTATTCCCGGCAGATTTCCTTCGCATCGTCCTGCTGGAAGAAGGGATGGCACTCAATCTGGTTGACCGCCGGCCGGATCCGGTTATTCATGATGAGATCGACAAGCCGGTCACTGCCGAAGTTTGAAACGCCGATGGCACGGACCCTGCCTTCCTCATAAAGCTCTTCCATGGCTCTCCAGGCGCCGTAGTAATCTCCAAACGGACGGTGGATCAGGTAGAGGTCCAGGTAATCAAGTCCCAGGCGGTCAAGCGATGCGGCAAAGGCCTTCTTTGCCTTTTCATAGCCGGCATCCTGTACCCAGAGCTTTGTCGTAATGAACAGTTCCTCTCTCGGAATGTCACACTTACGGATCGCAGCGCCGACAGCTTCTTCATTTCCATAGACCGCTGCCGTATCGATCAGACGATAGCCATGTCGAATCGCAGTAAGAACGCTCTCCTCATACACCTTCGGGTCCGCTACCTGAAATACGCCAAAACCAAGTACCGGCATCTTTATCCCGTTGTTGATTGTCCTGTATTCCATGATGATCTCCTCTTCGTTATTTCTTACAGGTACCATTTTAAGGGAATTTCTATTGCTTCGGAAGTATGGATATGTTATCATGGTGCCAAGTTAAAACTTTACGCAGGAGGTCTCCTATGTACAATCACCAGCTGGATACCTTTATCAAGACGGCAGACCTTGGCTCTTTCGGAAAAGCCGGAGAATCCCTGTATATATCCTCCACCGCCGTGATCCAGCAGATCAATCTGCTCGAAAATCTCTGCGGATTCAGGCTTTTTGTCCGGAGCAACCACGGTGTGAAGCTTACCCCTGCCGGCAAGTCCCTGTACGAGGACGCAAAGACACTGATCCGCTTCTCGGAAGACTCCCTGCAGAAGGCCAGGCTTCTTGCGGAAAGCTCTGAATCCACGCTGCGGATCGGCACAAGCCTTCTCTATAAATGCAGGATGCTGCCGGATCTCTGGCCAAAGGTAAATGAAATACAGCCGGACCTCAGGATAGAGATCCGGCCGATGAAGGAATATGAGAACCGCACGACGGTCTTTTCCCGCCTCGGTATTGATTTTGATCTGTTTGAGGGGATTTACGCGAGCGCCTGGAATGGTTCCTGCCGGTTTCTTGAGCTCACGCGCACACCGGTCTGCTGTGCCGTTTCCCGGAATCACAGACTCGCGAGGGCATCGGAGCTTTCCATGCAGGACTTAAGCGGCGAGGTGCTGGTCATGCCCATTCAGGGCGTCTCCGACGAGCTGGACGCTTTCCGGGAAGAAATCGTTCGAAATTATCCGTCGACCAGAATCATCGACTCCGCCTATTACGGTGTGGATACCTTTGCCATGTGCGAAATGAACTCCTACATCCTGATCACACAGCCGGTCTACGAAGACATCCACCCCAATCTGATCACGGTTCCGCTGCAGACAGACGCTTCCATGCCCTACGGGCTGGTCTACGCAAAGGAGCCGACAGCGGCTGCGGCTAAATTTATTCACGCCGTACAAAAAATCAAGAAAATCGATTAAAAGCCTGCGGGGACACCAAAGTCCCGGCAGGCTTTCATTACTGTTTTATATTTCCGTACTGTTATAATATCCGGGTCATTTTCAGATAATTTTCCGCCACTTCCTCCGGCGGCATCTTCATCCCTTCGCCGATCCACCACTTCACCGCTTCGGCAAGGCTTCCCACAAGGTGGTTTAAGGCGAAATCCCTGGGGACATCTCTTTTCAAACACTCAGGATACTGTTCAAACATCGTATTCAGGTATTCCTTGAAGTACCGCATGAACAGCTCTCCGCTCTCCCCGGACAGAATACCCAAAACATTTCCTTTATTGTCCTTCAGATGATACAGCAGATGCGTGATCTTCTCCTGCAGTCCATGATCCGACAGAGAGAAATCATGTGACGTCTCAGAACACAGCTCATGGGAGAAAATGTGATCGAAAATGTCCGTACACATCGCCTTCAATAATTCATCCTTGGTCTCGAAGTGGGAATAAAATGTGCTTCTCCCGATATTTGCCTCATCCAGTATCTCCTGAACGGTAATATTATTGAAATGCTTTTCTTCCAGCAGCCTGTTAAAAGCCCGGAAAATCGCAGCCCGTGTTTTCTGCTGTCTTCGATCCATGTCAACCTCCGAACAAAATGCCGTTTTTGTTCAGTAACGAACAACCGCTCACATCTGGTTATTGTTACCCGACAGACTTTCCTCTATGATTATATCAAACACTTTGTTCGTTATCAAATATTTTATTCAGGAGTTGCCCTAGTGAAGCCGGACATCAGACACGGCATATTCCTTGCAATACTTGCAGCCGGATTATATGCCTTAAACTCACCGTTCTCAAAACTGCTTCTGCGGTTTATGCCTTCCACACTTATGGCGGGCTTTCTGTATATCGGAGCCGGTCTCGGCATGATCATGATCTTCATTTTCCGAAGAATTGCCGGGCGCCCGGGAAATGAAGCTCCCCTGACCGGAAAAGAACTCCCCTATGTCATTGCAATGATCGTCCTTGATATTGCAGCCCCCATCTGCCTGCTCCTTGGGCTCAGCATGACAACAGCGGCAAATGTATCCCTGCTCAATAATTTTGAAATTGTTGCCACAGCGGTCATTGCGCTGGCAATCTTCAGGGAAGCGATTTCTCCGAGGCTATGGCTTGGGATCCTGTTTGTAACGGCATCCTGCGCACTTCTGTCCATTGATGATCTTTCAAGCCTTCAATTCAATTCAGGCTCACTCTTTGTGCTGCTGGCCTGCATCTGCTGGGGAATTGAAAACAACTGCACCAGAAAGCTTTCCTCAAAAGATCCTCTTCAGATCGTCATGATCAAAGGAATCTTTTCAGGCACCGGATCCGTTGTAATCGGCCTCATATGCGGAGAGCGAGCAGTCCATCTCGGGATAATCCCTGTCGTCCTTTTGCTTGGCTTCGTCGCATACGGGCTGAGCATCTATTTCTATGTCTATGCACAGAGGATCCTCGGCGCTGCAAGGACAAGCGCTTATTATGCCGTCGCTCCGTTTATCGGCGTTTTCCTGTCGCTTCTGATCTTCCGTGAGATTCCCGGAATTCTGTTTGTCGCTGCGCTGGTCTTAATGATCATAGGGACCTGGCTTTCCTCCGGAGATACGTGATCTGCTGCAGCAAGGGGACTGCAGAAGTCATCATAGCTTCTCTTATCACTGATCAGCCGTCCGCTCAGAGTATCTGACCCTTATTGCAGGCCTTACCCCTACAGACAGATCAGCCTCGCATCCCATCAGATTTGCCGATCTTCCAAGGATATATACCGCCCTGTCCTGCCTCTTTCCCGGCGACCGCAGCCACCATTCGATACCGCATTCTCTTACATCATCGCTGACGGTCTTTGACTCGGTGTATGTGAACAGATACACCTTGTCGTCTGTATCATTTCCGCAGTCCATTTCATAAGGAGAATCATCTTCAGTAAATGTGTTGTGTGTGGTTACGATCGCAGCTTTCTCTCCCTCTGAGAATTTGCTGTTATAGAAATCCTCATTTAGCCATCTGCGCAGAGAACAGTTTTCCCATGTGATATCCGTTCTCTTGTCATTATATGCCTTATTGGCAGCCATTCCCTGACAAAGCAGTGTACAGATACCGTCCGTTTTGTCTGTTACATACCAGGTATATCTGCCGAACGCCACGACATCGCCCACCTCGGACTCGGCAATCGCCGTAAGCTCCTTCTCCTCCTCCGCGGGAGTTCTGTTTATACCCTCCGAAACAATACCATCCGCAAAATGAAGATTTAAAGCGGGACGGACGGCACCGTAGAAATTACTCCCGACATCTCCGTAGGAATCGATCCGGTTTTTTCCGTCACTGTTGTTGCCCACATATGCCGCGTAGCTGTCATTCACCCCCGGCGACCTCAGCCACCACCACTGGTTATCCATATCATACCAGTAGCCGCATCTCAGCACCTTGCTGTCGAGGGCATTCGCCTCATCCACACTCAGCAGAAAGATGTAATCATCGGTATCATCTCCGCCGGGAGTGCCGTATTCCTTATTGTCGGAATTGATATTGTGTGTCTTTTCTATCAGTGCCTTTTCTTCTTCCGTAAATGTGTTGTAGAACTTTTCGTTGAGCCATTCCCTCAGAGTGGATTTATCCCATGTGTCGATTGTCTGATACCCTGCTTCGTTAAACGGCATCTTTATCACAGGCTTTTCGCTAAGAAGCGTGCAGCCTGTCTCTGTTTTTGCGATCACGTACCACCTGATATCGCCGAATACAACGATGTCTCCCAGAGATGCCTTCGTCAGTTCTACTGCCTCCTTAGGGGATTCGTGAGACCCGGCACTGCAGCCGGGTATAAAAAATGAAAGGCAAAGCACAGCAGCCGTCGATACAGCAAGCAGTATTTTTCTCATCTTTATTCTCCTCTTCAGCTCCTGATGTTACTTACAAGTCAAATATACTTATCTGTGAATACTTCTCCGGCAGCTCACTCATAAACCTGAAGCACTCCTCCGGGGTTGACAGGATCCCGTTTGCCCTGCAGGTCCTCTGAAATAATTCCTCCAGCTCCCGTGCCTTCGGGCTCGGCAGTTCATAGGCATTCCCATAGCGCCTTATGTAGCGTTCCTTCATTCCCGGAAAATGCCTATCAAGCGCAGCGTAATAGTACTCCCGGTCGCCCTCTCTCAGCGTCAGCCCCATGCCGAAATCAATGATTCCCTTAACGCCGACCCGGACGCATTCATTCAGGATAGCGGTAATGTTTTCTTCCGTATCATTGATGAACGGGAGGATCGGCGTGATCCAGACAACAGTCGGAATGCCTCTCTTCTGCATCTCCTCCAGCACCTTGATCCGCCGTTTGGTATTGCAGACATTCGGCTCGAGTATACCGCACAAGTCGTCATCATAGGTCGTGAGCGTCATCTGCACGACGCATTTTGCGGAGCGGTTTATCGCATCCAAAAGATCTATATCCCGAAGGATCCGGTCCGATTTCGTCTGTATCGCGGCGCCGAACCCATATTTCAGGATAATCTCAAGGCACTTTCTCGTGAGCTGCAGCTCTTCCTCGCAGTGCATATACGGGTCCGACATCGCGCCGGTTCCGATCATGCACTTCTGTCTCTTTGATTTCAGCACCGCTTCAAGGAGCTCCGGGGCGTTTCTCTTGACTTCTATGTCCTCGAACGGGTGCGTGAAGCGGTAGCACCGGCTCCTGCTGTCGCAGTAGATACACCCGTGACTGCACCCTCGGTAGATGTTCATCCCGAAACGGCCGCCGCTGCCGGTCAGTATTCCCTTGGCATTAACGAAATGCATATTATGCGCTTCCCTTCATTCCGCTCATGTTCCCTGCATATCGGAATCATTCCGGATGCAGTAAAGTATCATCATAGCATGGTACTTATACAGTATATCATAAAAATATCAGCCGATGGGTGGAATTTACGGTCAGACTCCTTCGCCCGGGCTTTTTTTCAACTATTTGCGCAGCCGCTGCGCAGCTGCTTCATGGGGTGCTGAATAGTTAACAAAAAAATATCACCCGCCGCAGGACTTCACCTGCTGCAGATGATATCTTCTTTCGTTACATCCGTTATACTTATGCTGTCAGCCTCCACCCGGCACCCGTATGAGGCGACCCGCACACCGGCCTTCGCGGCGCGGACCAAAGCCTCCCCGAACGCCGGCTGCGTGTCATCATTCGGCAGGACCGTACGGATCCCGTTCATCTGGATGACAAAGGCGATCTCACAGTGATAGCCTTCCGTTGCCGCGGCCGCCAGCTCATTGAGATGCTTCACACCGCGCTCTGTCGGGGCATCAGGGAACAGCCCGATTCCGCGGTTCAGGTCCGCTGCCAGCGTGCATCCCTTCACTTCCGTCAGGTATTTTTCTCCCTGCCTCTCCATGTAAAAATCAACTCTCGAATCTCCGTAGGTATACTCGGGCTTCACCGCATCGTAGTCCAGGCTCATAAGATACCGCTTCATCAGCTCATTCGGTGCGAGGCTGTCGATGTTGACCCATCCAAGGCCCGTTTTATAGACGGAAATGAGATCATAGGCGGTCTTCCGCTTTGGGTCCGACGCTTTCTCGAGGGTTATCCTCGCCTCCGGCATCAGCAGCTCCCTGAGGCGCCCTGTATTTTTGACGTGGACCCGCTCCGTTTTTCCGTCGATCAGCACTTCCGCGACAAAACGGTTCACCCTGCGCACGAATACGCCCGGAACTGTATTTTTATATTTAATCATCGGCTTTGTACCGCTTTCAGGCAAACTCTCTTCCCTCTTTTTAAAATGCAAACCTCTCTCACCTGCAGAAATCCGCAACAATTTTAAGAAAATCGGGCGCCTCCTCGTAGAGTCCATGCCCCAGGCCTTCATACATGAGGAGCCTGCAGCCCGGAATCCTCTCTGCCATCTCGATCGACGCCTGCCCCGTCACGATCCTGTCCTTTTTGCCGCCGATGACCAGCGTGGGGCAGGAAATATTGTCCAGCAGATCATACGTGTCATGGGTCACGCAGGAGGCCGCCTGTATGCGAAAACGCTCAAAGGTTTTCGGTTTTCCGACGCTTCCGAGCAGCCCGTATTCCGCGCGTGCCATTTTCAGCCTCTTTTCGGAATAGGACCGTTCGGCCGTGTCCACCATGATCCCTTTATAGTCATCGTGATCGGCCATCTCGAGCCACCCTGCAACCACTTCCCGCACCACGGCATTCGGACGGCTGAGAGTCACGGTCAGCACCAGCTTTTCAACTTTTTCCGGGTGATCGAGTGCCAGCCACTGGGCAATCATGCCTCCCTGGGAGACGCCGACCACCGCTGCCCAGGACAATCCCAGCATATCCATGGCGAGACTTACATCATCCGCCATGTCCCTTGTTGTCATTTCCGCTGACAAAATCCGGCGTCTGCTGAACACATACACCGTAAATTCCGCCGCAAGGCTTCGATACAAAAGTGCAAACGGCAGCGCCATTCCCTTTACGGTCTTGAGCCCGTCTCCCACACCGGGAAGCATGATCAGGGTTTTTTCACCGCTGCCGAAGCGGATATAGTCAACCGTTCCGGTCGGCAGTTCCAGTGTACAGTTCCTTGCCTGCAGCATAATGACAACCTCTCTTTCACACTTTCTCTCAAAATCGATCGTTCAGCTCTTCATTTCCTCAGCGCCGCACTTAAGGAATTCGGGATGCCCCGCGGTCCCCGGACGGCATAGATTCCATACTCTTCCTTAAGGGTTTCAAATGTAAACCTGTCCGGCGCATACCGCTTCAGCAGTCTGATCCTCATGAGCGCCTTGATCGTGATGTATTTATTTTCATGCTCGTACGGAATATCCGTCTCGAGCACCCTGCACTTGTATAAAACCGCCGACACCGGTGCGGCGACATACATAAACACGGTATCGCCCTTTTTGATCCCGGCTCCCTGCTTCCAGTCGATCGTATCCGTCTCGTCAAAGGCCTTCACGATATCAAAGTACTTCGGATTCGCCGGGATGATCCATTCTTTCGGAGGACGGAACTTCTCTTTCTTCTTTGCCGACGCGGTGGCCAGGAAGCTCATGTCGATGAGGTCAAAGACTCTCTTCTCAAACACGGTCCCGTCCAGCCGTACGGAGATCCAGTGCAGCTTATTCATGTGAAAGGCCGGCATGATCCCTTCTTCCCGAATGATCATGTCCCGGAAGAACCTGTCAGCCACTTTAAGATTGATCACGTCCACGTACTCCGCATCGGGTGCGCCGACTTTATCGCCGGAAATGCCCGCCTCGAGAGCGAACCATTTGCCGTTATCCTTATGGCGAAACACTGCATGGTCAGGGTTCTTTCGCCAGGGGTACTCCGGCTCTGTCCCGTATTTCCTTTTTATATAATCGAAAACCGTCTGTCGGTCCATCTTCGTGCCTTCCCTCATTATCTGGTCTGCTTGTTACCCGAGCGCCACGTCCAGGATCATCATCAGCACAAACCCGAGCGAAAACGCAATCGTCCCGATATTGGAATGCTCCCCTTCGGACATCTCCGGGATCAGCTCCTCCACGACGACGTAGAACATCGCGCCTGCCGCAAATGCGAGCATGTACGGAAGGATCGAAACTACCGCACTCGCCGCCGCTATGGTGACAAGGGAGGCGACCGGCTCCACAGCTCCCGAGAGCACCCCGTACCAGAAGGTTTTTCCCTTCGGCATTCCTTCCGCTCTGAGCGGCATGGACACGATGGCCCCCTCGGGGAAATTCTGAAGCGCGATACCGAGTGCAAGAGCCAGCGCGGCCGCCCGGCTTACGCCGGCTTCTCCGGCGACCCATCCGGCGTACACCACGCCTACCGCCATGCCTTCCGGAATGTTGTGCAGAGTGACCGCCAGGATCAGCTTCGTTGTGCGCTTAAGAGAGCTCTTCGGACCCTCCACCTGCTCATCCATGTGCATGTGCGGGGTCACGGTATCCAGAAAGAGAAGGAACCCGATACCGACAAGAAAGCCCACGGCAGCCGGTATAAAAGACAGTTTTCCCATACCTTCCGAGCTCTCCAGCGCCGGCTGAAGAAGACTCCAGAAAGAGGCCGCGACCATCACGCCGGCGGCAAATCCCGTGAGCATCCTCTGAATGTTATCCGATATCTGGTCTTTCAGCACGAACACCATTGCCGCCCCGAGACTCGTCCCGAGGAACGGAATCAGAATCCCAGTAAAAACCTGTATATTCATCTGAACCTCCATCGATTCTCTTAATAACCTGCCATCTCTATAATAACATAAGAGAGCCGTTTTTCAACGGTTCTCGCAAGTCTTAGATCAGCTGTCCGTAAATCACAATTTTTCCCCTCTGTCATTGTTATTTTTTGTATATTGCGCTAAAATAAAAGCTGATTATATTATGAGGAGGTATGCTCCGTGTCACTTGCCATCGTCTACACCTTTACCGCAGCGCTTTTCCTTGCCCTTGTCTTCTCGCTCGGGCTCCAGTCCAAAACCATCGCCCGTCTGAACGGAGTTCTGCTCTTTATCGTCGGCATCAGCGGCATTTTATTCTACGGGTACGGCTACTCAGCCATCTTCCCTGTTCTTCTGCAGGCGGTCATGCGGACTCTCTTTGCGGTTTTCGGCATGTTCCTCGGCCGTTCCGAGGTCAGTGCGATCAGTTCCGTACCCGGTCTTGACACCCCGTTCATGCAGCTTATCATGTACCTGACCCATCTCCTTGCGCTCTACTGCACCGCCAGCGCCGTCATCGCGGCCATCGGCAAGCGGCTTCTCCGCACGATCCGTCTGTTTCTCTTCCGCACAAGGGACCTCAACGTGATCTACGGAGTCAATGACGCTTCCATCAATTTTGCCGAGCAGATGCGGAGGGAACACAGGGGCAACACCATTTTCATCGGAAATGACCCCGGCGGCAAATACGAGAGCAGCATCGACCGGATGGGCTGCCTGCT
>ONHA01000018.1 GCA_900317515.1 uncultured Eubacteriales bacterium
CTTCCGGCAGAGGTTAAAGAAGCACGGGTTCTGCAGGTGAAGGATGATGCGTTCACGCTGAGTGCTTATCTCCCGGTACTGAGGGAAGCCGATCTGGACGAACAGTCGGAATTGCCGAAGATAATTGACAGGACAGCGCAGAGCCTACGCTTTTTGAAGCAATACTTGTATGAGAATGCAGGCAGCGCATATCCGGATGCCCTAATGGAAATACCGGCTTATTTCAAAATTGACAGAACTGTATTCGGTTATCGGACAGGCGATGAGCAGATTACCCTGCAATACAACGATGCTGGAACACATCGGGAATTCTTATACCTGCTTGCGCTGATTAACAGCAACGCCATCGGGTGGGAACAGATTGGTTATGCGTGGTACGTCGGCACCTGTATCGACCCTTATACCGAGATGCTGGATACGATTTTGATTGTTCCAGAGTTGCCCTACTATTCGCAGTGCATCGCCGGGGGTATCGATCCGGCGCAGATGAACGCTTCGGATTTTCGAATTGTTTATGACGCCTGTGCCAGAGTTTGCTTTGAAAAAGGATTGACCCACTGGGGAAGTTATTGCGAGAGTGCGCCAGTTACGTCGGAGTCAGTTTTTACTCGAAATAACGCCAAAGAGCCTGGAGACACGATATTAAGTGCTTTCATGGCGGCATCATTCCTGGCTTGGCTGGATGAAGCTTATGGCTTTGAACAGATCAGCCTCTTTTGCTTTGGACAGAAAAGCTTTGAGGAGGCCTTCGGGACAGACTTTCAGAGCGCATTTGACGCATGGCATGCCTGGATCGAACAAACATATCCTCTCAAATAAAATGCTGCTATAACGATGGAGTGGCATTTACAGCTCGTTGACCTGTTTCCTCGCACGCGTTCCGTGGATATGTTCCCAGCGAACAGGTAAAACGTGGATATGTTCCCGGAGGCAAAAGAGCGAACAGGCAGCAGTCAGTGGACATGTTTCCCTGAACCAACGAGAAGTATGACTATCAATCTTATCTCCTCGTGCCATGTGGAGACCGTCTGTCTGCTGGCACGTTCCTGAAGGAAAAGGGCTGACAGTCGGAATTTCTACAGTAAATGGAAGGAGAATGGCTTACGATGACCTCAGTGCCAATTAAACGGATCGCTGCCTCTGCAGTGATTCTTCCCATGATTCTTACGATCGGTATTCTTACAGGATGCTCCTCCCGGGCAGCAGATGAGCGGAACCCCGTACGGGTTTTGATTCTTCCGAAATTCGAAGTGGGCGATATGGCCGGAGATTTTCCCGGAGAAGCGCAGTGTTTCTATGAGGAATACCTTGAAGGAGGAGACACATACCATATTAACGGGACTCCCGGTACCATTGACCTCTATTACAAAGACGGCATTGCGCTGTGTCTTGCCGGACAGGGAAAGGTCGCTGCTGCCTTAAATACAGCGGCTGTCCTTTCGGACACGCGATTTGATTTCTCCGATGCCTATGTTCTGTCCGTCGGCTGCGCCGGTTCAGCGGAGGGGTATGGAATTCCGGGCGATGTCTGTGTGATTTCCGCCGCGGTCGACTATGACCTTGGGCATCAGGCGGATCCGCGGGAAACAGACAGCAGCTCCGAAACAACCTGGTTTCATGATGAGAGCTTTGACGACAGCGCCGTTGTCCGGCTCGATAAGGATCTGACCGACCGCGTGTACGCTCTGATAAAAGACATACCTCTTGAGACAACAGATAACACCGAGAGATTCTTAAGAAGAGAATATCCGGAAGAGGCATGGGCTGACCGGCAGCCGCAGATCATGCGCGGCACATCAGTGACCGGCGATAATTTCTGGAAAGGCCAATATGACCATCAGAATGCCCTGCTGATCACGGAAACCTACGGATGCAGCGATCCGTATGCTGTTACGGAAATGGAAGATGTTGCCGTCGGACTGGCGGTAAAACGTTTCGGAATGCTTGATCGGCTGATCATCCTGCGCACCGGGGTGAACATGGATGTGTTTCCGGACGGAGTGACACCCGAAATTCTGTGGGGGGCAGCATCCGATGATCATCTCGCATCGGAAGACAGCATGGAATCCGTAGATATTTTTGAAACAGCCATGCAGAATTGCTTTGCGGCAGGCAAGGTACTGATCGACGCTTTGCAGGAGGGTGCTCTTTAATGACAGATTCCAGCTTATTGACATGTTCCCGCGTACTGGCGCAGGATACATGAAAGTGCAATGCAATCTTGATAATATATCCGTCACCGGGCATCTCCATCCAGCCCTTCAGGCAGCTGTCACATTGATCGGTGATGGTCCCTTCTAATAATTCTCCCGATCTTCCAACATGATATTCAGCATCTGCCTCGGCGTTACGACATATGGTTTTTCCGGGAAATGTTTTATATTGCCGGTAACCAGGTAAGCATTCTCTTCTTTACGTTCTTCCATGACAACTTCATAAAAAACCCGGTCTTTCGGATCGGGGAGTTCAAGATCAAGTTCTTCCGCATCAACATAGAGGCCTCTTTGATGAAATGATGACAGGATGTCTTCGACCAGATCTGAGGGAAGATGAAACTTCGGACGTGACAGAACTTCCCGGTATTCCTTCTCAATTGCATTATTCAGAACCGGCACGATCGGACCGTCGAATGCCAGGTCGATGATACTGCCCGGGACAGAGTGATGTTTGAGCATCGCTGAGACGAGGACATTGGTATCGATTACTGCATAATATTTCATAGCTGTTATTTCCTCGATTCAGCAATTTCGGCATTGATTTCATCCAATGACATATCAGAAATACCATACTCCTCGGCAATCCGGCTTGCTCTCTGCAGTGCACGAATGCCCGGGTTTTGTTCTTCTTCCAGCTTCATGCTGAAGGGAATCCCATTTTCCTGATTCAGTCTGGACATGCACATCCGAAGATATGCCGGAAGTGAAAGTCCCAGCTTTTCAAGAATCTGAACAGATTTCAGTTTTTCCGTCTCTTCTGTTCGGAATTGAACCAGTGTGCTTGCCATTTTCTTTACCTCCAATCGCAGTGAATGTGTCTTTTTTCTCAGCTTCAGTATATCACAGACGAACTTCGATTGCAATCAGTTGATTACTTTTGACATTAATCGTAAGCTGTTAAGGGCATCACGCAGGCGCTCCTGCCTAGCTTTTTTGTCAGCATGGTAGAAATAATCAGAAGCTCATGTTATTATAAAACCATAGGCTGATAATTCTATTTGAGTTTGCCGGATAGACTATCTTCCTGACCTGACAGTCAATAAGCATCACGGGTTTTCAGCCTTTTAAAAATCCCCCTGCGTAAGGTCTTGCTCGTGACGCTGCGTCATAAGCTATTCTTAGCCTGAAGGAGGTGAAGCGCTGTGTCAAAATACACGACGGGAGAGATTGCAAAGCTATGCGGTGTCACAGTCCGAACGGTTCAGTACTATGATTCCAGGGGTATCCTGGTTCCGAGCGAACTTTCCGAGGGCGGAAGGCGTCTCTATTCGGAAGACGATGTAAAGCGCCTGAAGATCATATGCTTCCTGCGCGAAGCGGATCTGCCGATCGACGCCATTCATAAGCTCCTGAACGAAGAGCACCCCGAGAAAGTCATCTCGCTGCTGATCGAGCAGCAGGAGAAGGCCCTTTCAGAGGAGATCTCCCTGAAACGGGAAAAGCTGGATAAGCTCCGGGAGCTGAAAAACGGACTGAAAAACCAAAAAACATTCTCCCTCGAATCCATCGGTGACATAGCCGTAATCATGGAAAGTAGGAAAAAACTGAAGAAGATCCGTCTTTTGAGTGTCCTGACCGGGCTTCCGCTCACGGCCCTGCAATGGTTCTCCATCATCTTCTGGATCGTCAGGGGCGTCTGGTGGCCGTTCATCGTCTGGCTCCTCGCTGCAATCCCCTGGGGCGTCCTGTGGAGCCGTTACTATTTCAGGCATGTGAAATACATATGCCCGGAATGCCACGAGATATTCAGGCCCACGCTGAGGGAAGCATTTTTTGCAAATCACACGCCGACAGCCCGCAGGCTCACCTGCACCGCCTGCGGTCACAAGGGCTTTTGTGTCGAAGTCTGGGGAGGTAAGGAAAATGAACACATTTGAAAACATTGTCATCGGCAGAGACAGCATACCGTCGCTCGGCATCACGGTCATCCTGATGATCGCGATCCCGGTCGTCTTCTCTCTTTACTGGTGCGTGAGGCATAAAAAGCAGATAAATATCCGCTGGCTGATCGCGGGCGCCGCAGGATTTATCATCTCGGCCCGCGTGCTCGAGCTCGGCGTACACTACTTCTGCATTATTGCGGACAACCCGGTCTCCCGCTTCATTAACGGAAATACAGCCGCCTACGTCTTATACGGAGCCTCCATGGCGGGTGTCTTCGAGGAGTGCGGGCGGCATATCATCCTGAAGTATTTCATGAAAAAGAACCGCACCCGTGAAAATGCGGTCCTGTACGGAATCGGTCACGGCGGGATCGAGATCTTGTCGGTTCTTCTGCCTGCGATGATCTCCTATCTGGTCGTCGCGGTGCTGTTCTCTCAGGGAGACCTGCAAAATGCTCTTAAGACCCTGAACATCACGGAGGAAACCGCCTCGGCAGCGCTTCCGGCGGTTATGGCCGCGGCCTCGTTTAACTACGCCGCAGCGGCCTTGAACGTCGCGGAGCGTCTGATTGCGATGTTCATCCATATCGGGTTTAGTGTCATCGTATATTACGGCATTGAAAATAAAAAGAAGAGGTATCTCCCGCTGGCAATTATTCTTCATATGCTGGCGGACACCTTCGCAGCTCTCTATCAGAGAGGCGTCGTTCCGCTTCCGGCCGCCGAGGTATGGAGCGGCATCTGGATGATCGTGACCGTATTTATTGCCGTGAAACTGTACAGGCAGATGAAGAGCCCGTCTGCCCGGCTTTAAATTTCCGGCGATCCGTTTCGCCGGAAATCATAAGGGGAGTCCGTCTGCCGGACTCCCCTTTTTGTGCCTCCGTATTCTTTCCGTTTTTAATTCGCCGCCCTTCTTTTCAGCACAAGCAGCGCAATTCCGGCCAACAGGATCCACAAGAACACATTCGTCTCATCACCCGTATTCGCCGCAGGGCTCGTCCTTGCCGCTTTCTCTGCCGCGTTCGGTGCCGCTGCGGGTTGTTCGGGTGCCCGGGACGACGGGACGGGACCGGTGACGGTAACCGACGGTGTCGGGGTGACCGTTCCCGGCACGACGGTTTCCGGCGCTTTTGTCACAGCTTCACCGCTGCTTTCATCCGCTCCCGGAGTTTCCGGCACTTTTGTCACTTCCTCGCTTCCGCTCTCATCCGTGCCCGGATCTTCCGGTGTTTTTGTCACTTCCCCGCTTCCGCTCTCATCCGTCCCCGGATCCTCCGGCTCTTCATACGGCTCCGTGAATACTTTTATCGGCCAGTTGTCGATTTTTAAGTCTCCGGCAAAGCTTGGCGGATTCTCCGGATACGGATATTGAGCAAGACCGCCGATCCGCTTGCTGTACAGATAAGTCCACATCTCCTCTGTCATGGGTTCACCTATATCATCCCATTTGTATTCACCGTTTAAGTTATGATACAGAAAGCTTTCTCCGGGGTTTACAAGGGGAACTCCGTATACCAGAGAACCTTTAAGCCGCGAATTCTTTTTGCTGATCGCCTGACCAGCCGACACATTATAAGCCGGGTTGCCGGTTGCGGCATCAAATATGTTCGTAACGACAACGCCCAGCCTTTCTCCGGCTTTCATTCGGAGAGGGGTCTCAAGCTCCATTCGATGGTAGCCCTCATACTCAAAATCTCCCTGTATGGTCCCCAGCAGTTCACCATCGTCCGGGTCAGATGCATCCTCATTCAGGCGGTACAATTCGGCCGATATACTCACCGGATAATCCGGTTCGGACCAGACTCCGGAGTTAACTCTGATGCCGAGGGCGTTTACAAGCAAGTCGTGGTCGATCGGGTAAATATTTGCTTCCTTTATAATCCCGCCTTCCCTGCGGGTAAAGTAATACATTCCGTCCGTGATGCGGAACAGGTCATACTGAAGAGCATTTACAATGTCGTTGTTCGGGCTGAGATCAAATTCAAAAGTCTCCATATTGTCGAGCAGCGAATCATAATAGGACAGGTACAGATACCCGGTCGCTTTTCCCTCCTCATTTCGATAGCCGGTGACATTGTACGCCTCCGCCTTGGCGGTACCGTCAGCAGCCGTCAGACCATCCGGGATGTAGTCTGTCTCGCTTCCCCAGCTGTTCTTCACGATCCAGGCACCATCCCCGGGAGGTGCGACGTTAAAATTCTCCGCCGGGTAGGTATCATCCCAACCTATAATGCACATCATATGGTTGCTGCTACCATTACTTCTCGTATAAACAGCGCCGGTCTCTTTATTTAAAGATCTGTTGCTCATTTCGGTGTCAAAAGCCACACCGTGCCCTCTCATAAGTTCACGCTTAACAACCTGAACTGACTCCGCGAAGACGTTTCTGTCTTCGTCATCACTGTGGAAGAGATAATTGAATTCATTGGAATCCGTAAGAGTGTACAGTGAGCCTTTCATATAGTTCAGGAGACCGGAAGAATCCCTCTCCGGGACAGCCCACTCACCCTTTGTCTCCGCGTAGTAATCTCCCGCTTCCGTCTCGGCAAGAATAGCCGCATACTCCCTTTCCACATACTTCCGCAGTTCTTCATCACTGACGGAGTATACCGGATAGACGGCTCTGAGTTCATCAAAATAATTCTGACGCCACTCTTCCCCGCGTTCCAGGAGATAATCGTGCATCAGGGCTCCGCTGCTGTTCCGATAAGGAAAATCAGCCTCCGCCTGAGGCCCGATTCCGGAGGCAAACATGGAGGATGCTGCCCCGGATCTTCCTCCGGCTTTGTAGGGAATCGTGTCATCATCCGACTCGTCTATCCTGTAAACTCCTTCCCCGGCCTGGGACACGCTCACCTCTTCCGGAACGGCCTCCGCCGAGTACCATGACGTGAACTTCTCCGAGAGATCAATACCTGTCTCTTCATAGGTCTTTCCCATGGCAGACAGAATCGATGTCTCCGCTGCCGCAATCGATCCGAACACCCAGCACGTTCCCCATGGAGCCTGCTGCTTAACCGGGGTCACATAGCCGTAATCGCGCAGATCGAACCTCGCGGGCATCTCGCCATCCGCCGGGAAACCGCTTCCGGCTGCATCGTCCTCTCCCGCACCGACCAACGTCATCTCTTCTGTTTCAAGGTCCTTAAGAGCTTCATTTTCGGCGTTCACGGTAAGCGGCATTGCCGCCGCAAGAATCGCGGCTGATGCAAGCAGCGAGCATCCCTTTCTCAGAGCTTTCTTCATCATACAAATCCTCTTGTTTCCTCGTTAATTTTTTACCTTCCTACTCAAACAAAAATGCATTCGGTGCCGTGCGGAAATCATACGTAACGGCACCCCTCTCATGAAAATATACCTCAAGCTCGTCAGCCGTATACTTCTCCTCCGTCATGACCCACGACGGCGAGTCAAAAAATGCAGTTCTTCCGCCGACCGCATCGTAAAATGACGTCGGGAAGGAGTTGGTCCCGTGGTGGCCGGTCTGCACATACTCCGCTTTGAGCCTGTCCCCGTAATTCGCGATAAGGAAAGACCCGAGCGTGTCCGTGTGGGCGTCCCCCAGGATGAGCAGGCTGTCCTTCCGCCCGCTGATTTTCATGACCAGAGAGCAGTTGTTGGGGATGTCGTCCCCGTACATCTCCTCTCTCCCCGGGTCTCCGGCATTGAAGACCTCGACCGTGAGACCGTCCAGATCAAGCTCATCATCGGCGTGCAGGCGCTTTATGTCGGGGGCATTCTCCGCCAGCTGCAAAAACGCATCGAACGTCTCCGGCGTATCCCACTCATGGGCCACGGAGTAGAAGATGTCCCGGTCAAGGTTAGTGGTGTACACGTTTTCGATGGAGATGTCCCCCGGGTCCGCGTACACGGCGTTGAAGACCGACGCGTGATCCTTATGAAAATGTGTGACAAACCACGCATTCACAACGCCCCCGTTTTCGCGGATCACGTCCCGGACGTGGGCTTCATTTTCCGGATTGCCTCCGTCGATCACGATAAGGTATCCGTCCTCCTCATTGTGCAGCGTATAAAACATGCACTGAAGGCCCGACGTGTCGGCGTGCTGGGTCAGCGTCCACACTGCCCCGGTATCCTCCGGAGCCTCAGTCACCTCCGGCGGGATGTCGGCGGACTCTGTCGGCGTCCCGGTCGGCTCGGATTCCGGCTGCGAGGCCTCCTCCGTGGCCGCCGGCACCGGAGACGAGAGCTCCGGAGCCGGCGTCTCCTTGGGTCTCCCGCATCCCGCAAGAAGGAGCATCGCTGCCGCCATGCCCATACAATATGCACCCTTCATTCCTCTATGCAAAAAATGTCTCATGTCCGTCTTCCAATCCCGTTTTGTGAGTCGATTATATACAAGTCTGTATCTTTATTCTATCTGTTCCGGGAGTCTCTTACAAGTGGAAAATCAGCTTCCTTAAGGAGATGCCGCCCCTTCCGCCGGTGGCGGCCTCCGCGGACATGTGTTATAATGAGCCTATATGAACCGCTGTGTTTCTCACAAAAAAGAAGGGATATACTGAAAATGAAATTCCTGCAAAACCTCGGAAAATCCATCATGCTCCCTGTCGCCGCCCTCCCGCTCTGCGGGCTCCTCATGGGCTTCGGCTACCTTCTCTGCCCCGCCTCCATGCAGGGAGGCGCACCGGACGGTGCAATCGCGATCATCGGCCTCTATCTCGTCAAGGCCGGCGAGGCCCTGATCGGCCACATGGCGCTCCTGTTTGCCGTCGGAGTCGGCGTCGGCATGGCGGACAAGGGCGACCGGACCGCTGCGATCACCTCGCTCGTCTCCTGGCTCATGATCACGAGCCTTCTCAATGCGGATTTCGTGAAGACGATCGTTGTCTCCCTTGCAAGCGATCCGGAGACCCTCCTCGCGTTCCAGAAGATCGAGAACCCCTTCATCGGCATCCTCTCAGGCCTCATCGGCGCGGGCTGCTACAACCGCTTCAAGGACACGAAGCTTCCGGAGTGGCTTGCATTTTTCAGCGGCAAGCGGAGCACCGTGATCGCCGCCGGCATCGTCTCGATCCTGGCCGCGGCTCTCCTGGCCTTTGTCTGGCCGCTCCTCTTCTCCGGCCTGGTCGCCCTCGGGAAGGGAATCTCCGGGATGGGCGCCTTTGGCGCCGCGGTCTACGCGTTTTTGAACCGGCTCCTCATACCGGTCGGCCTGCACCATGCGCTCAACAACGTCTTCTGGTTCGACACGATCGGTCTCGGCGATCTGACCCATTTCTGGGCGGGCGAAACCAGCGCGGATGTCTCCTGGTCCCTGGGCATCTACATGTCCGGCTTTTTCCCGTGCATGATTTTCGGCGTTCCCGGGGCTGCCCTCGCCATGATCCACACCGCAAAGAGCGACCGGCGGAAATATGCCGTCGGCGTCCTGGCTTCCGCCGCCGTCTGCGCGTTTGTCTGCGGCATCACGGAGCCTTTCGAGTTCGCGTTCATGTTCGCCGCTCCGGTTCTCTATGTCGTCTATGCGCTCCTCTACGGAGTGTTTACCTGGATCACCGCGGTCACGGGGTTCCGCGCGGGGTTTGCATTTTCAGGCGGCGCGGCCGACCTCGTTTTCTCTGCCTCCCTTCCGGCAGCTGCAAAAACGTGGCTCATTATCCCCTTAGGTGCCGCTGCCTTCGCAGCCTTCTACCTGGTCTTCCGCGTGCTTATCACTGCATTTGACCTAAAGACGCCGGGCCGCGAGGATACGCCCGCGGAGGACGCCGAAGCCCCGGTGCGTTCCGCACAGGGCTCGGAGACCGTAAACGGCGTCCATATCCCCGGGATCATACAAGGTCTCGGCGGAAAGGAAAATATCCTCTCCATCGACCACTGCGCAACCAGACTGCGGGTGGAGGTAAGGGACTCGGCGCTGGTGGAGAAAGCGGTTCTGACCGCTTCGGGCGCCAAAGGCGTGATCACGCCGGGCAAGGACAGCGTTCAGGTGATCATCGGTCTTTCGGTTCCGGCCGTCGCCGAGGCAGTCAGCGACACACTGGCCTGAACATTCAAAAACCCGCTCCGTAAAGGGGCGGGTTTTTATCGGTTTTCTTTATGCTTCCAAAACGTCTCTCCATGTCGCCGGCTTGAACTGATCCTTAAGCGGCAGGAGACGTTTGTCAATGTCAACGCCGAGGACCGAATTGAAATTGTTCGTCGCCTGCATCTGAGCCCCGAATCCGACGATGATGATGATCTCCTCATCGCTGTAGAACTCCCTGAGGCCGTTCAGGAGCTCATCCGATACTTTGGTGGGGTCCTTTACGATCTGCCGGCCCAGCTGCTGCAGAAGCTCCTCGTTCCGGGATACCTCAAAGCTGTTCGGGTCGAGCCCCAGCTCCCTGAGATCACTGATAAAGAACAATGAGCAGAGCATGCAGCCGTTTGTGGTGGAGACGGAATGCGCGTAGATCGTCGCCGCCCGCAGTCCGACCGTCTTTACAAGACTCTCCCAGGAGTCGTACCAGCCCATAAATGCCTTGTAGGTCCCGTAATCCTGAAGCATGACCAGTTTCATGTTGGTCACCTTCCCTGCGGCCTCCAGGGCTTCGTAAGCCTTTCTCGCCTCTCCCGTAAGTTCATCTGCCTGTTTTAATGCTACTCTTGCCATTTTTCTACTCCTTTCATTAATTCTGCATGTTATTCTTTACAGTGCCAGCGCCAGGATCTCCCGGATCGCGCCGGAATCCAGCGGAATGTAGTGTCCGACACTGCCGTTTCTTGTCGCCCGGCCGGCCATAACCTCAAAATCCCTGCCGTCGATTGCAAACTCCGAAAGCTTTACGCGAAGGCCGATCTTTCTGAAGAATTTTTCCAGCTCATCGGCGAGCATGAAGGCTCTCTCCTCCTCCGTGTAATTGTAAGGATCTGCCCCGAAGACTCTGGCTGCAAGAAGCGCCGGCCGCCAGGGCTTCCTCACCGCGGCGTATTTCGTCCAGGCAGTCATCGCGACCGCCATCCCCTCGCCGTGGGTCAGATTGTACTGGGCGGACAGTTCATGCTCGATTCTGTGCGATCCCCAGTCAGCCCGCCTTCCCGCATCCAGGAAACCTCCGTGGGCCACGCTCGCGAGCCACTGGATCTCCCCTCTCGCATTGAGGTCCTTCGGATTTTTAAGCAGCCTGTCCGTGTTGACGAGCAGGGCTCTCACGGCGCCTTCGATCAGGTAATCCGTCGTGTCCGAATACCGTTCATCCGAGAAATATCTCTCCAGAAGATGCGAGAGCACATCCGCGATTCCGACAAAAGTCTGATACGCCGGCAGGTTCACCGTATAGGCGGGATTCATGATTGCAAACTTCGGGATGATCCGGTCATCTTCAAAGCCGAGCTTCCACTCTCCGTTCGAGAGGATCGCCGCGTTGGACGTTTCCGAGCCGCTGGACGCCGTCGTTGCGATCACTCCGACCGGGAGCACCTCCTTCGGCGGGATTCCCTTCTCAAAGAAGTCCCACACGTCTCCCTCGTAGGGGATTCCCAGTGCCGCCGCCTTTGCGGTGTCAATGGAGCTGCCTCCGCCCACGGCGAGGATGAAGTCTACCTGCTCCCTCTTTCCCTGCGCCGAGAGCTCCCGCACCAGGTCGATGGAGGGGTTGGGCACGACATTTCCGTTTTCCGAAAATCTGATTCCCAGTTCCTTCACCGCGTCTTCGACCGCCGCATAGATGCCGAGCTTCCTTACAAAATCTCCGCTGTAGACAAGGAGCAGCGATGTAACGCCGTGATCCCGGAGCAGCTCTTTCAGCCGCCCTGCACTGTCCTCCCCGAATACGATCCTTGCGGGGTTGTAATACTCAAACCCGATCATACCGCTGCCTCCTTTACTTAAGCGGCACTACTGCTCCGCCATATGTCTCCTTGATGTACTTGCTGATCTCCTCGCCCTGAAGAACCTCCACAAGTGTGAGCAGAGCTTCGTCCTTCTCCTTTTCCGGGGAGGTGGCGATGATATTTCCGTAGGTTTCCGCCGCGAGTCCGTCATTTGCCTCCACAGCCAGCGCTTCGCTTACATGCAGGCCGCCCTCGATTGCGTAATTGCCGTTGATGACCGCGATGTCAACGTCCGGCAGGGCTGCAACCAGCTGCTCGGGAGCCAGCTCCTTGAAGCTGATGTTTTTCGGATTCTCCGTGATATCTTCCACGGTAGCCTTGATGCCTGCGTCTTCCTTCAGGGTAAGGAGGCCTTCCTGGGCCAGAAGCAGAAGCGCTCTCGCCTCGTTCGTCACGTTGTTCGGCACCGCAACCAGAGCACCGTCAGGAAGCTCGGAGAGGCTGGCCGTCCTGCCCGCATAGATTCCGAAGGGTTCATAGTGGATCGCTCCGATGGAGACCAGGTCCGATCCGTTCTCCTTGTTGAACTGCTCAAGATAGGGAACATGCTGGAAATAGTTAGCGTCAAGGCTTCCTTCGATCACGCCGGTGTTCGGTGTGATGGAATCCTCGAGCTGTACGACTTCGAGATTGATGCCTTTCTCCTTAAGGAGCGGCTTCGCCTGCTCAAGGATCTCCGAGTGAGGCGTAATGTTGGCTCCCACCTTGATGGTTACCTCTGCGGCCTCCTCCGCGGACCCGGCCTCAGCGCTTCCCGTGTCCTTCGCAGCCGCGCTCCCTGTGTCCTTCGCAGCCGCACTCCCGCAGGCCGCCGCCGATAAGGCAAAAACAAATGTCAGTACCAGTGCAGCGATTTTCTTTTTCATAATTTTTCTCCTTTTTATTTTCTTATTTTTCGGGTGATCAGGCTGCCGCTTTCCTGTATCAGCATGACCATGACCACCAGAATTGACACGGTTGTAAAGAGGACATCCTTCTGGTACCTGTAGTACCCGTATTGAAGTGCGATCGCTCCCAGACCTCCCCCGCCGATCACACCTGCCATGGCTGAGTAGCCGAGCACCGTCGCGATATTGATCGCGGCTCCGAAGACGAGGGAAGGCGTCGCCTCCGGTAAAATGAAATGCAGTATGATGAAGAGCGGTGAGGCGCCCATGGATTCCGCCGCCTCGATGATTCCGTCAGGCACTTCCGAGAGCGACGACTCCACCATTCTGGCGACGATCGGGATTGCCCCCACCGTCAGCGGCACGACGGAGGCGGTCGTCCCGATGGAGGAGCCCGTCAGAAACCTCGTAAACGGGATCAGCAGCACGAGAAGGATCAGAAACGGCAGCGACCTCATGATGTTCACGATGAATCCAAGGACCAGATTGACCGGCCGGTTCGCCAGGATCCTCCCCTTCGCGGTTGTGTACAGCAGGATTCCGAGAGGCAGTCCCGCCGCGTAAGCAAGGAGCGATGCGAAGAAGGTCATCTGAAGTGTTTCAATGATCCCCCGCCCGATCGTCTCGATAATGTACTCACTCACGTCTCGTCACCTCCTGCACACTCAGGCCTCTTTCTCTGAAAAATGAAATGATCAGCTCCTGGTCTGCCTCTCCCTTCGGGAGTTCCAGGACCATCTGTCCGTAGCCGATGCCTCCCACGCTCTTCGTGTTGGCGCTCAGGATATTGACCTTCTTCCCGGTCTGCTCGACCAGCTCCGCGATGAAGGGCCTGCCGGCAGCCGTCCCGTCGAACACCAGGCGAATGAGCCTGCTGTCTCTTCCGGACGGGTCGAAGGGGTTGCCCGGGAGCACGAGTTTACTCGCTGCCTCAGACCTGGGATTTCTGAAGATCTCCCTCACCTCTCCGATTTCTGCCAGCTTCCCGTCATCGATGATTGCCACCCTGTCGCAGATCTTCTCAACCACGGACATCTCGTGCGTGATGATCACGATCGTGAGCTTCCGCTTCCTGTTGATCTCCTTCAGAAGGTCCAGGATCTCGCCCGTCATCTTCGGGTCGAGCGCGCTCGTCGCCTCGTCGCAGAGCAGCACTTTCGGGTCCGCCGCGAGAGCTCTCGCAATGGCCACGCGCTGCCGCTGGCCGCCTGAAAGCCTTGCCGGGTATTCATTTTTCTTATCTGTGAGACCTACGACCTCCAGCATCTCAAGCGCTTTCCGCCTTCCCATATCCTTCGGGACACCTGCGATCCTGAGAGGCTGCATCACATTGCTCTCCACATTCCTCTGCTCCAGCAGGTTAAAGTTCTGGAAGATCATTGCGATCTGCCTTCTCACTTTTCTGATCTCCGGAAGACTCAGTCCCGCAAGGTCCCGCCCGTAGAAACTGACGCTGCCTCCCGTGACTTTCTCCAGGCGGTTGAGCGTCCGCACCAGCGTCGATTTGCCGGCCCCGCTCATGCCGATGATCCCGAAAATCTCTCCCTCGTTTATGGACAGGCTTATATCCTTAAGGGCCTGAAATTCCCTGCCTTCATTTTTATAGGTTTTCTCAACATGTTCCAGTCTGAATACTTCCATTGCCTGATGCTCCTGACAGCTGTCATTTCAGAGCTCCGAACAGCCCCTTGCTGAGATACCGGTCGCCTCTGTCCGGGAAAACGACGACGATATTGCCTTTTTTAACCCTCTCCGCCAGCTTGAGCGCTGCCGCGAGAGCCGCTCCTGAGGAGGAACCTGCCAGTATCCCCTCCCTGCGCGCAAGCAGTCTTACCGTTTCAAACGCCTCGCCGTCCGTCACCTTGATCACCCTGTCCACACAGGACATGTCCATGGTATCCGCGATAAAATCATTTCCGATTCCCTCGATGTCGTAATCCGCATGCTCTCCTCCGCCGATCACGGAGCCTTCCGGGTCTGCCAGGACCCCCTCGATCGCCGGATCCCTGCTCTTCAGGAAACGCATGATCCCCGAAAATGTTCCGCCGCTTCCCGCACCGGCCACCAGATAGTCGATCTTCCCGTCCATCTGCCGGTAGATTTCCGGCCCTGTCGTCTCAAAATGCGCCAGCGGATTCGCCGGATTGTGAAACTGGCCCATGGAAACGGAGTTCGGGATGCTGCCGAGCAGCTCCTGCGCCTTCCTCTCGGCCCCGAGCATGCCTTCTTCCCTGCTCGTGTGGATGATCTCCGCCCCAAGCGCCTTCATGACCAGCTGCTTCTCCACGGAGAATTTCCCCGGCACGGTAAAAATGACCCTGTAGCCTCTGTTCAGCGCCGCGATGGCGATTCCGATCCCGGTATTTCCCGCGGTGGCTTCTATGATCGTCCCGCCGGGCTTCAGGACTCCTCTCTCCTCCGCATCCTTCAGCATATAGACGCCCACACGGTCCTTGACGCTTCCTGCCGGGTTCATCAGCTCAAGCTTAGCGTAGATGCCGACGCCGTCCGGAACGTTCAGATGGTTCAGTTTCAGGATGGGCGTATTTCCGATCATATCCCGAATGTCCATATATACATCCATGATCACTTCTCCTTTTTCGAAGCCCTGATCGCCTGCTCAAGATCCGCGATCAGATCATCCGCGTCCTCGATCCCCACCGACAGCCGTATCAGCTCGTCCGCGATCCCGGCTTTCCTCCTTATGTCCGCCGGAATCGCCGCATGGGTCATGGTCGCCGGATGGCAGACCAGAGACTCCACGCCTCCGAGGCTCTCCGCCAGGGTAACCAGCTTCAGCTGCCTGAAGAACTCCCGATAATCATATTGCTCGCTGAGGACAAACGAGATCATGGCGCCGGGCCCGTCCGCCTGTCTTGTCTGGACTTCATAGCCCGGGTCACTTTCGAGTCCGGGGAAATACACCCGGTCCGCGTAGCCGCTTCCGTCGAGCCATCGGGCTATTTTTTCCGCATTTTCCACATGCCGGTCCATCCTGACGCCCAGGGTCTTGATGCCCCGGATCATGAGGAAGCTGTCCCAGGGCCCGAGCACCCCGCCGATCGCGTTCTGCAGATAATAGAGACGGTCCGCCAGCTCTTTGTCCTTCACCGCGGCCAGTCCGGAGACCGTATCGCTGTGGCCTCCCAGGTACTTCGTTCCGCTGTGGATCACAATGTCCGCCCCGAGGGCGAGCGGCCTCTGAAGATACGGTGTCAGAAACGTATTGTCCACGATGAGAAGCCTGCCGGCCCTGTGGGCAATCCCGGCAACCGCCTCGATATCCGTCACCGTGAGAAGCGGGTTTGAGGGACTTTCTATGTAGACCGCCTTCACCTCGTCATCGATTGCCTCCTCGACAGCCTTAAGATCCGATGTGTCGACGATCCTGTAGGTGATTCCGAAGTTCCGGAACACATTGTCCAGTATCCGGAACGTCCCTCCGTAGATATTGTCGGAGATCACGAGTCTGTCTCCGGCCTTAAAGAGCGATAAGACGGTATTGATGGCTGCAAGTCCCGATGCAAATGCAAACCCGTAGCTTCCCTGCTCGAGATCCGCGATCAGCTTCTCCAGCGCATCCCTCGTCGGGTTGCCGGTTCTTGAATACTCCCAGCCCCGGGTCTGCCCCAGGCCATCCTGCTTATAGGTGGAGGTCTGGTACACGGGAACCGTTACCGCTCCCGTCGTCTCATCCCCGTCAACCCCGCCGTGTATCAGTAATGAATTCATCCTAAGGCTCATATCTCTAAGCTCCTCTCTTTGGATTGGACTTATCATATCAGCGTTTTCCCCGTTTGAAAAATCGTTTGATCTGATCGTCTGTGATAACCGATTCCTATCACAGTGCACAAAAAAAGAAGGCCGCCCGCCTTAGGCAGCCTTCGGTCTTCATTTTCATAATTCCTTATATTTCAGCAGCTCCTCCACATAATCCCTTCCGTATGGGGAGAGATAGCTGTCTGTCCTTTTGATATACCCGATCGTCAGGGGATCTTCCTCCTTCAGCTTGACGGACACCAGGCCCTGAAGGATTGCCTCGTCTCCGGAGAGCATCCCCGAACCGATCGCGTACCCGTGCAGCTCCGCGATCAGCTCCATCGTTGTCGCCCGGTCGTCCGACTTGATCAGCTTCTTAAACTCGTAGTCGGCCATCGCCTCCTCCGTGAGGTAGAAGTTGCTGTCGTCGCTCTGGTCAAACGCAACGCAGGGGTACTCCGAGAGCTCCTCGATGGAGAGCTCCGTCCGGCCGGCAAGCTCGTGGTCCTTCCACATATACACGTAGGTCTCCCTCTGCATAAGCGGTGTGAACTCCAGGCCGTACTCCCGGATCAGCTTCCGGATAACCCCCTCATTGGCACCGGAAAATGAAATAATGCCCACCTCGCTCTTCATGGTCCTCACATCAAAGAGGACCTCCCTTGTCCTGGTTTCGTGGAAGGAAAAAATGTATTTCTCCGGATCGTACTTCCTGATCAGTGCCGTAAAGGCCCTGATCGCAAAATTGTAGTGCTGCGCGGAGACCGAGAACCGCTCCTTGTCACTGTCCCTTGAGAGATAGCGGTCCTCCATGATCTCGTACTGGCTGACCACCTTCTTCGCATAGGTGACGAACTCCCGCCCTTCGTCCGTGAGCGAGATTCCCTTGTTGGTCCTTTCAAATATCAGGATGCCGAGCTCCTCCTCCAGTTCCCTGACGCTGGCCGACAGAGCCGGCTGGGAAATGAAAAGCCTTGACGCCGCCTGCCTCATGGAAGAGGAGTTTGCGATCTCCAAAACATATCGGATCTGAGAAATATTCATGAGCGCTCCCTCCTTCTGCCTCCTGCGCAGTCAGCATGCCCACCCTTTTGCGGTACCTGCGTCACGCCGGCGCCTGTCCCTTATTTTTCCGAACAATGAAATAAAAACAAATGAGCTCCGCCGCGCAGCAGGTCATCCAGCCGACCGGATACCCGAATCCCACCACATAGGGGTTGTAGGCGATGCGGCTGCCGATGAAGAGGTAGATCTGCCGGATCACGACGAAGCAGGACAGCATGCAGATCATCGGAATCTTCGACTCGCCGCGGCCGCGCAGGGCTCCCGCGAGAACGTGGTTGATCGCGTTGAAGATCAGGAAAAATGTGTTCATCCGGATGAAGAGGCTCCCGTAGTAGATGACCTCATCGTCGCTCGTAAAAAGCCCGGTCGCCGCCGGCGCGAAGAGGACCAGCACCGAGGCGATGGCAAATGTCACGCCGACCGCCATCTGAAGCGCCCTGACCGTTCCCCTGTTCGCCCGGTCGATCCTGGCCGCCCCGATGTTCTGGCTGACAAAGGTCGTCGCGGCCTGCCCCAGCGAGTTGATCGGCAGGAAAATGAAAGAATCGAGCTTGTTGTAGGCCCCCCACCCGGCCATGCAGCCGGAGCCGAAGCCGTTGATGTAGGACTGGACAAAGACGTTGGAGACCGAGGTGATCATGGACTGAACGCCCGCCGGAAGGCCGATCTGCATGATAAATTTGAGAATCGGAAGGTCGATCCGAAGATCGTTCCAGGTGAGCTTATAGATGTCGTCCGCCCGGGTGAGCAGGACAAGGACCATGATCGCGGAGATGAACTGCGAGATGATCGTCGCGATCGCAGCGCCCGCGATGCCGGCCTTGAAGACGATGACGAAGACGAGATCGAGGACCGTGTTCAGGATGCTCGTGAAGATCAGGAAATAGAGCGGCCGCTTCGTGTCCCCCACCGCGCGCAGGATGCCGCTGCCCATGTTGTAGATGAGGAGGCCCAGGGCACCCGAAAAATAAATTTCCAGGTACAGTTTGGCCTGCGGGAACACATCCTCCGGCGTCTGCATGAGGCGCAGCATGAAGGGCACGAGGAAGAATCCCGCAAATGTGAAGAAGATGCCGAACAGGATCGTCACGGCGATGGTCGTCTCGACGGTCCTGTGGAGTTCTTTCATTTTCCGGGCGCCGAGGTACTGGCCGATCACCACGCCTCCGCCGATGGAGAACCCATTGAAAAAGAAGATCATGATGTTGACGATCATGGTCGTCGAGCTGATGGCCGCCAGGGCCTCCTTGCCGACGAAGTTGCCGACGACGATGGAGTCCACCGTGTTGTAGAGCATCTGGAAGATGTTCCCCAGAAGGAGCGGCACGGAAAATGCAATCAGATGGGTGGTGATGGGGCCGTCCGTCATATCCCGGACGGAGGATTTTTTAAGTTCTGGCATGTATCTTCAACGATCCTTCTAAAGCGCGTGTTTGCAAAGTAAAGCCCTTACATTTTAGCGCTAAGGCGAAAGCGGCGCAATAGATATGTTGCATATATTTGAAGGAATGTTTTGTTCTTTTCGGGAGATTTTCTGCTATAATGAAGGGAGAAATCTATAAAGGAGGAGAAGTATGTCTGCTGAAAATAAAAAACGCAGCCCGGTTTCCCGCATCTTAAAGGCCGTCGGGGTGCTTCTCCTGGCCGTCGTCATCCTTTTTGCCGGACTCCTGGGCTTCCTGTCCGTGACCGAGTACAAACCGGAGGACCGCACCGCGCTCTCCGTGGAGGGCACCGCCGGCTCTTCTGTCTCCGAAGGTGACTCTCTGACGATCATGACCTGGAATATAGGCTACGGGGCTCTGGGCGACAACGCCGACTTTTTCATGGACGGCGGGAAGATGGTGAACACCGCCGACAAGGCCCGCGTGGACGAAAACATGCAGGGGATCATCTCCGCCCTTGATAAGTACGCCCCGGATATCCTCTTCCTCCAGGAGACGGATATCGACTCGGCCCGCTCGCAACACACGGATGAGTACGCCATGATCGGCGAGGCGCTGCCGGAGCACTGCTCCTCATTTGCCAACAATTTCAAGACGGCCTTCGTCCCGTATCCGGTGCCGCCCATCGGCAAGGTGGATTCGGGTATCGCAACCTTCTCCGCTTACGGAGTGTCTTCCGCGGAGCGGATCCAGCTGCTGATCCCCTTCGCCTGGCCGGTCCGGATGGCGAACCTGAAGCGCTGCCTCCTCATCTCCCGCGTGCCGGTTGAGGGCTCCGACAGGGAGCTCGTCCTCGTGAACCTTCATCTCGAGGCCTACGACGACGGAGAGGGCAAGGCTGCCCAAACCAAGATGCTCGCGGATATCCTCGAAGCCGAGGCTGAGAAGGGAAATTACGTGATCGCCGGGGGCGACTTCAACCAGATCTTCTCCTCCGCGGATACGAACGCCTATCCCGCCCAGCCCGGAAAATGGGCGGCCGGCGAGATCGACGTCACTTCATTTCCCGAAGGGTGGCAGTTCCTGATGGGCAGCTCCGTTCCCACCTGCCGGAGTCTCGACCAGCCCTACGCCGGGGCGGACAAAGAGGGCTTCCAGTACTACCTCATCGACGGGTTCATCGTCTCGGAAAATATTCAGGTGAACTCCCTCGCGACGCAGGACCTCGGGTTTGTCAATTCCGACCACAATCCGGTTCTCATGATGGTGACGCTCTCGTAAATGCGTTTTTCGGTCAGTACTCGATTCCTTTTCTGGCCCGGATTCCCCTGTCGTAGGGGTGCTTCAATTTTTTCATTTCGGTGATATAGTCCGCCCTCAGGCAAATGTCCGGGGACGGACTTCTTCCTGTCAGGACGACCTCGAGCTTGGCCGGCTTTTCGTCGAGAAATGAAAGAAGCGTCCTCTCCTCTATGAACCCGCAGTTTACGGCCGCGAGGATCTCGTCGAGGATGATGAGGTCTGCATCTTCCGCCTCGGCTTCGGCAAAGAGGTCACTGAGGAAGCGGGCATAGTCCGCCTTCGCTTTTGCTCTCTCCTCCTCCGTCATGTCTTTGACCCAGCCGGTCACTGTTTCGCAGTGGCGGGTCTTTATGTTTGCGATTCCGCCGAGGACGGGGATCTCGGAGGAGCTCCCGTCCTTCAGGAACTGGGCGAAGAGCACGGTCTTCCCGGCCCCGGCGGCCCGGACCCCGAGTCCGACCGCCGCGGTCGTCTTCCCCTTTCCCTCACCTGTGTAGATGTGCATGAGTCCCTGCATGTTTTCCTCCTTTCAACGCCTGGGGACGGTTCTCCGCGGAGGGGGACGGTTCTCCTCTGCGGAGAACCGTCCCCCTCCGCGGAGAACCGTCCCCCTCTGCGAAGAACCGTCCCTCACCGTCGAAACACAAAGAGCCACACCGGGTTCTGGCCCGCCATGAGGTGATACGGTCCCGCCTTCCGGCTCCTCGCGACGGAGAGCTGAACTACCTCCGTCTCGGAAAATGAAAACCTCCCCACACACTCTGTAAGCATCGCCGCAGTCTCGAGGGTGACCGCCGTCGCCGCGATCCGCACACCCGGATTCGCATCGAGCAGACACCCGATAATCTCCTCCATATTCCCGGAGGAGCCCCCGATGAAGGCGTGGGTCGGCGCCGGAAGGCCGCCCAGGGCCTCCGGCGCCGTCCCGGTCACAACCGTAACGTTCGAAGCCCCGAGCCGGCGGGCATTCTCCCCGATGAGAGCCGCCGCATCCTCGCGCCGCTCGATCGCATAGACCTCCCCGAGATCAGCCTGAAGTCCCATCTCGACCGCCACGGAGCCCGTGCCGGCGCCGATGTCCCAGCAGACTGAATCTCTGGTTAACATAAGTTTCGATAAGATGACCGCCCTCACCTCGCTCTTCGTCATCGGGATCCCCTGAAGCCTCTCAAAAGACTCATCCGGGAGTCCCTGGGTGACGATCTTCTTCTCCGAGCCACGGAAAGGCACGCACCCACATTCAAAACCGAACCGCTCCTTAAGAAGCGCAAGGGTCTCCGAAAGTCCAAGCCCCTCTCTCTCGGGCGGCCGCCCGATCACGACGAGCTTTGCGCCCGCCGAAGCTGCCGCGGCGGCCTTCCCGGGAAACCCTCCGGCTGTCCCGCTGTCCTTGGTTACAAGAAAGGCAGCGTTTACCGAGCGGAGCATGGCGGTATTCATTTCCTCCGAAAACGGTCCCTGCATCGCCAGGATATGAGATGGTTTAAGCCCCGCCTCCCGGCAGAGTGTGAGGGACTCCTCCATCGGCAGGACGCGGGCATAGACCCGGTCGGCAAAGCCCGGGAGGGCGGCAAACCGCGCGAGGTCTTTCGAGCCGGTGGTGAGGAGGACATTTCCTGTTGTTCCCGTAAGAAATGAAACCGCCTCCCCGACATCTTCCACCCACACGGCGCTGTCGGGGCGGACTGTCCCGTCCCTTAGGACCCGCAGATATTCGATGCCAAGAGCCTTGCAGGCCTCCGCCACACTCTCCGTGATACGCGCGGCATAGGGGTGGGTCGCATCAATCACAAAGTCAAAATGCTCCGCTTTGAGGAGCTCCAGGATCTCCTCCCCGGAGAGCCGCCGGGCCGAGACGGTCAGATTCTCCGCCTCGGGCAGGAGCGCCTGCCCGTACTCCGTCGCGACGCAGGCCGTGACCTCCGCGCCTGCCCGGTTCAGGAATTCAATGATCGTCCGTCCTTCCGTCGTCCCGGCAAAGACACAGATTTTCTTCCTTTCGCTCATCAATTCCACCCTCTCTTCTCCGGCTCCAGCATATCCGCCGCCGAGTAAATCAGCGCATTCGCAATCGCTGCCGCCACGCTGCTCCCGCCCTTGCGGCCCCGGGCGACAATTGCCGGAACCCCGAAACGCTCACAGCACATGAGGATTCGCTCCTTTGCTTCCACCACGTTCACAAACCCCACCGGAACGCCGATGACGAGCGCCGACCGAAATCCTCTCTCCATCTGCGCCTCAAGTTCCAGGAGCGCTGTCGGAGCATTGCCGACCGCAAAGATCGCGCCGGGATTCATTTCCGCCGCATAGCGCACCGATGCGACCGCCCTCGTGGTGCCCTCTTCTTTTGCCCGCTCTGCGACGGCCGGCTCCGCCATGTAGCAGAAAACCTCGCCGCCGAGCTTCCTAAGGCCCACTTTTGAAACACCTGCCTTCGCCATATTTGTGTCGGTGACGACCGCCGCCCCCGTAAGCAGGGCTTCGATCCCTCTTCGCACGGCATCCTCCGAAAATACAAGATTTTCGGCATACTCAAAATCCGCCGTCGCGTGGATCACACGCAAAATGACCGCCTCCCGCTCCCTCGGAACGTCGATCCCCATCTCACAAAGCTCCCGTCTTATGATGGAAAGGCTCTCCCTCTCGATCTCCGACGGCCTCGTCTTCTCAATGCTCATGCCGTCCCTCCTCATACTCCGCCATCGCGCGGTAGATTGCCTCCATGTCGAGGGCCCCCCGCACCTCCGCAGCCAGGATGTCAAACTGCCGCTCCTCATACTCCCGGTGACTCTCCACCCGGATCTCATCCGTCTTAAGCCCTTTCCGCGTAAGGAGCCAATCCGCCAGTTTTTCCGTCAGCTCCCCGGAGTCAAAGAGGCCGTGCAGGTAGGTCCCGAAGACATTCCCGCTCACGGCTCCCTCAGGCTGCCCGTCCTCAAGCACACAGAAAGGCTCTGCTGCCCCGGTCGTACGCCCCATATGGATCTCATACCCCTCGACTTCCGCTCCGAAAAATGAACCCCCGCAAGCCGTCCCGCGCACACGCGTCCTCGCCTTCTCCGCGGCAAAAACCGTCTTGCAGGGCAGAAGGCCCAGACCGGCCATACTTCCGCCCCGCTCGACTCCCCCAGGGTCGGAGATTTCATTTCCAAGCATCTGATAGCCGCCGCAGATGCCGAGCACCGGCGTGCCGGCGGCCGCAAGCTTCAGGACCGCCGCCTCAAGACCGCTCTGCCGGAGCCACAGAAGGTCCTCCATGGTGCTCTTCGTGCCGGGCAGGATCACAAGATCCGGGCTTCCGAGCTCCCGCACGGCCGAGACGTAGCGCACACCGAGCGCCGGATGGTACTCAAGCGGCGAAAAATCCGTAAAATTCGAGATCCTCGGCAGCCGCACCACCGCGATGTCGATCATTTTGTGGACCCTTCTCTCCCCGAGGACCGGCGCGAGCGAATCCTCATCGTCGATTTTCGCCTTCGTCCAGGGCACGACGCCCAGCACCGGCACACCGGTCTTCTCCTCAAGCATCGAAAGTCCCGGGCGCAGGATCTCCACATCCCCCCTGAATTTGTTGATCACGGTCCCGACGATCCTGTCTCTCTCCTCCGGTTCGAGCAGGGCGACCGTCCCGTAGAGCTGGGCGAACACGCCGCCCCGGTCGATATCCCCGACCAGAAGAACCGGCGCATCCACAAGCTTCGCAAGCCCCATATTGACGATGTCGTCTGCCTTCAGGTTGATCTCCGCCGGGCTGCCGGCGCCCTCGATGACGATGATGTCATTTTCCGCGGCCAGGCTCCGATAGGCGGCCATGATGTCCGGGATGAGGGATTTTTTCATTTTAAAATAATCCCTCGCCGCATAAGCCCCCCGAACCTCCCCGTTCACGATGAGCTGACTGCCCACATCGCTCGAGGGCTTCAGGAGGATCGGGTTCATCCGGACGTCCGGCTCTGTCCCGGCCGCATACGCCTGGACCGCCTGGGCCCGCCCCATCTCAAGCCCGTCCGCCGTGATAAAGCTGTTCAGGGCCATATTCTGGCTTTTGAAGGGCGCCGTCCGGTAACCGTCCTCGTGAAAGATCCGGCAGAGCGCCGCCGCAAGGAGACTCTTGCCCGCACCGGACATGGTGCCCTGAACCATGATGCATTTTGCCATTACATAAGACTCCTTAAGGTTTTGAGTAGTTTTTCATTTTCGAAAGCGGTGCGCACCGAGACGCGGAACCAGCCGCTAGAGAGCCCCTCATAGTTCGCGCAGTCGCGGATGAGGATCCCCTCCCGCGCGAGCTCCTCTCCAAGCTCCTGATCTTCTGCGTAAAATAAAAGAAAATTCGCCTCCCCCGGCACCACACGAAGCCCCAGCCCGGCAAGCCCCTGTGCGAGCAGAGTCCGGTTCTCCCGGACTGTCTTTCGCACCGCCTCCGCGTAGGCGGTGTCGTTCAGCGCCGCGATCCCGGCCGCCTGGGCGATCTCCGATACCGCCCAGGGCTGCCCGCAGGCGAAAAGCTTCTCCGCAAGACCTCTCTCGTCGGTGATGCAGTACCCAATACGCAATCCCGCCATCGCATAAAACTTCGTGAAAGCCCGGAAAATGAGAACCCCTCCCTCTCCCAGCTCGCTGATCATACTCTTTTCCTCGTCGACAAACGGCAGGAAGCACTCGTCCACGGCCAGAAGGATTTTGTGTTCCCTGCACCGCGCAAGGATCCTCCGCAGAAGGGAAGGGTCCGTCGTCACGCCGGCCGGATTCCCCGGCTCACAGAGAAAAACAAGATCTATCTCCGGCGTGAGGGCACTGAGAACCCCCTCATCCAGCCGGAAATCCCTCTTTTCATCCAGGTAATACCGCCGGATCTCACACCTCCGGAGCCTGAGCGCTTTCTCATACTCGGAAAATGCCGGCACCGGGATGAGCGCACGCTTCGGCCTCACCGCAGCTCCGAGGCGGTAGATGAGGTCGGCCGCGCCGGCCCCGCAGACGATATTTTCCGTAGGAACATTGTGGTGGGCGGCCAGGGCCGCCCGAAGCTTACGGCATAGCGGGTCCGGATAGCGGTCCGCATGCAAAAGAGCCTCCGAGGCTGCCCGAAAAGCCCCCTCCGGCATCCCGAGCGGGCTTATATTGACGGAGAAGTCGAGCGGCTCCCGTCCGTATTTTTCCATAAAACCGGTCCGGTCGCCGCCGTGTTCCAGTATCATGCTCTGCTCCTTTCTCCGGTCTCAGAAAACAACCGCGACAGCCGCACAAATAATCAGCCTGACCGCCCCCATCACCAGGATCCCAAGAAACCCTGCTGCATACATGAGCCGGTTCGCCCTCCTGATGTCTTCCGGCTCAATCGGCCGGTCCGGATCCCCGATATAGGGCTTCTCGACCCTCTCTCCGAAATAGGACGCCGGCCCCGCAAGCTGCACATGAAGCGCTCCCGCCATCGCGGCCTCCGTCTGGGCCGAGTTGGGGCTCGCATGCTTCCTCCGGTCGCACCGCCAGATCCTGAAGGCATTTTTCCCGTCAAGTCCGACCAGCGGCGCCGCCGCGATGAGGAGGATCGCCGCAAGCCGCGAGGGCAGGAAATTTGCCGCATCGTCAAGCTTCGCGGCCGCGCGGCCGAAGTCGATGTAGTCCTCATTTTTGTAGCCGACCATGCTGTCCATCGTGTTGACCGCCTTGTAGGCGAGCGCGAGCGGAGCACCGCCGATCAGCATGTAGAAAAGCGGCGCGATCTCCCCGTCGGAGAAGTTCTCCGCCACGGTCTCCACCGCGGCCCTTGTGACGCCCGCATCGCTGAGCTCCCCGGTGTCCCGGCCCACGATCCGCCCGACCGCCTTCCGCGCCTCTGCGAGGGTCCCGGAGACGAGCTTCCGCCGGACATTCTCGCTCTCCTTCTTAAGGCAGCACATGGCGAGCGCCTGCCAGCACCAGATTCCCGCGGCGGTGTATCCGAGCGAGGGATGGATGAATCCCGCAATTTTAATGATTAGGAGAGCGATGAAAAATGTCCCCGCCGGCAGCACCGCCGCAAGGATCATTCCCGCCCTCCGCCGGCCTTCCGGCGTATCGGAAAATGAACCCCTGAGCACCTTCTCCAGCCTCACGATCACTCTCCCCATCATGACGACCGGGTGCGGGAACCACTCCGGGTCACCCAGCATGAGGTCCAGCAAAAATCCGGCCGCCGTAAGGGCTAATATTTTCATCTACAGCTCTCCTCTGAAATCAACCATATCAAGATACCGCAGCACGCGGCCGCATGTCCACTCGCCCGCATCCATACGGAACCCGCACCCGCAGTCTGCATGCCAGTCAAAATACTCCCTCGCCGGCCGCCCGAAGGCCTCGAGCACCGCCATGAGGGTGCCGCCGTGGGCGACGATCACCACGTCTTCCCCGGCAGGCGGCCCCGCCATCAGCTCCTCGAACGCACCGCACACCCGCCGCGAAAACTCTGCCTTGCTCTCCCCGCCCGGGCAGGCAGCAAGGCAGCCGCTGTCCACCCAGGCCCGGTAGGCCGGATTTCCGTTCAGCTCCCGGTAATTCTTCCCCTCGAAAATGCCGAAATTCATCTCCGAAAGCCCGGAAACGATGATCTGCTCGGCTTCCGGAAATAAGATCTCCGCCGTCTCCCGCGTCCGCACAAGCGGCGTCACGAAGACATGCCGGGGTTTAAGATCCGCCGGTTTCAGCTTCCGCCTGCCCTCCTCCGAGAGCGGCACATCGGAAATGCCCTGGTAGCGCCTCTCGGAAGACCAGATCGTCTCCCCGTGCCGGATCATGATCACCTGCATGGCAGCTCTCCTTTCAGCACTTCCGGGAGGCCGCAGCAAAGCCTCACCACAGTCTCCGCCCGCGCCGCAAGGAGGCAGGCGAGCCGCCCGGCCTTCTCCCGGTTTGTCCGCTCTTCCGTATCGAGCGGGACGACGCCTCCGCCGACCTCACAGGCGATAACCACGGGATGGGCCGCAAGCCGGTCTGCCAGGGCGTCTAAGTTTTCTTCATTTTTTACAAGATCCTGGGCATCGAGGACCGCGTGCTCAAGTAACTCCCCATCGGACCAGTCAAAGAGCGCCTTTGCGAAGGTGCGCTTCCCCGAAAAGAGAGGGCCTGTTATAAAGATCATATTTTATCCTCCCGATGATTCTCAAAAGACGCACCACACCGCCGCCATCGCAAGCTCCGCGGTCGCAAGAAACCAGCCTGCGAGGTCCCCGGTGATTCCTCCGAACTCTTTTTTCGCCATCCGGTAGTACCAGGCGAACACCGCCCACGCAGCAGCCGCCATGCAAACGCCGCTCCATCCGCACAGGCAGAGCCCCGCGGAGCAAAGAGCCGCGAGCACCGCAAGCACGCCTCCCGCCCGCCTCTTATCCGCGGCGGAGGCGAAGGTATGGACGAGCCCTGTATTTTTCGCAAGCGGAAACCGCGTCACCGCAAGCCCCGAAAGGCTCCGGCTGAGGGAGAACATAAAGACGAGCGGCAGAACCTTCACCGTATCGAGCGATGTCCAGACCGCAAAGCCCGCAATGAGGTACATCCCGATGTGGATAACTCCAAAGGCCCCGATGTGGGGATCCTTCAGGATCTGAAGCTTTTTTTCCGCGGGAGCATGGCTTGCGAGCGCATCCCAGGTGTCCGCAAACCCGTCCATGTGGATCCCGCCGGTCACGATGAGCGGGATGAGGCAGAATCCGGCGCCTCGAACGAGTTCCGGAAAATGAAGCCCTCCCGCAGCCGCCGCCCAGCCCCGCATGGCGAGCCCGATCACGGCTCCGATCAGCGGAAATGCGCACATCGCATACCGCATATTCTTCTCGTTCCAGTTTTTCTCAGGCATCGGAAGGGCCGAAAACATGGAAAATGCCACGATCACCGTCTCAATCATCCACATCTTTTACCTCCTTCCTCACCTGCGGGATCCCGCAGATCACCTCGATCACTCTGTCGGCCCGGGCCGCGAGTCCGCAGTTAATTCTCCCCAGTTCCTTCATATAGGTCAGGGTGTTCCCCTCATAATCCGCACCGCCGGCCCCGATCTCGTTGGTCACGACGGTGAGATGTCTGCATTTTTCCGCGAGCGCGCAAACGCCTGTGAGCGCGGCGCCGGCGCCGCCCCCCGCCGGGCTGTACAGTTCATTTGCAAGAAGGTTCCCGAGATCCTCCAGAAGGACGTTTGCGCCTTCCGGGATGGGGGCATTTCCCACATCGGTGAAGCGCTCGATTGTCTCATAGCCCTTGTTTTCCCGCATTTTCCTGTGCCGCGCGATGCGTCTGCCCGCCTCGGCCCCGAAGGGTTCCATGGTCGCAAGATAGACCCGCCGGCCGTCAAGCTTCATCGCGTGAGATTCCGCGTATTCACTTTTTCCGCTCCCGGCACCGCCGATGACCAGTGTAAGCATGAAAACTCCTTCTTATTTCGGTGTGTAGGCCTCGATCCCGAGCCGCCCGAACGTGTGCCCGCTCGTGTAGACCGCGAGCGCCATATCAAGCAGCGGCAGGGCCGCGGCCGCACCGCTCCCCTCTCCGAGCCGCATCCCGCAGGAAATGAAAGGCGCAAGCCCCAGCGCCGAAAGCGCCACGGCAGCTCCCGGCTCCGCGGACATATGTCCCGCAAGGAGCGCTGACTTTGCCTCCGGGCACATTTTCACCGCGCAGAGAGCCGCCGTATCCGTGATCAGGCCGTCCAGGAGGATCGGAAGCCGGTACAAAATGCCTCCGATCACCGCCCCCGTGAGGGCCGCGAGGTCGAGCCCGCCGACTTTCATGAGCACATCCGCCGGGTTTTCCGGGTCCGGATGATTGATTTCAATTGCCTTTTTGATAACCTTAATCTTGCGGGCCAGCCCCTCGTCGGAGAGCCCGGACCCTTTTCCGGCCAGTTCTTCCACGGGCTTTCCCGTGAGCACGCTTAAGACCGCGCACGAGGTGGTCGTGTTGCCGATGCCCATCTCGCCTAAGAGCAGAATGTCATCGCCTGCCTCTTTGCACTCCCGCACAAGATCAATGCCGGTCTTAATGGCGCGGACGCACTCCTCCCGGGACATCGCGGGGCCCAGGGCGATGTCGCCTGTGCCTCTCCGAATCTTTCTTTCGAGCACGCCCGGCATGGGGCCGTCCAGGAGAACCCCCACATCCGCCGGAATCACCCGGCAGGAAGCCGCCCGGGCCATGTAATCCACGGTACTCGTCCCCTGGCCCAGAGCTTTCGTCACCGCGAGCGTGACCTCCGGGCCGGACTGGCTCACCCCTTCCGCGACGACCCCGTTGTCCGCGCAGAAAATGAGAAGCGTTCTCTTCTTGAGGAAAATATCCGCCGCCCCCGTAAGCCCCGCGATCTTCACGACCGTGTCCTCGAGGAGCCCCAGGCTCCCCAGGGGCTTGGCGAGGCTGTCCCAGCGGGTGCGGGCTTCATTTTCCGCCTGTTTATCCGGTCCTCTGACCGCTTTCAGCGCCTGCTCAAGAGTCATCTCTTTCTCTCCTTCCGGGCGGCTTCGACAAACCGCTCCGCCAGCGGGGCCTCGCCGCCAAAATGCAAATGCGGAAACCCCGCATAGAGGGTCGGCGAGGCATATCCGCACTCCCAGGTCCGCCCGTCCGGCTTCGCGGCGTGCAGATCTGTCCCGTTCTCCGTCGAATCCCAGTAGTGGAACTCGTGGACGGGAACCTTCTCCCCCTTCCGAAACAGCAGCGAGTACTCATCCGCCGCAAGGTACGAGTAGCCGAAGCGCTGCAGCCGCCCGGTCTTAAAGCCTCTCCCGGGCAGGACGCCCGCCATCGCGTGCGGGACGCCGTCCGCGTCCTCAAGGGACTCCTGCAGATACAGAAATCCGCCGCACTCCGCGACCGTCGGAAGACCGCCCAGGACCGCCGCGCGGATGCTCTCCCGCATCGCTGCATTCTTTTCAAGCTCCGCGGCATAGATCTCCGGGTAGCCGCCCCCGAGGTACAGCCCGTCGCACTCCGGCAGGCTCTCATCACGGATCGGCGAGAAAAATGTGATCTCCGCCCCGGCCTCGCGAAGAGCCCTAAAGCTGTCCTCATAGTAAAATGAAAACGCCTCATCCCTCGCCACGGCTATCCTGCACACAGCCTCCAAAGCCGCTGTCTCTTCCGGCTTTGTCTCCGCGGTTCCGGCCAGAGCGAGGATCCCATCGATATCCACCGTCTTCTCCATCTGCGCCGCGACCGCAAGGAAGCGCTCCCGAAGGTCCGCCACCTCATCCGCGGTCATGAGCCCCAGGTGCCGGCTCTGAAGCTCCGCCTCCTTCATGGGCGGCAGAAATCCGAACACCGAAAGCCCGGTCTCCCGCTCGATGACGGGCTTCAGCCGCTCATAGAGGCTCTCCCGGCAGGCCGTGAGAATCACCCCGGCGATCTGATTCGGTTCCCTGAACGTCATAAGCCCTCTGATCTGGGCCGCGAGCGTCGCGCTGCTGCCCCCCGGCTTCACCGCGAGGATGACCGGGATCCCGCAGGACGCCGCGATCTCCCAGGCGCTCGCCTCTATCGTCCCTCCGACACCGTCGAAAAGGCCCATGGCCCCCTCGATCACGGAAATGCTCTCCCTCCGGGATTCCAGCGTCCTCCGGACGCCATCATGCCCCTGCAGGAAGAGGTCGAGGTTCCGGCCAGGCACCCCCAGCACCTTCGCATGGAACATCGGGTCGATGTAGTCGGGGCCGCACTTCATAGCCTCGCAGCCGACTCCCCGGGTTTTGAGCGCCGTGAGGAGCCCGCAGGTCACCACGGTCTTCCCGCTGCCGCTCCCCATCGCGGAGATCAGGATCCGCCCGGAAGGGGCAGCTTCGGGGACTGTCCCCAGCACAGCCGTGACTGTCCCCACACCCCCTTCTCTCGTGTCTTTCCTGACTGAGTTGGCATACTTCACCCTGCTCACCAGCAGCACGCTGAGCCCCTTAAACTCCTCTCCCGCCAGCTCCCGGACACTGCCTCTTCTCACTCTCTCCTCGGGATACCCGAGCTCCTCCCCGACAACCGCCCGAAGCTCCCCGTATCCGGCCTCCGCCAGCTCCCGGCAGATACTCCCGGGCGTCTCCCTTCCTCCGGTGAGGAAGAACACATCCTTCCCCTTCCGAACTTCTGCCACCGGGTCACATTCCATCCCGTGCGCCGACACAAGGTTCCAGTCCTGCCAGGGCTGCCCGATCCTCGCGGCCAGTAGCTGGACGCTCGAAATCCCGGGAAGCACCCGAAATGCGATTTCTTCCCGTTCCAAAAGCCCGATGAGCTTCGAGGCCCCCGAGTAAAACCCGGTATCCCCGCTGAAGAGCACGGCAATCTCCTTTTCCATATGTTCACGGATGATCGCGAGGATCGCCTCCGCCCGATACTCCGCAAATTTCTCCGCCCGGCTCTCCGACGCCGCCGCAAGCATCCGCTGCGCGCCGATGAGGACTTCCGCCTCCTCCATTGCCCGGGCTGCCTCCGCCGTCATGCCGCAGGCCGTGCCTCCTCCGAGGCCGATCAAGGTTACCATCAATTTTGCTCCTTATTTTCATAGCCCCGCGGGGTCACCATCCGATCGCCGATCCGGCGCGTCTTCGATGAACCCACAAAGACCGTCGTGAACATGTCGAGCTCCTCGTCCCGCAGCTCTCCCAGAGTCAGGATTTTCATTTCCTGCCCTTCGCGCCCGATGTTGCGGACCCAGCCTGAGACCGTGTCCGGGCTTTTCACGTCAAGAAGGATATCGCATGCTCTCCGCAGGTGATCCCGCCGCTTTTTCGAGCAGGGATTGTAAATGCAGACCGCAAAATCCCCCTCCGCCGCGCACCGAAGCCGCCTCTTAATCGTCTCCCAGGGAGTGAGCAGGTCCGACAGCGAGATCACGCAGAAATCGTGCATGAGCGGCGCCCCGAGCGCCGCCGCGCCCGAGAGGGCCGCCGTGACCCCGGCAACCACCTCGATCTCGACCTCCGGGAACTCCCCGCTCATCTCGAGGATGAGCCCGGCCATCCCGTACACGCCCGCGTCCCCCGAGGAGAGCATCGCGACGGTCTTTCCGCCGCTCGCCATCTCAAGGGCCCGCCGGCAGCGCTCGATCTCCTGCCGCATCGGCGTCGTAAAGATCTCCTTGTCCGGGAACATATCCCTCACAAGGTCCAGATAGACCGTGTAGCCGACGAGGACATCCGCCCGTGCGAGCGCCGCCCGCGCCTCCTCCGTCATGTATTCCGCTCCGCCGGGTCCCAGCCCGACGACATAAAGCTTACTCATACTGCCATCTCCAATCCGGCTCGCAGGACCGCACGGCGAGCGCCATCGTGACACCGCATTTTGCGTATTTTCGGAAAATGAGACCCCCGCGGCTTCCGAGCACCGCCGCCCGCTCGCACACGCAGCCGACGCCCACGGTCTTCTCCACAAACGCGGAGTCCGAAAACTCCCCCGGAACCTCCGCGAGCGCCTCCGCAGGAAAAGTCGTAAAATTCCACCCGTGTGCCTTACAGAATTCCAAAAGTCCCGGCTCATCCGCCTTCACATCGATGGAGGCCGCCTCCGCGACGCACTCCGGATAGAACCTGTTTTGTATACAGAATTCCTCGAACACCGCCTCGAGCGTCTCCCGGGTGGTCCCGCGTTTGCAGCCGACGCCCAGAACGCCGATTCCGGGGACAAGATGCAGCGCACTGCTCTCGTCCCGACAGATGCCAACCTTCACAAACCCGTCTTCGGCAAGCCTCACGCCCGACGGACAGGCTCCGCTGATCGGAAAGTCCGACGTCACGGTGACTGTCTCCCCCTTAAGGATCCTCGCCGACACCGGGAGTATCCGCTCCGGCTCAAGAAGCGCAAAGTTCTGCCTCCTCGCCCACTCGTCCACCGCAAATTTCCCGGAGACGTCCGTTGCGGTCGTGATAACCGGGAGGCTCCCGCAGATCTCGCCGATTCTGCGGGCAAGGTCGTTGGCGCCCCCCAGATGCCCGCTCAGGATCGGAATCGCAAACCGTCCGCCCTCATCGACCACCACGACGGCCGGGTCGAGGGCTTTATTTTTAAGATGCGGAGCAACCGATCGCACCGCGATGCCGGCGGCGCCGACGAAAATAAGTGCCTCCGCCTCCCCAAAATACCGCTCCGTCCACTCGGAGACCTTTATCCCGCGGTCCGCCGTGCCGCCGAGGGCCTCCGCGAGCAGCTTCGCGAGCGCCTCGCCGCGGTCCGTGAAAGAGATCAGACGGATATTCATCTTGACGCCTCCCGGAACTCGGTGCTGAAAGCCGGATCGTACAGCTTGCTGCGCTCATAGGTGTCCCCCAGGAAATCGCCGACCACGATGAGGGCGGTCTTGCGGATCCCTGCATTTTTCCCGGTCTCCGCGAGCTTACCGAGCGGACAGCGCAGCACCCTCTCCTCCGGCCAGGTGGCCTTGTAGACGATCGCAGCGGGTGTCTCCTCCGTGTAGGCGCCCCTGAGGAGCTCCCCCTGCAGCTTTTCCAGCATGCCGGCCGATAGGAAGATCACCATAGTCGCCCCGTGGGCCGCAAGTGCCGCGATGCCTTCCCGCTCCGGCACGGGCGTCCGCCCCGCCATGCGGGTGATGATCACCGTCTGGGAGATGCCCGGGAGCGTGTACTCCGCCCCGAGAGTCGCCGCTGCCCCGGAGAAGCTCGAGACCCCCGGCGTGATGTCCCAGGGTATGCCGGCGGCGTCGAGAAGGTCGATCTGCTCCTTTGCGGCGCTATAGAGGCTCGTGTCCCCGGTGTGGAGGCGGACGATCTCGCTCGTTTTATATTCATTTATGACAGCGAAGACCTCCTCGAGGGTCATCTCTGCGCTGTTGTAAACAAGACACCCTTCCGGGCAGAGGCCGAGCAACGCCGGGTTCACGAGACTCCCCGCGTAAATGACAACCTCCGCTCTTTTAAGGAGCTCCGCGCCCCTCACCGTTATGAGATCGGGCGCTCCGCATCCCGCTCCGACAAAATGCACCATACTCTACCTCCATTTTTTCCGGGACGGTTCTCGCGGACGCAAGGGGACTGTCCCCGCAGGCGTCCTTCAACCATCACTTCATGACTGCAAGGGGACTGTCCCATCTTTTCTCTCTCCCTCGCCCCCCGCTTCACTCAGGTTGCGGCTGCTCCTCAGGCATCTCCCGGGCCTCCTCCGTCACGCCCAGCACCCCGTGCACATTGCTGAACACGACCGCTCCGACTCTGCACCCGGGCGCAGCCCGCCTTGCAAGCTGCCTCCGGATCGCCACGATGAGGCTCTCCATAACCTCTGTATAGATCCCGTTTTCCTTCAAAATATCAATGCATGCGTCCGTCGTCGCAGCCTCCATGAGCCTGCGGCAGGTTTCCGCGTCCGCCCCGCAGAGCGCGGCGTGAGCCGTAAAGAGCTCCGTCCGGCAGTCCGCCGTCCGGCTGTGAGTGTTCATGATCCCGCCGGCAAGCTTCACGAGCTTCCCGATGTGACCTGCGAGCAGGACATCTGTAAATCCCAGAAGCCCCGCCTCGTCGATCGCCTCCCCGATGAAGTTCGAGCATTTGACGACCGGGATCCCGGGCTGATCGAGGCCCTGTTCCCTGAGGAAATCCGCCCCGTAGTTCCCCGGCACGAGGATCACCCTCTTACTTCCCGTCTCTCTGGCCTGCCTGAGCTCCAGCTTCACGGTCTCGACAAGCGCCGCCTCGCTCATCGGCTCCACGATCCCCGAGGTCCCGAGGATCGAAATGCCGCCCTCGATTCCGAGCTGTGGATTAAAGGTCTGCCGCGCGATCGCCTCGCCGCCCGGCACCGAGACCGTCACGGTAAGGCCTCCGTCATAACCCGCAAGCTCCGCGATCTCCGACACCGCCTTCCCGATCATCTCCCGCGGCACCCGGTTGATCGCCGCCTCTCCGACCGGCTGGTCGAGCCCCGGCTTTGTCACCCGGCCGACGCCCTCGCCGCCCTCGATGAGAAGCTCTCCCACATCGTTCAAAGCCACCTTCGAGAAAATGAACACCCCATGCGTCCTGTCGATATCGTCCCCGCCGTCCTTTTTCACGGCGCAGGCAGCCCAGCCGGGTCCCTCCGACTTCTCTTCCGGCAGGACCTCCACCCGGATTCCCTTCGGGGTCATGAGCGCGACCGTCTCCGGCCAGCGGCCCAGCAGGAGTTTTCGGGCCGCCGCGGCCGCCGCCAGCGCGGCGCAGGTCCCCGTCGTGTACCCGCAGCGAAGACGCTTTCCGCCGGCGGTGATGTAGTGCTCAAACCGGGGAGCCGCCCCCGCGGAATCATCCGGCACAGCCGCACTCCTCCCCGGCCCGTACTCCAGCGTCTCAAAGCAGGGATCATACTTCCCTGCCTCCATATGAAAGAGCCCTGCGATATAGTCTCTCTCAAAGCACTCCTCCGGCGTTCCGATGCGGTCGATCTTATTTTCTGCCACACAGACGACCTTATCCGAGACCCTCCGGGCGAGATCGAGCTCGTGGAGGGACATGATGACGGCAAGGCCCCGCTCCCGGGCCATTTTCCGGAGAGTCGTGAGAAACTCCAGCTTGAAGCGGATATCGAGAAAGGAGGTCGGCTCGTCTAAAATGAGCACCTTCGGCTCCTGGCACAGCGCCCTCGCAAGCAGCACTCTCTGCCGCTGCCCGTCGCTCACCGCCCCGAACGGCTCCTCAGCGATGTCCGCTCCGCCCGTGAGGGCGAGTATCTCCCTGACGATCCGCTTATCCTCCGCGGAGAGGAACCCCATCCGCCCCGTATACGGATACCTGCCGGCCGCCGCGACCTCAAAGCAGGTCATCAGCTCGGGCTTCACCCGGTCCGTGAAGAGGGCCGCCATCTTCCTTGCGATCTCCCCCCGGGACTCCCTGGCCATGTCCCGGCCGTCAAGGTACACGGTTCCGCCGATGAGGGCGAGCTGCCCCGCGATGCTCTTCAAGATCGTCGACTTGCCCGCCCCGTTCGGCCCGATCAGGGTCACGATCTCCCCCGGAGCGGCCCCAATCAGGACCCCTCCGATCAGCACCTTCCCGCCGTAGCCGACGGAGACGGATTCGGTTTTTAAAATCTTCCCCTGAGCCATCAAATCACCTTTTTGCGATACAGAAAAATACCGGAAATGCCGCCGCAGCCGGCGCAAAATACCGGAAGCAGTCATTCACCGGGGACGCCATACAGGTCCCGATCACGAGGAGCACCGAGAGCACCGGGAGGATCCACAGAAATTTTCTTCTTATTATAAGATACATCAAGAGGATCACGGTGAGCCACGTGTAAAGCGCGCACACATCGGTAAGCGACAAAATCGGGAGCTTGTCCCAGATCTTCACCCACTCATGGAGGGTGCTCCGAAGGCCCTTCGTCCCTTCCGTATAATGAAAATCAAACTGCTCGTCAAAATCCCCGTTGCACCCGATCCAGTCGAAGACCGTCATGCCGCTGTTCCAGTTGCCTGACCGCTCCGGGAGCCTCGGCGCAAACGAGTAGTACCCGTAGCTCTGGGCGATCGCCGCCTCGTAATAAGTTACCGGGAATCGTGTGAGGAACCCGGTCCAGATCTTCACGAGACCGGGCAGAAGCTCGCGCCCGCTCACATCCTGCCGGAACCCGCTCTTGATGGGGTCCGAGACGGAGGGATCGTAGCCTGCGAGCTTCTCCATGTCGAAAACGCCCGCAAGAAGCGCGAGATCCTCCTCAGTGAGCGCCTCCCTGTCGTCCCTGTACACTCTCCCGATCTGCTGCAGCGGGATCGACAGGGCCTCTGCCGGGGAGCCCGAGGCGATGTTGAGCTGCGCGAGAGCGCCCCGCCAGCCGAAAAGCAGCACAATGGAGAGGAGAAGCAGCAGCGCGTCTTTTCCGTGCTTTTTCACAGCGAAGTAAAGTACGAGGATTGCCTCCACGGGCAGGACCATGTACACCAGATTGTGCCTCGTGAGGCAGGCGAGAAGGGCCGCCCCGCTGTGCCAAAGTGCGGTTCCCGCCGATGGGGTTTCATTTTCCGAAACGTCTTCGATCACCAGATACAGGGTCAGGATATAGCTTGCATAGGCCCCCATCGAGAGCGTGTCCTTGAAGGCATGCTTCGCGTAGGCCCCGAAGACCGGCGTCACCGCGTAGAAAAGCGCCGTCCCGCCCCAGAGGACCCGCGAGAGCCCCCGGCTCCGCATCACGCCGACGATCTCCGCGAAGACGGACGCGATGAGAATGTCCCTGATCAGAACGTAGAGGAAGATGCCGGCATTTTCGGAAATGAACTTCTTCCCGAACTCGTAGGAGACCCCGAGAAGGACCGTCGTAAACCACGGGTGATGGTCGTTGTGGGAGATGAGCCAGGACTTCAGCTGGTTGAAGACGTCATTGTCCATACTCGCCGGGTAGTAGGATACGATCCACACCGACCAGAAGGCCATGATGAACAAAAAGACTTCAAAAACAAAAAGTCTGCGGTTGTACGGCTTTTCCGCCTCCTCCGTAAGGTACCTCCCGGCTGCCTCCATGAGAAGGACCGCGGCCATATAAAAGCACAGCGCCCAGCCAAGCACTAAAAGGAGGCTCCCGGTCATCGCCCACACGGAGGAACATGCAAAAAATGTATCCGTCTCCGCCACCATGAGCCCCGACACGTTGAGTACGGCAAATACGGCGGACACGAAGATCACGAGCGGATTCCCGGCAAAGCGGCTCCCTTTCAGCACATCTGAGGCACGGTAGATGCCCCACGCGATGACGAACGCCAGAAGCGAGGGCACAAGCCCGTAGCCGGCCCCCATCACGCGCCTTGCGTGCTCCAAAAAGACCGGCAGTCCCCCCTCCGGCACATGGTCCACCGTCGCGAGGATCAGGGCTGACTCATCGATTTTGAGGTTGTAGGAGATCAGAAGGACGAGCGCGAGGAAGATCCCGGCAAGCCCCGAAAGAACCACTCTCTTTCCCGATAGCTTCTTCATCTCACTCCCCCGCCTTTCTCCTCACTAAGATAAAAATGACAACCGGCGCCCCGAACACCGCCGTCACCGTGCTGATCGAAAGCTCCGTCGGCGAAAAGATCGTTCTGGCCAGAAGATCCGAAAACAGGCAGAAGACGCCTCCGCCCAGGAAACATGCCGGTATCATCACGACCGGTCTCGAGGTCCCGAAGAGCCGTGCGGCCACATGGGGCACCGCGATGCCCACGAAGGACACCGGGCCCGCGAAGGCCGTTACGCAGGCGGCAAGCAGGCTCGATAAGACGACGAGCGCGATCCGAAACCGCCCGACGTTCACGCCGACGCTCTTTGCGTGGGTCTCCCCAAGCTGGTAGGCCGCCATCGGCTTCGAGATGAACAGCGTCATCAGCACCGCCGGCAGGATCACCGCGGTCATGACCTGTACATTTCCCCAGGTGATGCCGGAAAATGACCCCCTCGACCAGTTGTGGAGATTCACAATGTCCGCATCCTCGGCAAATGTCACAATGAAGTCCGTGACCGCCGAGCAGATGTACCCGATCATGACGCCGCTTATGATGAGGATGGACATTTTATCGACCAGCCGCGCCATGATGAGCACAAACCCCATCGCGAGCATCGCGCCGGCGAAGGCCGCCAGGATCATCCCCCACGAGCTCACATTCCGCGAGACGCCCAGAGTGAAGACCATGACCGCGGCCACCATGAGCTTGGCGCCCGAGGAGATTCCTAAAATGAACGGCCCCGCGATCGGATTGTGGAAAAAGGTCTGCAGAAGATACCCGGCAAGCGCCAGCGCGCCGCCAAGTATGAGGGCCGCGAGCGCCCGCGGAAGGCGGATGTTCAGGACAATGTATGCGTGCCAGAGCTCCTTAAAGGAGAGGGCAACGCTCCCGATGCAGATGTTCAGAAAGAGGAATCCCACGGCGAGCAGGATGAGGAGCGCGAATGCCGCTCCGGTGTGGCGTCTCTTCATTTTTCACTCCAGCCTGTAAAGAAATGTCATGTCCGGATCCTCCTCCGTGAGCATGCATCGGACATCCGTGACGAAATCTCCCATCTCCATGACGGACTGGAAGAGGTTTCCGGTCGTCGCGAAGACGTGCCCCTCCCGGACCGCGCGGCAGTCGGCGAGCACCGGGCATTTTTCGAGCAGCTCGGGTAAGCCCGCAAGCTCCCCCGGGATATCGCTGCTGTAAATGAAATAATCCGCCTCCCGCGCCCCCGCGTAGAAGGCCTCGATCTCCATCGTGGTCGTGGCGGAATGGGAACCTGCCCCGCGCGTGAGGTCCTTGAAAGCGTATGTCCCGCCGGCCTTTTCGATGAGTGCCGGGATGTAGTCGTCGGCGGTCCGGACGACCGCGGCTCCGTTCGTGTTGATATAGAAAAATGCCGCCGTCTTCCCCGTCTCCTCAAGCCCCTTAAGGCTCTCGAATTTGGCCAGCTGTCCGGCAAATGCCTCCTCCGCCTCCGCCGTATGCCCCGTGATAAGGCCGTAGAGTTTGACCCACTCCATCCGGCCTTCCGGCGTGGTCTCGTAGGAGGAGCGGTCCACGAGGACGGGGATCCCGAAGGACGCGAGCATCTCCCGGACTTCCGGGGCGTGGTAGATCATGGTGTTCTCGATCGCAAGCCCGCATCCTTCCGCGAGGATTGTCTCGTAGTCGGGGGCGGAGTATTTTCCCACATACAAAATAGAATTGCTCGCGGCGGTCATGGCTTCCTTAACTTCCGGCCGGGCCCAGTCGGTGCCCTTGAAGCTTGTGAAGCGCACATCGGGGAGCGCTTTGCAGGCCGCATAGAAGTCCATGTCGGAGGACGAGGCCATGTAGACGTTTTCCGCCGGGGTCTTGATGACGCTCACATCCGCCGCCAGGTTCTCCGGGGCCTCGGAGCCCTCGGGGACCAGCAGGAAACGGCTCGAATCCCCCGGGATGGTCACAAGGACGAGGTCCCCCTCATAGTAATCCGCAGAGAACTGCTCTGCGAAGGCAAGATCAAGGCTTCCGGTCTTTGCAAGCCCCGGCAGAGGGTCCGCCGAGAGCTCTCTTGCTCCTTCCGCGGGAGCCTCAGAGGCTTCAGAAGCACTCTCCTCCCCGAAAATGAGCGTATAGTCGATGAGATGCGGCGTGCTCATCGCGGTCGTGTCCGCCTGGACCTCCACGCGGCAGGGCGGCTTCGGGATCGGGATCTCAAACGTTGAACCGCCGTCCATTGAGATTGGCTCATAGCGCTCCCCGTCCACGACCATGTAGTCATAGTTCGAGCTCGACCACCTGATCACCGCGGTACAGCCGCCGTTTTCCGTCCGCACTTCCGCGGGGGAGGCCACGGAGGCCTTGCCCGAGCCGCCCTCGAGGGCCACGTTCACTTCATATATTTCATGAGCAGCCGAATCGGCTTTTTCAATTGATTCCTTATTCGATTCCTGCCGGGCTTCCGCCCCCTTATCTGTGCCTGTCGCGTTCCCGCATGCCGTGAGGCCTGCCGCGGTCAGACTTAAGGCGAGCAGGACGGCTTTAAGGCGCATCCCAAGTCCATAGTTTATCATATTGAGGTCCTTTTTGGTTTTGATTTCATCGGCGCAAGCCCCGCCTGGCGCTTCTTTTTGTGCCTCCCGGCGTCCTTTACCTGATATAAGCTTGATTCTGCCGCCGCCCGGTACTACTACTGCGCCTCCCGGCGGCTTTTACCTGATATAAGCTTGATTTTGCCGCCACCCGGTAATCAGCACCCCCCTCTGCCGGAAAGAACATCTCATTTTACCGGACAGAAGGGAGATGCTCTAGCTCATCGGGTAATTTCATTTTCAAATTCCAAGGCCGGCATATTCAATTTACCGGATGATCAGGCTTTCACCTCCATCATCCGGTAAATGTCATTACTCCATCATCTAAAACTCACTGAAAACACGTTTATTCCGCCGGAACCGGGTCCTCCACGCTCACGACGTGGTCGTACCAGACGCCCTTCTCGCCGATGATCGCAAGATCAAAGTCCTGATCGATTCCCGGCACCGGAACATCAAACCCGTAGACCTCCTCGGTCGTCCCGTCGGCGTAGGTCACCGTGTCCGTGGTAGGCTGGAGGATTTCATTTTCCGAAGCCTTCTCAGCGTCCGCGGCCTTGCCGACATAGAGGTTCAGGATCTTTTTGGAAATGAGACTCACATGGATCGTCATCCTCCCATCCTTCACCGTGAGGGTGCCCTTGTCGTCCAGGGCCTCGTTCACCTTGAACATGGAGCTGTCGGTGTCGAACTCGGCGGTGTAGGTGCCGTCCGGAAGGTCTGCGGCCTTTGCCGCAGAGGCGCCTGCCGCGCTTCCGCTGTTTGCGATGGCATCCGCGGTGTGAGCGATATAGATCTTCTGAATCGAATCGATCCGGCCGAGACCTACGACTTGGCACTCGACAGCCTCAAAGCTGCCGGTGGCCTTGAACTCGCTGAACCAGGAATCATCGTCATCGCCGGCCATGTCGTTGTTGGCGTGGTCACCGGCCACGACCATGAGCGGCCGCAGGACGACCTTCTTGTAGCCGGCCTCCGTCACAGCCTTGATGATGCTCTCGCAGGAGGTCTCCTCCGGCTCACCCTCGACGGTGCCGATGAAGACATTTTTGTAGCCGAGCTCCGCCATCTGAGCCTGCATCTGGCTGTAGCTCACCTTCGCGGTGTGGGAGGTGCCGTGGCCCATGAAGACAAATGCAGCCCCCTCAGCCTCCGCCTCCTCAAGGCTCTCATAGCCGGCCGTCTTGTATGCCTCCGCCGTGAGCGCCTCCGCGACCGCCTTCTTGTCCTCGTTCACGTCAGCGGTACCGCTGCCGACTTTCCCGAGGAGCGGCTCCGCCACGGCCACGGTCTCAAATTTGTCCGCATAGGCCTCGAGATTTTCAGTCAGCTCGTCGTACTCCGCCCCGTGCATGAGGTGGGTCGGCTGAACGACCAGGTTCTTCACACCGTTTTTGACGGCGCGCTCAAGGGCCTGCTCCACGTTGTCGATGAATTCTTCATCGCGGGCCTGCACATGATTGATGATGATCTGGGACGTAAATGCTCTCCTCACCGACCAGTCCGGATACGCCGCCGCGAGGGCATCCTCGATCCCCTTCACATCGTAGGCGCGGCTGTCGTTAAATGAGGTTCCGAAGCTTACCACGAGGATTTCATTTTCCCCGATCTCGTCGGCGTTTCGCGGGTCATCCTGCGAGGCGTCGCCCGTGTCGCGCCCGAAGTAGTCCGGGTCCGCGTCGTCGCCGTCGACCAGGGCCTTCTGGGCGTCCGTGAGCTTGTCCCAGGCTGCCTTTGCGGCCGCGCACTGCTCGTCGGTCTTGTCCGTCCGCTTCTGGACGTAGATCGCGTCGATGAGGGCGGCGACTTCGTCCGCTGCGGCCTGGTCATCCACGGGCGCTTTTGTGCTCTCCGCCGCGGTGCTCTCTGCTTTCGTGCTCTCCGCTTTCGTGCTCTCCGAAGCGGCGCCGCCGCAGGCGGCAAGACCTGCCGCGAGTGTCAGTGTCAGCATGAATGCTACTGCTTTTTTCATTTTCTGCCTCCTATTATATAGTATTTAATAAAAATAGAAAAGAGAGGGCTGCGGTCACAGTCCTCTCCTTTATCTGCATAGAATGCCCGGGCCGATTCCCCAGGAAACCGTCCCGCCTTGATCACGCAAATATGGGAAAGCCGATCCGTGGCCCGCAGATCCGACAGTCCCCATGAGGGCAGGTCTCCTGGCTTCGTTCATCGCCCCGGCTCTCTTCCCGGTTTCCCAGTGATCATGAGCTGCGGCTCCCGTACACAGTGACGGCATCGCTCCGGATTCGCACCGGATTCCCTTTTCACCCGCCCGTATCGGCGGACACCTTCATGGTACTCTTACTATACTTATGTTTCCTTCGCCTGTCAAGCGCGGATGGGGACGGTTCTCCGCGAAGAACCGTCCCCACGCGTCACCGCCGCATCAATCTACAAACTTAACCGCCGTCCCGTACGCCATCACCTCTGCCGCGCTCTGCATCACAGAGGCCGATGTGTACCGCATCCCGACGATCGCGTCCGCGCCGAGCGCCTCCGCCTCCTCGACCATGCGCTTGGTCGCGAGCGCTCTCGCGTTGTTCATCATCTCGTTGTATTTGGTGAGCTCGCCGCCCACCAGCGTCTTTAAGCCTGCACCGATGTCCCTCACCGCGTTGACCGTCTGAATGGTGCTCCCCTTGACGAGCCCCAGAACCTCCGCGTTCTTCCCGTTAACCGTATCAGTAGTTGCTAAGATCATCTTCCTCTCCTTTCCGGATCTCCCTGATCCTGTCCACAATAACCTTGATCATTCCTCCTGCCAGGCAAAACCCGAAGACCCCGAAAAACACCTTGATTGCAAGGGGCACGCCCGGCATAAAAAATGCAAAACTCCCATACAGCACCAGATACAGTATAACCACCGCGCCGATGAGAATCGGAGCGATCATTTTCTTCTTATGATCCATAAAATGCCTCCCTCACCACCTGTTGCGCCGCGACGCCATCACCGTCGGGACCACGATCGCCGGAATAATGAGAACCACCAGTCCTACCGAGAGGATCATGATGAGATCCCCTCTCTCCAGCATCAGCACGACCGTCGAAACCATCGCAAATGCCGATATGAGCAGCATCAGCACCGCATTCATGAGGACGATGCAGCGCCAGACGGCGATTTCCCGGCCGGGTTTTATTTTAAACGGCATGTTCCAGCCCGCCGGCGACATGACATGTATGGAAAAGCTGATCGTAATATTCACGAACAGCATGATCCCCGGCATGAGGAGGAGCGTCCACGCGGAGCCGTACCCGTCGACCTCGCCCGCGAAGTTGTAGTGCGTCGGCACCGGCTCTCCTCCGTTCTTCCATATGAAAATGAAAACCCCCGCCACCGTCACAACGAGCAGCACATACGAGATGATCTCCATCACCAGATGGGGAATCGTGATATACGGTTTTCTCATAGGCGGCCTCACTTTATATCGAGTTCAATCGGTTTGTCGATCTCCTGCCCGACGTATTTTCCGTCCTTTTTCCGCTGCTTCACGCACTCCGTCAGCAGATATTCGATCTGGCCGTTGACCGAACGGAAATCATCCTCCGCCCAGGCAGCGATCGCGTTGTAGAGCTTCTCGGACAGGCGCAGGGGCACCTGCTTCTTCTCAGCCATCAGTAGAGGCTCCCGGAGTTCACAACCGGCTGTGCGTCATGGTTGCCGCAGAGGACAACCAGCAGGTTGGAGACCATGGCGGCCTTGCGCTCCTCATCGAGCTCCACCGTGTGCTTCTCGTTGAGGCGCTCCAGCGCGAGCTCGACCATGCCCACGGCGCCGTCCACGATGAGTTTCCTCGCGTCCACGACCGCTGCCGCCTGCTGTCTCTGCAGCATGGCCGCAGCAATTTCCGGAGCGTAGGCCAGGTAGGTGATCCGCGCGTCGACGATCTCGAGTCCCGCGCCTTCAACCTTGCTCTGAATTTCCTCCTTGATGCGGCGCGCGACCACTTCCGTCGAGCCGCGGAGGCTTCCGTCGTCCGCCTCGCCGTCGCCGGTCGTGTCAATGTTGTCGGTCACGTCGTAGGGGTAGATCTTGACGACATTTCGAACCGCGGTGTCGCACTGCAGGGAGAGATATTCCTTGAAGTTGTCCACCTCAAATACCGCCTTCGCAGTGTCCTTCACGCGCCACATGACCGCGACCGCCACTTCCACCGGATTTCCGAGCACGTCATTCACCTTCTGGCGGCTGTTGGAGAGGGTCATGACCTTGAGGGAGATCTTCTTGCCCCCGTCCTCCGGCATATGGACGGTCGTGCCGTCCGCGGTGACCGAGAGCCCCTTCTTCGGGGATGCGACGTCGCCGCTCTGCCCGAGCTTCGTGCCCGCGGCCGGGTTAAACGCGGTGCAGAACGGGTTCACCCAGAAGAATCCGTCGCCCTTGAGCGTCCCGACATAGCGGCCGAAGAGGGTGAGCACCAGGGCTTCGTTGGGCTTTAAGACCTTGAGACCCGGCAGGAGGATCCAGCCGAGCGCGAGCCATAAAATGCAGACCACCATGAGAGGTACGGAACCGTTCATGGCCGACGCGGCGACTCCGAGGGCCGCGGCGATGTAGAGGATGATCTCGAGCGCGAGCACCAGGGCTCCGGTCTTGTGACCTGATATGACTTTTTCCTGTACGTTTGTGTTCATAATGATACCTCCGCTTATATGCAGATCAATGTGATGTCATTATGATATCATCTGTATTTCAGTTTGTCAAGATAAAACGGATTTGACTTACTTCCTCAGAGCCTCGGCCACCTCAACAAGGCTCATCCCCGTCTCCCGGGCGATCCTCGCAAGGTCCTCAAACTCATACTTCTCTCTCTCGACCCCCAGCGCGCTCGACTTCTTCACGCGCACGGGCCCGTAGGGTGTCTCCACCGTCTCGACCGACCGCTTCATCACGCACCGGTCCATCCGGCACTCGCGGATCCCGATCGTCGTCGTATACCTGAAAATGCACTGCTCGATCCTCTCCTTATCCTTCACCCTCGCAAGCGTCCGGATGAGGAGGCCCGGGCGGGATTTCTTCATCCCGATCGGCACCGTGTAGACGTCGAGCGCGCCGGCCTCAAAGAGCCGCTCCATCGCAAATCCGACCGCCTCGCCCGTCATGTCGTCGACGTTGCAGGAGAGCTCCACGATCTCGTCGCTCCCGTCCTTCGTTTCGCCGAGCATCGCGCGTACGCAGTTGGCCGCCGGGAACTCCTTCTTGCCCATCCCGCACCCGATCGCCCTGACAGACATGAGCGGCATCTGCCCGAACCTGTCCGCAAAATGCGTAAGAAGCGCCGCCCCCGTCGGTGTTGTGAGCTCCCCCCGGATCTCGCCGCCGTAAATCGGCACATCTCGAAGGATGTAAGCGGTCGCCGGCGCCGGCACCGGCAGGATCCCGTGGGCGCACCGCACCATGCCGCTCCCGACATGGACCGGCGAGACCACGACCTCGTCCGGGTTGATCTCATTCATGAGCAGGCACACCGCCGTCACGTCCGCGACCGCGTCCATGGTCCCGACTTCATGAAAATGAATATCGCTCACCGGCACGCCGTGCACATGGGCCTCCGCCTCCGCGATCCGCCCGTAGACCGCCAGCACGTCCTCCTTCACCTTCTCCGGGATATCCAGGTGGTCCCTCACGATGTGGGCGATCCCCGCCATGCTGTTGTGGGAGTGGTGGTGGCCGTGGCCGTGATCATGCTCATGATGATGTTCATGCTCATGGTCGTGCTCATGCCCCTGCATATCCACATCATGGCTCTCCTCCTCCTCGCCGTCGATGACCACGGAGACATGCGTCCCGGTGATCCCGCAGCTGACCGCCTTCTCTCTCTTCACGGTCACGCCGGGGAGGCCCAGGGTGTTCATTTTCCGGATAAAGCCGTCCGGGTCCGGGATCAGCTCGAGAAGCGCGGCCGTCAGCATGTCGCCGGCTGCTCCCATTTTGCACTCAAGGTATAAGATCTTTCCCATGGTATTTCCTCTTTCCGGGGTGGTTAATGCGTCCGGCCAAATACCCCGCCCCAAATCCATTATCGATATTCACCACCGAAACCCCGCTCGCGCAGGAATTCAGCATCGAAAGAAGCGCGGAAATGCCCCCGAAGGAAGCCCCGTAGCCGACGCTCGTCGGCACCGCGATGACCGGGCAGTCCGCAAGGCCGCCGAGCACGCTCGCCAGCGCCCCCTCCATGCCTGCAATCGCGATCAGCACGCTCGCGCTCATAATGTCGTCGAGGTGGGCCAGCGTCCTGTGAAGCCCCGCGACGCCGACATCATAGAGGCGGAGCACTTCATTTCCGAGGACCTCCGCCGTGACGGCCGCCTCCTCCGCCACCGGGATGTCGCTCGTGCCCCCGGTCGCGATCACGATCCGCCCGATGCCGTCCGGCCCGGGGATCGGCCCGACGACCCCGCAGCGGGCCATCTTCCGGTAATCGAGCTCGACCTCGCTCCCGACGATCGCGGCCGCCTCCTCGCTCATCCGCGTGATGAGGATCGTCTCCTGGCCGGCCGTCTGCATCGTCTTCACGATCCCGATGATCTGCTCCGGGGTCTTGCCGGCCCCGTAAATGACCTCGGCCGCCCCCTGCCGTATCTTTCTGTGCATGTCCACCTTGGCGTAGCCGATGTCCTCAAAGGGCTCCTTCTTGAGCGAAAGCAGCGCATCGTCCACCGAAAGGCTCCCGTTTTGCACATTTTCGAGTATTTTTCTGATGTCGTCCGTCATTTTCTCTTCTCCAGATTCAGTGAAACAGATTTGTAGAACGGCTTAAGCTCCCGAAGGATCTCCTCCCGCTTCGCAAACAGAGCCTCCATCTGATCCTCCGGAACCTCGATCCTCGCGTGCCCGTCCGCCTGCCTCACCCTGAAATCGGTGAAGCCCATGGAAAATAAAACCCCCTCAGACTCCTCCGCCGCGCGAAGCTTATCCTTCGTGATGGGCTCGCCCGTCCGGATCCTCGTCGCAAGACACGCGTAGGAAGGCTTGTCCCAGGTAAAAAGCCCCGCCTCGCGGGAGAGCCTCCGGATATCCTCCTTGGTGAGCCCGCACTCGCGGAGCGGCGAGCGCACATGAAGCTCCTTCAGCGCCCGCATGCCCGGCCGGTCGCCCGCATCGTCCGAGGCGTTGGTCCCGTCGCAGACAATGAGGCAGTTATCCTCCGCTGCCGCCGCTCCTATGAGCGAAAATATCCTCCTCTTGCAGTAGTAGCAGCGGTCCTCCCGGTTGGCGGTCACCTTCTTATAATTCACTATGGAAAATGCAAGAACCCTCTTATCCACGCCCATCTCATCCGCGAGCCTCACCGCGTCCTCGTACTCGAACGCCGGCTGAAACTCCGTCTTCACAATGTAGGCCACGACGTCCGCCCCGTAGTGCTTCGCCGCCCAGAGCAGGTACGCGGAGTCGACGCCTCCCGACAGGGCGACGGCGACGGTTTTATTTTCCGAAAAGAATTCCTCCAATGTCATATGCCCGCCTCCTTCCAAATCCTTATATAAGTATGGCGGAGCTCCTGAAAGCTCCGCCACATGGCTTAATTGTACTGCTTATTTATGTTTGACCTGGTCGCCGTAGATCGTCGTCCAGTCGTTCTTCATGGAAACCGGTACCCAGTCGAACTCCTCGCAGAGGTTGTACATCTTCTCGGCTTTGCCCTCGTTGCCGTTCTCACGCTCCGTATCGTCGCAGCAGAGCATGAATGCAAGGCTCTTGTAGGGGTTGTTGCTGGTGACGAACTCAGCCATGCTGGCGTCGCCCGTGCTGTTGCCGAAGGAGAGGACCGGCTGCTGGCCGATCTCCTGCAGGATGACCGTGACCTTGTTCATCTTGAGGTTCTTGATCAGGAATTCGCCGCCGAGGACAACATCCTCACCGTCCGTGAAGACGTAATTGAGGCCGTCCACATCGCCCTGGTTCGAGGCAACCAGCAGCTCGTCGGAACCGATGATCTGATCTGCCGGAAGATCAAGTCCGCCCTCGCAGATGCCGCGGACAAGGAAACGGTCCGTGCCGCTGACGACGTAAACCTTGAAATCGTTGGCCTTGAGGTACTCAACCACCTCGACCATCGGCTTGTAGAAGCCTTCGCCGCGGGTCATGTTCTCGTAGCTCGGCATCGGCATTTTCTTGAATTCCTGGATGTAGTCATTGAGCTCCTTGAGGGTCATGCCTTTGAATGCGGAAGCCACCGCCTTGCCGTGATCGACCTCGAGGCCCTCGGCCGCCTTGCCGCCGTCGTTGATCACCTGGATCTTCTCGGCGACCTCGCGCTCAAATGCGGAGGCCTTGTTCTTGTAAGTCGGATCCTCCGTCACGCGGTAGAGCAGCATCGTGTAATCAAAATAGTTCGGGTCGGTCTCGCAGAAGAGCGTTCCGTCGAGGTCGAAGACGGCGATGCGGTCCTCCACCGGGATGAAATCGGCGCTGCCTTCCTTCGTGACAGACTCGACATAGTTAATCAGCTCCTTCTTAGCTCTGGCATCCTCCGTCCAGAGTGAGAGCGCCTTCTCACCGGACACGGTCGGAACCACGGTCCCGGTCTTGACGGCGTTGTCCTTCCAGCCGAATCCCATCGCATAGAGACTTGAGACGGCAACCAGCAGGCAGAGCGCAATGATTGCCAGGTTTCGCCAGAAACCTACAGACTTCTTTTCATTGTTCATTTTGCTTTCTCCTTATAGTATTTAAAATGAAAACCGATACCGCCTCACCTTACATCTTTTGACAGCGGTATCAAATTTTATTATAACACTTCCGAAGAAGCATTTCCATCCTGCTCACTTTGTTTTTAAAAAAATAATAACTGTTCAGCACCCCGCGAAGAACCGTCCCCACACGCTTTCTCACCCCATCCCCGGCACAAACGCAAACGCCGCCGCAATCACGATCGCCGGCAATAGATTCGCCACCCTCACCGTCTTAGGCCGAATCAGATTCAGCCCCACGCAGAAAATCAGTATATTCCCGACCAGCGAGAGGTTGGCCGCCGCCCCCGCCGTCATCACCGGCGCAAGGAACCCCGAAAGCAGCGTCACGCTCCCCTGCAGGATCCCGACCGGCACCGCCGAGAAAATGCACCCCTTCCCCATCGCCGCCGCCATGATCACGATGATGACGAGGTCCAGGATCGCCTTCGCGACCAGGATCGAGTGGTCCCCGTAGAGTCCGTCCTCGATCGCCCCGATGATCGCCATCGCCCCGATGCACACGGTGAACGAGGCGGTCAGGAATGCGTCCAGGAAGCGGGTGTCGCCGGAGCTGCCGCTTTTCATTTTCAGCCACTCTCCGAGCCGCTCAAATGCCCCCTCGATGTTGATGATCTCCCCGATCAGGGCTCCCAGGACCAGCGAGAGGATCATCATGAGGCTCTTCTGCGTCTCAAGTGCCCCGGTTGCCGGGTTAACGGCGAGCATCTTTGAGAGGCTCCCCGCGGCGCCGAGGAAGATCACGCTGATCCCGGTCACCTTGATGATCGTCTCCTGGTAGTGCTCCTTGATGTATCGCTTGAAAAAGATCCCGATGAGCCCGCCCGCGATGATGGCGGCCACGTTGATGATGGTTCCGAGTCCTCTCATATTCAGTCTCCATATTCTTATCACAAAGTTTCTCTGCCGATAAATATCGGCGGCTCCGATATTATATCTAATAATACTTTCCCAAAATGCCGGACTATAGGTTGAACCTGTAATCCAGCCAAATATACCGTGTTACGCTTCAATGTAAGGCACCAGTTGGCAAGCAACCC
>ONHA01000003.1 GCA_900317515.1 uncultured Eubacteriales bacterium
TCCCCCTTGATCTTCGTCCAGTCCGTCACGTTCCGGTCAAGGCAGCCGTAGACGGCCTCCGCCGCCACCTGATGGGCTTCCTCCATCAGCCCTTCGGCCTCGCGCACATAGACGAAACCGCGCGAGACGATGTCCGGCCCGGCGAGCAGCCGGCCCGTGTAGGCCTCGAGCGTGAGCACGACCACGACGATGCCGTCCTCCGCCAGCTTCTGCCGGTCGCGGATGACGATGTTGCCGACGTCGCCGACGCCCAGTCCGTCGACCAGGATCTCTCCGGTCGGCACCTTGCCGATGATCCGCGAGGACTCCCTCGAAAGCTCGAGAACGTCGCCCGAGTGTAAAATGAAAATATTCTCCCGCGGATACCCCAGCGACTCGCAGACCGCCGCGTGCGCGCGCAGGTGCCGCATCTCGCCGTGCACCGGGATCGCGTACTTCGGACGCACCAGCGTGTAGATCAGCTTGATCTCCTCCTGGCAGGCGTGGCCGGACACGTGAGCGTCCTGGAAGATGACCTGGGCCCCGATCTCGGAGAGGTCGTTGATCACGTTGGAGACGGCTTTTTCATTTCCCGGGATCGGATGCGATGAGAAAAGGATCACATCGCCGGGCATGATCTTGATTTTCTTGTGCAGGTTGGCCGCCATCCTGGAGAGGGCCGCCATCGACTCGCCCTGGCTGCCCGTCGTGATGAGGACCAGCTTCTCGGGCGGATAGTTTCTGATCTCGTCGAGCGTGATCAGCGTGCCCGCATCGTCGATGTAGCCGAGGCTGATCGCGGTTCCGATCACGTTGACCATCGAGCGGCCTTCGAGGACCACCTTGCGCCCGTATTTGGCCGCGGTGTTGATGATCTGCTGCACGCGGTCCACGTTGGACGCAAATGTCGCGATGATCAGCCTGGATTTCGAATGCTCCGCGAAGATCCGGTCGAATGTCGTGCCGACCGTCCGCTCGGACATCGTAAAGCCCGGCCGCTCCGCGTTCGTGCTGTCGCACATGAGGGCAAGAACGCCCTCCCTGCCGAGTTCGGCGAATCGCTGAAGGTCGATCGCGTCGCCGTAGACCGGCGTGTAGTCGACCTTGAAGTCGCCGGTGTGGATCAGCGTTCCGGCCGGCGTCATGACGGCCAGAGCCGCCGCATCCTGGATCGAATGGTTGGTCTTGATGAACTCGACCTTGATCTCGCCGAAATCCACCGTGTCCCCGAAATTCACGACGTGCCGCTCCACGCGGTTCATCATGTCGTGCTCCGTGAGCTTGTTCTCGATGAGCGCCATCGTGAGCCTGGTCGTGTAGATCGGGACGTTGATCTCCCGGTACACGTAGGGGATCGCACCGATATGGTCCTCGTGGCCGTGGGTGATCACGAACCCCTTCACTTTGCTGTAGTTTTCCTTCAGATAGCTGATATCCGGCAGTACGATGTCAATTCCGAGCATATCATCCTCGGGGAAAGACATGCCGCAGTCAATGACGACAATCGTGTCCCCGTATTCAATCGCGGTAATATTCATCCCGATCCTCTCAAGTCCTCCGAGGGGGATGATCCTTACCTTCTCTATTCCGTTTTTTCTGGTTTTCAAATTTTCCTCCTGTTTTTATTTATTTTTCGATTTCCGTATCTTCCAGCAGTTCCTCAAACATCTTGAGAACACTGTCAAGTTCTTTCTCGTCATCCACGATGACATAATCCGCCTCGACATCCGAATCGGCGGACATATCCTTTAAGATCAGCGCATCGGAATCCCCGTCGGGAGACTCCGTGACCAGCAGATAATTGACGCCCGCGATCCTGGCGTCACACTCCACATAGAATTCCACTTCTCTGCCTTCTTCATCCCTGAAGGCGACTGATTCGATCTTCATTTTACATACCTTCCGATAATAATGTTCCGTTCTTTATCGCTTCCTCATGGCTCCGCAGAAAATCCGTCAGGATCAGCATCGCCGCGACCTTGTCCACATGTGTCTTGAACTCACGGCGCGGGATGCCGCTCTCCGCCATGAGCTCCTCGGCATCCACCGTCGTCAGTCTCTCGTCGCAAAGAAAAACAGGTATCTTAAAACGCCTGAGAAGTTCCTCCCGGAATTCAAGAGTTTTAAGAGCCCTGTCACCCTGTGTGCCGTCCATATTGAGCGGCAGGCCCAGAACACAGGCCTCCGCGTCATAATACTCCAAAAGCTCCTCTATTCTCCGGAACGTTCCCCTCAGATGTGTCTCTTTGGTGCGCCTTATGATCTCAACGCCCGAGGCCGTAAGCCCCAGATCATCCGAGACGGCGACACCCACTGTCTTAGCCCCGAAATCAAGCCCGAGTATTCTCATACCTCATTCCTTATCTTCCCAGGATTTGTTTCGTATATAGGCCGTGAGCAGCTCTTCCACGATGTCATCGCGCTCGACCTTCATGATCATGCTGCGCGCACCCTTGTAGCTTGTAATGTAGGTGGGGTCTCCCGACATGATGTACCCGACGATCTGGTTGACCGGGTCATACCCCTTTTCCGCCATCGCATTGTAGACGACATCAAGGACCTGTCTCACATGGATCTCCGGTCCCTGCTTTCCTCTGAAATACTGCGTGTTACCCAAATCAGCCATTTGTCTCACCTCTTTTCAAGCATTGATATACAGACTATATGATACAACAAAAGTTCTCAATATTCAACCCGTATTAAAGGGAAAGAGAGGCTGAAATTTCCCCCTCCTTATCGCACTTAACCGCCAGAACAGGCTGAATGACCCCCGAAAGGTCCCTCTCCGTCTCCAAAAAGACCGGAATATACTCCCTCGAATACCCCTTCATGATGCGTTTTCCGCCCCGCACCCCAGGCTCCTCAAAGAGCACGGAGAGCTCCTTTCCGATGAATTTCTCCGCGTACGCCTCCCGGGCCGCCCGGTCGATCCGCGCAAGCTCTCCTGCCCGCTCCTTCTTTACGCTCTCCGGCACCTGGCCGTCCATCTTTGCGGCCACGGTTCCCTGCCGTACGGAGTACTTAAAGATATGAGTCCTTGAAAAATGAATCCCTCTCACAAACTCTGCCGTCGCGGCAAACTCCTCCTCCGTCTCCCCCGGGAAACCCGCAATGATATCGGTGGAGATGGCCGGATCTGTAAAATACTTCCGGAGGATCGCGCACTTATCCGCAAAATCCGCAGTTCTGTACTTCCGGCGCATGCGGGCAAGCGTCGCATCGCACCCGCTCTGCATCGAGAGGTGGAACGAGGGGCAGACCTCCGGGATCGCGGCAAGAGAGGCGGCAAACTCCTCCGTGATGACGCCCGGCTCAAGGGATCCCAGGCGGATGCGTTCTGCGCCCGGCTCCGCGGCGATCTCTTTTATGAGCGCAAGAAGATGATGGTTTGTGGCGGCCTCGGAAGCGTCCGGCGTCTGTCGGTTCTCCCCCGGGTAATCAAAATCGAGCCCGTAGGAGCTCACATGGATTCCCGTGATCACAAACTCCCGGCAGCCCTCGTCCGCAAGAGCCCTCACTTCCTTAATTATATCTTCCCTGCGGCGGCTCCGCACGCGGCCCCGCACATAGGGGATCATACAGTAGGTGCAGAACTGGTTGCAGCCGTCCTGGATCTTCAGGAACCCTCTCGTGTGCTCCCGCGCGGGCACGGTGCCGAGCTCCGTGTAGGTGCGCACGGTGTTGATCTTCACCGGTTCCCGGGACATGAGCTCTGCATTTTCCCGGCTTTCAAAATACTCCGCAAGGATCGGGACGAGCTGTCCCTTCTCCGCGTTTCCGATGAGGATATCGACCGCCGGATCGGCCGTGAGCTTCCCGGCCGCGTCCTCCACATAGCAGCCGCAGGCAACGACGACCGCCTCCGGGTTCATCTCCTTCGCCTTGTGGAGCATCTGCCGGGACTTTCTGTCCGCAATGTTGGTCACGGTGCAGGTGTTGATCACATAGATATCCGCACCGGGCGCAAACGGTACCTCCGTGCATCCGGCCTCAAGGAGCGCTTTTCTCATCGCGTCCGTCTCATATGAATTTACTTTACAGCCGAGGCTGTGAAATGCCGCCTTCTTCTTCATACTCATCTCTCTAAAATGCAAATTTTGTCCACAAGCATTTGCTTTTTGCCTTGACTTCCTTCCCGTTTCCCTTTAATATGTGCTCATGAGAAGTGCAGAGTACATTTCTCAAGACCGAAAAAGGAGGTTAAATAAATGAAAACGATCAAAGTATCTCTTAATTCCATCGACAAGGTCAAGACCTTCGTAAATGAAATCATCAAATATGATTTTGATTTTGACCTCGTATCCGGCCGCTATGTTATCGATGCAAAGTCTATCATGGGCATCTTCAGCCTTGATCTTTCCAAGCCGATCGATCTTAACATTCATGCGGAAGGCGATAAGCTCGACGAAGTGCTTGCGGTTTTAAAACCCTATGCCGCTGTCTGATAAAACAGTATCATAAGGTAAATTCAAACGATTGTCAACATGAAAGCCCTGCCGGGAAACCGGCAGGGCTTTTGCGTTCTCTTGTTCTTATTCTCTTCTGAGCGCGTCGATCGGGTTTAAGTTGGCCGCCTGCACCGAGGGCAGGAGTCCAAACACGATGCCGATCAGCATCGAGAAACCGACCGAGAGGATGATCGCCGGCACCGATATCGCGACCGGCGTTCCGCTCATCCTCGAGATCACCTGGGAGAGCACCAGTCCGGCTATGACGCCGATCACGCCTCCGAGGGAGGTCAGCACCGCCGACTCCGTGAGGAACTGGGTCAGGATCGCGCTCTTGCGCGCGCCCAGGGCCTTCTTGAGGCCGATCTCAGCCGTACGCTCGGTGACGGAAACCAGCATGATGTTCATGACGCCGATACCGCCGACTAAGAGCGCGATCGAGGCGACCCACAGCAGCAGGCTGTTGGTGCTCGACGCGAGCTCCTGCTGGTTCTTCGCCCGCTCAAGGAGGTCCTCCGCCTTGTAGGTGATGTCCTGGGCGTTCGAACCGATCGACTGATTCATGATCTCCGCCGCCTCGCGTCCCGCCCGGCTCATCATCTCGGTCTCTTTCGCGCGGACAACACAGTTCTCCGGCTCGTCGTAGATGAAGGGGATCGGCCAGACAGCCGAGGGGATCATCACGGTCCCGTACTCCTCCTGGCTGTAATTTAAGTAATCCTCGAAGGAATTGATCACCGGCTTGAAATTGTCCGCCTTGCGGACGACGCCGACGACCATGAAGGGTTCGCCCCTGATCTCCATCATATTGCCGACCGCCTCCACGTCCGGGAAGAGCGAGCTGGCCGCGATCTCGTCCAGAAGGACGACCTTGTGGAAATCCGTATAGTCCTTCTTGATGAACGGTCGGCCCTTAGAGACCACCAGGCCCACGGTCTTTAAATAGTGGGTATCGATTCCGAGGAGAGACCCGTTGTTGAAATTGCCGTAAACCGAATTCACGCTGTCCACCCAGCTTCTCGACGTGTAGAAGGAGGCGTCCGCCACGGAGTCAAGCGCGAGAATGTCCTCCCGCTGCTGATCCGAGACCGGGGTGACGCCGTCCGGCGCTCCCGCATCCATCCAGTAGTTGCCGCCGCCCTGCTGCAGGGAGATCGTTACCGAGTTGTTGCCGGCCCCGATCAGGTTCTGCATGATCTGCTGGTTGGTGCCCGCGATCGTGGAGACGATCGCGATGATCGAAGCGATGCCGATGATGACGCCCAGCATGGTTAAAAACGAGCGCATCTTGTGGGACCATATGCCGGAAAATGCAAGTCTTATATTCTCTATCAAAATACTCACCTCACATTCCGCTGTAAATATCGGAGAGCGTACCCTCGCGGGTCTTCGCGCCCTCCTTCACGTTCTTGCCATAGGGGAAAGCGATATAGTCCTCCGGTGTGAGCCCCGAGATCACCTCGTAGCCGTCGCCCGCAAGCTTTCCGAGCTCCACTTCCTGCTTGTGCAGCTTCCCGTCCTCGCCGCGCATATAGACGAATTTTCCGCCGTCCTCGTCGAGCACAAATGCCTTGAAGATGTAGAGCATCGCCTCTCCCGTGATCCCGACGCTGTTGTTGGGCACCAGGGAGACCTGCAGCCAGTCGCCGTTCGTCAGGTTTGCATCTCCGACGCTGATCGTGATCGGGTAGAAAGAACTGTTCAGCGAGCTGTCGCCGAACATGCCCGAAGTATCCGGGTACGGCGAGATGTCGCGGATGGTCCCGTCATAGGTCATGCCGTTCATCCAGGAGGTGATCGTGACCGTGTCGCCGACGTTCACCTTGCCGAGCAGCTGCTCGGAGAGGGCGCTCTTCACATAGAAGCCCTCCGCTGCCGAGACCGTGAGGAACGGTGAGCCGTCCTGCGGTGGATTCTCCGGATCGCTGACCTTCTTCACGATTCCGTTCATTCTCGCGCGCACGATCCCGTTCTCAACGGCCTTCTCGGCCGAAGCGATCCTGAGGTTCGATTCCCGAAGATCGAGATCCAGAGACTTGAGATTCAGCTCCTCCTCCTTCTTCGCGCGGTCGATCTCCTCCTGGGTCATCATGGTGTTCGGGTCAATGAGGCCCAGAGCCGAGGCGATCGCGCTCGAATCCTCCGTGGCCGTAAGCAGATACCCGTCCGTCAGGTTGGCGGTTCCGAAATCGAAATTGGAAAATGAAAGACTCCCGTCGAACTCGCCCGCGCCGGCCGTGAAGCTCTCCGCAAGGGCGGAGCCTGTGTTCTCCGGTTCCGGCACGTCGGTAACGGCCGGCGTGCTGCTCTCATCCGCGGGAGTCCCTGTCGCCTCCGGGATCACCGGGGTCGCCTCCGGGTTCTCACCCGGGGTCGGCGTAGCGTCCGGATCTTCACCCGGAGTCGGCGTCTCCTCAGGATCCTCTCCCGGGGTCGATGTCACGTCCGGATCCTCCGTCGGGGTCGGCGTCGCGTCCGGATCTTCTGTCGGGGTCGGCGTAGCGTCCGGGTCCTCCGTCGGGGTCGGCGTAGCGTCCTGGTCCTCCGTCGGGGTCGGCGTCAGCGTCCCGGTCGGGGTCGGCGTCGCCGTCGGAGTCGGCGTCAGCGTGCTCTCGAGCGGCTCAAGGGAGATAATACCCTTCCAGCCGGTGAGGTCTTTTCGTATCTTAACAGCGTTCAGCGTCCATCTCTGGAGCAGCATGCCGTCGCCGGTGTCACCCTCGCGCACCTCAAGTGCGACATAGAAAGGTCCTCCGTACATGAAGGCGACCTTCCTGAGCATCATGAGAAATTCCGGGGTGATAACCGTGCCCTCCTTCACGAGGAAGCGGTAGGGCTCATCCTCCGTCCCGTAGACCGGTCCGAAGTCCATCTCCTCCTCTCCGGTGCTCTTCTCGGAGTCCGGCTCCTTAAAACCTGCCTTCGCCCAGACTTCCGGGGTCACATTGTAGGGCAGGGTCTTCGCGTCGAGCTTGTCCACCGCTTTCACCGCGGCGAGGTCGATCTCCGGTTCATCCGGTATGATGATGTCCGGGATATCCCAGCCCGGATCAAACGGCTCCTCCGAGTAGGGGGTGAGCCTCCGGAGGGTCTCGAGGTTTTTATTTGCGACATCGATCCGAAGCTGGATCTGCTGCTGCGCAAGCTTTTCCTTCTCGAGGTTCATGTTGGTGGTCGTCGTGTCGTAGGCCATGAGGACGTCGCCCTCGCGCACCGCCTGCCCCTCGACGACCATGACCTCGCTCACGGTCTCCGTCGAGGAGAGATAGATGTCCTGAGCCGCATCGGCCGTGACCAGCCCCGAAACGGACGTGGTGTAGTCCCAGTTTCCGCCGCCGTAGTTGACCTCGGATGCCGGGATGACCGTAACCGCCCTCTCCTGGGATTTGGTGACGCCGTAAATGACGCCGCCGATCGCCCCGCAGCCCAGTATGACGCTGAGGAGGATCGCCAGTATTTTCTTCGCTTTGCTCATTCCGTCTTCTCCTCCTTACTGCCGTCTGTCAGGATGCCGTCCCGGATCTCGACCATGCGCTGCGCGTGTTCCGCGATGCCGCGGTCGTGGGTGATCATGAGGACCGAAACGCCCTCGCTGTTCAGTGTCTTGAAAAGTTCCATGACCTGCCTGCCGGAGGCCGAATCGAGCGCACCCGTCGGCTCATCCGCAAGCAGAAGCTTCGGATGGTTCACGATCGCCCGGGCGATCGCGACGCGCTGCTTCTGGCCGCCCGAAAGCTGGTTGGGCATGAAATTCATGCGGTCCTCGAGGCCGACGCGGGCCAGCGCCTCCGCGGCCAGCTCTCTCCGCTTCGCCCGCGGCACATGCGCATAGGTGAGCGGCAGCTCCACGTTCTGGAGCGCGGTCTGGCCGGCAAGAAGCTGGAAGTTCTGGAACACGAACCCCAGCTTGTAAAGCCGGACGTCGGCCATCTCGTTGGAGGAGCACTTGGAGACGTCCTGCCCGTCGATTAAGAGCTCGCCGCTGGTCGGCTGATCGAGGCACCCGATGATGTTCATCAACGTCGATTTGCCGGATCCGGACGGTCCCATGATGGCGACGTACTCGCCCTCCTCCATCGAGAAGTTCACGTCCTTAAGAACCGGAACGTCAAGCTTTCCGGTCGAATAGTTTTTAAAAATATTTCTGCACTCTACGATCATGATCTCCTCCGTCAGCCGACTCCATGCATGCCTGCGCTCGACATGCCTTCGCCTGCCATGCCGCCTGATACGGCCATGCCGTCCTCACCTTCCGAAGCGGCGGCCATCTCTTCCATCGTGATCGTCGGGGTCCCTTCCTTCATGGTCTCATCCGGGAAGGCGATATAATCCTCCGCCGTAAGTCCCTCGAGGACCTGGACCTTGAAGAGCTCCTCGTCGCGCTCACCGAGCGTGACGGAGCGCTTTTTAAGCTTTCCGTTCTCGGCTGCCCAGATGACCGGTTTTTCCGGATCCGTCTGGTCAACATAGTACTCGTCGATCCAGATGCCGGTCTTTTTGCTCTCGTCGAGCTGGCCGGCGTTGATCTCCATGTAGACATGCTGGCCGAGCATCAGATCCTCGCTCGAGTCGAGATCCACATAGAACGGGTAGTTGGTACTCTGGGCGCTCGTGTCGGATCCGTAGTAGCTCTGGCTCGCCTTGCCGTTCTCCCGGTCGATCACGGTGACCGTGCCGGTCCAGGTCTTATCCGGATCCACACGGCTGTGGACGATCATGGAGACTCCCTCCGTGATCTCGCCGATGTTGGACTCGTTGATCGTGCCCTTCACGCGGAAATCGCCGGTCTTCATGATCTTGATGAAGGAGTTGTCGTTCTCCCCGTAGTAGGTCTGGCCGCTGTTTCCGTTGTTGATCGTCTGGACGACGCCGGCGATCTTGCTCGTGACGGTCGCGTTGGCGATATTGTCGTTCAGCTTGTCGATCTCCGACTGCTTGCTCTTTATGTCGTACTCTTTCTGCTTCTTCTCGAGCTCCTGCTGCTGGATCTGGATTGTGTAGGAGGCCTTGAGAGATGCGTCGGCCTCCGCCTTCTCCTTCTCGAGCTCGGCGATCGTCGTGTTCATCGAGGAGAGCTCCGCATTGAGTCTCTCAAGATCGATCTTGGCCTGCTCCAGCTTCTCGTTGAACTGCTCGACATCGTAAATGAAGAGCGGCGTCCCCTCCTCGACCGTATCCCCGACTTTCACGTACACCTCGGCGACACTGTATTCCTGGTTCTGCTCGATGGACCAGGTCTCCTGGGATTCCACCACCCCCGAGAACCGGTTCATCATACCGTTTGAGCTCCCCATGCCCGTGATCGCGGCCACCGACTCGACAAAGACCGCTTTCTCCGGATCCACGGGACCGGAGCCGTTTCTCCTTACGGCAAATACAATGACGCCGATCAGCACCGCTGCCGCGACAAGGCCGATGATCAGCTTCTTTCCGCCGCTTTTCTTCATGTGTTATGTCCTCCTTTTATCCCTTAGCGGGATTAGTCTCATTGTGATTCATGAAAAGGTCGAGCAGAGTCTCCTCGTCGACGATCTTACAGCCCCATTCTTCAGTATAAAAATCCTGCGTCCCCGACGCGAGCTCAAATGAGATGTTGATCTCAACCTCGGTACTGGTTTTTGTGGCGCTTCCCCCGACCCGTTTTACCGAAGAGAGAAGCTTTCTGATGCTCTCCTCGTCAGTGAAATACGCTGTATTTCCCGCCTCCTGCACCGCCTGCAGGATCCGCTGCACTGCCGGGGAATTGCTGTCGCTGTAATTGCTGATCCAGCACCAGGCACCGCGCACCTTTCCTTCCCGCCGATTCTCATCCCTGATGATCTTATCTTCAAGCCAGGCGAGCGTCTTTTCGTAATTTTCGTAGACGTAGATGCAGTCCAGATTATCCCCCAGAGAAAACTCTGCGTGCATCTTCCTGTAATCCTCCCAGGTATCGTACGCATAGGAAGGATAGATGACCAGCACCGGGTCCGCCCGGAAGGCATCTGCGAGGTTCATCTTAAGGCTGTCCGCCTCGAGGGCCGCAAAGAGTTCACGGCTCTCCGCCTCGGTCAGGTCTACGCCGTCGTAGCTGACGCCCGGTTTATTCCAATCCTGCGCCGAGAGAAAGTTGAAGCGCTCCGGCTTAAACTGGCCGAACGGATAGTAAAGCTTCCGGAACTCGGTCTCGGAGGCCGTCTCCCGAACCGCCTCATCGATTGCTTCAAGAGGCAGCAGATAGGTGCGGTATACGAGGCGCCCGCTCTTCATTTTATAGAGCATCGTCGTCTGCCGGCCGTATACAACCTTCGAGCGGTCAAGACTCGCCCTGACGCCGATCCCGGCGATCTCATAGAGCCCGTCAAAGTTCTCGACCAGATTTCTGTTAAGGTAAATCTGCTCCCCGGACATCTCCGTGAGATACGAAGACGCATTTTGATAATAACTGTTCACGGAGCCGAACTCCCCGAAGCCCTCGGTGACAAAATCTTCCGAGATAGCCATCGCCTGGATGTCATTTTTGTCCGGATACCAGCGGTCAAAGCCGGTGAGGTCGAAGGCAAATATGGATGCCGCGCCCAGCGTGCCGGCCAGGATCACCGTGCCGGAGATCCAGTGGCGGGCGATATTTTTAAGATCCGGCGCAATGACGAATTCAATCACACCGTTCGTGATGAACGCAATCAGCACACTCCCGAAGAGAAACCACGCGTTCCGCCCGGCATTGTCGGCGAACACCCGGAGCAGCATGCCGCCCGCAATCCCGATGGGGATCGAGATGACCGTCTTAAGGACCGGCGCCATCCATGAAAATGTAAACGCATTCTCCGCCGTCTCCGCAGGCCGCTTCACGTAGATGAGGACAGCCGCCGCCAGCGCGGGAAGGAGCCACAGGATCTCAAGGAAGATCGCCTTTGCGGGTGAATCCGCAAAATATCCCATGGCCGTGACCGGCGAGTAGCGAAGGAAAGCCGCCTCGCTCCCCATCCCGTACCAGGTGTCAAAAAACATATCCTTGAGCAGGTTTAAGAGGATCGAAGCGCAGCTCCCGTAGAAGAGGAAGCACATGGATAGCAGCACGCCGATCAGCATCCGCCCCGTAAGGACCATGGCCAGCACGACAACACTGTAGATGGCCGTGAAGGACAGAATGTTGAAACCCATGGCCCGGAAAGACGCACGCACGAGCGCCCCTGTGAGGCATCCTTTGATGCCGCACACCGGGAAAATCGCGAGCAGCATGAAAAGCACGTAAGGCACGACCGAGATGAGCCAGCCGGAAAGGTAAGGCACGAAGAAGAAGATCTCCCTCTTCACCGGAAAGCTCATGAAGAAGTCCGCCTTGTCCTGCCTCTCAAGGTACATGAAACCCGAGACGCCGGCGAGCATGGCCGCCGCGAGGAGAAAGAGGAAATAGTAGGATCCCGTCATGCCGAGGAACTCTTCCACATTGCCGGCGGCATACGCCGGCGAGCTGGTCTCCGCCACGAGGAGGGTCCCGATGGGATATGTGATCGCCGCCACGGCGGAGATCAGGGCGAGCAGCCAGTTCCTCTCCTTTATGTCCATGAGGAGGAGCCTCCAAAATGAGATCTTCCTCGTCCCGGCTCTTGCGGGCGTTCGTTTAGGTTTATCTGCCGTTCTCATATATAATACTCCTTTTTACGCGAATTGGTTACCTTTATATGGAAAATTAAGATAAATGTAAGGATTCCGGTTCTCATTCCTCCCCGAACAGCCGCCCGACCTCATACCCGGCCAGCGACGTCTCGCTGATGAATATCTCCTCGAGGGTGAGAGGCAGCGCCTCCGCGAAGACCGGATCCTTCTCGGCCACGGTCTCGAGCACGTCGACATTGGTCCCCCGGACAAGCAGGGTCATGAGAGACCCCTGGTGGGTCTCCCGGATCACGTCGAGGTTCTTCACGAGCTCCGCTTCCTTCTCCTTGTCCGGGATCACGCACTGGACCTTCTGCATGTGGAACTTCATGTCCTCAAGGTTCTCGGAGAAGAGGATCTTACCGCCGTGCAGGAGTCCCACGTGGTCGCAGATGTCCTCGAGCTCCCGCATGTTGTGGGAGGCGATGACCGGCGTGAAATCGCGGTCCAGCATCTCCGCGGCGAACACACTCTTCACCGCCTGGCGCATCACCGGGTCGAGGCCGTCGAAGGTCTCGTCGCAGAGCAGGTATTTCGTGTTTGCGCAGACCCCGAGGAGCACCGAGACCTGCCGTTTCATGCCCTTGGAAAATGTGCGGATCTTACGCACTGCCGGGAGCCCTGCATTTTCCAGCATCTTTTTGTAGCGTTCCTCGTCGAAAGCCGGATAGACCGCTTTAAAATACTCCCCCATCGACTTCGGCGTCGCGTTCGGGAAGAAATAGCCCGTGTCCGCGATGAAGCAGATCTTCTCCTTGGCGTGCGGGTTCTCGAAAACGCTCTCCCCGTCGATCAGGATGTCGCCCGCATCCGGGGCGTAGACGCCCGAGATCATGCGGAGCAGGGTCGATTTGCCGGCCCCGTTGGTGCCGACCAGCCCGTAGACCTGGCCCTCGCGGATCTCCGCGCTCAGTTCCTTCACCGCCTCTATATCGCCGAAGCTCTTTTTTACGTTCTTAATCTCAATCATCGCCGCCACCTCCGTAGACTTCGCGGACAGCCGCAAGCACGGCGCTGTCCGTCATGCCGAGTTCTTTTCCTTCTCTCACAAGGGAAATGAATTTCTCCCTCCATATGCCGCGCTTCCGCTCCGCGACCGCCTGATCGCCGGAGACGAAGCTCCCGCGGCCTTTCACCGTGTAGGTGAAGCCTTTCATTTCGAGGATCGCGTAGGCCTTCTGGATCGTGTTCGGGTTGATGGAGAGCTCGGACGCCATCTGCCTGACGCTCGGGAGCTGCTCGCCCGGCGCCATGACCCCGCCCGCGATGAGCGTCTCGTATTTCTCGACGATCTGCTCGTAGATCGGCCTGCGGTCTCTTACATCGATTGATATCAGCACGTGATCACCTGTCCTTTCGTGCCCGGTTTCTGTGTTAACTGTATTATATATACTAGTACACATCCTGTCAAGAGGAGTTCGCAGATGGGGACGGTTCTCCGCGGATGGGGACGGTTCTCCTCCGCGGAGAACCGTCCCCATCCGCGGAGAACCGTCCCCATCTGCGAAAAAAAGCGGCCGCTCCCGCAGCCGCTTTTCTCTTCCTTCAGTTATTTCGCAATCACAAGCTCCGCCGTATCGATTGCCTCCTGCACTAGCGCATCGATCTTCTCCTTAAGCTTGCCCTCCGACCGCTCGATGATGTGCAGGAGCGGCTTCGTGACCGGGTGCTTCGCGACGAAGATCGTGCAGCAGTCCTCGTAGGGCAGGATCGACGTCTCGTAGGTCCCGATCTTGCGGGAGATGTCCACGATATCGTTCTTGTCGAACCCGATGAGCGGGCGGTAGACCGGCAGCGACGCCGCCGCGTCCGTCACGACCAGGCTCTGCATGGTCTGGCTGGCCACCTGGCCGATGCTCTCGCCGGTGACGAGCCCGAGGTCGCCCTCCTCCCGCGCAAAATGCTCCGCGATCCGCATCATGTAGCGCCGCATGATGATCGTGAGCTCCTCGTGCGGGCACTCATCGTAGATGTAGAGCTGAATATCCGTAAAATTGACCACATGCAGGCGGATCGGGCCTGTATATTTCGCGAGCTGAGCCGCCAGATCGACGACCTTCTGCTTCGCGCGCTCCGAGGTGTAGGGCGGCGCATGGAAATACACCGCGTCGATCGTCACCCCGCGCTTCGCGACCATCCAGCCCGCGACCGGGGAATCGATCCCGCCGGACAGGAGCAGCATCGCCCTGCCGGCCGTCCCGATCGGCATGCCGCCCGGACCCGGGATGATCTTGCTGTAAATGTAAACCTCCTCGCGGATCTCCACGTCAAAGAGGATGTCCGGCTCATGGACGTCGACCTTGAGATCCGGGAAATTCTGCAGGATCGCCTCGCCAAGCGCCGCCGAGACCTCCATGGATGTGAGCGGAAATGTCTTGTCGACGCGGCGCGCCTTGACCTTGAAGGTCGCCTTCTCGCCCGCGTGCTCCTTCGAGACATAGTCGACCATATCGGCTTTCAGCTTCTCCATGTCGCCGGTCTTATAGATCATGACCGGGCAGATGCCGACCACGCCGAAGACGTGGGTGAGCTGGGTCACCGTCTCATCGTAGTTCCAGTCGCCGCCGCAGTTTACATAAATTCTGCCGCGTGTCTTTCTCACGGTGAACTCACCCTCGATCCGGCCGAGCACCGTCTTGATGCGCTTCGCGAGCGCATCCTCAAAGATGTGTCTGTTGTCGCCCTTGATGCCGATCTCCCCGTATTTGATCAGGAAAGAATTGTACATATTTTCCTCACTTTCTTCTGTAGCGGCGCAGCACCGGCAGAACTTCCCGAAGGACCGCGAGCGCCTCGTCGACTTCTTCTTCCGTGTTCAGCTCTGAAAATGAGAACCTCACCGACGACTCCATCTCCGCCTTTGAGGCCCCGATGGCGGTCAGTGTCGGCGAGCCGGCCCTCTTGTGGGTCGAGCAGGCCGAGCCGGCCGAGATGTAGATCCCGCGGTCCTCCAGCGTGTGAAGCAGGACTTCCGATCCCGCGCCGAGGAAGGCCGCATTCACGATGTGGGGAGCCCCCTCATCGCCCGGCATCCCGTGGATCACCGTGTCCGGGATCTCGCGTAAGCCTGCGACCAGTCTCGCCCTGAGCTTTCTTAAGTAGGCCACGTTCTCCTCAAAGTCCGTGTAGGCCTCCTCACAGGCGACGCCCAGACCCGCGGCGCCCGGGACATTTTCCGTGCCGGAGCGCATGCCGCCCTGCTGGCCGCCCCCGTAGATGAGCGGGAGGAGCTTCGCGCTCTCCGCCTTGTAGAGGAAACCGGTGCCCTTGGGGCCGTGCAGCTTGTGGCCGCTCACCGAGAGGAGGTCAATTTTGAGCTCCTTCGGGCAGATCCGGTACTTGCCGTAGGCCTGGATCGCGTCCACATGAAAGAGGGCTTTGGGGCAGAGCTCGGTTTTCATTTTCCCGATTTCCTCGATCGGGTTCACCGCGCCGATCTCGTTGTTCACATACATGAAGGACATGAGGATCACGTCCTCCGTCATCTTCTCCCGAAGGACATCCAGCCTGAGCCTCCCCTCGCGGTCGACCGGGATCCTCTCGATGTGAAATCCCTGGCTCTCGAGGAACTTCAGCGGCTCTGAGACCGCCGGGTGCTCGAAGGCGCTCGTGAGGATGGTATTGCCCGCGCGGCGGTTCGCCAGAGCGCCGCCGATCAGGGCCCAGTTGTTGCTCTCGGAGCCGCCGGAGGTGAAATAGATTTCATTTTCCTTCGCGCGGAGGGTCTTCGCGATCTTCACGCGCGCCTCCCTGACGTACTTCTCCGCCGCAACGCCCTTTAAATGCATGGATGAGGGGTTTCCGTAATCCTCCGTCATGACTTTCATCACGATCCTGGCGGCCTCGGGCGATACGATCGTGGTCGAGGAGTTGTCAAAATAGATTTCCTTCATATTATAAAACCTTCTTCAGCCCTGGTTTGTTTTCGTACGTTACTACCTTATTGATTAAACGGGAAAATGTCAAGGAAAAAATCACATAAAAAAGCCCGGGAACCGTCCCGGGCTCTTGCAAACACTCACCGCCTCAGAATCTCCATAAACTCCTCGCCCGTGATCGTCTCGTGCTCATAGAGGAACGCAGCCAGCTCATCCAGCTTGTCGCGGTGCTCCGTTAAGATGCTCTTCGCCTTGTCGTGCTGCTCCCTGACGATTTTCACGACCAGATCGTCGATCTTCCTGGCCGTCTCCGGCGAGCAGGCCAGCGACGTGTCGCCGCCCAGGTACATATTGGACTGGGTCTCGAGGGCGACCATGTCGAACTCGTCCGCCATGCCGTAGCGGGTGACCATCGCTCTTGCAAGCTTCGTCGCCTGCTCGATATCGTTCGAAGCGCCGGTCGTGATCGAGTTGAACTTCACCTCCTCGGCGCAGCGGCCGCCGGTCAGGGTCGCGATCTTGTTCAGGATCTCCTCCTTCGACATCAGGTACTTGTCGCCCGTGTCGACCTGCAGCGTGTAGCCGAGCGCTCCCGAGGTTCTCGGGATGATCGTGATCTTGGTGACCGGGGCGGAATCCGTCTGGTAAGCCGCCACCATCGCGTGTCCGATCTCGTGGTAGGAGACGATCTTTTTCTCCTCGTCGGAGAGGACCCGGCTCTTCTTCTGGTAGCCCGCGATGACCACCTCGATGCTCTCCTGCAGGTCCTCCTGGGTGACGAACTCGCGGCCTTCGCGGACCGCCCTGAGGGCTGCCTCGTTCACGATGTTGGCAAGCTCCGCACCGGAAGCGCCCGCCGCAGTCCTTGCGATCGGCTCAAAATCGACGTTGTCCGCCAGCTTCACCTTGGATGCATGGACCTTCAGGATATCGATACGGCCCTGCAGATCCGGGAGCTCGACCGGGATCCGTCTGTCGAAACGGCCCGGGCGCAGCAGCGCGGGATCCAGGCTGTCCGGCCGGTTGGTCGCGGCCAGGATGATGACGCCCTTGGACCCGTCGAAGCCGTCCATCTCGGTCAGCAGCTGGTTCAGGGTCTGCTCGCGCTCGTCGTTCGAGGCCATGCCGCCCGAGTCACGCTTCTTGCCGATCGTATCGATCTCGTCGATGAAGACGATGCAGGGGGCATTTTTTTCGGCCTGCTCGAAGAGGTCACGCACCTTGGAGGCGCCCATGCCGACGAACATCTCGACGAACTCGGAGCCGGCGATGGAGAAGAACGGAACGTTCGCCTCGCCGGCGACCGCCTTGGCGAGCAGGGTCTTGCCGGTGCCGGGAGGTCCGACGAGCAGCGCGCCCTTGGGGCACTTTGCGCCGATCTCGACATATTTCTTCGGGTCATGCAGGTAGTCCACGAGCTCGACGAGCAGGGATTTCGCTTCCTCCTCACCCGCGACATCCTTGAAGGTGATGCCGGTGGTCGAGGGCACGTAGACTTTCGCGTTTGATTTTCCGAAGGACATGAAGGGGTTGCCCGCTCCGCCGGCTCCTGTCCGGTTCATCATGCTTCTAAGGAGCACGGAGCCGATCATATAGAAGATCACGGCCGGAAGCAGGATGCCGAGCAGGAAACTCTGCAGGGGCGACTGGGTCTGGACCACCCGGCCGAACTTGCAGCCGCACGCCTCCAGGCGGTCCACAAGCTGCGGGTCGTTGAATGCGGCGGTCCTGTAGTAATTCGCCGGGTCCGCCTTGTCCTCGAAATAGATGTAATCGCTCTCGATCTGGGCGACGGCGATCTCTTCATTTTTCACCATGTTGAGGAAGGTGCTGTAATCGACGTTCTTGATCGCGTGCCGCGTCATAAGGGGCAGCATAAATGTATTTAAGATAATCGTAAATATGATCGCCGTCACGATGTAAGCGATGATCGGCGTTCTTGGACTTTGAACCTTTTTCATGCAGGTCCTCCTTTCATTGTTAGCACTCTCACTTATCGAGTGCTATCCATAACATGAAGTATACACGTCCGCCCCGCCGAAATCAATTAACAAACCATAAAAAATGTAAAAACATTCGTGATTTTTGACAACCTTCCTCCTTCGTGGCATAATAATTTAAGGAACAAACGTAAGGAGGCTGCCATGAACACTCTCGTAAAAATATATCTCACAGTCACACTGCTCTTTGACCTTGCCTTGGATCTCTTCTTTATCGGCGTCGCGATCTCCGGCGTCGCAGCCGGCAAGGACATTTACATCCTTGCGGCCGCGCTCCTGACCTTCTTTCTTATCACGGCGGTCACCGCGGTCACGCTCTTCCGGGCCTTCAAGAACAAGGAGGGACATCTTGTGCGGAACTCGCTCCTCATGGAGGCCTGCATTTTCTTCACCTGCATGTCCGTGAGCTTCCTCGCCTTCGACAACCTGACCGCATGTCTCTTCTTCCTCTTTATCGGGGCGGTCCTCATCGTGGTGACCGTCTACGTGATCAGGAGAAAGCCGCGCGCCGACCTCTTCCCGAAGCCGGTGAGCGCCCGCCCCTACACCTTCACCTACAAGGGAAAATGGGAGTGGGACGGTGCAGCCGCCGAATACATGCGCCTCCGCGGGATCACCGACTTTGCTGCCCTTACCGATGAGGAAAATGACAAAATCTACGATTACACGGCAACTCCCTTCTCCTATCTCTTCTACTGGCTCGCCGATTCGAGCTTCCTCTCGGAGGAGTTCTACACGGATTTTGAGACGGATAACTTCGCCGGAAAAATGAAAGCCCGCAAAATGACCCCCGTCGAGGTCCTCGCCGCGCTCGACTACTATTTCGGGAGCGAGTATCTTCTCCCGGGTGTCATCCCGTTTGTGAGGTCCTACTACGACACCGAGGACCGCATCACCGGGCGGACATACTATCTCACCGATTACCTCGCTGCGGCCGGAAACCCCGAGGGACGCTATTACTGCATCGACTTCTCCTACGAGATCCTGGACCGGCTCATCCCGGTGATTGAGGAGCGCTATGCGGCCTGGAATAAGGAGCTCGACTACTCCGACGCGGAATGGTACGATGACAGAGAGCCCGTCTCCGAAAAGGTCCGCTCTTCTCTCTTTGACGCCTCCCTTAATGTATACAAAGGCGGCATACGGCGGAACGGGTTCCTCGACACAAACGAGGACGCCTATCTCACAGAGTGCATGAAGGACCTCGACTCCCTGCCGGATGAGCAGATCCGGCAGCTCGAGCGCCTCTTTGACGGGGACTACGGCACCGAGGAGACCCCCGAGGCCACTTCGATCGCCGAATTCCACCCGGACACCCTCTACCTCATGGAACCGCAGAACCCCGGAGACATCATGTACGTCGTGAGCGGCTCCGCCTCCTTCGAGCCCGAGCACGGGATCTCCTTCACCGTCCGAAACGGCCTCGTCATCGACTGGGGCTACGCGTACGATTTTGACGATCCCTACAGCGAGAAATGCAAGGCCCGGTACGAGGCGCTCTCTTCCATGAAAATGAAATAAAGACCGGCAAAACCCGGTGATTTGCCATGAATTTTCTCTGTCTCTATGCTATAATTACGGAAAGAAGTGCATTTTCAAGGAGGCCCGTATGAAATATATGTTTGAAAAACTCGCCGTCTCCATCGTCGGCCTGGGACTTTCCATCCTGGTCGCGATCCTCGGCATGTACCTGGTATTTAACTCGCAGCTCAAGTTCCTTCAGCATCTGCTCTACTCGGCCGCCTTCATCCTGCAGCCGGTCATGACGGTCGTCCTCATCCGCTACATGTTCAGAAGGCAGGACGGAAAGAAGGCCGACGCCGCCTATGACGAGTATGACGAGCTCGACGACGAGGATGACGAAGAGGAGGACACGCAGCCCGTATTCGGCCTCTTCGGCAAAAAGAAAAGGCCGGCCGCTGCATCGGCGCCTGCCTCCCATGAGCAGCCGCAGGCAAAGCCCGAGACGGCTCCCGCTCCGGAATATCCCGAAAATGAAATCCCCGAAGCCTCCTTTGACACCGGCTACGACTCCCACGAGACCGCTCCGGACGAGCTTGACCGCATGGAGCACACAGTGGCGGATATCCCGGATCCCTCGTTCGCTCCCGCCGAGGACTCCTCCCTCGCCGGTGCGATCGGCAGAAAAATCAGCGGCCTCTTCGGCGGCTCAAACGGTGACGATCTATGAAGAATTATCGAATGCTCATCCAATACGACGGAACCCGCTATAACGGCTGGCAGAAGCAGGGGGACACCGAGAACACGATCCAGGAGAAGATCGAGACCATCCTGACCCGGATGACCGGCTCCCCGATCGACGTTCACGGAGCCGGCCGCACGGATGCCGGCGTCCACGCCAAAGGCCAGGTCGCCCAGTTCCGCCTCGAGACGGACAAGACCCCCGACGAGATCCGCGCCTACCTGAACGAATATCTCCCGGAGGACATCGGCGTCATCGATGTCGCGGAGGCGGGTCCCCGCTTCCACAGCCGCTTCAACGCGACCCAGAAGACCTACCTCTACCGCATCTGCACGGACAAGTCAAAGCACGTCTTTGACCGCAAATATGTCTACGAGTACAAGGGCAAACTGGATGTCGCCGCGATGAAAATTGCGACGATCAAGCTCCGGGGCGAGCACGATTTCAAGAGCTTTTGCGGGAATCCCCGGATGAAGAAATCCACGGTCCGCCGCCTCTTCGCGATCCATATCCGCGAGACGGAGGATGAGATCGACATCGAATTCATCGGCGAGGGGTTCCTTATGTATATGGTCCGCATCCTGGTCGGCACCCTGATCGAGGTCGGCGAGGGCAAGCGCGACCCCTTCTCGATGGAGGACCTCCTTCTCGCCCGCGACCGAAACCTGGCCGGGCCCACGGCGCCGCCCCAGGGGCTGACACTCATGGAGGTCAAATACAATTAAAAAATGCGGCATCTCCTCTGAGACGCCGCATTTTTTATTTTCCTACGCCCTGTATCCTGCGCGCCAGACAACAAAGAGAATCGCGATCCAGAGCACAGCCATTACCGCGCTGTAAAGGAGAAGCTTTTTCTCGGCTTTCACCTTGATATCTCCCGCCTTCTTAAACTCGGCGGCAAGTTCTTCTCCGTCAAGCAGCCCCTCAAAGTTCTCCTTCATCCGTTCAAAATAGACACAGTAAAAATCCCACTTAAAATAGATATGGAGCATCGTCACGGCCAGATATACAAATGAAGCCCCGCAGTAGATCACCACGACCGCGTTCATGTCCTCCTTCACAAAGCCCTCCCTGCCCAGCTTCGCGAAATCCACGTTTCCTGCCAGCACCTGTGTGATCAGGACCGTGATGATTGCGATAAAATTCGTCTTGAAGCTGTCGATCAGGGAGCCGATGAGCTCCGCCACCTGTCTCGCGGAATCCAGAATGCTCTTGTTCAGCTGCTTTCTGACTTCCAGATACCGTTCTACATTTTTCGAGCGATAGAGACTGTAGGCAGACCGTACCGCATCCGTGAGGGAAGCTTCCGCCGCCAAAAGTTCCGCCTCATCTTTACAGCGCAGGCTCACCGTGCTTCGCGCCACATCCGCCCGCTCCGCGGCGTCCTCACCCGAGAGGATCCAGCCGATAAGCTTCGTCAGGGTTTCATTTTCGGGAATGTCCTTCAGCGGAAAATGAAGTTCCCGCCCACCCCTTGTGATTGAAACAACGGCTTCATCCTTCTCCATGCGGGAGCTCACTCCGAGGTAGATGACCGCCAAGACCGTATCAAGCCGGCGCATGGTGCCTGCAAGCTTTGCAATAAGCGAAGAGTCGTCTTCCGGCAGCTTTGTCTCCGGAGTGAAGTCGCCGGGCAGGAGGCGCATCTCACGCCGGTCCATAAACGTGCAGGCTTCCTCCGCGCGCTGCCGCCGCAGCGCACGTTCCTCTGCCCTTAAGTCAAAGCCGGCTGCGTCATTTGTGAAGAGGAAAGCCCCTGCCTCGAACTCCGCATCTGTGTTAAGCACCTCAAAGGCGGTGCGTCCCTCCGCTCTCTTTACGACCTCATTCCAGCGCTCCATGAGGACCGCCGTATCCTCCGCCTCTCCGGTGAAAAACATCAGAAATGTCTCGAGGCAGTAGATGGAGATTACATTGTCCCTGCCGCCGGGCCCATTTTTGTCGATGCGGATGCGGATGCTCGTCTCATCCTCGGAAGACACGCCGGCTGCAAACTCCTTATAAGGCCGAAGTCCCGTGTCCAAGGGCAATTCCGCCCGGTCAAGCCCATCCGTGAAGACAATTTTCATGCTGTCCCGGGCGGGAATGAGCGCAAAAAAGGCATCGATCTCTTCGCGCGAGGGAAGCTCACCGCTTTTTTTGAGTTCGCATTCAAACGAAGAGAATGTCTCCCGGCAGGATTCCTCCTCTCCGAAAAGACTCTTCGCTTCCATTCTTATGTCAACCATGTTTCTTCCCCTTAAAATCCTCGAAAGTCTTCGGATTCGTGCATCTGATCACAAGGAAGCGCTCTCCGCCTTCCTCTCTGGCCTCAATCAATGCGTGCGGGTCATAGTCGCCTTCACTCATGGTCAGCTTCATATAATCGTTGATCTCAAATATCTGACTGACTGCTGCCCTGGGCAGACACTCCGGCACCACATGAAACTGGGTGTCAAAGCCGGCTTTCTCAGGGAGTGCAAGCAGCTCCTCCCGCAGCTTTATCAAGTCACGGTCTTCGCCGGCGTCCCCGAAAAGCTCGTTGATAAAGTCCGGATAGTTCATCTCGGAGACGGTCTTCATTTTCCGAAGAAGCATGCTCCATCGGACAAACAGCTCGACTCCGGACAGACGCCTGGCAAGAAGCTTCTGCATCTTAAGAAGCGATGTACCGGTATTGTACTTGTCGCTCCTGACTTTTTCCAGTCCCAGGAAGCCGCCGGTCCAGTAGGCTGCGGGCCTGTCCATGTAGACGGACACGTCACCCACATGAAGACCGTCCTCCTCGCGCATTCTGATGACAGCCGTCTTCCATATATCCCTGTCCTCACACGAGAAACCGGGTCTCACGGTCAGGCTCTCCCCGTCGAACCAGTCGGTGTGGTCCACCTTTGCAAAAATGACGCAGAGTCCCTGCTTCGAATCCCGCACGACGGCCGCTGCGAGGTTTCCGGTCGGTATCTTGCGTCCCATGGCGGCAATGCGTTTTCCCGACTCTGCTTCTGCCGCAATGAGGGCATCCGCCGCTGCCTTCAGTGCCCCGGCAATTTCGCTGCGGGCTGCTTCCCCTTCCGGGGCAAGAACATTTCCGGCCAGCCGCTCGATTCCCGCCGCCTTCACGTCCTGCACATCCTTAAATCGGTACAGCCCGGTCTTCCTGCTTTCAAGCGTGTATTCCATAAGCTTCCGGATAAATGCCTCGACATCCTTTGTGACCGTCTGCTGTTTGAATTTTTCAGTCCTGCCGTCCAGAAGACCGATGGATGCATAAAGTATGTTCATGCTTCCTCCCGTTGACTACTAAGTGTCAGGCCTGCGTTTTTACAGACCTTCTTTTCTCACAGTGCCTCACCGTCAATGATATCCACCCTGCCGGTCTCTATATCGTAGATCGCCCCGACGACCGCGAGTCCTTCCGCCTCATCCTTCTGAATTGCAAGGCTCGACTCGATCCGGCTGATGCTCCGCCGAACGTTAAGGCAGCTCGCCTTGAACGGATCTTTCTCGTCGCCGATGGCCTCCTTGATCTCATCCGTGAGGAACCTGATATATCCCGCCGGATCATGGTTGATGGCGGCATCGACCGCCCCGCAGTGGGTGTGTCCCAGCACCATGACGAGCTTCACACCCAGATGGTCCGCGGCGTACTCGACGCTCCCCAGCTGGTGGTTGTCGATGACGTTGCCCGCCACCCGGATCACGAAGAGCTCGCCGATCCCGCAGGAGAAGATTGCCTCAGGGATCACTCTGGCATCCGAGCAGGTGATGACGATTGCAAACGGGTGCTGGCCGTTTTCCGTCGTATCCTTCCGAATCTCCGGTGAAATGTCACCGATCTTACAAGTCTCATTGATGTAGCGTTCATTGCCGGAAACCAGTTTCTGCAGGGCTTCTTTTCTATCCATATCCTTCTCCTCCTGACCATTCTGTGACAAGCTTCATAATTTGATTGTAGCACAGGGCAGAGCGGGGGAACAATCCTTTCATTTCCTGTTGTACTAATTTTAAGATGGTGTTAAGATAATACTTACTTTTTTAACCCGCCCTTCCCGCAATAAGGCAGGGCGCCTGACACAGTCCAAATTTTTTTTGAACGGAGAAAACACAACCCATGGACATACGCTACCGGCACGAATGGAAGCATTTCATAAACTATGCCGATCTCCTCTCCATCCGGGCACGCATGAGGGCCGTCGCCGAGCCGGACCCCCACGCGGAAAACGGGCTCTATACGATCCGCAGCCTCTACTTCGACAATCTGAACGATAAGGCTCTCCGCGAGAAGATCGACGGCGTTAACATGCGGGAGAAGTTCCGGATCCGCTATTACAACGGCGACACGTCCTTCATCCATCTGGAGAAGAAAAGCAGAAGAAACGGCCTCGGGACAAAGTACAGCGCAGAGCTCACCGCCGCGGAAGCGCAGAAGATCGTGGACGGCGATACGGACTGGATGCGCATGTCTGGAAGGCCTCTCCTCGAGGAGCTCTACTGTAAAATGAAGTACCAGAACCTGCGCCCCAGAACAATCGTCGACTACACACGGGAGCCCTACATCTACCGCCCGGGAAATGTCCGCGTGACCTTCGACTATGACATCCGCTCGGGTCTTTCCTGCACGGACTTCCTGAATCCGGACTGTGTTACGATCCCCGTCACCGACCGCGCGATCATCCTGGAAGTCAAGTGGGACGATTTCCTGCCCTCCGTCATCCGCGATGCCGTGCAGACGCCGGGCCGCCGCGTCACTTCATTTTCCAAATACGCACAATGCCGGATCTACGGCTGAATTAACAAGAAGGAGAAATACCCAGTATGACATTCGATGACATCTTTAAATCCAGTTTCCTTGAAAATGTAACCTCCATCTCCATTCTCGACATGATCCTGGCATTGGTGCTGGCGTTCGGCGTGGGGATGTTCATTTTCTTCATCTACAAGAAGACCTACCAGGGGGTCATGTACTCCTCGTCGTTCGGGGTGACGCTGGTCGCGCTGACCATGATCACGACCCTGGTCATCCTCGCGGTGACCTCCAACGTCGTCCTCTCTCTCGGTATGGTCGGCGCCCTCTCCATCGTGCGCTTCCGTACGGCGATCAAGGAGCCGCTCGACATTGCATTCCTCTTCTGGGCGATCGCCGCGGGCATCGTGCTGGCTGCCGGCCTCATCCCGCTCGCGGTCTTCGGCAGCGTGATCATCGGCGTGATCCTGCTCATCTTCGCAAACCATAACGACAGCGCCAATCCCTACATCGTGGTGCTCCGCCTTACGGGCAGCGACGCCGAGAAGAGCGCCGTCGAGTACCTGACCGGCAGCACAAAGCGCTGCGTCACCAAGAGCAAGACGGTTCAGAAGGGCTCCGTTGAGCTCACGCTGGAGGTCCGGCTTAAGGACAGCAATACCGATTTCGTAAATGCGCTCGCCGACATGAAAGGCGTCGAGAGCGCGGTGCTCGTGAGCTACAACGGAGATTACATGGGCTAAGGAGGCGCGATGTCAACCCACAGACATATCGACATAATCTGCGTCGCGATTCTCTTTGTCACCCTCATCATCACGGTCCTCTTCATGAACGGGGAGGCCCTGGGGATCGAGAAGATCGTGGACGAGGACGCCGAGACCTACACCGGGACCGCCCATTTTACCGCGAACGACGAGAAGACGGACATGTACACCGCGTCGGCGACGAAGATAAAGCTCTCCGGGACCGAAGCCTCCGTCTCCGGCCCGGGAGCCTACGCCCTTGGCGGCAGTGTGGTCATAAAAAATGCAGGAACCTACTCCGTCTCGGGAACGCTCACGGACGGCAGCATCACGGTGGACGCCTATGCCTCCTCGAAGGTTTTCATTTTACTTGACGGAGCGGACGTGACGAGCCTCACCGGACCGGCATTTTACGTCCGCGAGGCGGACAAGGTCTTCCTCACGCTGGCGGAGGGCTCCGAGAATGTCCTCACCGACGGGGAAGCTTACAGCGATGAGGCGGTCAAGGGCGGAGCCAACGGGGCGGTCTTCTCCCACGACGACCTGACGATCAATGGGAGCGGGAGCCTCACGGTAAACGGCTCCTTCATGCACGGCATCTCGGTAAATGACGACCTGGTCGTCACCGGCGGCACGCTCAATGTGACCGCTCCGGCCGATGGGCTCAGAGCCAACGACAGCCTCCGGCTCAAAAATGCCGCCGTAAATGTCACCGCGGGCGACGACGGGCTTGTCGCAAACGCGGAGGGTGCTTACTTCTACGCCCTGTCCGGGACATACTCCGTAAAGGCTGCGGGCGATGCGGTCCACGCGGCCGGCGACGTGACGATCGACGGCGGCAGCTTCTCGATCCTCTCGGGCGACGACGGGATCCATTCGGATACAGCCATCACGGTAAACGGCGGCACCCTCACGATTATAAACGAGACCGCCACGGACGCGGACGGGCTCGACTCAGACGGAGACATCTTCATCAGGGGCGGCTCGACCCGGATCAGCCTGAGGGGAACCGGCACCAACACCGGGATAGAGTGCGCCGGCGTGTGCGAGATCTCCGGGGGTGATATCATCGCCTGCGGCAGCTACTCGATGGCGGAGGGCTTCGATTCGAGCTCGACGCAGGCCTCGATCCTCTACAACACGAGCTCCGGCGCGGAAGCCGGCACGACCTTCAGCCTGGAGGATGCGGAAGGAAATGTCCTCATCGCCTGGGACGTCCCCTGCACCTACTCCTCCGTGAATGTGAGCTGCCCGGACCTGGTCGTCGGGGAGACCTACACGGTCGTCATCGGCGATAATATCGAGGAGATCACGCTCGAGGAGACGGCAGCCTCCTACGGCGACGCGGCGAGCTCCATGTTCGGCGGCAATATGATTGCCGGCGGCGGCATGCAGAGCCGCGGCGGAGGCCCCGGCCACAGCGGCAGCAGCGACAGCAGCGATGCCTCCGGGACGGAAGCGCCTGAGATGAGCGATATGTCCAGCATGACGCCGCCCGAGATGGGCGATATGTCCGGCATGACGCCGCCCGATATGGGCGACATGAGCGGTTCCGAGATGCCCGGCGGTATGGGCGGTCCCGAAGCGGAACAGCAGACAGAGTCCGCAAGCACCGCTTCTGCCTCGGAGGAGACAGCGGTCACTTACACCGCCGAGACTTACCTGACGCTCGGTGCCGCGGCGGTGGTTCTCATCCTGGGGCTCATCATTGCGATCGGGTACAGGCACAGATCCTGAGATCAATAACAAAGGGGCTGCCGCACTAAGCGATTCGTGCGGCAGCCCCTTCTTGTTGCCCTTAAGAAAGGGTTTTCATTTTCTATCTCAACAAATACATTCTCATCATGTAATAAACTGCCAGGCAGGAAAGCAGTCCATATATGTATATCAGCCTGTTTTTTACAACACATTCTTTAACGCCGTCCATCCCGGCAAGATTGTCTTGATGTAATGAGAATTTTGTCAACAGCAATAAGATCAGCGCATGGATCGGCAGATAATATCTTCCCTGCAGGCCCAAAACCATTCTCGCTCCTTTATAGGTAAAACTGAGAAGCATGGCAGGCAGCGTTACGGTCAGAAGCGCAATTATAAATACGAAAACATACTTATGCCTCTTATCAAGCGTCAGCTCATCCTTTTCCATGACGGCATATATTATAACGATCAATGCAAGTCCGGCTAATACATACGCGGGAACTGTACGTTCCACCCAGGCGAGGTTCGTCCCTATCAGATCGAAAATAAAATCATTTCCTTCACTTATATAAGTCAGGAACGACATCTGCAAATATCTGATCGGATCCCGAAGCGCATCCATCGTCGACATATTTCCATTGTTTTCCGCTCCAAACTGGAACAATGCATTGCCGACCTGCAGCAGCTTGTTAAACAACAATACCGAGAATACGCCGCTGCCGATGATACTCAGGCACCTGATACTGCTCTCCTTTATCTTTGTGCGGTCAAACAGAAGGACGACCAGAGGCAGCAGGATCAGGTAGCCTCCGCCTTTTGTTCCGCCGACCATAAACGCCCAGATCACAGCCTCGAACCATAATTTTTTTGATGCCGGCTTATGATTTAAGGCCAGAACGGATGCGGTGAAATTCAGGGTCGTTATAAACACCAGCGGATCGTATGAAATCCCGCTGCTGTTCGACAGCGGCATCGGCATCAGCGCAATAAAGGCAAAGATGCTCTTTCCTACGGGAGTGACCCTGACAGCATGACAGCACCCCCACACATAAAATATAAAAATGCCAAGCCTTGCCAGATAAGTGCACGCAATCGCGCCTAAGCCCAGAATTCTCCCGAGCGTGAGACCCAGTGTCTGCGGCCAGTAACACAGTATGGAATAGAATTCCATTTTTTGCGCATCCGCCGGAAAGTCTATCATTCTCTCATCCTGGCAGAAAAAAGTAAAGTTATAAACGGTGTCAGCATAACTTCTTATTTGAGGCTGGAAATCCCTGGAGACGCTTATGAAATACCGTCCGTCCTCCGCCCTGCAGGTCCACTCCCGGTCCTCAGGGAATCCCAGCAGCATATTGGAAAGCCTGTAAACGGCCGGATAATGTGAATTCGTGTCCGGCACGCTCCAGGGCAAAAACAAAATATAATGGCAGAGCCCTAAAGCGATCACCGATATCAGGAAGAATTTCACCGGGCTGAGCGGTTTATCCCTGCGTGTCAGCAGCACAAGCACAGATATGTAAGCGGCAAGTATCATCATTACCAGGATCGCCATATATATGCCGATCCTGGTGTACTTAATTGCCATCACGTCAAGGTTTCCGCCATTCATATTGAGAAAGACCGATGACGTTCCTCCGTTATCTACAGAAATCACATACCTGCCTTTTTCCATACTATGCCCCGGACTGAGCATCACCGCATTTCTGCCGCTGCTCGCATCCGTGACAATCGTATTTTCATCCATATACCTCTCATCAATAAGCTCTCCGGTAGAGGCATCGCTCAAAGCCACATGCATACCGTTAACATTGTCTGCCTCGAAAAATACTTCAAGAACGTCAAACTCGCACCACGGATCAGAGAAATTATATGTTTTGCTTTCTCCCGCCTGCACTTCCTCTTTCTCACCGATAAATGCAGCCTTTATAATCGGAACCTCTGTATTGATCCTTTCGAACAGATCAAGTATGATGACACTGACAAACAGGGCAATCACCACTGCGATGATGATTTTCAGGATATTTTTCACCCGCTTATCAGTTCCCAGGAGAATAAAGAACACCAGAAGCACCAGCATAAGAACACACTGAAAAACGCGCGTTTCTTTTAAGCCGATGCTCTCCAGCTGATAACAGACCGTGTGATCTGCCAGCCGGCCGTTGTCATCCAAACCGGTCAGATTGCTGTTTCTTGAGGACAAATATACAGCGACAGCGTTTTCGCCCTCATATCTCTCCTCTATCTGAATCGAATAGCTGCTGTCCCGATCCATCGTGTAATAGTGCGGCAGCGTGAACTTCTTGTAGGCATTATCCTTCAGTTCGTCAGCCCCAAACAGCCATTCATGTACGGCCTCCGATTCCTTTAATAACCTGACCTTCATCTGTCCGTTATTGATTCGTCCGGAAGTGGCAAATTGAATGTAAATATTTTTGAGGTTTCCGCTGCAGCCGCTGATTTCCTGAGTCATGATCTCTCCGGATCTAAGTTCATAAGCACCGGAACTATCAAATAAAACTGTCCTTGTCTTGAAAACCGAATATGAACTCTCGAAAATGAAAACACAGCAAATCAGGCAAACGATCACATAGATAACCTTCCAGATTATACCTTTTATCCAACCTGTATTCTTTAACATTATAATTTTCTCCCGGCATTTTCATTGTTTTTAGTTTATCCTTTTTTTAATCAAATAACAACCCACAGTACATTGTATTCCCGCACATTGGCATAAAAAAAAAGCGGTCATCAAACCGCTTTCTTCTCAACGAATTTCTATGGAACCCATGGTCACGGCTGATGACCCGGTCCGCCTTCTTCTGCCGCAAACATCAGGAGCGAAAGCGTCGTAATTGCCGCCGTCTCCGTGCGAAGGATCCGCCGTCCCAGCGTGATGATCTCCGCGCCTGCGTTCTTTGCGGCCTCGACCTCATCCAGCCCGAAGCCTCCCTCGGGACCGATGAAGACCCCGATCTTCTCCCCGGGTGTCAGGGATGCAAGGACTTCTCTCGTCTTTGCGATGCCGTCCGCGCACTCGTACGGGAAGAGGATCCTTCCGGCTGCCTCCGCCTCCGCGAGCGCCGCCTTAAAGCTCGCGACCTCACCGACCTCGGGGATCCTCCCCCGCTTCGACTGCTTGGCGGCCGCCTCGGCGATCGCCTGCCAGCGAGTCACCTTCGCCTTCGCCTTCTTCTCATCCAGCTTCACGACCGACCGCTTCATCGCGACCGGGACGATCCGGACAACCCCGAGCTCCACCGCCTTCTGGATGATGAGCTCCATCTTTTCAAACTTCGGAAGGCCCATATAAAGCGTTATGTCAACCGGGAGTTCGTTCTCCGATACGGAGATCGTCTCCACATCCAGAAGGACCTCGTCCGGGGTGAGCTCCGCGACATGGCAGCGGTACACCTGCCCCGTCTCGTCCGCCGCCTCGACCGCCTCTCCCGGCTGCATGCGGAGAACATCCCGCATGTGGTGAGCGTCCGCACCTTCAACCGTCACCTGACTGCCCGAAACCTGACTGCTCGAAATAAAGAATCTGTACATATCATTTCCTCGCCGTGATGCTCTCCCACTCGCCCATGGGAGTCTCCTCGAGAATCGTGAGACCTGTCTCCGCCATCGCGTCCCTCACCAGCTGGGCGTGGGTCTGCAGGATACCCGATGTTATGTAAACCCCTCCCTTTTTGAGGAGCGGCGGCACCGCCGGCGTGATCCCCGCCAGGATCTCCGCGATGATGTTGGCGCAGACAATGTCGTAGCCCTCGCCGTCCGAAGCCTTAAGGGCCTTGTACTGAACGGAGGCGTCATCCGCGATATTTCCGAGCACAAACCGAAAATTCTCCGCGGATATGCCGTTCTTGGCCAGGTTTTCCTTAAGCGCCGCCGGAACGTTCGGGTCAAGATCGGTCGAAAATACCATCTTCGCCCCGCACTTCATGGCCGCAAGCCCCAGGATGCCGCTCCCGGTGCCGATATCGAGGAGCCTGTCACCGGGCTTAAGATACTTCCTGAGCGCCTTGAGAGCCAGCCGGGTCGACTCGTGCTGACCCGTCCCGAAAGCCGTGCCCGGATCGAGCCGAAGCGTTACGTCGGCCTCCGGGAGCTCTTCATTTTCCTCCCAGGAGGGCACGACAGCCACTCCCTCCACGACAAATGCATGGAAATGCTCCTTCCAGTTGTTGACCCAGTCCTCCTCCTCGGTGGTCTCGGCGGTGATCGTGGCCGGCCCCACGTTCAGGTATGTGCCGATCTCCGCGATCCCCTCCCGGACGCGGGCCAGGATCTCCTCGACCGTCCCCTCGGGCTCCGGCAGGTCGACCGGCCCCGTCCCGGGGTCATAGTGCTCCGGCAGCATGGAATCCCCTGTCCCGGGCTTCTTTAAGTAAAATGAAATTCTCGCCAGGTGGTCATCCTCCGGCATTTCCGGCACGACGTCTCCGAAATAGCCGCCGTTCTCATCCGCTCCGACCGGCACCTTATCCTCAATTTCCACACCGATGATCCCCAGGGAGTTCAGCATGTAGGCGATGTCATCCTCCGCCGCGCTGGTCGTGTCGATGGTGTATTTGATCCATTCCATAATCTGCTCCTCATATAAAAGAAAACCGGATCACACATGTCCGGTTTTCGCTTTGTCCTTATTTCCTTATACTTCTCCCATCGTCTCCGCGTACTTCTTGAGCGCAGCCTTCTGCTCGCGGGAAAGACGCGTCGGCGTCTGCACGACCAGGGTTACGTACTGGTCGCCGCGGCGGCCTGCGTTTCTCACGGACGGGACGCCCTTGCCCTTCAGGCGGATGCGGGTGTCGGTCTGTGTGCCGGCCTTGACTTCGTACTCAACGTCTCCGTCGATCGTCTTGATGCGGACCTTGCCGCCGAGCGCAGCCTTCGTGAAGGAGATCGCTGCGGTGGAGTAAAGGTCGATATCATTTCTCTGGAAGATCGGATGGCGGGAGACACGGACCTCGACGAGAAGATCGCCTCTCGGCCCGCCGTTGGTTCCGGGTTCGCCCTTGTCGCGCACGCGCACGGACATGCCGTTGTCGATGCCGGCCGGGATCTGAACCTTGATCTTCTGGCGGCGGGACACGTAGCCGGCTCCCCGGCATTCCGGACATTTCTCGCGGATGATCTTGCCTGTTCCGCGGCATTCCGGGCAGACGGTCTCGGTCTGCATCATGCCGAATATGCTCTGCTGGCGCTCCAGGATGCGGCCGCTCCCGTGGCAGCGGCTGCAGGTCTCCGGGCTGGTGCCCGGCTTGGCTCCGGTACCGCCGCAGGTCGTGCAGGGCTCACGGAGGTTCAGATCAAGCTCCTTCTCGCAGCCGAAGACCGCCTCCTCGAAGCTGATGCTCACGGAGGTGCGGACGTTGGCGCCCCGCATCGGTCCGTTCTGGGCCGCCGAGCTTCTGCCCCGGCCGCCGAAGCCGCCGAAGCCTTGAATTTTTCAGCCGCCGAATCATCTCCCGGATTGACGTCCGGATGATATTTTTTCGCAAGCTTCCGGTAAGCCTTTTTCAGGGTGTCATCGTCTGCATTTTTGTCGACGCCGAGCACCTCATAGTAATCTCTTTTATCTGCCATATTCTAAAATCCTCTGGTTTCTTCTATTGTATAAATACCGCACAAAGCAAGCGCAGCGGGTTTCGCATGCGCTTGCCTCTAATTTCTATACTGCCTGCCGGGCTCCCATTATACCTCGGTGTAGTCCGCGTCGACAACATCATCGCCTGCGTTTCCGCCTGCATTGCCGCCGTACTGCGGTCCCGGCTGCGGGCCGCCCTGCGGACCCTGCTGAGCCTGCGCCTGCTCATACATCTTTGCGAAGAGCTTCTGAGCGCTGTTCATCAGCTTCTCCTTGGCGCTCTTAAGTTCGTTCACATCTGCGTCGGAGAGGTTTGCATTGTTGCGATGCTTCTCGACGAGAGCCTTGAGGTTTGTGAGATCACTCTCAACAGCGGCCTTGTCGGCGCCGTCCAGCTTGTCGCCGGCTTCCTTCAGAGCGTTCTCAACCTGGAAGACCATGGAGTCAGCCTCGTTCTTGGCGTCAACGCCTTCCTTGCGCTTCTTGTCCTGAGCCTCGAATGCAGCCGCTTCCTTGACAGCCTTGTCGATCTCAGCGTCGGACATGTTGGAGCCGCCGGTGATCGTGATGTGCTGTTCCTTGCCGGTGCCGAGATCCTTTGCGGAGACATTGACGATGCCGTTCGCATCGATGTCGAATGTGACCTCGATCTGCGGGATGCCGCGGCGTGCCGGCGGGATACCGTCCAGACGGAACTGGCCGAGGGACTTGTTGTCCGCCGCGAACTGTCTCTCACCCTGAAGGACGTTGATGTCAACGGCCGTCTGGTTGTCGGCTGCGGTGGAGAATACCTGGCTCTTCTTGGTCGGGATGGTTGTATTTCTCTCGATCAGACGGGTAGCGATGCCGCCCTCTGTCTCAATGGACAGCGAAAGCGGAGTGACGTCCAGAAGAAGGATGTCGCCTGCGCCCTTGTCGCCTGCGAGCTTGCCGCCCTGGATGGAAGCGCCGACTGCAACGCACTCATCCGGGTTCAGGGTCTTGGACGGCTCGTGGCCGGTCAGAGCCTTAACCTTGTCCTGGACAGCAGGGATACGGGTGGAGCCGCCGACCAGCAGGACCTTGGTGAGGTCTGCGTTCGTGAGGCCTGCATCCTGCATAGCCTTGGTGACCGGGATAGTGGTTCTCTCAACCAGATCATGGGTCAGCTCATCGAATTTCGCTCTGGTGAGGTCCATATCGAAGTGCTTCGGGCCGTCAGCCGTAGCGGTGATGAACGGCAGGTTGATGTTGGTCGTCGTGGAGGAAGAAAGCTCCTTCTTGGCCTTCTCAGCCGCCTCTTTCAGTCTCTGCAGAGCCATACGGTCATTAGAGAGGTCAACGCCCTCCTTGCGCTTGAAATCCTGCAGCATGTAGTTCGTGATCGCGTTGTCGAAGTCATCGCCGCCCAGATGGGAATCGCCGTTGACCGCGAGAACCTCGATGACACCGTCGCCAATCTCGATGATGGAGACATCGAATGTGCCGCCGCCGAGGTCATAGACCATGATCTTCTGATCTTTCTCATTGTCAAGGCCGTAAGCCAGAGCTGCCGCCGTCGGCTCGTTGATGATACGCTTGACCTCAAGGCCTGCGATCTTGCCGGCGTCCTTGGTTGCCTGACGCTGTGCGTCGTTGAAGTAAGCCGGAACCGTGATGACAGCCTCGGAGACCTTCTCGCCGAGGTAGTTCTCGGCATCCGCCTTCAGCTTCTGAAGAACCATCGCGGAGATTTCCTGCGGTGTATAGCTCTTGCCGCCCATGGTGACTTTGTCGTTCGTGCCCATCTTTCTCTTGATGGAGGCAATCGTGTTGTCTGCGTTCGTGACAGCCTGACGCTTAGCCGGCTCGCCGACCAGTCTCTCGCCGGATTTCGTGACAGCGACGACCGACGGTGTTGTTCTTGCGCCCTCCGCGTTTGCGATGACGACCGGCTGTCCGCCTTCCATAACCGCTACGCAGCTGTTGGTTGTACCTAAATCGATACCGATGATTTTGCTCATAATATGTTCCTCCTCCTTAAGGTTTCCGGAAAATGAAACCCTTTTTTCTTAAATCACTGTTTATCTTTTTAAACCGGGTGTTCATGTGCCGACGGCACCGGCTTCCCGGGAAAGCCCTCATTAATTGGCAACCTTGACCATCGAATACCGGACCACCTGGTCCTTGTAGAGATAGCCCTTCTGAAACTCCTCCGCGACCGTGTTCTCTCCGAGATTCTCATCCTCCACATGCATGACCGCGTTGTGCAGGTTCGGGTCGAACGGTTTTCCGACCGCCTCGATCGGCGTGACTCCGAGATCGGTGAGGACGGTTCCGAACTGCTTGTAGATCTTCTCCATCCCGGTCACAAAGGCGTCTTCCTTATCCTCCTCGGTCACCAGCGAGAAGCCTCTCTCGAAGTTGTCGATGACCGGCAGGATCTTCTCGATCACGTCCTTGGCCCCCATCGCGTACATACCGGACTTTTCTTTCTCGGTGCGCTTGCGGTAGTTGTCGAACTCCGCCAGGAGACGCTTGTACTGGTCATTGACCGATGCGATCTCGGCGTCCTTCTTCGCGAGCTCCTTCTCAAATTTCTTCTTTCTCCCGAAGAGATCGAATTCCTTTTTATTCTCCCCGGCTTCCTCTCCGGCCTCATCCGGTTCGGTCTCCGCCTCGGTTTCCTCCGCTGCGGTTTCCTCTGCGGCCGCTTCTTCCTTCGGCTCCGCCGTCTCCTCCGTCACCGGATCCTGTGCCGGGGCTTCATTTGTCTCTTCAGGCGTTTCGATCTCGATCTCCGCGCCTTCCGCGGCAGTTTTCTTTTCTTCTTCGCTCAATGTCTTATCCTCTTTCCTATAATTGTGAATTCATGCGGCGGATAAAGACGCTACTCCTCCGCGGGATCCCCCGTCTCTTTTCTGAAGATCTCGTTCAGGGACTTCCGGACCTCCTTCAGGTTGCTCATGACCTTCTCATAGTCCATACGCTTCGGTCCGATGATGCCGATCGTGCCCTGCATGCCCTCACCGAGGTCGTAGGTCGCGGTGACGACGCTGCAGTCCTTCATGGATTCGACCGGGCCCTCATCGCCGATGTAGACCTGAATACCGGTCTCGTCCCGGTTTTCATTTTTCTCGGTCTCCATGACGAAATCCCGAAGATTGCTCTTGTCCTCGATCGTCGTGATGAGCCGCCGCGCTCTCTCGCTGTCCGCGAGCTCCGGATACCGGAAAATGTTGTTGGCCCCGCTCGTATAGATCTGCATGTTCTCGTCGGTCTCCGCCCGGATCACCTCGGCGATCGTGTCGAGCACGTCGTTGATGACCGCTGCGTGGCCGCCTGCCTCTTCCTTTATATTGGAAATGAGACCCAGATTGATCTCCGCCAGCGTAAGCCCGTTGAGCCTTGTGTTGAGGAGCAGGTTCAGCTTTAAGACCGTCTCCTCGTCAATCGGCTCCGGCAGGTCGATGATGTGGTTCTTCACAACATTGCCCTCGATGACGACGACGTTTAAGAGCTGCGTCGGCGATACGCGGGAGAGCTGGATGAACTTCACTTTATTTCCCTTGTAGGAAGGCGCGGAGATCATCGTCGTGTAGTTGGTCTGGTTGGCCAGGAACTTCACGACCTGCTTTAAGAGCTCCTCCATTCGGCTGGTCCGCGCGATCATCATGGAGTTCATCACGGAGACTTCCCTGGTCTTCTCCTGCACGAGGGAGTCGACGTAGTAGCGGTAGCCCTTGTCGGAAGGGATCCTGCCGGCGGAGGTGTGAGGCTGAATGATGAAGCCCAGCTCCTCCAGATCCGACATCTCGTTGCGGATCGTCGCCGAGCTCAGGTTGAGGTCCGTGTACTTTGAGATCGTCCGCGAACCGACCGGCTCACCCGTCTCAAGATATGTCCGGATAATGGCATTCAGAATTGTCTGCTTTCTCTGGTCCAGTTCCAAAGCGGACCCCCCTTTCCTTTATCTGTTAGCACTCATTCTGTTGGAGTGCTAACATCTAAGTAGTAATATAAACCCCTTTCCTCTCCTTGTCAACCACAAAATTATAAAATATCAGAGAAAAAGGGACGGTTCTCCGCGGAGAACCGTCCCGGTAAGTCGATCAACTGTTATTCAATTAGTCCGGCCATCCTTCTGGTCTCCGGCGACTTCTCGTCGTCCTCGCAGCAGGGATCCTCCTCTGCCGCCGGCGCCGGCTTCGGGGTCTTGTCGACCGGCGTCGCATCGCCGAGCCCTGTCGCCTCGGAAACCAGCCCCAGCGAGGAGATCACGCCGGCCAGGTCCGTCGGCATGTAGATCTTCGTTGCACGGCCGTCGGCGACATTTTTCAGCGCCTCGAGACCTTTCAGCTTGAGGACCGACGCGTCCGCGTTGGCCTCCTTCAGGGCCTTCAGACCGTTGGCCTCCGCCTCATAGACCAGGGCGATCGAGCGGGCGCGGCCTTCCGCGAGAGCGATCTGCGCATCGCGCTCCGCCTCGGCGGCCAGGATCTTCGCCTGCTTGTCACCTTCCGCGCGGGCGACGACGGATTCCTTGTGAGCGGACGCTTCCAGGATCGTCTGTCTCTTTTCGCGCTCGGCCTTCATCTGCTTCTCCATCGCGCTCTGGATCTCTGCCGGCGGGATGATGTTCTTCAGCTCGACACGGGTGACCTTGATGCCCCAGGCGTCGGTCGCGACGTCGAGGATCTGCTGCATCTGAGCATTGATGATATCACGGCTGGTCAGGGTCTGGTCGAGCTCCATGCCGCCGATGATGTTTCGAAGGGTTGTCGCGTTCAGGTTTTCAAGAGCGCTGACCGGGCGGTCGACACCGTAGGTGTAAAGCCTCGGATCAAAGATCTTGAAGTAAACGACCGTATCGATCTTCATCGTGACGTTATCCTTCGTGATAACGGACGAAGGCGCGAAGTCACAGACCTGCTCCTTCAGGGACACGCGGCTCGCGATCCTCTCGACAAACGGGATCTTGAAATGAAGACCGTGCTCCCAGGTTGTCCTGTAGCTGCCGAAGAACTCAACGATGTAGGCGTATGCCTGCGGAACGACCTGCACACAGGATATGACGATGCCGATGAGAAGCAGCGCCAGAACGATCAGAAAAATAGCTCCCAACATACTCATTTCCTCCTTATCAGACTACGTTTGTGATTATTGCCAAATCACTGACATTAATTATATCATCATATATCTATTTTGGCAATATCCTCCGCATTCTTTACATCTGGTGGCGGACCACCGCGTACTCGTCCCCGTTCCGGTAGAACGGGCAGATTTTCCTGGGCGACGTGACCAGCCGGACGTAATCGTCCTCGTCCATATCGACCGCGCAGTACTCCCAGTCCTCCTCCTCGTCGTACACGAAGTTCGCGCAGGTGTCGCACATATTTCCGTCCATGATTTCCTCCTCACGCCATGCCGCCGCGGTTCTTCCGGCGGGCCTTGTTGTAGGTCTTGTAGGTCCTCTTCGGCTGCTCCTTCACCGCGTCCATGGTCTTCTGCCTGGCCTTCCGCACGCGCCGCTCGGTGTCGGAGACATCGTCCAGGTTCTGCCGAAGCTCGATCATCTTGTCGCGCAGCTCCGCGGCCATCTCGAAGTTGAGCTCCGCTGCCGCCGCCCGCATCTGCTTCTCCACCTTGGCGATGAGGTCCTCCAGCTCGGCCCGGGACATATCCTCCGGATCCTTCTCGAGCTTCTTCTCGGTCTTCGCGACCTCCTTCGAGATGGAAATAAGATCCCGCACCGCCTTTTTGATCGTCGTGGGCGTGATCCCGTGCTCCTCGTTGTACTTCTGCTGGATCGCCCGGCGGCGGTTTGTCTCCTTAATCGCCCTGTCCATCGAGTCCGTCATATTGTCGGCGTACATGATGACGTGGCCTTCCGCATTTCTCGAAGCGCGCCCGATCGTCTGGATGAGGGAGGTCTCCGAGCGGAGGAAGCCTTCCTTGTCCGCATCCAGGATCGCGACCAGCGTGATCTCCGGGATATCCAGGCCTTCGCGCAGGAGGTTGATGCCCACGAGGACATCGAAAACATCCAGACGCATGTCCCGGATGATCTCGGCCCGCTCCAGCGTGTCGATGTCGGAGTGCAGGTAGCGGACCCGGATCCCCAGATCCTTCATATAATCGGTGAGGTCCTCTGCCATCCGCTTGGTGAGCGTCGTGACCAGCACCTTCCCGTGCTTTTCGATCTCCTTGTTGACCTCTCCGACCAGGTCATCGATCTGGCCCTCGATCGGCCGGACGTCGACGCTCGGGTCGAGAAGCCCGGTCGGCCGGATCACCTGCTCGGCCCGGAGGAGCTCATGCTCGGCCTCGTATTTGCCCGGGGTCGCCGAGACAAACAGGATCTGGTCGATCCTCTCCTCCCACTCGCTGAAGTTGAGCGGCCGGTTGTCCAGGGCGCTCGGCAGGCGGAAGCCGTAGTCCACCAGAGTCATCTTACGGTTTCGGTCTCCGTTATACATCGCACCGATCTGCGGGACGGTCATGTGGGACTCGTCGACGATGATGAGAAATTCATTTTTAAAATAATCGATGAGCGTGTAGGGCGGATCCCCCTCGTGCCTTCCGGTCAGGTGGCGGGAATAGTTCTCGATGCCGGAGCAGAAGCCCGTCTCCCGCATCATCTCGACGTCGAAGGAGGTCCTCTCCTCGATCCGCTGGGCCTCGATCAGCTTGTCATGGCTCTTGAAAAATAAAACCCGCTCGCGGCACTCCTCCTCGATATCCTTGCAGGCCGCATTCATGCGCTCCGGCGGAACGACATAGAAGGAGGCCGGATAGATGGCCGCGTGCATGAGCTCCGCCGTCACATCCCCGGTCAGCGGGTCGATCCTCGTGACCCGGTCGATCTCATCCCCGAAGAACTCGATCCGGAGAGCATACTCGTTGTTGTCCGCCGGGATCACCTCCAGCGTGTCGCCCTTCACGCGGAAGGTGCCGCGGTGGAAGTCCATTTCATTTCTCTCATACTGCATGTCGATGAGCTCGCGGATCAGGGTATCCCGGTCCTTCTCCATGCCGGGCCGCACGGAGGTCATCATGTTGGCGAAGTCCTCCGGCGCGCCGATGCCGTAAATGCAGGAGACCGAGGCCACAATGATCACGTCCCGCCGCTCCGAGAGCGACGAGAGGGCCGACAGCCTCAGCTTGTCGATCTCGTCGTTGACCGCCGAATCCTTGGCGATGTAGGTGTCCGAGGCCGGCACGTAGGCCTCCGGCTGATAGTAATCATAATAGGAAACAAAATATTCCACCGCATTCTCGGGGAAGAACTCCTTGAACTCGCTGTAGAGCTGGCCCGCAAGCGTCTTGTTGTGGGCGATCACCAGCGTGGGCTTCTGCAGCTGTTCGATGATGTTGGCCATCGTGAAGGTCTTGCCCGAACCGGTCACGCCGAGCAGGGTCTCCGTCTGGTTGCCCTCGCGGAAGCCCTCAACGAGCGCCCTGACCGCTTCCGGCTGGTCGCCCGTCGGCTTGAATTCCGAATGAAGTTTAAATTCCATGATCATTCCTCTGCATTATACAACGAAAGGCTGCCCGCGGGCGGACAGCCTTGTTTTTTACACTGAGAGATGCTTTCTGACCGTGATGATCGAGCCGAAGAGGCCGATGCCGACGCCCAGAAGCAGGCCTACCGGAACGAGCGTCCTGAAGACGACCATTGTATCCGGCAGCGACGATGCGATCGTCGAGAGTATGTCAAACCGGGAGAGCAGGGCTCCGACCAGCCTGTCATACGCAAAATACATGACGGTAAGCGGCAGCACCGCACCGATCGCACCGAGAAGGATACCTTCGACGATGAACGGCGCTCTTACGAACGCGTCCGTGGCTCCGATATACTTCATGATGGCGATCTCATGCCGGCGCACCGAGATACCGATGCTGACCGTATTGGAAATGAGGAACACCGCCACGACCAGCAGGATCGCGATGATTGCGATGGAGCCGTAGGTCATCAGCGTGTTGAATGCCGTGAGGGTCTTGACCGCGTTCGCGGACTGGTTGACCTGACGGACATTTTCAATCGCCTCGATCTTTGCTACGACCTCATCCTGGTTCTCGATCTCATCGACATGGACCGTGTAGCTGGCGGAATCCGCCAGAGGATTGTCAGCGCGGAAGCTTTCGGCGAACTCTTCATTTCCCTCGAAATACTCGTTGCTGAACTGTTCCCAGGCCTCCTCCGGAGAGGTGTAGGCGATATCGGAGACGTGCTCGATCTTCTCGATCTCCGCGCCGATTTCCTTGATGCGCTCATCGGTCGTTCCGACATCGAAGAGAACAGAGACGCCTACCTCCTCCTCCAGCGTCCGGATCATGTAGTTGACATTGATCAGGATCGAGAAAAAGATGCTGAAGAGGAAGATGCAGGCCGCCATGGTCGCGATGGAAGCCATCGAGAACATGCGGTTGCGCCAGATGTTCTTAAAACCCTGCTTGATGTTGTAGAAGAGTGAACTAGGCCTCATGGTACTTGCCCTCCTCTACATCGCTTGCGATGATGCCGCGGCGCATCGTGATGACGCGCTTGTGGAACATATCGACCAGCTCTCTGTTGTGGGTAACGACAAGAACCGTCGTTCCGTTGTCGTTGATCTTCTGCAGCAGGTTCATGATGTCCAGCGAGTTTCTCGGGTCAAGGTTACCCGTCGGCTCATCCGCGAGGAGAAGCGCCGGCCGGTTGACGATTGCCCTCGCAACCGCGACTCTCTGCTGCTCACCGCCGGAAAGCTGGCGCGGGAGTGAGCGGTATTTCTCCGCAAGCCCGACCATCTGAAGCACCTCCGGCACACGCTTTTTAATTTTTCTGCCCGGTATCTCGACAACATGCTGCGCAAATGCAACGTTCTCGTAGACGTTGCGGTCGTTCAGCAGGCGGAAATCCTGGAATACAACCCCGATCTCGCGCCGATATTTCGGAATATCCTTATGCCGCAGCGTTGAGAGGACGTGGTCATTGACCGTGATCTGGCCGCTCGTCGGCGCCAGCTCATGCAGAAGAAGCTTGATCAGGGTCGATTTGCCCGAACCGCTCTCTCCGACAACAAAGACGAACTCCCCTTTATTGACATGCAGCGTGATGTCGTTGACCGCAGGCTGACCCTTTTCGTAAGATTTACTTACGTGGTCAAGATCGATCATAGTAAAACCTCCTTTAATTTACTGCCTTCGCGCTATTATAAGACGAAAAGGAGGTTTTTGTAAAGCCTTCTTTCAAAAACCCTCTGTTTTAACCTCAATAATCCATCGTCTCCATATATTTCATGTATCTTACGACCATGAGCGCGATCTTAAATGTGATGGCATCGTCGAAGACACGAAGATCAAGCCCGGTGCTCTTCTGGAGCTTGTCGAGACGGTAGACCAGCGTATTTCTGTGGATATACAGCTGGCGGGAGGTCTCGGAAACGTTCAGGCTGTTCTCGAAGAACTTGTTGATCGTCGTCAGTGTCTCATCATCGAAATCATCCGGGGACTTCTCGGTGAAGATCTCCTTGATGAACATCTTGCAGAGCGGAATCGGCAGCTGGTAGATCAGGCGTCCGATGCCGAGCTGGCTGTAGGCGATGACATTCTGGTCATCGAAAAAGATCTTGCCGACATCCAGCGCCATCCTGGCCTCCTTGTAGGAGCGGGATACCTCGCGGATCTCGGACACCGCGTTGCCGTAGGCGACGTGAAGGTTCTCCACGTTCTCTCCGCCGGCTTCCAGCGTGCGGACGATGTTCTCGGCGATCTCCTTCATCTCCCGGTGGCCGTCGGTCCCCTTGAGTTCCTTGATCACGATGATGCTGTTCTCATCCACCGCGGTGATGAAATCATTTTTCGATTTCGCAAACAGGGCCTTGACCGCCTCAAGCGAACCGTAGTCGCGGGGCTGGTTCGACTCAAGAATATAGACGACACGGCGGACGTTGGTCGCGATATGCAGCTTGACCGCCCTGTTCATGACATCCACGAGGAGCAGGTTGTCGAGCAGGAGGTTCTTGATAAAGTTGTCCTTGTCAAAATGCTCCTTGTAGGCAACCAGCAGGTTGTGGAGCTGGAACGCAGCCAGCTTGCCGACCATCGCGGCATCCTCACCGCCGGATACGATCACCACGAATTCGATGTTGTAGTCATCGTAGACCTTTAAGTACATGCTGCCCCGTATCTCCTGGAATTCAGCCTGGGATTCCACAAAGCTGACGATGTCCGCCTTGCTTACGATAGCTTCATCGACGGTCGAAGCCACCACCTTGCCTTCGAGATCGACAAGGATGAGCTCGCACTTTGAGATATTCCTGATTCCGTTGATCGTGTCCTGCAATACGAGATTTGATATCATTTTTTCACCCTCACATCCAGTTTAACCAGTTAACGAAGTGCTGCATTTGCGTCCCTCTCAGACCTTGAACAGGAGGTCCGAGTAGGTCGGCATCGGCCAGTAGCTGCGCTCCACAAAACGCTCCGCCTCATCGACGGGCGCCCGGAGGAGTGCCATTCCGGGCACGATATAATCATGAAAATACACTGCCTGGGAGCGCCCCGGCTCCATCGCTTCCGCAAGGAGCGTGCATTTCTCCAGACTGTCGACTGCCGCCTGGGCTTCCGAAAGGAGTCCGGAAAGCTTCCTTAAAACGGTCTTCTGGACCGTCGTATCCATGCCGGCAGCTTCCGCCGCGTTGGAGGCCTTTGCCAGATCACCGATGTAGCGCATGATGGCCGGAATGATATCTCTTCTCGCCATCTGCATCATCGTGCGGGCCTCTATGTTCATCGCCTTGGCGTAGGCTTCATATTTGACTTCCGAGCGGGATTCCAGTTCCGTCCGGTTAAAGACCTTGAATTTCTCAAAAAGCTCCACGGTCTTGTCCGACGTGAGTGCCGGGATCGCGTCCACCATCGAATTGATGATCGGAAGTCCGCGTCTCTCCGCTTCCTCGGCCCATTCCTTTGAATAGCCGTTTCCGCTGTAGACGATGCGGCTGTGGGCTGCCGCGTACTCCTTGATGATATCATGGACGCAGTCCATGACTTCGCCCGGCGCGCATTTCTCGAGTCTCTCAGAGACCTCGCTGAAGCTCTCCGCGACGATCGTGTTTAAGACCGTGTTCGCGCCGGCGATGGAATCGTGGCTGCCGACCATGCGGAACTCGAACTTGTTGCCGGTGAAGGCAAACGGGCTGGTCCTGTTGCGGTCCGTGGCGTCGCGGTTCACATCCGTGAGGAAGGAGACGCCGGTCCGGAGGAACCCTCCGTCGTGGGAGCTCGTCGCCGAGCCCGTGGAGATCAGCTGGCGAAGGACATCCTCAAGCTGCTCGCCCAGGAACACCGAGATGATGACCGGCGGGGCTTCATTTCCGCCGAGGCGCACTTCATTTCCCACATCGGCGGCCGACTCGCGGAGAAGCTCCGCGTGATTGTCCACCGCACGCAGGATGCAGACCAGTATCAGAAGGAACTGGATATTGTCGTGGGGCGTGCTGCCCGGATCCAGAAGGTTCGTTCCGTCGTCCGTCGTGATCGACCAGTTGTCGTGCTTGCCGGACCCGTTCACCCCCGCAAACGGCTTCTCGTGCAGGAGGCAGCGGAGGCCGTGCCTGTAGGCGGTGCGCTTCAGCGTGTGCATCACGATCTGGTTGTGGTCGACCGCGATATTTGCCTTCTCGTAGATCGGAGCCAGCTCGTGCTGGGCCGGCGCGACCTCGTTGTGCTGGGTCTTGGCCGGAACGCCGAGGCGCCACAGCTCTTCATTTACATCTTTCATATATGATGCGATCCGGGGGCGAAGGGTGCCGAAATAGTGGTCATCCAGCTCCTGCCCCTTGGGAGGCATCGCACCGAAGAGGGTCCTCCCGGTGAAGACCAGGTCCATCCTCTTCAGATATTTTTCTCTGTCAACAATAAAATATTCCTGCTCCGCGCCGACGGAAGGCTCGGCTGACCGGACCGTATCATTTCCCAGCAGCCTAAGGAGCCTTACGGTCTCGGCACTCAGGGCCTGCATGGACCGAAGAAGCGGTGTCTTCTGGTCGAGCGCCTCACCCGTGTAGGAACAGAAAGCGGTGGGAATGCAGAGCGTGGCTCCGCCCTCGTCGTGACGGACAAAGGCCGGCGACGTGCAGTCCCAGATCGTATAGCCGCGGGCTTCGAATGTCTGGCGAATACCGCCCGAAGGAAATGACGAAGCGTCCGGCTCTCCCTTGATCAGCTCCTTGCCGGAAAGGCTCATCAGAACCTTACCGTTCGGAAGCGGTGCGGATACGAAGGAGTCGTGCTTCTCGGCGGTCGCGCCCGTAAGCGGCTGGAACCAGTGCGTGTAGTGGGTGGCACCTCTCTCGATCGCCCATTCCTTCATCTCGTGGGCGATCACGTCTGCGGTCTCAAGGTCGAGCTCGGCTCCTTCCTCGATGGCGCGCTTCAGTGCCTGATAGATCTTTTTCGGGAGGCGCTTCTGCATGGTCGTGTCATTGAACACGTCCTCGCCGAAAATATCCGCTGCATTGCAGAAAGTTTCATTCATGAAAATAATTAACTCCGGTTGTTTAAAAATGGTAAAACCGGAAGCCGAACGATGCGGTCCGGCTTCCGTGTAACATGCTTTGGCTTGCCAGGAAGCGGGGAAAGCCCCCGCCCTGTGATCAGGCTTTGTCCTTGGAGCCGAAGACTTCGATCTTGTACTTGACCATGTCCGTGATGGCCTGTGTGCCGTCAGCGAGGAGCTTTCTCGGGTCAAAGCCTTTGCCCTTCTGATCCTTGCCGGCCTCGATGTAAGCGCGGGTAGCCTTCGCGAATGCGATCTGGCACTCGGTGTTGACGTTGATCTTCGCAACGCCGTTTCTGATGGCCTGCTGAACCATCTCATCCGGGATACCGGAACCGCCGTGAAGAACGAGCGGCATATCGCCTGTCTTGGCCTTGATTGCCTCGAGGACGTCGAAGCGGAGTCCCGGCCATCCTTCCGGATATACGCCGTGGATGTTGCCGATGCCGGCAGCAAGCATGGTTACGCCGAGGTCAGCGATCTTCTTGCACTCGTCCGGATCTGCGCACTCGCCCATGCCGACAACGCCGTCTTCTTCGCCGCCGATAGCACCGACTTCAGCTTCGATGGACATGCCGAGAGCCTTGCAGGCTGCAACGAGCTCGCGGGTCTTTGCTTCATTCTCTTCAAACGGAAGGGAAGAGCCGTCGAACATGATCGAGGAGAAACCTGCCTTGATGCACTTCTGGCAGCCGGCGTATGTGCCGTGGTCAAGATGCAGAGCGACCGGAACGGTGATGCCCTGGCTCTCGATCAGGTCCTTGACCAGGTCGGCGATCGTCTTGAAGCCGCCCATGTACTTGCCAGCGCCTTCGGAAACCTGTACGATAACCGGAGCGTTGGACTCCTGAGCGCCCTTGAGGACTGCCTTTGTCCACTCAAGGTTGTTGAGGTTGAATGCGCCGATGGCATAGTGGCCGGCTACGGCCTTCTCGAGCATTTCCTGTGCAGAAACTAACATGATAATACCTCCTTATATCTTGTGCACTGTTCTGAGTGACATGCACTCTAATATATTATATAGTAAAAGTGCAAAAATTAAAAGACGATTTTATGCATTTTTTCCACAAAATTTGTTCATTTTGTGATAGACTGAAGGAAATTCACACGCTGGAAAGGATAAAACCATGTCTTCTGTCATCATAACCGGCGCCTCGGGGGGAATCGGGCGCTCCGCCGCCCTCGCATTTGCCGCCCGCGGCTTCGATATCACCGCCGCCGGCTTCACTTCGGCCGATGCGCTCTCCTCCCTTGAACATGAAATCCGCGCCGTGGGATGCGGCATTCTGACCATGACCGGGGACGTCTCGGACCCCGCTTTCATCGAAAAACTCACCGAAGAAACCGTCTCCGCCTTCGGCGGCATCGATGTCCTCGTGAACAATGCCGGCATCGCCCGCTACGGCCTCATTCAGGACATGACGCCGGAGGATTTCGACCGTATCATGGCGGTCAACGTGAAGAGCGTCTTTCTTGCGACGCGCTCGGTGATCCCGCATTTTCTGAAAAAGCAGAGTGGGTCCATCGTCAATGTCTCCTCGGTCTGGGGCATCGCCGGAGGGTCCACGGAAGTGCTCTACTCCGCCTCTAAGGGAGCAATCAACGCCTTCACGAAGGCTGCCGCCCGCGAGCTCGGTCCCTCCGGGATCCGCGTGAACGCCGCCGCGTTCGGGGCGATCGACACGAAGATGAACGCCCACCTCTCGGACGAGGACCGCTCCTTATTATATGAGGAGATCGCTCTCGGAAGGATGGGAACGCCGGAGGAGGCCGGGGAGTTCATTTTCGACCTTGCGGTGAATCACCCCTACCTGACCGGCCAGGTGATCACCTTCGACGGCGGCTGGATCTGACATTTCTTCACAAAAGACGCAAAATTAAAACACAATTCCGACATACTTTTTGCAGAGAATAGAGCCATACAAAAAAGCAGTAAGGAGGCTTTAAGCTATGGCAAATAGAAGTTTTCTCAAAAAGTTAGGCGTAACGGTATCTCTCGGCGCAGCATTCGGTCTCGTTGCGGCAGGCACCGCCATCTCGGTCGACACGCTGCAGAAAACGAGCGTTTCCTCTCCGGCCGCCGTCACCGCGGAGGCCGCCGATCAGGGGATCACCCTCACCGGCACGACACTCTCCGAGACGGACGATCCCGAGGTAAAGACGGCGGTCGATGAGGATACAGATAAAGACCTCTCCGTCGAGGAGATCGCCGAACTCGACATGCCCTCCCTCGTCGCCATCACCAACACGAGCGTGACGGAGCTTCAGGATTATTACGGCACATTCGGTTTCTTCATGGGCGGCATGGGGAACGGACAGGGGCAGAGCTACGAATCGGTCAGCAAGGGCACCGGCGTCATCATCGGCGAGACCGATGATGCGATCCTGATCGCCACAAACCAGCACGTGATCGCGGACGCAAATACCCTCTCCGTCGCTTTCGTCGACGAGACGGCGGCCGACGCGGTTGTTCTCGGCGAGAGCGCCGACACGGACCTCGCCGTGATCTCGGTCAGCAAGGACAGCCTCAGTGAGGATACCCTGAACGCGATCCGCGTCGTCTCGATCGGCAGCTCCGATGCGCTTAAGATCGGCGAGCAGGTCGTCGCGATCGGCAATGCCCTGGGCTACGGCCAGTCCGTCTCCACCGGCATCGTGAGCGCCAAGAACCGTGTCCTCACGTCCTACGACGGCAGCACGGAAGGGACCGCGAACGGTCTCATTCAGACAGATGCAGCGATCAACCCGGGCAACTCCGGCGGCGCCCTCCTCAACATGCGGGGCGAGCTCATCGGCATCAATTCCGCCAAGTACGCGGACACCGAGGTTGAGGGTATGGGCTACGCGATCCCGATCGACGAGGCTCTGCCGATCCTCACGGCTCTGATCGACGGCGAGCCTGTCCCGGCAGCGGCTGAAGCAGAGGTTCCTTCCGCCGGCAACAGCGCCGTCCTCGGCATCACGGCCGCATCCGTATCTCCGGACTATTCCAATTACTATGATATCCCGACCGGTGTCTACGTGAAGGAAGTCACGGCCGGTTCCGCTGCGGAAAATGCAGGAATCGAAGCCGGCGACATCATCACCGCGATCGACGACGTAAAGGTTTCATCCGTGGATGAGCTCGTCTCTCTCCTCGCGAAGTACAAGCCCGGCGATACGATCAAGGTCACCCTCTCCCGCGAGTTCGAGACCGGCTACAGGTCCGGCACGACCACCGCGACGCTCGCGGCAAGCTCCGCGGAGCAGACCGGGTGGAAAGCATAAATAGGAAAACCATTCCCTTCAAAAAATCCCCGGCAGGAAGCAAGAAGCTTCCGGCCGGGGATTCCTTTATTATTTCTTATTATTTGTCGCAGTAGGCCACCGCGCTCTCGCTCGCGATGCTGCCGAAGACGACGATGTCCGCCACCGCGTTGCCGCCGATGCGGTTGCCGCCGTGGACGCCGCCCGTGACTTCGCCTGCCGCGAAGAGGCCCGGAATTGCATTTCCGTTGATGTCGATCACTTCCGCGGAGGTGTTGATCTTGACACCGCCCATCGTGTGGTGGATGCCCGGCGCAATCTTGATTGCGTAGTAAGGCGCGGTGCTGAGGTCATTTTCCATACCGGTCGTGCGGTCGAAATCCGGATCCTTCTGATCAGCCACATACTGATTCCACTTCGTGAGGGTGTCCGCAAGGGTCGCCGGATCGACATCGATCTGCTTCGCCAGATCCTCGATCGTATCGCCCTGAACCGTGATGCCGGTGGAGACATACTTCTCGATGGCTTTCAGGCCGTCGCGCAGCTTCTGGTCGAAAATGATATACGCATAGCTGCCCGGCTGCGCCAGCTCGGCCGCGGAGACCGCGTCGCGGGTCAGCAGCTCGTTGGTGAAGCGCTTGCCCTCCTGGTTGACCAGGATCGCGCCGTCGCCGCGGACGCTCTCGGTGATCAGCATGCTGGTGCCCTGCTCAACCGTCGGATGCAGCTGGATCTGGTCGATGTCGACGAGATCCGCTCCGACCGCCTCCGCCATCAGGATGCCGTCGCCGGTGATGCCGGGTGCGCTGGTCGTGACCGTCCCCTTGAGGTCCGGCTTGTAGTGCACGATCATGCCTTCGTTGTTGCCGAAGCCGCCGGTGGCCAGGATGACCGCCTTGGCGTGGATCGTGTAATATGTGTCCTTGCTCTCGGCCATGATGCCGACCGCGGCGCCGTCCAGCGTCATGATATCGGTCGCCTTCGTCTCGTACATCACCTTGATGCCCAGCTCGTCAATGTTCTTTCTGAACGCGGTGACAAGGTAAGCGCCGACGCCGGAGCCGTCCTCCGGAGCGTGGATACGCCTGTTGGTCGCACCGCCGGAGAAGGAGACCTTGGGAAGCGGTGCTCCGATGGAATCGAGCCAGTCAATAGCCTTTGCGGAGTACTCCGCCATGACGGTAACCAGGCTTCTGTCGTTGATGTCGTGGCCGCCCTTCATGGTATCCTCCACGAACTGCTCCACGGTGTCCTCAATACCCTGCTCCGCCTGATAATGGGTCTCGGCCGCGTTCATGCCGCCGGTCGCCTTGGTTGTGTTGCCGCCGACATAGGGCATCTTCTCCACGATGATGACATCCTTGCCCGCCTGAGTCGCCTTGATGGCGGCTGTCATGCCGGCACCGCCCGCGCCGACGATGACGATATCGGTGGAGAGCTCCTCATAGGACTTAAGGCCCTCTTCCTCCTCACCCGCTGCCGGGAATTTGGTAAGATCGGCCCCCGCCGCCACAAGCGCGTCGTTTAAGGCGCGGAAAATGGCATTGCTCGTCACCGTAGCGCCCGTAAGAGCGTCCACATTGGGGCTCTGGGCTTCCAGGATCCTGTCGTCAAGCATTTCCACGGCGAAGGTACCGATATTCTCCGTCTCGTGGCTGCCTTCGATCTGCACGTCGTCGATGGACTTCTCGGAAACCGTGACCGTCACGTCCACCTCACCGCCGAAGCCGGTGGAGCTGCCGGTGTAAGTGCCCGGGATAAAGAGGTTGTCGCCCTCCGCCTTCGGAGCCTCCATGGTCTCCATGCCGGAAGCCTTTCCGAGAGCCTGCGTCGCCGCATCCCTGACTGCCTGGGAGGTGAAGGTTGCGCCGGATACGCCGTCGATTTCGGCGCTCTGGGCATCCAGAAGCTGCTGCGCCAGTGTCGGGATGGCCTTTCCGCCGATATCCGGAGTCTCGGAGCTGCCGGTGATCTCGGCGTTCGTGATGCCGCCGGCATCTCCCACGGTCAGGGTAACCTCCACCGGGCCGCCGAAGCCGTTGGCCGAGCCCGTGTAGGTGCCGGCCGTAAACGTGCCTTCCGTGTCAGCGCTCACGCTCGCGTTGGTCGGTTCCGCCGGGGCCGCCGTAGCGGCGGCTTCCGCGGTGGGCGCACCTTCGCTGACCGTCGTTTCCGCGGCGGTTCCGGCTGCCTGTCCGGTCGCCTTCTTCGGCTCGGCGATCTCAAGGCCGGCGAGCAGGGCGATCATTACAATGCCGGCGATCAGCCCCGTAAAAAAGCGTTTCTTTGTCAGTTCGTTTTTCATGTTTTACCTCTCAAGTCGCGTTTTTTGCATACAATCATGTTCACACATGCAATATGCGGGAAAAAGAGACGGCTCCCGTCCGGGATCTCCTTATGGAAATCCGGAACCGGAGAGCCGTCTCAAAGAGTCAGAACTTATGCGTTGACCTTCACATCGTTGAAGTCATCGGAGTTCGTGAGAAGGAATACGACCGTATCCGCATACCCCGCCTTCTTGATCTTGTCGATGTCGAAGTTCAGGAGCAGATCGCCCTTCTTGACGGTGTCGCCTTCAGCGACTGCCGGCTTGAAGCCGTCGCCGTTCATCTTGACGGTGTCGACGCCGACATGGATGAGAAGCTCAAGGCCGGACTCGGTGGAGATACCGATCGCGTGCTTGGACTCCGCAACCGTGGAGATCGTGCCGTCGCACGGAGCGACAACAACGCCGATTTCCGGGGTGATTCCGAGGCCAGCGCCGAGGACGCCAGAAGCGAAGGTTTCATCCGGGATGTCTTCCTGCTTGACAAGGGCGCCCTTGGACGGAGCGACGATCTTGTCATTGCCGACTTCGATGACGACCGGCTGTGCGTTCACATCGATGGCCGGCTTCGCCGGAGCGGCAGCTGCCTTCTTCGGCTCGTCCTCCTTGAAGATGACAGTCGTAATGAAGAATGCAAGGCCGCCGGAGATCGCGAGAACGATCGTGTAAAGCAGAGCGTTGTTGATGGTGAGGTAGCCCGGGATACCGGTGACGCCGTAAGCGGAAGCACCGATGCCCATGAATGCGGCAACCAGAGCGCCGGCAGCGCCGCCGATCATACCTGCGACGAACGGCTTCATGAAGCGCATGTTGACACCGAAGATGGCCGGCTCAGTGATACCGAGCGCTGCGGACATGGAGGACGGGATCGCAACGGCCTTGGTCTTGTTATTCTTGGAGCGAAGGCCGACAGCAAGGCAGGCGCCGAACTGTGCGAAGTTCGCGGCGGATGCGATCGGCATCCAGGTGTTGAGGCCCTTGGAAGCCAGCATGCCGGCTTCGATGACGTTGTACATGTGATGGAGGCCCATGACGACAGTTGCCGGATAGAGCGCACCCATGATGCAGGAACCGATCGGGTTTGCAACCAGCTTCTCTGCGCCGGCGAGAACCATGGTCTCAAGCGTGGAGAAGATCGGGCCGATGATCGTGAAGGTGACAAGACCTGTCACGAGAACCGTGGTCAGCGGGGTGATGAAGAGGTCCAGCATCTCCGGAACGTGCTTGTGCAGCCAGCCCTCGATCTTACTCATAAAGAGTACCGCGAGCATGACCGGGATGACGTGGCCCTGATAACCCAGCTGGTTGATCTGGCCGAGCGTGTAGCTGTCGGTGATCTTAATGTGGCCGAACAGATACCATACATCATAGCCGTTGGCTGCGTTCCAGCCGTTGGTCAGTGCCGAGTGGATCATGAGAAGACCGATAACGGCGCCGAGGAAAATGTTGCCGCCGAAGACGCGTGCTGCGGAGATCGCGACGATAACCGGCAGGTAAGCGAACGCGGTGTTGGCAACCATGTCGAGGAATGCGAACCAGTCGGAATCACCGAAGCCGAGACCCGGAATCTTAGCGAGAGCCTCAACGAGACCCATCATAAGACCGGACGCAACGATAGCCGGGAGGATCGGGACGAAGACGTCGCCGATGGGCTTTAAGAGGCGGATGTACCAGGGCTGCTTTGCGGCTGCCGCTGCCTTTGCCTCTTCCTTGGAAGCTGCTGCCACGCCCGTGATGTCAAGGAACTCGTCGTAAACTTTGTTGACCGTGCCCGTGCCGATGATGAGCTGGAGCTGTCCGTTGGACTCGAACATGCCCTTTACGCCGTCGACGTTCTCAAGAGCTTCTTTGTTGACTTTGCTGTTGTCGGAGATAACAAGGCGAAGTCTGGTTGCGCAGTGCGCTGCGGACGCAACATTTGAGCCGCCGCCGATATTGTCGGCGATCTCCTGCGCGCACTTTCTGTAGTCAAGTGCCATAATAAAATCCCTCCTTCAATGGTTTCATTATTTTCAGCCCGGACAGCTTCCCGGCCGGACTGTATTACCTTATTGATTATACTGTACTCATGATGTTTTCACAAGCGCTTTTTCAACAGTTTGACTTAATATTTATATATATTTTCTGTATTTCCGTCACTTTTCACAACCGTTACGGTTTATAAAGAGACGTCATACCTGTCCGCTGTAATTGTAATAGAGCCATGCGAAATCGTAGGCCGGCACGCCGACCGCCTTCGCGGCCCTCTTCTCACCGGTCATGAGGTCGATGTAATCCTCCTCCTCGTTGATCCAGGCCGTCTGGTCATGCTCGGAGAAGTTGAAGAGCGCGATCAGCTTCTCCCCGTCCTTGTAGCGGCCGATGCCTAAGATGTGGTCATTCCAGGTCTCGATCGTCCAGGCGTCCGCGCTGCAGTCAAAGAGGTGGTATTTGCGGTGGATGGCCAGCAGCTTCTGGATCCCCTCGAAGATCTTCCCCTGACGGGTGGTCGTATCGTGGCGCTTTGCGACATCCTCCCAGTTCAGGTTCCCGCGGTGGATGTAGCGGGAGTCGTCCGCTTTCAGCGGATCGTCGTGATAGGTGTAGTCGTTCAGCTGGCCGATCTCGTCGCCGCTGTAGAGGATCGGCAGGCCGGTCTGCGTGAAGAGGAACGCGTGCAGCATAAGGTCGAGCCTTATTGCCTGCTCCTCCTTCCACTCGGACTTCTCGTACTCGGCCGCCTCGATGCCGCAGAGAGAAGCCGTCGTGCCGCAAAGACGGGCATCACCGAGCCGCGGATCGTCGTTGTAGAGCTCGCCGCGGGAGTTGCTGCCCCAGTAAGCGCCCTTTAAGTAGTCGTTGATGTACTTCTTGTGGGCAACCTGCTCAATGCCGAACTTCGCCAGGAAATCAAAGTCAAGGCCCCAGCCGATATCGTCGTGGCAGCGGATGTAATTGAGGAAAATGAACTCCTTCGGCAGATTGAACACCGTGTCCATCTGGTGTTTAAGGAGCCGGACATCCCTGGTCGCGACCGTGCTCCACATTGTGCACATGGTCGTCGCGTTGTAGAGCATCTGACATTCCGGCTTCTCGACCGTGCCGAAATAGGGAGCGAGCTTGGACGGCTCCATGACGACTTCGCCTAAGAGCAGCGTGCCCGGGCAGACAATGTCGGCCGCCATGTGCATGATGCGGACCAGCGTGTGGACCTGCGGGAGGTTCCGGCAGTTGGTGCCGAGCTCCTTCCAGATGTAGGGGACCGCGTCGAGGCGGATGATGTCGACGCCGCAGTTGCACATGAAGAGCATGTTGGCGGTCATGTCGTTGAAGACCACCGGGTTCTTGAAGTTAAGATCCCACTGGTACGGGTAGAACTGGGTCATGACGACCTTGCCGGCCTCCTCGCACCAGGTGAAGTTGCCCGGAGCCGTCGTCGGGAACACCTGCGGCACCGTCTTCTCGTACTCGTCCGGGATGGTCCAGTCGTCAAAGAAGAAATACCGGTCCTGGTACTCCTTCTCTCCCGCTCTCGCCCGCTTTGCCCATTCGTGATCCTCACTCGTGTGGTTCATGACGAAGTCGAGGCAGACGCTGATGCCCTTCTTATGGCACTTTCCGGCAAGTCGGGAAAGGTCCTTGATGGTTCCGAGGGAGGGATCCACCTTGCGGAAATCGGCGACCGCGTAGCCGCCGTCGCTCTTCCCCTCGGTGACCTCCATGAGCGGCATCATGTGCAGGTAGTTGACGCCGCACTCCTTGATGTAATCGAGCTGCTTTTCAACGCCCTTGAGGTTCCCCGCGAAGCAGTTGACGTACATCTGCATGCCGAGCATGTCATTGGCCTTGTACCAGTCGGGATCCTTGGAGCGCTTTGCATCCCACTTCTTGAGAGTCGCCGAGCGCGCCGCGTAGTACTCGTGGAGCATCTCGCAGAAATAGTCAAATGCCTTCATATCATTGTGGTAAAGCTCTGCGTAAAGCCATTTCATCTCGTCGTAGGCAGCCTCAAGTCGTTTGGTAAACTCAGGCTCCCAGTTCTTGTCGATCATACATACCTCCTTGGGATTTTCCATAAAAAATCCCGTTTCCTCTGGTGTTTTTGTTACACATCCACTATATAAGAATCCCGGACATTTTGCAAGCGCTTTCGTTTTCGCACAAAAAAAGAGGGGTCAGACACCCCTCATAAGGTCACACTTCATATATTCCTGACCAGCCCCTGCTCCTTAAGGTTCCTTAAAAATGCAAACCCGCCGAACCGCTCCGTGTTCACGTAGCGGTCACGCCCCAGGTTGTGAAGGAGATACACGTCGAAATAGTCGACCCCGCAGCGCTCCATCTGCTCGTTAAAGAACCTCTTATTCGAAGCCGAGAACCTTGTAGTCCTTGTCCTCGACCGCCTTCTTCATGGCCGCCTCGTCCGCCTCGCCGGACAGAACGACAACCGCCGTTCCGGCCTCGTGGCTGGCCGTCGCCTCAGCGACGAACGGGAGCGCCTCCAGAGCCTTCTTCACGGATGCCTCGCAGTGCGGGCACATCATGCCTTCGATTTTGATCGTCTTTGTCATTTCATTTCCTTTCCCGCCTTCATCGGCGTTTTTGATTTCCAGCAGCCGTCCGTCTTCATTCAGTGTCACCGGATGGCGCATAGGTTTATCTTTCGACGCGTCGTGCACCTTCATGAGGCTTAAGCGCAGCGCGTTCGATACAACGCAGAAACTCGACAGGCTCATGGCCGCCGCCCCGAACATCGGGTCCATGGCAAGGCCGAACGCGTGCACGTAGGCGCCTGCCGCAAGCGGGATGAGCAGTGTATTGTAGATGAGAGCCCAGAAAAGGTTCTCGACGATGTTGACATAGGTCCTTCTCGACAGTCTCACCGCCGCGGCGACATCCGAGAGCGTGCTCTTCATGAGCACCACGTCCGCCGCGTCGATCGCGACGTCCGCACCGGCACCGATCGCGATGCCGATGTCCGCCCGGGTTAAAGCCGGGGCATCGTTGATGCCGTCCCCGACCATCGCGACCTTGTAGTGGTCCCGCGCCGGCTTTCCGGTGAGCCTTTGTATGAGCGTTTTCGGGATCTTTCCGTTCCCCTTCTCGCGGAGAGCTCTGATCACCGCCTCCTTGCCGTCCGGCAGGACGCCCGCGATGACCTCCGAGACGCCCGCTGCGCGTCCGATCGCCTCCGCGGTCCTTGCGTTGTCGCCGGTCAGCATGACGACGTGGATGCCCATGTTTTTGAGCTCCGCGATCGCCTTCGCGCTGTCCGCCTTGATCGTGTCCGCCACGGCGATGATGCCGAGGAGCTTTCCGTCCTCCGTGAAGAGGAGCGGCGTCCTGCCCTCTTCGGCCAGCGCCTCCGCCCTCGCCTTAAGCTCCGCAGGGATCCGCGTCTTCCTGCCCACGAAGGAGAGGCTTCCGCCGATGAGCGTCTTCCCGCCGAGGACAGCCGTGAGGCCGTTTCCCGGCAGTGCGGAAAATGAAGACACCTCCTCCGCCTCTATCCTCCGTTCTTCCGCCCCGGCGATGACCGCCTTCGCAAGCGGGTGCTCGCTCTTCATTTCCAGGGAGGCAGCTTTCAGGAGCAGTTCATTTTCCGAAATGCCCTCCGCCGGAATGATATCCGTCACCCTGGGAGCCCCCTCGGTGATCGTGCCGGTCTTGTCCAGCGCGACGATCTCGACGTTGCCGGCCTCCTGCAGGGCCTCGGCGTTCTTAAAGAGGATGCCGTTCTTCGCGCCCATGCCGTTGCCGACCATGATCGCGACCGGGGTCGCAAGGCCGAGCGCGCAGGGACAGGAGACGACCAGGACCGAGATTCCCCTGGCCAGCGCAAACCCAAAGGATCTGCCGACGAGGAGCCAGATCGCGATCGTGACGAGCGCGATCCCGATGACTGCCGGGACAAACACGCCCGAGATCGTGTCCGCGAGCTTCGCGACGGGCGCCTTGGTCGCCGCCGCGTCCGAGACCATCCTGATGATCTGGGCGAGCGTCGTGTCCTCGCCGACGCGGGTCGCCTCGCATGTCAGGAACCCGGACTGGTTCAGGGTCGCCGATGAGACCGTGTCGCCGGGCGCCTTGTCCACCGGCAGGCTCTCGCCGGTCAGGGCGGACTCGTTGACCGCGGACGTCCCGGAGATGACGACGCCGTCGACCGGGATATTCTCGCCGGGGCGGACGACATAGGTCTCGCCGCGCTTTACGCTGTCGACCGGTACGGTCATCTCCTGCCCGTTCCGGATCACGTTGGCGGTCTTCGGAGCCAGCTTCATGAGGCTCTTTAACGCGTTGGTCGTCTTGCCCTTCGAGTAGGATTCGAGCATTTTTCCGACGGTGATCAGCGTCAGGATCATGGCGGCCGACTCGAAATAGAACTCCATCATGTAGGACATGACCGCATCCAAGTTTCCGTCAGCCTGGGCCCGCGTCATCGCAAAGAGCATCGCGGTCGAGTAGACAAAGGCCGCGCCCGACCCCAGCGCGATCAGCGTGTCCATATTCGGCGCCCCGTGGAAGAGGCTCTTGAAACCGCTGATGAAGAATTTCTGGTTGATCACCATGACGATCCCGGCCAGAAGCAGCTGGATGAGGCCCATGGCGACGTGATTATTTTCAAAAAATGAAGGAAGCGGCCACCCCCACATCATGTGCCCCATCGAAAAATACATGAGGACCAGAAGAAACCCGAGGGATGTGAACAGCCGTTTCCTAAGGACCGGGGTCGTCTTATCCTTCAGCGCTTCCTCCTCGGCGGCGATCTTCGCCGTCATGCCGCCGGAAGCCTTCTCCTCACCCTTTACGGAAGCGCCGTAGCCGGCGTTCTCCACCGCCGCGATGATCGCCGCCGGGGAGGCTGTCCCCTCGACCCCCATCGAGTTGGTGAGAAGGCTCACGCTGCAGGAGGTGACCCCCTCCACCTTCGAGACCGCTTTCTCCACGCGGGCCTGGCAGGCCGCGCAGCTCATGCCGGTCACCTGATATTGTTCCATAGTCTCGCCTCTTTTCTCATTTCATGAGCTTTCCGAGCGTTTTGACCAGCTCTTCGAGCTTTTCTTCGTTTCCGTCCTTCACGTCGTTCACGACGCAGGTGCGGATGTGGTTGGTGAGCAGGACCTTGGAGAAGCTCCCGAGGGCACTCGAAGCTGCGCTCACCTGGTTCAGGACATCGATGCAGTAGGCGTCCTCCTCGAGCATCCGGCGGATCCCCCGGATCTGGCCCTCGATGCGGCTGAGCCGGTTCATGAGGTCCTTCATTTCTTCGTCGCTCCGCATCTTTTTGCGGCAGGGACAGAGTTTTTCGTCTTCCATTGTCTCACCTCCGGGGTTATTATATACCCCCTCGGGGTATATTGCAAGCTTTTTTATGGGACGGTTCTCCGCAGAGGGGGACGGTTCTCCGCAGAGGAGAACCGTCCCCCCTGCGATTACAAGCCAAAAATAAGGGCCGCCTTCCGGCAGCCCTTCCGTCACCTCTTCGGATGTATATACTTCTCCACGATCTCGTACAGATTCCTCGGATTGATCGGCTTCGAGAGATGTTCGTTCATCCCCGCCTCGAGGCTGTTTCGGATATCCTCCTCGAACGTGCTCGCGGTCATCGCCAGGATCGGCACCGTCTTCGCGTTCGGAAGCGCCAGCTCCCGGATCGTCCGCGCCGCGGAGAGCCCGTCCAGCACCGGCATCCTGATATCCATGAGGATCAGGGAAAAACCGCCGTCCGCGGCGATAAACTTCTCCACCGCATCCTTCCCGTCCTCCGCGCACACGACCGTATAGCCCGCGCGCGTCAGCATCTTCTCCGCGATGGAGCGGCTCAGCGCGTGGTCGTCCGCGACCAGGATCCGTGCGTTGTCCACCGTTTCGGCCGGGTCTTCATTTTTCCGGCTGTAGGCGATCGGGAATGCAAATGTGACCGAGACCCTTGTCCCTCTTCCGACCGCGCTCTCAAAATTGATTGTCCCGCCCATGGCTTTTATGTAGCTCATCGCGACACTCGTGTCCAGACGGATCGCCGCCGCATAGGACGCCTCCGGCTGCACGATCGGTCCCTTGCCGAAGAGCTCGTCCACCTTTGCCTGCTCCATGCCGATTCCGTTGTCGGAGATCGTAAATGTCAGCGTCGCCATCTCGCCGCGCCGGACATTTTCGGTCACCGCGACCTCGATCGCGCCGCCCTTGGGCGTGCAGGTCAGGGCGTTGCGGACCAGCTTTGTGATGATGAGCTCGAGCGCCGCCCGGTCCGCCCAGACCGACTGGGTGATCAGGTTCGGCACGCCGCATGAAAAATGAAGCCCTCTCTCCTGCACGACCGGCCGCAGCACGGTCCCCAGGCGGTGGACAAATGCGCGGACCTCCATCGGCTCCGTCTTCAGGTTCACCTTCTTGCCCTCGAGCAGCTGGACATCCAGCATCTCATCGATGACCCGCTTCGCCCGCTCGCCGGATGCCGTGATTGAGCGCAGATACTCATCCGCAGCTCCCTGTGGGTTCATTTCCTCCCGCATGAGATCCGCAAAACCCGTGATCGTCGCGAGCGGCGTGCGGATGTCCCGGCTGATCCTCGTGATGAGCAGGGTCTTTGCATCCGAAATTTTCTTCACCTCTGCGATCGTGCGGGAAAGCTCTTCCTTCTTGGCCCGCTCGCGGCGGATCTCCCGTGCCATATTGAGGGCATAGAGGGCGATCATCGGGACACCGCCGACCGTGATATATTTGCGGCTGGTGCCGTAAAAACGCTCAGGATTCGTAAGATGCAGGAGGGTCTGCTCCTCCAGCATCTCCTTGTCGGTATGGGACTCGATGAAATCAAGTGCATACTTGGCCGAGGCTCCCACCTCAAGCCTGCCGTTCAGCTCCGGAAAGGCCTCTCTAAACTCGCGGTTCACCGCCACGAGCTCATAACTACCGGCCTTGCAGAGGAGATACAGGAGTCCTGTACCTTCCATCAGTTCACGGAACATACTGTCTTCCATTTTCATCCGCTTAACGCTCCTCTCCCATAAACGCAGCATTATAGACAATTTTCATTATAACCATAAAGCGGGGCAGTTTCAACCAAAATAGTTGTAATCTGCCCCATTAATATTGTACAATGTACATAATAGATTGTTTTTCCAGAAAGGAGCCGCTCATGCTGAACAAACTGGCCGCCGCCGGATGCGATATCGAAAATGCCCGCCACCGCTTCCTCGATGATGATGTGTTCCTCTCGGAGAGCTACCGCGCTCTCGCCGTGGACCCCGAGTTTGCCGCCCTGGACCTCGCCCTGAAGGAAGGCCGCTACGGCGACGCATTCCTCTCCGCCCACAACTTAAAGGGCGTCACCTTAACGCTTGGCGCCTCGCCCCTTGCCGACACGATTTCCCGGGTCGTCGAGGACCTCCGCCACGGACCGACCGAAACACTTGCCGAAGACTACGCCGCCTTCCGCGTCGAGGCCGACCGGATCCTCCCGATCCTTCGGTCTTAAGGGTGGGCTTCCTGCCCTGCCTTAAGATTATAGTAAATGAAAGAGCCCTTCGCGAGCAGCTTTTCATTTTCTCCGAAAACCTCCGTATCGACGTACGAGAAGGTCCAGCCGTGCTTGCGCACCTTTCCCCGGCAGAGGAGCCTTTTTGCTCCCTTTGTCGAGCTTATGTAGTCGATATTGCCCGAGACCGTCGGGCCGAAGCCGCCGCCGCAGATGTTGGCGATCCCGGCCGTGATGTCCATGAGGTTGAAGAGAAAGCCGCCCCAGACCATGTTGTAGACGTTTAAGTGCTTCTCCTCGACGATAAGCTCTGCCTCCGCGAGGTCCTCCGTGAGAGTCGTGAAGGTGACCCCGTGGTCCTTTTCGCAGCGGAAAAGCGTGTTCTCTGCCTGCTCTTTTTCGGTGTCCGTGCATGTTAAAAAATCAAATCTTCCCATAAAAACTCCAAATCCCCCTGTAAAAGGGGGATTTTTTTCATTACATAGAGATGAGCCCGAACGCACTCGCGAGTGAACTTAAGAGGATCACCAGAAGGAACGCGATGCAGAGGTAGCGGATCATGAAGTTGTACACGCCCTTCCGCTTGAACGGTGCCCCGCATTTTGTGACCTCCTCCTCGACGCGGCCGAGGGTGACAAACCTTGCGATCAGGATGCAGATCGTGATCGCGGAGATCGGCATCATAAGGGAGTTGGTCAGGAAATCGAAGAAATCCAGGAACGGCATCCCGATCAGCGTGATGAAGGCGAGCGGTCCGTAGCCCAGGCAGGACAGGGTCCCGATCGCAATCATGATAACCCCGATAAGCAGGGTGCTCTTTGTGCGGCTTAAGTGCAGCTCGTCCTCAAAGGTCGAGACCGCGCACTCCGTGAGCGCAATCGAGCTCGTGAGCGCCGCAAAGAAGACCAGCAGGAAGAACAGGATGCCCGCCGACGTCGTGAAGCCCATGTTGAGAAGGACCTTCGGGATCGTGATGAACATGAGAGACGGACCGGCCTTGAGGACGCTCGCATCCCCGCCCGAGAAGGCAAAAACGGCCGGAATGATCATGAGGCCGCCCATGATCGCGATCGCCGTGTCGAAAACCTCGACCTGGATCGTCGCGGACTCGATCTCGACGTCCTCCTTCATGTAGGAACCGAAGGTGACAAGGATTCCCATCGCGATGGAGAGCGAGTAGAACATCTGCCCCATCGCGGAGACCACCGTCATCCAGGAGAAGTTTTTGATGTTCGGTATCAGGAAATACTTGACGCCCGCCATCGCTCCCGGTCTCGTCATGGAGTAGCCCGCGATGATGATCGCCAGCAGGACGAGGAGCGGCATCATGAATCGGGAGACGCGCTCGATTCCGTTGCGGACGCCCGCGTAGATGACGAACAGCGTCACCGCCGCGAAGACGATGAACCAGAGCTCGACATCCCATCCGTTGGAAATGAAATTCCCGAAATAGTCATCCTCCGCAAGCAGGGCTGCATTTCCCTTGATGTACTCGACCAGGTACTTGAGCACCCAGCCGCCGATCGTCGAGTAGTAGGGGACGATCAGCATCGGAATGATCGCGTTGATCCAGCCGCCGAATTTGAAGAAGCGGCCTTTTCCGAAGCGGCGGAACGCGCCGACCGGGCTCTTGAAGGTCATGCGGCCGAGAGCGGTCTCCGAGATGATCATCGTGTAGCCGAACGTCGCCGCCAGGATGATGTATACCAGCAGGAAGATGCCGCCGCCGTACTTCGCGGCGAGGTAGGGGAAGCGCCAGATGTTGCCGAGACCGACCGAGGCGCCTGCGGTTGAGAGAACGAAACCGATTTTGCCCGAAAAGCTGTGTCTTTTGTCCATGGTAATCCACCTTTTCTATCGTAGTTCATACATATTAGCAGTTTTCCGCGTTAAAGTCAAATTTAAAAAGACGGTTCATAAGAACCGTCTTCAAATACTTACGCCAGATCAAGCAGATAGAAATTAAAGGCACCCTTTCCGTTAAACCTGAAGAACAGCGCCTCCTTCTCCGAAAGCCCCGCGGGAAGCTGGGTCACGAACCCCTTCTTCTCCCTCGTCGGAGTCACCGGGATCGTCGCGATCGGCTCGCCGTCCTCCTTCGTGCGGATCTCGACCGTGCCCTCCGCATTGCCCTTCACGATCATGCGGAGCTTCCTGGTCTTTGAGAGATCGAAATACTTGAACCCGACCACCGCGCCGTCGCAGACGTTGGCCACGTACTGGTCCGGACCGCCGTTCCGGTCGCCGCCGTCCTGGGTAAGATACGGGTTATCCTTCTTCGGGATCTTGATCATCGAGAGGAACTTTGTCCCGCTCTTGCCGTAGAGGTTGCAGGCGATGTAGGTCGGATAGCGTCCCTTGCCGTGCAGCGGGCCGCCGTTCAGGCCGCAGGAGGTCATCTCCGCCTGGTAGAACTTCCCGTCCTCGAACCGGATCTCCTCCGCGCAGGCCTGTCGCGAGGACTGCTTGCGGTTCGTGTGGCGGTGGTAGAACACGTAGTACTTCCCTTCGATCTCGATGAGGGAGCCGTGGGTGTTGCCGGTGTAGTTCTTCGCGTGATCCGTGTCCGGGACGCCCGGAAGACCGATATCGCCGCAGGAAATGAGAACCCCGCCGAACTCAAAGCCCGCATTCGGCTTGTCGCTCACCGCGTAGCACAGGTTATGGCTGTTTAAGGAGCTGTAAATAAAATAATACTTATCCCCAAACTTCCTCATCGAGCTCGCCTCGCCGAACGGCTGGGGCTCGTAGGGCGTGCCCTTGGCCTCCTCGTGGGTTAGGACGCCCATGTAATCCGGGCCTTTGAGGACCGTCTTCATGTCAGCTGTGTCGATCTCAAAGACCATCGGGCCGTGCTCGGTCGGCTTGGAGCCGTCCAGCAGGATCGGGTTGCCGCCGAAGGCAAAGCCGGTGTAGAGGTACAGCTTTCCGTCGTCATCCATGAAGATCGCCGGGTCGAACTGGAAGGGCTCACCCCTCTTGCCGATCGGCGTTCCGTCGTCGTAGGAGACGTAGCCGTAGAATTCGTATTTTCCGCCGGGCGTGTCCGAGACGGCGATGGAGATCATCTTGGTCCCGCCCATGAAATAGTAGAGATAGAACCTTCCGTCCGGGCCCTGCACCATATCCGGGGCTGCGAGGCCGTTCGTGATCTTGAACCACGGGGCTGCAGGGTCCTCCTCGCGCTTGAAGATCTCACCTTCGTACCGCCAGTTGCCGAGGTCGTCGACCGGCGCGGACCAGCAGACGTAGTCGCCGAGGCAGAAGTTGATGCCGTTGAAGAGGTCGTGGGACCCGTAGATGTAGACGCGCCCGTCCACGATGTGCGGCTCGGCGTCCGGCACGTACTCCCAGCTGGGAAGGTAGGTGTTGAAGGCCTGCTTTGTTTTCATTTCCTGTGTCCTCCTTATCGCAATACAAAGAAACTTTGTAAAGATTATACAACAAAACCGGTGCCGATGCACCGGTTTTACGCAGTTTGTTTAAAAATATTCTCCAAGCTCTGACATGAGAACGCCGTCGGCCCTCGCGCCGCCCCCGTCATCCTCCCCGGTAAAATCCGCGGGATCGTAAAACCAGCAGACCTCCTCATCGCTGACGCACCACCGTACTTTGCTGCCGAACAGATAGTCCTTCAGGAAGGCAAGCCTTTCGTCGTCTCTCATCCTGGATCTGTGTCAAAAATGAAAACCCCGGCAGTCTCCCGCCGGGGCTCTCCTATCATTATCATTTCATTATTCCGGCATCCTCACAAGGAAGGTCACCATCATCGCCCTCGTGCAGGGTACCGTCGGCTGGAATGTGTTCTCACCGTAGCCGACCGTGAGTCCCTCATGGGCCGCCCAGTTGACTGCCTCCTCGTACCAGATACCTTCCGGAACATCCGTATAGCCTGCAGACTCCTCTGTCGCCTCATACCGGCCCGCAAACTTCGCATAGTTCATGAGGAAGGTCACGACCATCGCGCGATTTACGACGGCATCCGGACGGAAAGTCCCCTGTCCGTAACCGGACGTGATCCCGTTCGCTTTCGCCCACCGCACGGCATCATGATACCAGTCATCGGCAGTTACATCCGTGAATTCCGCCTCCGGCAGTTCCGACACATCCGGACTTCCGGCTTTCTTGTAGAAAAATGCCACCGCCTCAGCGCGAGTCAGTCTGCCGTTCGGATCGAAGCTGTCGCCCTTGCCGGTCGTGATGCCGGCCTCGGCCGCCTTGTAGACCGGTCCGAAATACCATTTATCCATCTCCGTGACATCCGCAAACCAGCGCTCAAGGAGTGTCTCGCCGCAGTCTCCGCACACCAGGCGGTGCAGCGGCTCCTCGGTTCCCTCGATCTCCTCGGGGACCGGATTCTCATGCCTGTGGAGATACAGGGCGTCAAAGCTGCCCCAGCCGCCCGGCAGCACGGTGAGTTCCACTTCCGGCTTGACGGCGGTCTCCTCCGTCACAAAGAAGCTCTTCTTCACATGGACAAACTGGTTCGGGTCTGTCGTCCAGCCGGCAAGCTCTCCGGCCTCGGAGGCCTCAAGGACATTTCCTTCCGCATCGAGGAGATTCAGCGTGACCTTGTCGCCGGCATATCCCATGCCGACACCTTCCAGCGTGTAGAATCCGGGCGCGAGCGTGATGCTCTCGTTGGCGGTCACTTTGATCGTCGCGCCGTTCGCGTTGTACCAGTGCAGCGTCTTTGCGCCGTCGAGGACATCCTCGTTCGAGCCGCATCTTGCGCCGCTGCCCGTGATGGTCCAGCCGTCGCCGTTCTCAAATCCGGCAACGTTCGGATCCGTGATCAGGTTCGGCTCCTTCACGATGATCGTGAGGGTCACGGCGAGCTCGGTCGTTCCGTCCGTGCACTCCTCGCTTAACGTAACGGTTCCGCTGACCTTGTATGTGCCGGGCTTAGATGTGTCGGCCGCTGCCTTCTCCTCCTCGGACCAGACAACGGGGTCATCCTTCGTTCCGATGCTCGAACGGCTGTAGGTGACCGGGATCGTCTCCGGCCATGTGACCGCCTCGCCCGCGTTCAGGTTGAGAGTCGGCTCCTCATAGTTCGTGACGAGAAGTTCATTTGTCACGGAACCGGTCTTCACGTACTCCCACACATGGAGGGAGGCAAGCGCGCTGCCGTCCGGTCCCCACATCGCTTCGTTGTCGATCGGGGAGCCGCCGGCCCAGATGCCGCCCTCGCCGACATTCGCGTCGTAGGCTGCCGCAGCTTTAGTTGCCCAACCGCAGCCGTAGGTCTCCCACTTCTCGCGGTTTTCCGCACTCTTTGCCGCGAGCTCGTCACCCGAGAGGCCTGTCGTGTCGCCGACCGTGATCTGGTCGGGCTCCCAGTAAAATACGCCGAGACCGCCCGCCTCCGCGACGGTGTTGATCACCTCGCGGACCGCGGTCGCCTGGCCCTGCACCGTGGACGTCCAGTAGGCGTTTGCGCCCTTGGAACCCTCATTCTTGATCGTGTTTTCAAATCCGTCGGAGTCCTCAAGCGTGTAGGTGTAGGAGGTCTCGGTGACCATCACGTCCTTGCCGTAGGTATCCCTGACCGCCTTAAGTTCGCTCTTTAAATGGTCGAGCGACCCGTGCCAGTAAGGATAGTAGGAGGTTGCGAGAATATCGTAGGGCACATCATTGTCAGCAAGGCTTTTGGCCCAGCCTGTCACATTTCCCTTCTCCGGGTTAGTCACGTGGATGACCGCCTTCGTATCTGCGGAAAATTCATGGACCGCATCCACGCCTGCCTTAAAGAGCGGGATCATGTTTGCGACTCCGTACTGGCCGCCGACACCGCCCGTCGTCTCATTTCCGACCTGGACGAAGGGGATGTTGACACCGGTTGCGGAAAGCGTATTAAGGCTCTCCAGCGTAAAATCATGGAGTGCCGCCGGAAGCGTATCCTTGGAGAGACCTGCCCATGCCTTCGGCACGTTCTGCCTTCCCGGATCAGCCCAGAAATCGCTGTAATGGAAATCCGGAAGCAGGTCGACGCCGGCCGCCGCGCAGGCGGATGCAGTCGTCACGGCGTTTGCGAGGTCTGCATTTCCGCCGCCGTAGGAAAGGCCGTCCGCCGTGTGAGGATCGTTCCAGATGCGGACACGGACCGCCGTGATGCCGCATTCGGCGAGGAAGGCCACGAAATCGTTGATGTTCGTGATGTCGTTGCCGTCAAAATCCTTGTAAATGACACCGGCCGCAAATTCCGACGGAGCATAGGAGATATCCATGCCCATGACGAAATCAGAGGTAAGGCTGTCTACGCGCTCGACCTCGATCTCGCCGACGACCGGGTCTGTCGGGTAGGTCGGCCCGGCTGCCTCGGTGACCTCAAACTCGATGTAGGTGTCGTTCACGATCTTCTCCCAGTTGGCGTTTTCCACATCGTAGCCGACTCTGTAGGTGCCGGCCTCATTGAACGTGATCTTTGCGCCGAGGGTCTTGCCCTGGTCATCCTTTTCGATCGTAAAGTTGTGGCAGTAACCGTCCGACCAGTCATCGCCCCAGAAGTACATATAGCACTCCTCGGCGGAGAGATCCGTGACTTTCCGGCCGTCCAGTGTGAGGTCCGCGGTCAGCGTCACCGTGTCCCCGACATGAATGTCTTCCGTTTTGTCCGGCGTCACGGTCACGGAAGTTCCTTCGACGGTTTCCTCTTCGACCGAGAACTGTGCATAGTAGTTGCCCGCTACGGTGCTCCATCCGCTGTCCTGCAGATTGTAGCCGACGCAGTACTCGCCCGGAGCCGTGAAGGTCACGCTGGCGGTGAGGCTCCTGCCGGAGTTGCCGTCATTTACGAGCTCATACCCTTCCGTCTGGTAGGGGCCGCTCCACTCATCCTTCCAGAAGTAGACATAGAGGCCGGCTTCCTCAAGGTTTGTGATTGTCTCACCGTTCTTCGTCACCTCGGCAGTGAGCGTCACGGTGTCGCCGACCTTATAGGAGTCTTCCTTGGAGAGGGTCACGGAAAACTCGTAGGCATCGTCCGCGCGGACCGGCAGCGCGCCGGTGAAAAACAGGGGCGCCGCGAGCGCGATTGACAGAAGAAATGAAAGAGCCGTTCTCAGAACTTTTTGCATGATATTTCCTCCTTTTTTATAATGATATAGGTATATTTTACCAATTTGAAAGAAATTCTCAACCTAAAAAGATTGCAAATTCGCTCATAATTCTTGCAAAAGAGCCCGTCAGGGTTCAGTTTCCGATTACCGGTTTCACCCCCCCCGCCCTTCTCAGTCTCCGGCCGTAAAGGTTCTGGCGATCATGCATGCATTTTTCACTCTCTCACACTGCTGCCCGAGCTCCTGTTCAAGTTTCCCGATTTTAAGATCAAGGGAGCGAATCTGCTCCGTTTTCCCTGCATCTCCGCCTTTTGACAGCTCTTCTCTCTCTTTCTTCAGGCGGTCAAGCTCCTCCTTGAGACGCCTTTCCTTCTCTTCCGCATCCCGCCGTTCCTCAAGGACTCTTCCGATTACATCGACATTAAGTTCCAGTCCCATGGCCCTCCTCTCCGCACAGATACCTGCTGTGCTTCTTTCCTCCAACATTCGCTCTGTTGATATAAAAAAGGCGCATTACACACGGTAACACGCCTTTTTAAGATACTTATTTGATTTCCACAAGCTCGATCCGGAAATTCAGTTCCTTCCCGGCCATCTCATGGTTCGCGTCGAAGACGATCGTCTCCTCATCCTTCTCGATAACGGTCACCGGGAGCGGCTGGCCGTTCGGGGCCTGCAGATAGACCCGGTCGCCGACGGAGAGCGTCTCCGCACCGGGAAGGTCCGCGATTGCCGCCGGAAGGATCGCATTCGGATTCTTCGGCCCGTAGGCCTCCTCCGGCATGAGGTGCACGTCGACGATCTCGCCGACTTCCATGTTCGCGACAGCGGCATCAAAGCCTCTGATCATCATGCCCGCGCCGCAGACAAACTCGAGCGGCTCGCCGCGGTCGTAGGAGGAGTCGAACTGGGACCCGTCGTTGAACGTGCCCCGATAATGGACACGGCAGGTCTTGCCGGTGTTTTTGCCCTCGACCGTGAACTTCGGCTCGCTGTGGCAGCAGTGGTGCTCGCCCTCTTCCTCGCCGCCCTCCTCATCGTGGTGGCAATGGTGCTCGCCGTCATGGTCGCCGCAGTGGTGATCCTCACCGTGGTGATGGTCACAGTTGGCTCCCTCGGAGACGAGCTCGCCGCTAAGATATGCCTCGACAGCCGCGTCCGCATCGCCGGAGACACCGGAAATGAGCTCGATGCCTGCCGCCTGGACGTGGTTCACCGCGCCTCCGCCGATGCCGCCGCAGAGGAGGAGCTCAGCGCCGATGCCGGCGAGGAAGCCCGCAATCGCGCCGCAGCCGGCTCCGCCGGTGCTGACAACTTCGCTGTTTACGATTTTTCCGTCTTCGACATCATAGATCTTGATGTTCTCCGTGTGGCCGAAGTGCTGGAATACTGTTTTGGTGTCAATGTCATAGGTTACTGCGATTTTCATGTCTTTTTCATTTGCCGGGGGTGCCGGCAGTCCTTTCTGTTTATTGATCGGGGAAATCTCGGATTTTCCGAGCCCCCATAAGAATCTTAAACCTTCCGAGGCTGCCGCCTCTTCAGCTTAGCAGCACCCCGCATTCGCAGCCGCTCACGCGGCTTGCTCATTAGGGCTGCAGCCTCTTTAGCTTTCAGCACCCCGCATTCGCAGCCGCTGCGCGGCTTGCTCATCAGGGCTGCCGCCTCTTCAGCTTAGCAGCACCCCGCATTCGCAGCCGCTTAAGCGGCTTGCTCATCAGGGCTGCAGCCTCTTTAGCTTTCAGCACCCCGCATTCGCAGCCGCTGCGCGGCTTGCTCATGTGGGCGGTCCGAGGCGCTTCGCGCCTTGACCGCCCCTGGAAACATACATGCTTTTAGTCTGAAATGCAAGCATTTCATCCGTAAAACCCTGTATGTTTCCGGGGTGCTGACTTTTTACAGGTGATCATCCGTATGCTTCTCCCGCATGAACCAGCTCCGAATAAAATACGTCGGCGTGCAGCTCCACGCATGGCAGTAGCTGTTGATCACGACGCCGCCCTCCCCGTAGGGCGAGCCCTTCGGATTCGCGGGATCCCAGGCCTCCCAGAAGGTGTCCGCGCCGGCCTCCATCATGCTGCCCCAGTAGTCCCGCATGTGGAGAAGCGCCTTCTCGCGGAGACCCGCGCGAAGCAGAGCCGCGATGTAGTAGTGGTGCATGTAGGGAGTCTTCATCGGGAAGCAGTCCATGAACTCCTCAGACCGCTCCATGAGGTCTTTCGCCTCCTCCGGGTAGAGGACATCCGCGAGCACGTTCCAGACCTGGGTGATGAGGGAAGCCTGGCCGCCCGAGACGAAGCACTTCCTCTCCTCGTCGTAGTAGTTCTTCCTCGCGCAGGCCTTGAGCCAGTCCAGCTTCTCCATGAGCCACTGGGCCTGGGACCAGTCATTTTTCCGGCGGGCCAGACGCCGCGCGTAGCGCATCGCGTAAATGAGAACCGCAACGCCGCCCGAGCGCTTGTCCATCCCCTCGCTCCAGTCAAGGAAGACGTTCGCCGCATCCTCCTCCGACATCCTGCCTTCCCGGTCGATGAGCCGGAGGCTCATCTCGATCTGCTGCATCGCGATATCGTAGAGGTCGTTTAACGTATCGACATCATCGGTCTGCTGCATGTACTCCTCGAGCGCGACCACGAACATCAGCGAATAATCGTAGAGCCAGGTGTCATCCGCCTCCGCTTTGGGCTTGATGAATACATTTGCGGAGACGCGCCCGTCCGGGAACCTGGTGCCGCCGAAGAGATAGAGGCAGCGCCTGACCAGGTTGTAGTTTCGGAACGTGCAGTAGTTCGCGAGCGCCTCGAGCCGAAGGTCTCCCATCCAGAGCCTGCGGTCCCGCTTCGGGCCGTCCTCGAACACCTCCTGCATGCAGTTTGCCAGCGTCCGGATCGAGATCTCGTCCATCCTCTTAAGGAAGGGATCCGCGATGTCCGCCGCTGCGAGCCGCCTGTAGTCCGCCGAGGTCTCCGTCAGGCATTCCGCGTGCCGGACGACCAGCTTGTATTTGACGGAGGTGTCCATGGTTGTTATTTTAAGATACCTGAACGCATGGCGGCGCGGGATCCGGATCCTCGCCGGCAGCACGTCCACATGGACATACTCCTCCTGGATCCAGCTCCTCGAGACCCAGCCGTTGTAGACGTCGGAGTTCTCGCAGACCTCCTCATAGGTCTCCGCAAATTTGAGCTTCAGGTAGGCCGGCGCGTCCGGATGGCTCCCCGTGTAGGAGAAATCCAGCGTGAGATACCCGACCATGTGATTGCCGAAATCGAGGCACAGGTTCTCGCCCTTGCCCATCGCGATGTGATGAACCTTGTGCAGAACGATCTCCTCGGCCTCGGAGCTGTAGCGCTCCTTGAGCGTGAAGCCTCCGACCGGCTCGTGGATCTCGTGGTGGAGCGTCGGCGTGAGCTGCTCCGCGATGTCCAGGAGCTTTGCGTTGTTCATCGGATGAAAATCTTCAATGATGCTGATTAAAGCCATGTAAGCCTCCTTGTATCAGTCACTGTGAAATGTTCTCTCAGCTGTTCTTCGCCAGCATATCCTTCTTCTCGTTCTTGATTTCCCAATGAATCAGGAACGTCAGAACGCCGCGAAGGAGAATGATCGCGCCGAGAATGACAAGCTCTGACCGCTCCCGCGCGAGAACGGTTCGGAGGACCTCGCCGCCCATCTTGAATTCGAGGGCGAGCGCGATGCCCTGAGCGAGGTCAAGACGCACGGATTCCTCCTTCTTGAGCCAGAGCAGGAAGCTCTTCACCGCCGTAAAGAGCAGCACGCAGACGCCGAACAGTTCCAGAAGAACGATGCCGATCTCCACGATATAGGTAAGGATCGACTCCATCCCCTCAATAATCTGGGCCATGGCACACCTCCTAAACGTATAATAAAAGAGTGTACTAAATTTCCCGGCATAAAGCAAGAGGTCTCCTCCCATTTGCACAGGAGAAGACCTCTTCATACAGCTTATTTCATAACCGCAATCCCGTATGCCGGAAGCGTAAGAACGTTATCCGTGACGGCCGCGTGCATATCCCCGGTCACAAGCTCCGCCGCGAGGGCTCCGTAACCTTCGACGGGCACCTCGCACGGCTCCTCACCGGAATTGATGAAAATGAACACCTTATCGCACCCCTCGGCTTCCCTCGAGAAGACCGCAAGGCTACCGCTTGTGAGCGTCTCGTCCACGACCGTCCTCCCCTTCTTGATCGCCGGGAAGGCGCTCCGGATCCGCACCGCCTGCTTAACGTAGCTCAGGATCGATGACGGATCCTCCGCCTGCTCGTCGGCCGCCGGAAACTTCATGGCAACCTTGTCCATCCCGGGCGGCCCGGCTGTGAGGAACGAAGCGTCCGTCCCGCTCTCATCCGCGGTCCAAAACATCGGAGCCCGCTTGTTCTCGTCCTTGCCGGACCCCTTCATGCCGAGCTCCTCGCCGTAGTAGATGAAGGCGTTCCCGCCCATCATGAGGTTCAGCCCCTCCGCAAACTTGGTCTTGGTCCCGTCATCGTAGGCGTAGTAGCCCGCGCTCCGCGCCATGTCGTGGTTGGTGTAGAAAGGAGCGTTGACGAAGTTTTCATTTTTCGAGGCGTAGAGGGCTTCCTCCTCCGCGAGCGATGAGGCGAAATAGTCCGCCCCGCGGGACCCCTTCACGACCTGGGCGATGATCCCGTCCGCGCCTGAGAACGCGAAATCAAAAAATGAATCCACCCCGCTCCCGTAATAGTCCGCGTAGGTCTCCCGGCCGGCCCAGGCCTCACCCACGAGGTAGGCATCCGGCTTGATCGCCTTCACCGTGTCGTTGAACCAGTCGAGGAAATCGATGCTCTTCATTTTCTCATCCGTGTAGTAGGAAGTCACCGCGTCGAGACGGAAGCCATCCACACCCTTGTCAAGCCAGAAAGAGACGATGTCCCGGATCTCCGCCCGCACATTGTCATTGTCGAGATTTAAGTCCGGCATGCCCTCCCAGAAGCGGGCCTCGTAGTACCACTCGCGGTTCGGGTCGTTCGAGTCCGTGAGGTTCAATTTCGCGAAGCCGTCCGCCGGCGTGTTCCGGAAATTGTAATAGCTGTAGCAAGGCTCGACCGACGTGTCGATGTCCTCGAACGGATGAAGCGTCCGCATGTACTCGAGCGCCTTTTTGAACCAGGAATGCTCCGTCGATGTGTGATTGAGCGCAAGATCGAGGATTACGGTCATTTCCCGCTCATGGCAGGCGCCGATGAGCCCCTCGAAGTCCGTCATGGTCCCGTAGACCGGATCGATCGAGCAGTAATCCGTGGCATCGTATTTGTGATAGGTCGGTGAAGGGAAGATCGGCATGAGCCAGATGCTGTCGCAGCCGAGATCGTCCGTCCGCTCCGGGACCCCGTCATTGATGTAGTCGAGCTTTTCGATGAGACCCGCAAGGTCCCCGATGCCGTCGCCGGCAAGCGGTCCTTCCGAGGCATCGGCAAATGAATACACGAAGACCTCGTAGGTCGTCCGATAGTTGTCGTCGGAGGCGAGCGGCACAAGGTCCGAGCCGGTCATCGCCGATGCGGCCGGCTCTGCCGCCGCGGAGGATTCTGACGCCGAAGACTCCGATGAGACGGACGAATCCGCCGCCGGGCCGCTCTCGGTGCGCGCCCCGGTACATCCCGAAAGCAGCGCTGCCGTAAGCAGCGCTGCCACTGAAAATCTGAATATTTTTTTAACCTTTAACTGCACCACCGGTGACACCTTCCACATAGTATTTCTGCAGGAAAATGAACAGAATCGTGACCGGGATCGCGACGAGCACGCCGCCCGCGCAGAACCTGGTGAAATAGCTCTGGTAGTCATTTGTCCAGACCCAGCGCTGCATCGCTACCGCCACGTTGTAGGACTTGTCATAGCCGAACGCGACATAGGAAGCGAACACGTAATCGCACCACGGCGCCATGAAAGCGACCAGCGCGGTGTAGATGATGATCGGCTTCGCCATCGGGATCGTCAGGATGAAGAAGATCCTCGCGCGGGAGGCGCCGTCGATGCGGGCTGCCTCGTCGAGCGCCTTCGGGATCGTGTCAAAATAACCTTTGCAGACATAATAGCCCATGCCGGAGCTTGCTACCGAGATCAGGATGAGGCCGGGAACCGCGCCTGCCTGTGTCAGGCCGAACTGCTTTAAGAGGAAGTAGAGGCAGATCATGGTGAGGAAGCCCGGGAACATACCGAGGATCAGCCAGAACCGCATCAGGAGCTCTCTGCCTTTAAAACGCATGCGGGAGAGCGCATAGCTCACGCAGAGGACGACGATCGTCTGCCCGATGGAGACGAAGACCGCGATGATCAGGGTATTCTTATACCAGAGCAGGAAGTTGGTCTCGCCCGAGAACAGGAACCTGTAGTTGTCAAGCGAGAATGTCTTCGGGATGATATAGTCGACCATTCCGCCGTACTCAACCGCAGGGTTGTAGGAGCGGAAGCTCTGCATGATGAGGCCGAAGAACGGGAACAGCCAGATGATGCTGATGACAACGAGGAGCACGTAGGTCAGCCCGTTGCTGATTGCGCGATTTCTTTTCATGGAAGCTGTTTTATCATTCATTACTGGAAGCCCTCCTCATCTTTGACGGACGGCAGGATATTGTAGACCGCAAGGGAAATAACCGCCGTGACAACGAAGACCATGATGCCGATGACCGCTGCCATCTTGTAGTTCGTATCGGTGACCGTCATCTTGTAGAGCCAGGTGACCAGGAGGTCCGTACGCCCTGCATTTCCTACCAGATTCATCGACTGCGGCTGGCCTTTGGTCAGCAGGTAGATGACGTTGAAGTTGTTGAGGTTGCCCGTGAACTGCGTGAGCAGGAAGGGACCCGTGACGAACAGCATGTAGGGAAGCGTGATGCTCCTGAACATCTGGAACGGTGTCGCGCCGTCGATCCTGGCGCTCTCATAGAGATCCTCGGGGATATTCATGAGAAGACCGGTCGCAATCAGCATCATGTAAGGGATACCGATCCAGATATTGACGACGATAATCGTGATTCGTGCGAGCATCGGGTCCGTCCAGAACGGGATCGCGGATTTGATCCAGCCCCACTTGAGCAGATAGCCGTTGATCAGGCCGTCATTGGTGAACATCTTGTAGACATAGAGGAGCGAGACAAACTGCGGAACCGCGATGGTGATAACCAGGATCGTACGCCACAGCTTTTTAAATTTAATGCCCTTCTTGTTGATCAGGATCGCGACCGCCATCCCGAGGAAGTAGTCAAGGAAGGTCGCGAAAAATGCCCAGACCATCGTCCAGCCGAGAACCGCGAAGAAGGTCGAGCCCATGCCGGAGCCGCCGAAATCGAAGATCTGCCGGAAGTTCTCGAAGCCGACCCAGGTGAAGAGGTTGGTCGGCGCCTGGTGATTTGCATCATAGTTGGTAAACGCGACGCAGATCATGAAGAGGATCGGGAGCACCGTGAAAATGAAGATCCCGGTCATCGGCAGCGCGAGCAGCGTCTTGTCGAAGTTGGAATCAAGAAGCGATGCCAGAACCTTTTTATTGGTCGGCAGCTGCTTGCCGGAGGCAAGTATCTGCTCTTCTTTCCGGTTCTCCGCGACGTTCAGGCGCCAGATGAGTATAAATGCCGCAATAATGATGATCGTGAGTAAGCCGAAGAGGAGGATCAGGAAGCTGTTATCGCCGTATACCGTCTTTCTTCCGACCTTCTCCGTCGCAATTGTGCCAAGTGTAGAAAATTTAGAAAGATAGGTGCTGCCAAAGCTGCCCATATACCAGAAAAATGCTATCTCAAGGGCAAGAAATACGATTCCCTTGACGATCTGGCCCCGGAGCAACGGCCCGAATCCGAAAATAATATAGGAGAGCTTCGTCTTGATATCGCCTTCCGCGAATGTCGTTCCGATCTCCTTGATGTTTGTCCCGACAGCGCCGAAAAATGCACCGACCGGATTTTTTTTCTCTGCCATTTTCCCCTCCGAAAAAAGCCGTGCCCGACAAGTAAATCTGCCGGGCACTGATTGTCATTCGATTCGATTGTTGCGATTCCTCTTACGATCAGCCCGCGTAGGAGATGCAGGTATCCTGGAAGCTCTGGAGCGCTGCGTTAAGCTCATCGTCAGTGGAGGATGTGGTCAGCTCGCCGCTGATGATGGAGTCGCCGAGAGAAGTAGCCAGCGGCCAGTACTGGTCCGGATACTGTCCCTGCGGAACCGTGAAAGCAAGCTGCGCAGCCAGAGCGGAAAGAGCGACATCGGCTTTTACTACATCAGACTGCTGAGCCTCGAGGTTGGACGGACCCCAGCCGACCGCTTCATAACGGGCAAGCTGAACTTCGCCGCTGGCGAGGTAAGCTGCAAGGGCGTCGCAGACAGCGAGCTTGTTCTCGTCAGCCTGCGGCTTTACGCCGAGGAGCTTGAAGCCGCCGAAGCCGCTCATCTGATAGGACTTGCCGTCGGAACCGGTGAAGGTCGGAAGCTTGGCGCAGGCGTAGTTGTCGCCGAAGAGATCCTGTGCCGCGCCGGAATCCCATGTGCCGTCAACGATAGCTGCGGCATTGGTGGCGTTGCCGACGGAAGAGCCGTTCTGGAAGGACGGGGATGCCTTGAGCTCGATCATCTTCTTGAGCGCGACAAGGCCCTTGTCGGAGACATAGTCGATATTGCAGTTCGTGAATTTACCTGTATCATCCGTATCATAGGTAAGCTGGCAGCCGGTGCCGAAGAAGAACGCGGTGTTGTACCAGCCGCTGTTGATCTCCATGTAGAAGTTCTTGCCGGCAGCTTCGCAGTCGGCGATGATGCCTTCCAGCGTGGACGGATCCTTGACAACGCTCTTGTCATAGTACAGGAAATAGCCGTTGTCGGAAGTCAGCGGATAAGCATAGAGCGTATCGCCGACGGTCGCGGCGCCGACAGCACCTGCGTCATTTCCGTTCTTGACGGCGTCGATGTTTTCCGGAGCAACCTCTTCGAGAGCGCCTGCGGAAACAAGACGCGCGATCTGGTCCTGCGCGAAGCCGTAGATATCGGCGCTTGCTTCAACGTCCGTGATGACGTTGCCGGCCGCGTCGCCTTCACCGACCGCCTCGACGGTCACGGTGTAGCCTGCGAACTGCGGATTGGCCTTCATGAACTCATCGACCTTGCCCTTGGTGAAATCGGTGATGTTGTCGGCGACCCAGATCTTGATCTCGCCTGTGCCGTAGTCCACATCTGCCGGAGTGGTCTCAGCCGGAGCAGTGCTCTCGGCTGTCTTGCTGTCCGTTGCCGGAGCCGCGCTCGAGGCCGCTCCACCGCCGCCGCACGCTGCAAGGGATGCCGCCATTGCCGCGCTTAAAACAAAAGCAAAAATTTTCTTCTTCATGACTTTCCTCCTTAATAATAGTTATGAAGTGTTTTGCGAAAGGTTTTCTTTCGCATGTTTTCGTTTATACAGTTACAATGTACCGCATCTTTCTCCCCTTTGTCAACACATAAAGTGCAAAAGCTTGAATATTCAGCAATTTGCATAATTGTCAGGCAAAGATTTTAGAAGCTTGTTTTCGTATTTTTTCGTTCGAATCCTTGTATTTTTGATAGCCGACATGTATAATCATAGGCAGGAGGGGATTGATATGGCTACTATGAAGGAAATTGCCGAGCGGCTCGGCGTATCCCTCGGCACGGTCTCCAAGGGGCTGAACGGCGGCCGGGACATCAGCGAAGAGCTCCGGCAGGACATCTTAAACGCGGCGGTGGAACTCGGCTACACGAGCCGCCGTTCCAGAAAGAAGGACCAGCGCAAGCTGGCCGTTCTGATTGCAAATATGGACTTTGAGACGGAGGACTCCTTCGGCTACGAGATCGTCCTCGGCTTCCGGCAGGCGGCGTTCGCGACCGACTGGGCCGTGGATGTCCTGCCGATCGCCCGCGATTTTCAGCAGGCCCATCCTTTTGACGCCTTTATCAAGCAGGAGAAATGGAGCGGCGTCTTCCTCCTCGGCTTCTCCTTTGAGGATCCCTGGCTGACCGAGTGCAGGACCACCCAGGTGCCGGCCGTCCTTCTCGACAACGCGGTAAATGAAAACCCCCACGTCGCCGGCATCGGCACCGACTCGGACGAGGCCATGAACATGTCCGTAACCTGTCTCATGGAGCTTGGTCACGAGAAGATTGCATTTTTAAACGGTTCCGCCGGCTCCAGGATCTCCGACCACCGCATGGCCGCCTATCTTTCCGCCATGCACCGCCACCGCCTGCCGATCGAACCGAATCTCGCGGTCTACGGCTACTACGTCGCGGATGCGGCGAAATACCACGTTCCGGGCTTTCTTGACCGGGGCGCCACCGCGATCCTGTGCGGCAACGATTTAATCGCCTCCGGCGTGATCGAGTGCTGCAGGTCGCTCGGTTTCTCCGTCCCGGAGGATGTATCGGTCATCGGCTTCGATGATATTCCGCTTGCAGAGCAGCTCGCGCCGCCTCTTACGACGATCCGCCAGCCCCGCGCGGCCCTCGGCCGCTCCGGCTGCCACACGCTGCTCTCCATCATCGACCATGTCCCGGTGAGCCGGACCCTGCTTCGGCCCTCCCTGATCGTCCGCGGCTCCGTTGCCGCCGCAAGACCGAGGGTCGCAAAAAAGCAGGAAAATGACCGGGATTCCGTCGAGCGCGTCGCGCCGGAGCTCTACCGCATCTACGCGCACATGCCGATGTTCTGACCCTTAAGGAGACTGTATGAATAACCACGTATATGAGGAGAGGCCCGTCACGGTTCTCGACATGCTGGAGGCCCGCGACCGCCGGGCTTTCAGGCAGAGAGAGCTTGCCGTATCGCACAATGCGCCTCTTATCAGCTTCACCATGAACATCGCGGGGCCCGTCAAGAACAGTCCCCTCATCCGCCGCGGCTTCGATGAGGGCCTCCGGATCCTCAAAAACCAGCTGCGCGCCGCCGGCATTTCCCTTCTTTATATGGAAGAGATCCACGAATTTACGGGAAATGAAGCCCTCCTCGCGCCTTCCTCCTCCCCGGAAATCTTAAAGAAGGTCACCTCGGAGATCGAGGATTTCGACCGTCTGGGGCGCCTCTTCGACATGGACGTGATCCGGGAGGACGGATCGAAGGTCGACCGGGAGGAGCTCGGATTTCCGACCAGAACCTGCCTGATCTGCGGAAAGCCCGCGAAGGACTGCGCGAGAAGCCGCACCCACACGGCCGCCGAGCTGCAGGCAAAAACAAAGGAGATTCTGACGGCGGCAGTCCGCGAGGCCGATTCGGAGACCGCCGCAGATCTCGCGGTCCGCTCTCTCCTCTTCGAGGCGGCCGCGACCCCCAAGCCGGGGCTTGTGGACCGGGCGAACGCCGGGAGTCATTCGGATATGGATATCTTCACGTTTCTTTCAAGCGCGGGAGCCTTGAGACCCTATTTTAAGGCCTGCACCCTCGCCGGCATGGACACACGGGATCTCCCTGCACCGGAGACTTTCAAAAAGCTGCAGGTTCTCGGCCGCAGGGCGGAAGGGGCCATGTACGAGGCGACAGACGGGGTCAACACCCACAAGGGAGCCGTCTTCTCCCTCGGGATCCTCTGCGGGGCTCTCGGGAGGCTCCCCAGAGCCGCCTGGTCCGAGCCCGAGACGGTCCTTGCCGAGTGCGGGAAGGAGACCGAAGGGCTCACGGAGACGTATTTTCCGAATCTCACGAAAGAAAATGCCCGCACCGCGGGCGAAATCCTCTATGTGCGCCACGGGATCCGCGGGGTGCGCGGACAGGCGGAGGACGGGTTCCCCGCGGTCCTTCGATACGGGCTGCCGGTGCTCGAGGAGGGGCTCGCAGGGGGCCTCAGCCTCAACGATGTCGGGTGCGCGGCGCTTCTTCACATGATGGTGCATGAGACGGATACGAATATGATCAAGAGGTCGGACCTGGCAACCTACGACAGGGTGATCAATGAGGTGAGGGGGCTCCTTAAGAAGAACAGGTTCCCCGGATCCGAGATGCTTGCCGCGCTGGATGAGAGGTTTATCGCGATGAACCTTTCGCCGGGCGGGACGGCGGATTTGCTGGCGATGACGTATTTTCTTCATTTTTTGAAGAATGCATGAGATGAAGGAAGAAAGGGACGGTTCTGTTTACGCGAAAACGGGAGACAATTCTCAAAAGAGAATCGTCTCCCGTTTTCGCTCAAAGCAGAACCGTCCCCGTACACTGTTCAGCGCAGGAACCCCTGCACAATCGTATCCTCTGCCTCCTTCTCGGAGAGCCCGAGGGTCATAAGCTTCATGAGCTGCTCGCCCGCGATCTTGCCGATCGCCGCCTCGTGGATGAGGGACGCATCGACGTTGGTCGCCTTGAGCTGCGGGGTCGCAAGGATCACGCCCCGGTCCATGATGATGGAGTCGCACTCCGCGTGGCCCTTGCAGGCCGCGTTGCCGGAGATCGCGAGAACGACCTCCTGATAGCTGTCCTCCTTCGCGACGCCGCGGCTGATGATGTCGCAGGAGCCGCCGTCGCCGTTCATATCGACCCGCATCTCCGCGATCGCATTCTGATGACCGTTGGTCAGGATCTTGTCGTGGATGGTGAGGGCTGCATTTTTATCAAGCTTAGCCCGCGTGATGCGGTGCGTATCGTCGATGCCGCCGATCTGGGAGGTCTCCATCTCCATGGTCGCCCCCTCGGAGAGCTCCGCGACCGTCTCCGGGTTCATGAGGCGCTTGCCCGCGCCCGTGCCCTCGCCGTAGTGCTTCTCGATGTAGCGGACCCGGCTGTTCTTACCGACATAGAAGCTGTGCACGCCGTCGTGGCGGGAGTCCTCGCCGCCGCAGTTGGAAATGCCGCAGCCTGCGATGATCGTGACATCGCAGTCCTCGCCGATGTAGAAGTCGTTGTAGACCAGCTCCTTAAGGCCGCTCTCGCTGATGATGACCGGGATGTGAAGGCTCTCCTTCTTTGTCCCCGGCTTGATGGTGATCTTAAGGCCCTGCTTGTCCTCGTAGGACTCGATATCGATGTTCGCGGTCGTGTTGCGCGCCGAGCTCTTGCCGTTGGTCCGGATGTTGTAGGCGCCGACCGGCAGAGCGTCCAGCTCCGCGACCTCATGAAGAAGATTCTTCTGTATTGCGTCCATGATCAGCCCTCCTTTCTCTTAAGCGGTCTCACCGACTTCGCGGCCCGCTCCGCTTTCTCGCCCTTTTCGTCCAGGATCGCGCAGCCCGGGCTCATCACATTGAGGCGCGTTAAGACCTCGTCGCGCGGCGCATACTGCTCGACTCTTCCGTCCTTCAGATAAATGATCTTGTCCGCGATCGCGAGGATGCGCTCCTGGTGGCTGATGATCACGATGCTGCCGGCGGTCTTCTCGTAGAGATTCTCAAAGATGTGGATCAGGCTCTTGAAGCTCCAGAGGTCGATTCCGGCTTCCGGCTCGTCGAAGAGGGAAAGCTTGGAGCCGCGGGCCGCCGTCATGGCGATCTCGATTCTCTTCATTTCCCCGCCGGAGAGCGTGTCGTCAAGCTCGCGGAAAATGTAATCCTTGGCGCACAGCCCGACTTCACTCAGGATGCTGCAGGCCTTGTTGAACGAGTAGTTTTTGCCGCTCGCCAGCTCGAGAAGATCCTTCACGCGGAGGCCCTTGAAGCGGACGGGCTGCTGAAATGCAAAGCTGACGCCCAGATTGGCGCGCTCATTGATCGGCATATTGGTGATGTCGACGCCGTCCAGCAGAATTTTTCCGGATGTCGGGGCGATCATACCCATGACGATTTTCAAAAGGGTGGATTTTCCGCTGCCGTTCGGCCCGGTCACCGCCACAAAGCGGTCATCGATGACAAGGTTGACATCCTTCAGGATCTCCTTGTCCGCGACCGCGTAATTGATGTGCTGTAATTCTAACATTTTATTCCTCCTGCTTACCTTGCTCGCAATCCCCACAATTTTACCATCTAAGCAGGGGCAAATCAACCGGAAAAAACAGGGTTTTCATACACCTTGTATGAATTACTTCTAAATTTTACTTTACACATTTTTAATAAATGCTATAATTATTTCAACCGTCCGCACCAGTTGACCGCGGACGTATTTTTAAATTATTTCCATAACCAGCCCGCAGCAGGTGAACCTGCAGGCAGCTGCACACTCTTTACCATGGGAGGGTACGCTCAAAATGAAAGAACTGATTCACCTCAAAAACATCTCCAAGTCCTACGGAGATAAGGTCATCTTAGATGACTTAAGCCTCGTCATCCACGAAAATGAATTCGTGACCCTGCTCGGCCCCTCGGGCTGCGGCAAGACGACGACGCTCCGCATCCTCGGCGGCTTCGAGACGCCGGACAAGGGGCAGGTCATTTTCGACGGCCGAGACATAACCAATCTTCCCCCGAATAAACGAAATCTCAACATGGTCTTCCAGAACTACGCGCTGTTCACCCACATGACCGTGGCGGACAACATCGCGTTCGGCCTCAAGATCAAGAAGAAGGATTCTTCCTATATAAATGAAAAGATCCGCTACGCCTTAAAGCTCGTGAACCTCGAAGGCTTCGAGAACCGCTCGGTGAAGACCCTCTCCGGCGGCCAGCAGCAGCGCATCGCGATCGCCCGCGCGATCGTGAACGAGCCCCGGGTCCTCCTGCTCGACGAGCCGCTCGGCGCGCTCGACTTAAAGCTCCGCCAGGACATGCAGTACGAGCTGATCCGCCTCAAAAACGAGCTCGGCATCACCTTCGTCTACGTCACCCACGACCAGCAGGAAGCCCTCACGATGTCCGACACGATCGTCGTCATGAACCAGGGCTACATCCAGCAGACCGGATCCCCGGAGAAGATCTACAACGAGCCTGAAAATGCCTTCGTCGCGGACTTCATCGGCGACTCCAACCTCTTCCCGGCCGTCATGGTCCGGGACCGCCTGGTCGCGATCGACGGGACCGAGTTCGACTGCGTGGACACCGGCTTCGGCACCAACCGCCCGGTCGACATCGTCATCCGCCCGGAGGACGTCAAGCTGAAAAATGAAAACATGGGCACCGTCAACGGCAAAGTCACCGACCTGATCTTCAAGGGCGTCCACTACGAGATGTGCGTCGACGTCAAGGGCCGCGAGTGGGTCGCCCACTCCACGCGTCCGCGCTATGTCGGCGAGACCGTCGGCATCACCGTCGATCCCTACAACATTCAGGTCATGAACAAGCCTGCATCCGAGGACGAGGAGGCTGCTGCCGTCAATGAATAAGAACTCAAAAGCCACCCTCTTTCTGGGGCTTCCCTACTATCTCTGGGCTGCGTTCTTCATCGTGATCCCGCTCTTCATGGTGGTCTGGTACGGGCTCACCGACAAGACCGGTGCGTTCACGCTGGCGAACGTTCTGTCCATCATGCGGCCGGCCCACATGAAGGCGCTCATTCTCTCCATCGTGCTCTCGCTCGGGGCGACCGTCGTATGTCTGCTTCTCGCCTATCCCCTGTGCATGTTCCTCGTGGAATCGCAGAAGAAGGCCGACTCGTTCCTCGTCATGCTGCTGATCGTCCCGATGTGGATGAATTTCCTCCTCCGGACCTACGCGTGGCAGTCGATCCTTGAGAAAACCGGCATCCTGAATGCATTTTTAAATGCAATCGGCCTGCCCTCCCAGCACCTGATCAACACCCCCGGCGGCATCATCCTGGGCATGGTCTACGACTTCCTGCCTTTCATGATCCTGCCGATCTACAACGCGCTCGAGAAGATCGACGTGAACGTCGTCAACGCCGCCCACGACCTCGGGGCCAACGGGACCCAGACCTTCACGCGGGTCATTTTCCCGCTTTCCCTGCCGGGCGTCATCTCCGGCATCACGATGGTCTTCGTGCCGGCGCTCACGACCTTCGTCATCTCCTCGCTCCTCGGCGGTGGCAAGATCCTCCTTATCGGCAACGTCATCGAGCAGGAGTTCACGCTCGCCTACGACTGGCATCTGGGTTCGGGACTTTCGCTGGTGCTTCTCATTTTCATCATCCTGAACATTGTGGTCAGCACAGCCTTTGACCGCGCGGAGGTGTAAAATGAAAAGCAGAGCAAGATTCTTAAAGAAAATCTATATCGGCCTCATCTTCATCTTCATGTACGCACCGATCGTCCTCCTCATCATCCAGTCCTTCAACAAGTCGAAGAGCCGGGCAAAATGGGGCGGCTTCACCCTCGAGTGGTACCGGACCCTCTTTGAGGATGCGGGGATCATCCAGGCCTTCACGACCACGATCACCGTCGCGCTCATCTCCTCGGCCGTCGCGGTCGTCCTCGGCACCGCGGCCTGCGTCGCGATGCAGCGCATGGGACGGCGCAGAAAAAATATCATCATGGGCGTCACCAACATCCCGATGCTGAACGCGGATATCGTGACGGGCGTCTCTCTCATGCTCCTCTTCATGTCCATCGGCATGCAGCTGGGCTACGGGACCGTGCTCCTCTCCCACATCACGTTCAACATCCCCTACGTGATCCTGAACGTCATGCCGCGCTTCAACGAGCTCAACCCGCACGTCTACGAGGCGGCGCTGGACCTGGGCGCGAATCCGGTGTATGCATTTGCGAGGACCGTACTGCCGGAGATCATGCCCGGCATCGGAAGCGGCGCACTCATGGCCTTCACGATGTCGCTCGACGACTTCATCATCACACATTTTACGACAGGAGCCGGCGTCTACACGCTCTCGACCAAGATCTACTCCGAGGTCAAGATGGGCATCAAGCCCGAGATCTACGCGCTCTCGTCGATGATTTTCGTCACGGTGCTCGTGCTGCTGGTTCTCGTGAACCGCGTGCAGCACCAGATGGTCAGAGGGGAGGGCGACGAGGAATGAAGAAAATGAAAGCAAGACGCCTTCTCTCCGCCCTCACCGCAGCGGTTCTCGCCGTCACGAGCCTTACGTCCTGCGGCTCCGGCGAGGCGGCCGAGGCCGGCAGCAACATGCTCTACGTCTACAACTGGGGCGAGTACATCGACGAGGAGACCATCGAACTGTTCGAGGAGGAGACCGGCATCACGGTCGTCTACGACGAGTTCGAGACCAACGAGGTCATGTTCCCCAAGATCGATGCGAATCCCTCCCAGTACGACGTCATCTGCCCCTCCGACTACATGATCGCGCGGATGATCGGTGAGGATCTCCTTGAGCCCCTCGACTGGGACAACATGCCGAACGCGAAAAATAACATCGGCGAGGAGTACCTTCTCCAGGCGGAGGGCTTCGACCCCGGCAACGTCTACTCCTGCCCCTACACCTGGGGCACGGTCGGGATCCTCTACGACAGCTCCCGGGTGGATGAGCCGGTCACAAGCTGGGACATCCTCTGGGACCCCAAGTACAAGGATGAGATCCTGATGCAGGATTCGGTCCGCGATCTCTACACGGTGCCGCTTAAGATGCTTGGCTACTCGCTGAACACGCTCGATGAGCAGGAGCTCCGCGAGGCCACCGACCTCCTCATCGAGCAGAAGCCCCTCGTGCAGGCCTACGTCGTCGACGAGGTCCGCGACAAGATGATCGGCGGGGAGTCGATCTTCGGCGTCATCTACTCCGGCGAGGCCGAGTACACCCGCGAGGAAAATGAAAACCTCGAGTATGTCATCCCCGAGGAGGGGACCAACGTCTGGATCGACGGCTGGGTCGTGACAAAGGCCTCCCGCCACAAAGAGAACGCGATGAAGTGGATCGACTTCATGTGCCGTCCCGACATCGCGCTCATGAATTTCGAGTACATCTACTATTCCACGCCGAATGTGGCCGCGATGGAGCTCATGGACGAGGAGCTTCTCGAGAACGAGGTCCTCTTCCCGGACCTCTCACAGTACGACAATCTCGAGGCCTTCGACTACCTCGGGGAGGAGGGCGACGCGCTCTACTTTGAGTACTGGAAGGAGGTCAAGAGTTCCTGATTTCAGGCTTATTCTGTCTTATATACAAGAAGACGTTGGGATGCACCCCAACGTCTTCTTTCGCTTTATCCATTATTCTTATTATGCGGTTAATGCATCCACTTTCTGTAAAAACGTAACCATCATAGCCCTGTTGCATGTCACATTCGGACTGAACGTGCCTGCTCCATACCCTGATGTAATGCCATTTTCGACCGCCCAGTCAACAGACGCCTTATACCATGCATCCTCTGCAACATCTGTAAATGTCGAGGAAATTGTCGGTTTCCGATAGATACCGGCTGCCTTTGCATAATTTGCAAGGAATGTCACGATCATTGCTCTCGTACAGGTAGTGTTGGGCTGGAAAGTACCCGTCCCGTAACCGGAAGTAATTTTATTTGCCACTGCCCATTTTATCGCATCATTATACCAGGCGGTCGATGGGACATCAGCAAATTCTTTTGTCTGCAAGGCGCTCACATCCGGCTTCCCTGCCAGATTATAAAGAAACGTTACCGCCTGCGCGCGGGAAAGAGGTGCCATTGGCCGGAAGGTGCCTTCACCCATACCGGAAGTCACTTCTTTTGCCACTGCCCAATAGACAGGATACCCATACCAGGAAGCTGTCTTAACATCCTTGAATGATTTTATGTAATGTACATTTGCAAGAAGAATCGAATCGTTTTTCGTCCCTACGCTTAAGTTCAACCACTCCTGTTCTGTACCTCCGTAATAAACATCTGTAATGGCCGGACAGTTTTCAAAGGACTCGTGACCGATCCTGCTGCATTCTGAGAAAAGGATAACCTTGCGCAAATTGCTGCATCCTCTAAAATGTCCCAGATAATCGGCAAATGACTTGATCCCCTTTCCGATTACCAGTGTCTCCAGGGAGGTACATCTCGCAAACCCACCATCTGCTAAATGCTCAACCGAATCAGGAATGACGGCCAGTTTAAGAGATGTACAATTTCTAAAAGCATCCGTCCCTATACTCTGCAGACCCTCATTTAATGTGATAAAAGCAAGATCCTCGCAATCCGTAAAACAGAACGACTCCAGAGTCTTAACACTTGACGGAATCGTAATACTCACAAGTCCGCTCTTCCAGAAAGAACGAAAACCAATTGATTGTATATTAGAAGGAATCACAATACTTCTCAAGTTCTCGCAATGAGAAAAAATCTCGTCCGGCACTTTTTCAAGCTGTTTTGGTATATTGGCACTCGAAAGATTTGTACATCCGCTAAAGACCTCCCAGCCCAATGTTGTAACGGAGTCCGGCAGCTGTACAGCCTTCAAAGAAATACAATTGTCAAAGGCTTCGTTCCCAATTGTTGTGATACTGTCTGGAAAATTAATCTCCTCCAGGTTGACACAATTCCAGAAAGCCCCGCTACCGATTGAGGTAATCGTACCGGGCAGTGTAACTTTCGTGATATTTCTGCACTGCGAAAATGCCTCACCTGCGATTGTCGTCACTGTCCTGCCGCCGATTTTTTCCGGGATCACTAACTCGCCCTCAGCACTTGTCTGGCAATCAACGATGGAAACTGTCCCGTCTCCGTTTGCCTTTATACTGAGCTGACTTATTTCAGCAGCGGATACATTAATCGGAACAATGAAAAATAAAACCACTGCTGCTGCCAATACTCTCAATGTTCGCATCATTATAGTCTTCATCTGTATACCTCATACATATTCTTACAATCCGGTTAAACGTTTTTGCAATAAACTATGTCACTCTTTCTCTCTCAGCCCTGTCATATACTCATCCATGGCCTCCGCGACCATCTTCGAGTACTTGACCGCCTCGACGACCGTGCGGGCGCCCTTGACGACGTCGCCGCTCGCGAACACCCCGTCACGGGTCGTATGGCCGGCCTTATCCGTCCAGACGAGCCCCTGCCGGGTCGTCGCGATATCCGAGGTCGTGTTGACGATCTTGTCCTTCGGTCCCTGGCTCACCGCCACGATCGTGGAATCCGCCGGATAGAGCTTCTCCTCACTGTAGTCGACCGGATTTCCTTCCTCATCAAATGTCGCCTTCTTGAAGACCGGTCCCTCATCCTCGATGCGGACCGTGTTGAACCCGTAATGGATCTCGACGCCGTCAGCCACCGCGTAATCGATCTCCCGCTCGCTGGCCGCCGCCTTGCTCGACCGCTCGTAGACATCCACGACGCGGGCTCCGTGACGGATCGCCGTCCGGGCCACATCGATGGCCGAATTGCCGGCTCCGATGATCGCGACCGTGTCGCCCAGGCGGTAGCTGTCCGGATTCGCCAGGTAATCGATCGCAAAATGCACATTTCCGAGACTCTCGCCGACGACCCCCAGCGTGCGCGGACGCCAGACACCTGTCCCGATGAACACGGACGCATAGCCGTCCCGGAAGAGATCGTCGACCGTGAGCGCCCCGCCGATGGAGGTGTTCGGGCGGATCAGGATGCCCATCTCGCGCAGTCTCTCCTCGTACTCGTCGAGCAGGATCTTGGGCAGGCGGAACGCCGGGATCCCGTAGCGAAGCACGCCGCCGATCTTGTCGCGGCTGTCGAACAGGGTCACCTTGTAGCCCTTGCGCGCAAGCATGATCGCGATTGTGAGGCCTGCAGGACCGCTGCCGATGATCGCCGCCCGCTGGCCGTTCCAGGGCGCTTTCTCGACCTTCATGCGGTCAAGATATTTCTCGGAGATATAGTCCTCGATGCTGGACCAGTGGATCGGCGTCCCCTTGCGGGCCTGAATGCAGTGGCCCTCGCACTGGGCCTCATGGTTGCAGACCAGCGCGCAGACGGTACTTAAGGGGTTGTTCTCGAAGAGCTGTTTTCCGGCCTCATCGCTCTTCCCATCGAGAAAGAGCTCGATCATCTGCGGGATCGGCGTGCGGACGGGACATCCCTCCACACACATGGGCTTCTTGCATTTAAGACACCTTCTCGCCTCTTTCACTACATGAACTGCCATTGTATTTCCTCCCTTCTTTTTGTGCAGTAAGTAATCTTGTATACAAGTATACAATATTTTTTAAAATCCGCCTGCATTTATTGTCAAACAACATCCGAACTGTTGTACTTTTTCACGAACATTCCGCAAGAGAAATCACCGCCCGGTTTCCCGGCTCCGCCGTTGTCTCCATCATATACCTGATCCAGGGCCCGTAGTTGCTCTCCGCGAAGGCTTCGAGGAAATCCTCGTAGTGCGGACTCCCCATGATCTCCTCCCGGTGGTCAGCAAGCGTCCCCTCCGCGTAAGCACTCATAAAAGCGGCAAAGAGTTTTCCGATTTCCTCCCTCTTCGCGCGGGAATACCGTTTTCCGAGCACCGCCTCGACGATCGAATCGAGATTCTCCCCGCTCGTCTCCGCCTCACTCGCGAGCGCTTCCTTGAGCCTCCTCGTCCCGTAACGGTCAATCGCAAGCGGGACCGTTTTATAGGAAGCCGCCCGCTCATAGATGACAAGCTCCCCATAAATGTGCGGCGCCGCCATGAGCGGCGCGCTGATGATCTCATAAAAATCCCCGTCCTTCAGGATCTCCTGGGAGTGCCGGTGCCCGGTGAAGGCCATCTGTACCCCGTGTTCCCGCAAAAGTCCGGCAAGCTCCGGCTCATCGAGCCGGTAGTAATCGTCGAGTTCCGCATTTCCCGCAGTCGTAAGGCTGTGATGGGAAATGAAAACCACCCGCTCCCCCATCTCCTCCGCCTCGGCAAGCTGCCTTTTAAGCCACTCCATGGTCTCTTTTTTGTATGTTCCGCGCTCTCCGCCCGGGACCGCCGTGTTGTCGTCCATCGCGAGGAATCGGCAGCCGTGCGTCACCACCGCGTAGGAATAGGAGGCCGGATCCCGCTCCGTGACATTGCAGAGCCGGTCGATGCAGCCAAAGAACTCCTCCTCCGTGAATCCGCAGTCGTGGTTGCCGGTCACCAGGATCACCTCGCATCCGACCTCATGGAGCGGCGCAAGGATGTCCGTGAACGCCTCAAGGTCCTCCGCGCGGCTGCTGTTCGTGTTGTCCCCGCACATGAGGACGACGTCCGGCTTTCTCCCGGCTGCCTCCTCCGCGAAGGCCCGGGCGAGCTCCGGCGTATATTTTCCGAGGGTATAGACCGACGAGACATCGCTCAGCGTAAAATGAAGATCCGACGTCACAAGACAGAAGGCCTCCTGCTCTCCGGCAGCCCCGGGGAGGGTCGGTTCGGAGACGGACACTGTTTCGGATGTTGCGGCAGCCGCTGTGTTTTCATTTTTCACGCCGCATCCTGCCAAAAACAGCGCAAACAAGACAGCCGGAGCCAAGATTCCCGCCGCATTTTTCCATCTCGAACCACGCATGTGTCCCGTCACTGTTTTTCCCTCTATCGACAGCCTGTTTCTCTTATTATAAGAAATCTCATCCTGACTGGCAAGCACCGGGTGCAATATTTTCTGATAATATAATCGCTTTTTGTGTTTGTATTTTACAAAATTCAGAACTATCTTATCCGATTCTGAATTATCCATGGACATCCCACTGAAAATATGGTAGGCTTCCCGTGCAGCAAAGGAGGTCTTATGGGCAGAAAAGACGCACTTACCTACAACTACATGAATGACAACTCACGGTTCGCAGACATCATGAATTTCTTTCTCTACGCCGGAAAGCAGGTGATCCGGCCCGAGAGCCTCAGGAGTCTCGATTCCCGCATGACGGTCCTCCCCTTCGGGAGAAATTTTCGATCAATCCCTGTTCAAAAGTACAGAGATTTGTTAAAATACACCTGTGCCAGAACGGACGAAAAGGCAGCTTACCTCATTTTGGGTATCGAAAATCAGGACACGGTATCCTACGCGATGCCGGCCAGAACAATGCTCTACGACGCGGAGCAGTATGTCGGCCAGATGCGCGGCATAGAAAAACTCCACCGGGATAAAGCCCCGGGCGCAGGGGCAGAAAATGAGACACCCCGGCATGACCGGCAAAGAGGTGCGGCCTTGATCTCCAGCGGGGAATTTCTGGAAGGATTTCAAAAAGACGACCGGCTCATCCCGGTGTTTACGGTGGTCATCAACTGGTCGGGAAAGGCGTGGACCGGTTTCCGCACCCTTCACGAGATGTTCGGCCCGGTTGATTCCTCAGTCCTGGCATTTATTCCCGACTACCGTATCAATCTGATCTCACCGACCGAGATGAGCGAGGAACATCGCTTCGGCAGGTGTTCTCATTTATCAGGCACTCCGGTGACAAGGACTCGTTAATTCGTGTGACAAATGAAGATACGGGTTTTCGCAGCATGGACCGTGAATCCGTGGAGATCATCAACATGGTGACCGGTGCAAACATTCGTATCAGGAAGAGGGAGGAAACGATCAACGTGTGCAAAGCGATCGATGATTTAGTGAAAGAAAAGGATACTGCCGTGAAGGAGAAATTCATTCTGCTCAGGGAGCGGGACGAAATCCTCAGAGAGAATGACGACATCCGCAGAGAAAACGACGACATCCGTAGAAAAAACGACGACATCCGCAGAGAGCGAGACGATGCCCGCAGGGAAAACGACGACATCCGCAAAGAGAGAGACGACATCCGCAGAGAAATCGACGACATCCGTAGAAATAACGACGACATCCGCAGAGAAATCGACGACATCCGTAGAAATAACGACGACATCCGCAAAGAGCGCGATGACGCCCGCAGGGAAAACGACGACATCCGCAAAGAAAACGACGACATCCGCAAAGAGCGAGACGATGCCCGCAGGAACACTCTTAACGAGCAGTGCAGCATTCTCCGCAGCATCATGCAGAACCTGTCCGTAAGCGCCTCCGAAGCGATGAACATCGCCGGCATCCCCGAAGAAAAGCGGCCTCTTCTGGCGGCCGAACTCACAAAGACAGCAAAAGCCTGAGCACACCGCTCAGGCTTTTGCATTTACTCTGATCTTAAATAGCACCTTCTCTCCTGCCTTGTCCGTCCCGAGAAGCGTAAAGGCATCCCCTTCCGCCCGGCTCACCAGCCGGACCTTTTGATCCATGCACACCTCACCGGCGTACTCCGTCTGGATCTCCCGCACCGGTCTTCTGCGAAAATCCGCCGGCATCCGGTCCCAGGCAAGGTCGATATAGCGGGCGTTGTTCATGTGGCCGTTGATATCCACAAAGCTGTAGGGAACCGTAAAAAAGTCGCTCTCTCCCTCCCGGCTCACCTTCGGCGAGCACGGAAATGCCGCCTCCCCGCCCATGAGCGTCCCGGGCACATCCACGCCGGCCTCCTCCGGGTCCAGCATGACCCGCTCCCGCCCGTCGAGGAGCGTCCAGATTGCTGAGGAATTCACCAGCACATGTCCGTCGCCGTCCGTTATGCGGGTATACCGCGGAAAGAGGCTCCGCATCCGACGGCCCGGCCAGGAGGTCAGCATCACCTTCTCGTCGTATTCCGGCATTCTTGAAATGAAAACTCTCTGCAGCGCCACCACCCAGAGATATCCTTTGTCCAGCGTCTTCTCCCTGCCGGCGCCGAGCATCGTCGTATGGGCGATCGCCGCCTCCGCCACCATCGTAAAAAGCGCGCTCGGACGCAGACGCCTCATGGCGTCCACGTCCGAGCTCACGATTTCCAAATCCTTTTGATAAAGTAATGTATGTTCGTTCATTCCTGTCCGTTCGGATACTCTGACTCACCTTTATGCCTGCCTCCGGAAAATCCCGATCAGAAGAAGCGCTCGACAAGCTCTCTCGAGTATTCGGCCGTCTCATCCATGTCACCAAAGCTCATGATCTCGCCGGCATAGAACGTGTCGTACTTGCCCTGCATGCCTTCGACCTTATCGTACCAGCCGGCCGCATAGTCCTCACTGAAAACATGCGGGAAATAGTAAACGCTCCACTCGTTGACCAGCTTCTTCGCCGGGTTCTTCATCGTCCAGAGATCCTTTAAGACGCGGGTCTTGCAGACATCGTACGGAACCTCCGGCATATCCTTGTGCTTGCGGAGCGCATAGGTCGTGATGACCTGATCGACGCTGTCCTTCCAGCGGCGATAGTAGACCATGAGGTGGCCGATTCTCTCTCGCTTCATGTTGTCAAAGACATAGTAGGAGATCTCCGGATGATGCTTTTTGGTCGTCTCGATTGCCATGACGTCGTAGCGCTCGTAATCGATCTTCGAGAAAAGCTCCCGCTCGTCTTCGCGGGTGTCGAAGTAATCGACCATACCGACCTGACCGTCCGCCCGCTTGTCCGGGATGTAAAGAGGCGCCGTCACGATGATCTTGTCGTACTCCTCGACCTCGCCGTTGACGGTCACATAGACTTTGCCGTCCTTCCGCTCGACCTTCTCGATCGCGGAGTTCAGCCGTGCCGGGTTCTTCAGGTGCTCGTTCAGCTGCTCCCAGATATACTGGGTGCCTTCCTTCCAGGTCCAGAGGTTGATCTTGATGAAGTTCATGCAGGTCTGGAAATCCAGATATTTCAGGACATAGGCTGCCGGGATCTCATCGAAATAGCCGTACCCGAATGAGGTGAACGGGCCGACCCAGATGTCCTGGACGAGCTCAACCCCGTTGATCCTGCAGAACTCCGAGAACGGAAGAGCAAGATCCTTCAGGTTGGGGTTCTCTCCGCTCACCGGTTCGCGGTCCGCATTCTGCTGGGAACAGCCCTCATAGCGGCCTTCCGCGACGCCGCGGTGGCCGTTCAGGTCATAGCCCTTGTATTTGGTCTCGAGGAGCTCACCGAACTTCTTGACCTGCTTCTTCATTTTGAGAAGGCGCGGAATCTTCAGGGGATTCTTCTTCGGATCAAACGGCTCGATGATATGGCCCTTCTGATCCTTGTATTTGCGGCTCAGCTGCGGCCCGTCGTGGGTGATTCCGCAGAATTCCTCCACGTCATGGACCGCATAGTAGGACGGAGCACCCATAATCGCACCCATCTCATAGCGGCGACCGTTAAAGTGCGGCGACCAGCACTTCCCGCCGACGCGGTCCAGTCTCTCCAGGATCGTATAGTTCTCATAGCCTTTCTTCTCCAGGTACATGCCTGCCGAAAGACCGGCCGGGCCTCCGCCGATGATGCAGATTCTTGTATTTTTATCCATATGCTCCTCCTTGAACATGTCATTACGTACCGGTTCAATGATCCTGATTGTTTGATCCGCCTGTGACCAGTATACTACCTATCAACAAAAAATGCACTAATTCCTTTATCGTCTATGGTCATTTTTTACAAAGCATGCTATGATAAGCAGTGTATTTCCATCGCTTTTTCAAAGGAGCCCCCATGCGTTTTACATCCTTCCGGGAGATGCTGGCCTTCTATGCCGGGCTAACCCCCCATGCTCCCGCGCTTTTTTATGAAAATGAAAACCGCCCCGCCTCCCTCACATACGGCCAGCTTCTCTCCCTCACAGACCAGGAGGCCTCGATCGCCGGGGCAGACGGCGGCACCTGCCTCGCATTTGTCCCTGATTTAAGCCGGTGGACGATCGGCGCCTTCTTCGGTGCCGTGTCAGCGGGTCTTCCCGTCGTGCTGCTGGACCCGAACGCCCCCGGGGAGGACCTTGCCGCAGCGATTCGAAAGGCAAAAGCGGACCGCATCGCATGCCGCGACAGGGAGCTCCGGGAAGAGCTCTCCCATGCGCTCACGGAAGGGACATCCCTCAAAGCCGGCGACATCTGCTTCTTCACCTCAGGGACGACCGACAAGGCAAAGGCGGTTGTCCTCACCGAAAGCTCCCTCCTTGCGAGCGCCTGGAACGGCAGCTCCTGCCTGCCCCTTGCACCGGAGGATACCCTGCTCCTTGAGCTTCCCTTAAACCATGTCTTCGGCATGGTCTGCGGCCTTCTGTGGGGGCTTGTCTCAGGCGCATCCGTGGCGATCGGCAGGGGGATCCGGCATATAAGAGAGGATTTTTCATTTTTCTCCCCGACCGCGGTCAGCCTGGTCCCGGACCTTCTCGCGTTCCTCCTTAAAGCTGACGCCCTGAATCCGGAGCTCTCCCTGATCCTCCTCGGAGCGGGCAGCTGCCCTAAGGAGCTCATTGCCGCCGCGAAGCAGAAGGGACTGCGCGTCAGCGCCGGCTACGGCCTCACCGAAGTCTCCTCCGGCATCGCGCTCTCCGTCGGGGAGGACCCCTACGCGATGACGGTCTGCCCGGACGATGCGGTCACGATCGCGCCGGACGGGGAAATCCTGGTCAAATCTCCCCTCACCATGATGAAAGGCTACCTTGACGACCCGGAGGCGACCGCTGCCGTCTTAAGAGACGGAGTGCTGTCCACCGGGGATCTCGGTTTTCTCGATGAGAACGGCTGCCTGCACATCACCGGGCGCAAGAAGGAGATCCTGGTCCTTTCGGACGGGACAAAGATTTTTCTGCCCGAATATGAAGCCCTCCTGGCCGAAGCTCTTCCCGGAAGAGACTTTGCAGCAGTCCTCAGAGAAGGCCGCCCTGCCCTCCTCATCCGCGGAAATCCGGGGGAAAGAGACGAACTTCTCAAAAAAACAGCCGCTGTTCTTAAAAATATGCCCCGCGGACAGCAGCTTTATGCTATTCTGTTTACGGGCACTCCGCTCCCGCGGACATCGGCCGGTAAATTAAAGAGAAAAGAAATAGAAACAATAGCGGATACCGCCGGAAGGAGTACCTCATGACCAGAAATGAAATTCTTGAAAAGACCGTAAAGATCGTCTGCGACTGCCTTCCGGAGCTCGCCGACAGAGGCCTCACCGAGGCGACCGTGATCAACACCGATGCCGGTGTCGACTCCATGGGCTTCACGCTCATCATCTGCCGGATCGAGGCGGCATTTGACATCAAGATCCCGGACCGCCGCTGGCGCAGGCTCCAGACGCTCGGCGACGTTGTGACCGAGATTGAAAAAAGAATCTGAAAGGACATCCAATGAACATCGACATTTTCGAAACCAAAGAGCGCATCCTCGCGGATAACGAGGAGGCGGCAAAACGCACGAAGGAAAAGCTGACAGGCGAGGGAGCCGTCCTGGTGAACCTCATGGGCTCCCCGGGTGCCGGCAAGACCTCCGTGCTCTTAAACCTCATAAATCTCCTTAAGGACAAATGCGCCATCGGCGTGATCGAGGCGGATGTTGATTCCGACGTCGACGCACAGACGATCGCGGACACGGGCGTAAAAGCCATCCAGATCCACACGGCAGGCCTTTGTCACATGGACGCCGACATGACAAGCCGTGCCCTGGACCGCTTCGGCACGGAGGGGCTCGATCTTATTTTCCTCGAGAACATCGGAAATCTGGTCTGCCCGGCGGAATTCGACGTCGGCGCCGACCTCAAGATGATGATCCTCTCCGTCCCGGAGGGCGATGACAAGCCCTTAAAGTACCCGCTCATGTTCACCGTGAGCGACATTATGCTCGTCAACAAGATCGATACGGCCCCGATCTTTGACTTTGACCTCGCCGCCGCGCGAGACCGGGCGCGTGCGCTTAACCCCGCCATCAGAGTCTTTCCGGTGTCCGCCAAGACCGGAGAGGGCTTTGCGCCGCTCGCCGACGAGCTTTATGCGCTCGTAAAAAAGAAGAAAGGAGCCGGAGTATGAAGATCATCAAAGTCGGTGCCTCCATCACCGCTTCCAACGACCGCGACGCGGACGCCATCCGCGCGAAAATGAAAGAAAAGAAGACCCTGCTCATCAACCTCATGAGCTCGCCGGGATCCGGAAAGACCACCTTTCTCTCCCGTCTCATAAAGGACATGAAGGATCTTAAGATCGGCGTCATGGAGGCCGACATCGAGTCGGCGGTCGATGCCGAGCGGATCGAGGCCCTCGGCGCAAAAGCCATCCAGGTCCACACGAGCGGCATGTGCCACATGGACGCCGGCATGACAGGGAAAGCCCTCGATGCGCTCGATGACGGGGAGCATCTGGATCTCATTTTCCTGGAAAATGTCGGCAACCTCATCTGCCCCGCCGAATACGACACCGGAGCCGGCCTGAACATCATGATCCTCTCGGTGCCGGAAGGCCATGACAAACCCTTAAAATACCCGCTGATGTTCTTAAAGAGCGACGCCCTCATCATCTCCAAGATCGATGCGCTTCCCTACTTCACCTTTGACCTCGACGCCTGCCGAAAGTACACCGACGACCTGAACCCCGGCATGCCGGTCTTTCCGCTCTCCGCAAAGGCGGGCGACGGCATGGCCGAATTCGAAGAGTGGCTGCGCGGGAAGCTCGCGGACTGGACCTCGGAAACGGAGTGATTCCCTATGCATGAGATGGGCATTGTTCTCCACATGGTAAAGACCCTGAACGAGACCGCAAAAGAGAACGACCTTAAGCGCATCGCCAGGGTGACCCTTGAGGTCGGGGAGGTCTCGGGGATCATGACGGATCTCTTCGAGGACTGCTTTGACTATTTTAAGGCGAAGCACCCGATTATCTCCGACTGCAAACTTGTCCTTAAGACGATCCCCGCAGTCACCTGGTGCAATTCCTGTGAAAAGACCTACGAGACCGTCAGATACGGCCGCACCTGTCCTTACTGCGGCTCGGGGGAGACCTGGCTCCTCACCGGAAACGAATGCGTGATAAAAGAAATCGAGGCGGAGTGACCGCCTCGGTTTTTATTTTACTTCTGTTTATTGTAAAGATGCAGCGCCCGCAGGATCTTTTTGGCGAGGCGCTTCATGCGCACGGTCTGTCTGATCCGGAACCTTCTTGCCGGATAGAGAAAATACCAGATCCTCGCATAGAGCATCTGCCCCCTGCTCTCCATCCGGATCGTCTTTCCGTTCCGCACGAAAGCGGTCAGCACACCGATGATGTCCTCGTCACGGATCCCGTATTCCTTGTTCAGGCAGTTGTCTCCCAGGATGACGTAGTCCCGATCCCGGACCTCCACCACACGGTGCAGCACATAGTCGTGAGGCGATCTTATATAGAGCGCGACATCGTATTTTTTACAGCGCTCCGCCCCCTTCTTCCTGACCACGATGAGGTCCCGCCGCTGCCGCAGCATCGGCAGCATACTGATGCCCCTGCATGTGTAGGTAAGGGTTCCGTACCGCTCCAGATATTCCTCGATCTTAAGCTGTTCCCCTTCTGCCATTTATGCCCCTTTCTCTCCCATCGCGCGCCAGGAAACGAGCGCCGCCTCCGAATCCATATTGCAGTAAAGCTCAAAGAGCGGCACTCCGGTGAGGATCCTGTCCAGCATCCGAAGCACCGATGCCGCGTGGGCAGGATCTTCCGGCCGGTAGGACTGCCTGAAAAGAACCGGCCAGGCATCCCCGGCTTTCATGGTGCGGATTTCATTTTGCGGCGCCTGGTGAATGCGGCACACGCCTTTGAGGGGCACCATGCAGTTCCGGCTCAGGTGATGCTTGCCGTCCCAGGGCGTCCCGCATGCAAAGACCGCCTCATCCGTAAACTTAAGGAGCGGCTTGTCGTCATTTACCATATAGACATCGTGCCCGAGCGGAGGCAGGACCTTCCGCCAGAGCCTTGTGTGCGTGGACTTGCCCGTCCCGCTCGGCGCGGTAAAGAGGTAGGCCTTACCGTCCACGGCGATGACGGATCCGTGAAATAAAAGAATGTCCCTCTCCGTCATCTTCTCCGCGATCTTCCGATACACCGCCAGAGTCTCGAGATACTCATCCGAATACGGCTGGACAGAGCGCCCCTCCGCCTCATCGGCTTTTGCCGATCTCTCACGCTCGGCTGCGATCTCATCCTCCCCCGATGTGACCGAAAAATACGGCTCCTCATCCGTCAGATAGTCACGGCAGAGGTCCCGGGTCGACTCATGGAGAGACCGAACTCCCACCGGGATCCCCGCCAGCTTGATCGTAAACTCCATCCCGGCCGCCTCTCACGCAAGAAGGTCCGCCGCGGCGAGCTTTTTAATGAATGCCCGGGCGTCTTTCCTCATGACCTGCTCGTCCCCATCGTACTTCTCGCACATGCCGGCGACGATCTCATCCTCCGTGACGTCCTTCATCAGCTGCTTAAAGACAAATGCGCTCGTTTTGTTCATACGGATGATCCCGCTGAATTTGGCGGCATCCGCCCCGACAGCCACGGCGACAAAGCCGTCCGACACTTCCTGCACCACAAATTTATATTTCAGTTTCATAATCAGCTGTTCCTTTCCTTGTCATTCTGCCCTCTTTACCGATAGCTCCGCCCATGCCGGCCGGAAGCCTGACCGAACGGCAATCGTCTGGGAGATCGTGTGGGATACCGCGGTTCCGTAGAAGGGCAGGCGGCCGCGGGAGAGTATTTCATTTTTAAGAAGACTTACGAGATACACCCCGAGCCTTTGCCCGCGTGCTTCCGGCACGACGTCGATGCCGATCTGCCACATGGTGTCACTGTCCGCGCTCGCCCCGGCCATCCCGAGGATCTTTCCGTCCGAGAGAGCCGCCGCGCCGATCACGTCAGGAGCTGTCTCCTCGAAGGAATATGCCTTGAGAAACCGCTCATCCCCGCGGAATTGCTCAATATCCGCCCCGTTATACCACCGGACCGCAAACTCCGGTCTTCTTGGGACCTCACGGATCGTATCCGGGATAAAGAACGGATGCAGCTTGTCCACGGTGTATCCGTATTTTCGGAGCATACGGTCCAGCCCGACAAGGTTCTCCGGCTCCATAAACCAGGCGCCGTCGCTGTCCGAATAAGCCTTTCTGCACGCATCGATCACGCGGGGATCTCCCGCAAAGAGCAGCTTGTTTTTATAGGCACAGACCTTGAGAAAGCAGGGCTCCTCCGCCTGAAACCGCCTGCGGCCGCTCCTCGGCTCCCAGACTGCGAAATGGTGGCTCCCGTCCGCCGCCTCCTCTCCGGAAATGCAGTAATCATCTGCCAGCTGCTCTTCAAGGATCCTTCTTCCGTCAGATACGCTTATGCTCATCTTGTCTCCTTCAGGCTTCAATATTGACAAATTTTCCTTCCTCGCCCCCGACAAGGATACCGTTTAAGACCTTCAGCACATGAAGGGCAAGGCTCTTGTCTGTCCGCGCCGGGCGTCCGATCATGATCGACTCCGCCATCTCCGAGGGACCGATCCCGCGGGAATTCTCACTGTAGGGATTGACCGGCGTAAGCACTTCCGGCACCGACTCATTCCGCGGATCAAGAGAGATCGGCAGGAATACGATGTCCCCTCCGAACCTGTTCGGATCCGACAGCGTGAGGACACCCTTTGTCCCGTAGATCTTAAAATACGCCTCGTCCTTCATATCCGAATCCGCGTCAATGTGCAGCGTTCCGGTCACCCCGCTCTTCATTTTAAGGACCGCAGACACCTGACTCTCGTTCGGCGATTCAAACGTCTTCCCGAATTCCGGCTTCTGCGGGATGATTCCGACATGTGTCGGATAGGGCCTGCCGATGATCCCGCCGACCCGCTCCACGGGGCCTAAAAGGGCCGCGAGTGCCGTCACATAGTAGACCGCATAGTCGTAGAGGATGCCGCACCCGGGCTGTCTTAAAAATGAAAACAGAGACAGAAGCAGATCATTGTTCCTGGTCGCCGAGATCGCAAACGAATGAATGTCCCCCAGAATCCCGTCCCTGATTGCTTTCCGGGCAGTCGAGAGAGCCGCCCCGAGGAAGGTGTCCGGCGCGCTGCAAAGGTAAAGACCCATCTCATCCGCCAGTGCGCAGAGTTCCTCGGCTGTCTTCGGATCATCCGTGAGGGTTTTCTCCGTGTAGACATGCTTCCCGGCAAGAAGCGCGGCTTTGATGATCCCGTAATGCGCCCCGACCGGCGTGAGATTCACGATGATATCAATATCCGGGTCCGCGAGCATCTCCTCAAAGGTCACCGCCCGGATCCCGTACGTTTCGGCTTTTGCGGCCGCGTGCTCCAGGTGATTCGCGCAGATGGAGACGACCTCCAGATTGTCAAACATCCCGGTCATATTTTTGAGGTAAATGTCGCTGATGGCGCCCGCACCGACGACGCCGATTTTCATTTTTTTCATGGCTCAATCCTTCCGGGAAATAAAAAGATCTCCGTTCCTATGCAGATTATGCACCGAAACGGAGACCTTTTTCAAGACTTATTCCTAATATTTTTGTAACTATTCAGCACCCCCATTCGCAGCCGCATAAAGCGGCTTGCTCATGTCGGCGGTCAGAGGCGCTTCGCGCCTTGGCCGCCTCATAAAAAGGCATGGTTCTTGCTCGAAACGCAAGCGTTTCGCCCTTCAAACCACACCTTTTTATGAGGTGCTGAATAATTACATATTTTTCAGCTTCAGCCCTTGTAGCAGTCAACCGATGCGCGCTCGATCGGGAGACCCTTCACATAGCGGTCAAGGTATGCATTGAAGCCCGCGACCGCTTCCGGATCCGGCTGAACCGTCTTGCCGGCTTCCTCGCCGAAAACGTCCGTCTTGAGCCAGCTCTCAAGCGGAGCGCCGTTTCCGCGGACCCTGTAGGCAGCCAGAAGAGCCACGCCCCAGGCACCGCCTTCGCCGGCCGTCGACATGACCGTGACCGGAACGTCGAGCGCTGCCGCGAGGATGTTCTGGCCGACACCTTCCGTCTTGAAGAAACCGCCGTGGCCGTACATCGTGTCAAGCGCCGCATGCTCTTCCTTGAGAAGGAGGTCGCAGCCGATCTTGAGGACCGACAGAGCCGAGTAGAGGTGCATGCGCATGAAGTTGGCGATCGTGAAGCGGCTGTCCGCATTTCTCACGAAGAGCGGTCTGCCCTCCTCCATATGCGTGATGGCCTCGCCGGAGAGATAGTTGTAGCCGAGAAGGCCGCCGCAGTCCGGCTCGCCTTCCATGGCCTTTGTGTAGAGCTTCGTGAAGAGCTCGCCGCGGTCAGCCTTGATGCCCATGAGGTCGCAGAACTCCGCGAAGAGGCCGACCCAGGCGTTGAGGTCCGATGTGCAGGTGTTGCAGTGGGCCATGCCGACCAGGTCGCCGCACGGTGTGGTCACGAGGTCGATCTCCGGATACACTTTGGAGAGCTCTTTCTCAAGGACGACCATGCCGAAGACGGATGTGCCGGCGGAGACATTGCCGGTGCGTCTCGCGACGGAGTTGGTGGCTGTCATGCCGGTGCCCGCGTCGCCTTCCGGCGGGCAGAGCGGAGCGCCTGCTTCAAGGTTGCCGGTCTCATCGAGCATGGCTGCGCCTTCCGCGGTGAGGCAGCCGGCATCCTGTCCGGCGAGAAGCGCCTTCGGGAGGATCTCCTCGAGCTTCCACGGATAGCCCTTGCCGGCGATCTTCTCGTCAAAGAGGGCGATCATCTTCGCGTCGTAATCGCGTGCCTTAATGTCGATCGGGAACATACCGGACGCATCGCCGATCCCGAGGACCTTCTTACCGGTCAGCATCCAGTGCACATAACCGGCCAGCGTCGTGAAGAAGCGGATGTCCTTCACGTGCGGCTCATCCTTCAGGATTGCCTGATAGAGATGAGCGATGGACCAGCGCTGCGGGATATTGTAGTTGAAGAGCTCCGTGAGCTCCTCGGAGGCCTGCTCGGTCATGGTGTTTCTCCATGTCCGGAACGGGACCAGTAGGTTGTCCTCGCCGTCAAATGCAAGGTAGCCGTGCATCATCGCGCTGATGCCGATACCGGCCAGCTTCTTGATGACGACCCCGTATTTTTTGAGGACATCCGCCGCCAGGGAGGTGTAGGTGGCGCGCAGACCTTCCCAGACCGTCTCAAGATCGTATGTCCATACGCCGTCAAGGAGTTTATTTTCCCACTCGTAGGAGCCTTCCGCAATCGGCTCGTTCTTTTCGTTTATTAAAATGCCCTTGATCCTGGTGGAACCGAACTCGATACCGAGAACGGCGCCGCCGGATATGATTAGTTTTCTATTGTCAGTCATTATATTTTTACCTCATAAATAACTTCTGAAGGTCAGCCTCTGTTGTGTCATCACCGATTGTAATAAGTTCCGTGCCGGTAAGGCGGGCAAACATTGCGATATCGTCGCGGTTCAGGGCTGTGGAGACGACCGAGTGATGCGCGCCGCCCGCATAGCACCATGCCGCCGTGCCGATCTTGAAGTTCGGTTTGTGGCGATACATGATTCTCGCTACCGGAAGACAGGGCATCGGAAGCGGCTGCTTCACGAGCTCGATGTCCGCGCAGATGATGCGGAAGTGGTCGCCCATGTCGATCAGGGTAACCTGGATGCCGTCGCCGGTAACACCGTCGAAGACAAGGCGGGCCGGGTCTTCCTTGCCTCCGATGCCGAGCGGATGTACCTGGATCTCCGGCTTGTTGGCTGCGAAGGAAGCCGGAACCTCAAGCATATGGGAAGCGAGCTCAAGCTCGGCGCCCGGTGTGAGGTCATAGGTGTAATCCTCGATGAAGCCGGTAGCGCCCTCGCGGCCCTCTGCCATCTTCATGAGGACTGCGGAGAATGCGCTGATCTTGTAGTCGCCTTCCGGACCGAAACCTACGCCCTTGGCCATAAGGTTCTGGGCCGCGATACCAGGAAGCTGCTTCATCCCGAACAGGTCCTGGAAATTGTCGGTGAAAGCGGTGACTTTATTCTTCGCCATGAACTTCTCGAGGGCGACCTCGTATCTGGCCTGCTCGCGGACAGACGCGATGTTGTCGGTAGCCATCGTGTACTTTTCAGTGTACTCAGCCATTTTCGCGTCGACTTCCGCCTCGGAAGCCTCGTCGGCCAGCTTTGCGATCTCGCCGATGCCCCAGTACTTGATCTCCCAGCCGTACTTGATCTCGGCATCGAGACGGTTGCCGTCCGTCACGGCGACGTCGCGCATATTGTTGCCGAAGGTGGCGACGCGCATCCTCTTGGAAAGGCCGATCGCCTTTGCGACTTCCGCGAAGCGCTTCACGCCGGCGATGAAATCATCATGCCTGTAGTAGCCTGCGACGACCTCATGGGCGATGCCGAGGCGGGCAAGGATGAAACCGTACTCACGGTCGCCGTGGGCTGCCTGGTTGAGGTTCATGAAGTCCATGTCGATCGAGTCGTACGGAAGCTTTTCATTTGCCTGCGTGTGCAGATGAAGGAGCGGCTTGTTCAGGAGCTGCAGGCCCTTGATCCACATCTTGGCCGGGGAGAAGGTGTGCATCCATGTGATGACGCCGACGCAGTCATCATCGCACATGACCTTCTTCATGTCCTCGACGCAGATTTCGGACGTCTCGACCGTCGGGAGCAGCTCGACGCTGATCGTGCCCGCGAGCTTTTCATTTAAAAATGCAACCATCTCCGCGCAGTCTGCCGCAACCTGGGCGAGGCACTCCGCTCCGTAAAGGTCCTGGCTGCCCGGAATGAAATATAACTTTTCCATATCTTTATCCTCCTTAAATGAATGGGTTTACTCTATGGTTCCATTATACTAAGGCACTCTTCCGCTTTCTTTGACCTTCCTCCTCACTTATTAGACGTTTTTGCTTTCTCGTTCTCAAGCGCAAGAAAGCCCAGGAGCTCTTTCGTCTCCTTCTCCGTCAGGAATTTTTCCGTTGAATGGAGGCTTCTAAGCATGTGGTCATCGGACCGTCTCACGCTCACGGTATTGCGGTAGGCTTCCGGCGTCATCTTAAAGCGCTTCTTGAACGCGCTGCTGAAATAACGGTAGTCGGAGAACCCCGCCGAGTAGCAGATGTCGAGCAGCTTGCGGTCCATGTCCAGCATCATCTCCGAGGCAGCGTTTAGCCGCACCGTCTCCACATAGGACCGGAAGCCCTGATTCAGCGTCTCCTTGATGATGTGGGAGAGGTAGCTCATGGACAGGGCCTCCTGCTCCGCGAAATCCGTAAGACGGATCTTCTCCGCATAGTGCTCGTCCACGTAGCTCAGCATGCGGTCGATGAGAGCGCTCCGCTTCTCGAGATCGGCGGATTCCCTGAGCGTCATGCGGTGATGGGGAAGTTTCTTGAGCAGCCTGCAGAAGACATCGCCCATCCGGCTGATCGCATAGAGCTCACAGCCCTCCTCCCTGGAATAGTAGGCCGCCGCAGCCTTTGTGAGAAGCTCCCGCAGCTCCTGCATCTCCTCCGGTGTGAATGACCGGGACAGAAGCCGACTGTCAAACCTCGTCTCCGTGAGATGTGAGGACAGCCCCCACAGCTCCGGCCTCACCTGGATGCAGAGGAACGTGCAGCCCTCCTTCGCGTAAAACTCATGGACAAGCCCGGGGTTTAAGATCGTGATCTCACCCTTCTCCGCGATAAATGACTCGCCTCCGCAGGTGATCCTGATCGGATTATCGATGATCCACATCATCTCAAATTCCCGGTGCTGATGCGGCGTCCGGTAGTTCACGCAGTCAAAATACATGACCAGGCCCGATATGGCGGTGTATTGGACGATTTCTATTTCTTTCATTTCCGCCTCCTCCCATCCCTCTCATTGTAATCTGCCCTTCCCTCTTTTGCAAGGGGTCCTTCATACAAGCCTGCAAAAGATTGATTTTGCAGCCGCTTTCTGGTATAAAGAAAGGAGATGACAGATACAGATTCAAAAGGAGTTTTTATGAGAACAGCCTTCGCCTCCGATTTCGACGGAACTCTCTATTTCAGGACCAGAACACCCGACATCCTGCCCGCGGATATCGAGGCGATCCTCGCGTATCAGGCCGCGGGCAATCTCTTCGGCTTCTGCTCCGGCCGCCCGGTCGGCGGGCTCCTGCCCTTCCTGCCGAAGGAGATCGTCCCGGATTTCTTCATCTGCTCGAGCGGCGCCCATATCTCGGATGCTGCCGGAAATGTCCTCTACGAGCGCACGATCCCGTTCGAGGCCGTCCGGGAGATCTTTGACCGCTACGACAGCCCTCTTTGCGCCGGCAACGTCCACATGGACGGCCGCTACTACATGATCCGTCAGGATCCCGAGCTGAAAAATGAAAACCTCCCCTTCCTCCCCGACATAGAGCACGCGCGGAACGGGAAGATCCACAATATCAGCTTCCGCACGCCCTCCGAGAAGGACGCTGCCAGGACCGCCCGGGATATCAACGAGCGCTACGGGGACATCGTCGCCGCCTTTCAGAACGTCACGAGCATCGACATCGTAAACCATGACTGCTCCAAGGGAAAAGGCGTCTTAATCCTCCGGGAGGCCCTAAACATAAAAAGAATCGCCGGCATCGGCGATTCCATGAATGACCTGCCCCTCATCGAGGCGGCCGATATTTCGTTTACATTTCCCCATGCCCCGGAGAGGCTTAAGGAAGCTGCGGATCACATCGTCGGCACGGTCGGTGAGGCTATCTCGCTCTTCTCCTGACCGGCATCCGGGTACTCGATTCTTTTAAGGACCAGCCCCTTTGCCACGGCCGTGGGCCCCGCGGCCTGGCGGTTGCAGGTGGCCAGGATGTCCTGCATTTTTTCGGGCGGGTACTTGCCCGCCCCGATCTCGATGAGGGTCCCGGCCAGGATCCGCACCATGTTGTAGAGGAATCCGTTGCCGGTCACCCGGAAGGTGATCCGGTCGCCCTCGCGCACGACTTCCGCCGCGTAGATCGTCCGGACCGTCGTCTTCGAGGAAAACCCGCTCGCCGCAAAGGAGGCGAAATCATGCTCGCCCAGTATGTACTGCGCGGCCTCGTTCATCTTCTCCGCGTCGAGCGCATAATAATAGTGAAATTCAAAATGCCGCGTCAGAGGATCGGGAAATGTCCGGTTGATGATGCGGTATTCGTATGTCTTGACCGTTCTCTGGAAACGGGGATGAAAGTCCGCGGGAACCTCCGCGGAGTCCAGCACCCGGATATCCTCCGGCAGGCGGGCGTTCAGCGCAAAGGCGATCTTGCCCGGGGCGATGCGGGTGTCGACGTCGAAGCAGGCGACATTTCCCTCCGCGTGGACCCCGGTATCGGTCCGGCTTGCCCCCATCGTGCGGATCTTCTGCTTAAAGAGGTCCTCGATGGCTCTCTCCAGGACGTCCTGGACCGCCGTCGTGTTGGTCTGGCTCTGATAGCCCCCGTAGTTGGTGCCGTCGTAGGCAAGGATGAGCTTGATTCTCATTTTCAAAAACTCCCTCAGAGGCCGAGGAACGCAAATGCGACACAGACCGCAAAGAAGAGCAGGATCAGGCCATACGCGATCCGGTCTCTCCCGGCATAGATGAGCGGCTTCATCTGGGTCCTGCCCTCCCCGCCGTGGTAGCAGCGGGCCTCCATGGCCATCGCAAGGTCATTGGCCCTGCGGAAAGCCGAGACAAAGAGCGGAACCAGAAGCGGAACCATGCTTTTTATCCGGCTGATGAAATTCCCCGACTCGAAGTCCGCGCCGCGGGCGATCTGCGCCTTCATGATCTTGTCCGTCTCCTCCATGAGGATCGGAATGAACCTGAGCGCGATGGACATCATCATGGAGATCTCGTGCACCGGCACATGGACTTTCTTGAGCGGTGCAAAGAGCGCCTCCATGCCGTCGGTCAGCTGGTTCGGCGTTGTTGTGAGCGTCATGAGCGAGGATCCGATCACCAGGTAGATGAGGCGGACCGCCATCTTGACGGCCGTCTCGACGCCCTCCCGCGTCACGGTGAGGATCCAAAATGAAAACAGCTTCTCGCCCGGCGTCAGGAATATGTTGAAGAGCATCGTGATGACGAGGATGACGGCGATGGCCTTCATGCCTCTCACCATGAACTTGAACGGCACCTTCGAGAGCCTGATCAAAGTCACCAGGACGACCGTGGCGAAGCCATAGCCCACCGGGCCCTTGATCAGGAAGAGCGCGATGATAAAGGCGATCGTCCCGATGAACTTGACCCTCGGGTCCAGCTTGTGCAGGATGGAATCGGTCGGATAGTACTGACCGAGCGTGATATCTTTAAACACGTCTGATTCCCCCCTTCAGATCCTTTAAAATGCTCTCCTTCGCCTCCGCCACCGTGGATGCGTTCACATCGACCGGGAAGCCCCGCTCGCGCAGCTCATGCATCACATAGGTGATCTCGGGCGCCGCGAGTCCCATGGTCTCGAGCTCCTTATAGTGGGAAAATACCTCCCTCGGCGCCCCGTCAAACGGAATCTTCCCGTCGTTCACGACGATGATCCGCTCGGCGTACTCCGCAACATCCTCCATACTGTGGGAGACCAGGACGATCGTGATGCCGCGCTCCCTGTGGAGCTTCCTGATCTGGCCCAGGATCTCATCACGCCCCTGCGGGTCAAGCCCGGCAGTCGGCTCATCTAAAATGAGAACCTTCGGATCCATCGCAAGTACGCCCGCGATCGCGACGCGCCTCTTCTGGCCGCCCGAAAGCTCAAACGGGGAGGTCGTAAAATACTTCTCCGCGACGCCGACGCTTAAAAGCGCCGCTCTGGCCCGCTTTTCGGCTTCGGCCGGCGTGAGTCCTTTATTTTTCGGACCGAACATCACGTCCGTCAGCACGTCCGTCTCAAAGAGCTGGTTCTCCGGGTACTGGAAGACGAGCCCGACGGAGGTGCGGAGGTTCTTCAGGTTGTATTTTTCACCCCAGATATCCTCACCTTCATAGAGCACCTGGCCCTCGGTGGGCTTCATGAGGCCGTTCATATGCTGGATGAGCGTCGATTTGCCGCTTCCCGTGTGGCCGATGATGCCGATAAACTGGCCTTCCTCGATGCCGAGATTCACATGGTCGAGGGCACGCACCTCATAGACCGTGTCTTTGCTGTAAACGTAGGATACATCCTTTAATTCAATGAGCATAAGGCCTCCACCAATTCCTCCCGCGTGAGTATACCGTCGGCAAGCGGTACGCCCGCCTTCTTCAGTTCCCAGGCAAGCTCCGTCACCTGCGGCACGTCGAGCCGCAGTTTTTTAAGCTCCTCCACTCTGGAAAATATCTCCCTGGGCGTCCCCTGCATCACGACCCGGCCGCCGTCCATCACGATCACCCGGTCGGCGAAGATGACTTCCTCCATGTAGTGGGTGATCAGGATGGCCGTCACGCCCTCCTTCTCGTTGAGTTCCCGCACCGTCTCTATGACATCCCTGCGGCCGTCCGGATCCAGCATGGCGGTCGGCTCATCGAGAATAATGCACTCCGGCCGCATGGCGACAACACCCGCAATTGCGACCCTCTGCTTCTGGCCGCCCGAGAGCTTGTTGGGAGATTTCGAGCGGTGGGCGATCATGCCGACCCGGGTCAGCGCATCCTCGACGCGCCGCCAGATCTCCTGGGTGGGCACGCCGATATTCTCCGGCCCGAAGCCGACGTCCTCCTCGACCACCGTTCCGATGATCTGGTTGTCCGGATTCTGGAAGACCATGCCGGCCTTCTGGCGCACATGCCAGATCTCCTCCTCCGACTTGGTGTCGATCCCGTCCACCCACATGGTGCCCTCGGAGGGGATGAGCAGTGCGTTTATGTGCTTGGCCAGCGTCGATTTCCCGGACCCGTTGTGGCCCAGGATCGCGATGAACTGGCCCTTCTCGACGTCGAGGTCCACGTTGTCCAGCGCACGCACCTTCTCCGCTTCCCTGTCATCGTCGCCGTATTTTATATAATCAAACGCCAGCTTCGCCGCTTTGATGATTCCCATTTGCTTCCTCTCCTTCCGGACCGGGTCCGACTGCGCAGCTTCTGATAATGTTCCAGATCTCATCGGCGCCTTCGCGCGTCTCGCCTGAAAATGCAACCATCCTCGCCCCCGTGCCCATGCCGAGTCCCGTCCTGATCGTCTTCAGGGCCTTCTGGATCTGGGATCGCTTCAGCTTGTCCTTCTTTGTCGCGATGATGACCGGCTCCATGCCGTTGTCCGTGATCCACTGATACATCAGCTTGTCGTTCGCCGACGGCTCGTGCCGGATGTCGACCAGCAGAAAAACGGTTTTGAGGGCTTTCGAGGTCTTGAGATAGTTCTCGATCATTTTGCCCCATTTAGCCTTCACCTCCACGGAGGTGTTGGCGTAGCCGTAGCCCGGCAGGTCCACGAGGTAGCAGTCAGGCGCGAACGGTTCGGGCAGAAAGGCATCGGAATCCGGTGTCCCTTCATTTACCCGGTAGTAGTTGATCGTCTGGGTCTTGCCCGGCTGGCTGGAAGTCCTGGCCAGCGACTTGCGGTTCATGAGCGTGTTGATCAGGGTGCTCTTGCCGACATTGGACTTGCCCGCAAAGGCGACCTCCGCCCGGGCGTTGACCGGGAGCCTGCTCGTGATGCCGCAGACCGTCTCGAGGGCTGCATTTCTGATTTTTACCATAGTCACCTCAGGCTAACGCCTCCTTAAGGACTTCCTCCATCGTGCTGACGTACACGATCGCAAGGCCGTCCGTGATCTCGGAGGAGATCTCCTCCATGTCATTTCTGTTCTTTTCTGGAATGAGAACCTTCCGGATCCCCGCGTTCTTCGCGGCCAGAAGCTTCTCCTTGAGCCCGCCGATCGGCAGCACGCGGCCCCGAAGCGTGATCTCGCCCGTCATGGCGACATCCGCCCGGACCTTCTTTCCCGTGGCGGCGGAGTACATGGCCGTCGCCATCGTGACGCCCGCCGAGGGGCCGTCTTTCGGAACCGCTCCCTCCGGAATGTGGATGTGGATATCGTTCTTCTGGAAGAATTCTTCCGGGATCCCGTGCTCCTTTGCCGCCGCGCGCAGATAGGAGATGCCCGCCTGGGCGGACTCCTTCATCACGTCGCCGAGCTGGCCGGTCAGAAGGAACGTGCCCTTGCCGGGCATGGTATTGACCTCGACTTCCAGCGTCACGCCGCCGACCGAAGTCCACGCAAGCCCCCGGACGATTCCGACCTCGTCGCACTCGTTGACCGGGTTGACCGAATACTTCTCATGGCCGAGGAAATCCTGCAGATTCTCCTTCGTGACCGTGATCTTCTTCTCCTTGTTCTCCAGCACGCGCCTCGCGGCCTTCCGGCAGATCTCGCCGATCCGGCGCTCCAGCTGGCGGACGCCTGCCTCCCGGGTATAGCCGGAAATGACAAGCGAAAGCGCCTCATCGGCAATCGTGAGCTGGTCCTTTTTGAGCCCGTTTGCCTTGATCTGCTTCGGGATCAGGTGCTCCGCTGCGATGTGCTGCTTTTCATTTTCCGTGTAGGATGAGATCTCGATGATCTCCATGCGGTCGCGCAGGGGTCCCGGGATCGGAGCCAGATCGTTCGCGGTCGTCACGAAGAGGACTTCGGAGAGGTCCAGCGGAAGCTCCACGTAATGGTCCTCAAAATGGCTGTTCTGCTCGGAGTCGAGCACCTCGAGAAGGGCCGAGGCGGTGTCGCCCTTGTAGTCCCGGCTCACCTTGTCGATCTCGTCGAGCACGATGAGCGGGTTCTTCACGCCGGCCTTCTTGAGTCCGGCCGCGATGCGGCCCGGCATCGCTCCGACGTAGGTGCGGCGATGGCCGCGGATCTCGGCCTCATCCCGCACGCCGCCGAGGGAGAGACGGATATATTTCTTGCCCAGGGCCTCCGCGATCGAGCGGCAGATGGACGTCTTGCCGGTTCCGGGCGGTCCGACGAGACACAGAATCGGGCCTGCGCCTTTCCCGGTCAGCTGGCGCACCGCCAGAAATTCGAGAATACGCTCCTTCACCTTCCGAAGACCGTAATGGTCCCGGTCCAGGATCTCGCGGGCGGCCGCAAGGTCCGCGCGGTCGCGCGTCACCTTATCCCAGGGCAGCGCCAGCAGCGTCTCGATGTAGCCCCGAAGGACGGCGCTCTCCGGCGACATGCCGGGAAGGTTCTCAAGGCGCCTGATCTCCTCCAGGATCTTATCTTTTATCTCTTTTTTCGCACGGAGCGACTTGACGCTCCTCTTGAAATTTTCGATATCGTTGACCGTCGTGTCCTCACCGAGCTCCTCGCGGATCACCTTCAGCTGCTCGCGCAGGATATAGTCGCGCTGGTTCTTGTCCACGCGCTCCTTGACCTTGCGGGAGATCTCCCTGCGGAGATTCATGATCTCGGTCTCCGCCATGAGGATCATGCCCAGGGCCTCGTAATAATCCGAGACCGTCGCGGCCTCGAGCAGCACCTGCCTCTTCTCGTAGGGAAGGGAGATCTGCAGGGAGATCTGGTCGAGCACGTACATGAGGTCATCCGACATCATGATCTGGTCGGCGGCATCGCGGCTCGCCTTGTCATTTTCCCGATTGTAATCCGCAAAGAGCCCCTTGATGTTGCGCAGCATGGCCGTGCGCAGAGAGTCCGGAAAATCCTCGCTCATATCCGGCACACTGACCTCCGCCTCCATGCCGTCGCCGTCCTTTGAGATGCGCAGCGTCTCCGCCCTCGTGAGACCCTCGACAAGCACCCGGAGAACATTCTTCGGCAGCCTCATCACCTGCTTGATCCGGCAGACGGTTCCCATGTAGTAGAGATCCTCCGCCTCCGGGTCTTCGATTTTCGGATCGTGCTGGGCCACCAGAAAGATCTCACGGTCACCCATCATGGCCGTGTCAACGGCCGAGACAGAGCGCTTCCGGGACATATCGACATGTACGATCATTCCCGGCAATATGACGATTCCGCGGAGCGCTGCCGCAGGCAGGGTCCTTGTCATGCCTTCATTTTCCAAATTCATTCCTCCGACTGAAATGTCCTCTTCTCCTTCCGGGCCAGCGTCCGTTTGCCGCTGTTCTCCGGAAGCGCGGCCTTTCTCCCGCGGATAAATGTGACCGGATGCTTCCCGTCCACCGACTCCTTCGTGACCACGCACTCGGTGATCGTCTCGTCGGACGGCACATGGTACATCGCATCCATTACGGTCTTCTCCATGATGGCACGGAGTCCGCGGGCGCCCGTCCTGCGGGTCACGGTCTCGTGGGCGATCTCACGGAGGGCATCCTCCCCGATTACAAGCTTCACGCCGTCCAGCTCAAAGAGGCGGGTGTACTGCTTCACCAGAGAGTTCTTCGGCTCGGTCAGGATGCGGACAAGCGCGTCCTCGTCGAGCTCGTTCAGGGATGTGACGATCGGGATACGGCCAATCAGCTCGGGGATCAGGCCGAATTTCACAAAGTCCTCCGGCATCACCTGCTGCAGGATCTCGCCGATATTCTTCTCCTTCTCGCTCTTCTTGATCTCCGCGCCGAAACCGATGGATTTGGTCTCGATACGGCGCTCGATGACCTTGTCGATCCCGACAAAGGCGCCGCCGCAGATGAAGAGGATGTTGGTCGTGTCGATCTGGATCATCTCCTGCTGCGGATGCTTTCTGCCGCCCTGGGGCGGAACCGATGCGACGGTCCCCTCGATGATCTTGAGGAGGGCCTGCTGTACGCCTTCGCCCGAGACATCGCGGGTGATGGAGGCATTTTCGGACTTGCGGCCGATCTTGTCAATCTCATCGATGTAGATGATGCCCGTCTTGGCCCGCTCGATGTCAAAATCGGCGGCCTGGATCAGCTTGAGGAGGATATTTTCCACATCCTCGCCGACGTAGCCTGCCTCGGTCAGCGTCGTTGCGTCCGCGATCGCGAACGGAACGTTCAGCATGCGGGCGAGCGTCTGGGCGAGCAGGGTCTTGCCGGATCCGGTCGGACCCAGGAGCATGATGTTGGACTTTGAGAGCTCGACGTCCGAGTCCTTCGGAGCCAGCAGTCTCTTGTAGTGATTGTAGACCGCGACGGAGAGCACCTTCTTGGCGTCATCCTGCCCGATCACATAATCGTCGAGAAATGCCTTGATCTCCTCCGGCTTCATCAGGTTGATCTCATGTTTGCGGCTCTTTCTCTCTGCCTCCATCTCCTCGTCCAGGATGCTGTTGCAGATGTCGACGCACTGGTCGCAGATGTAGATGCCGGCCGGACCGGAGAGCAGCCGCATTACCTGGTTCTCCGTCCTGCCGCAGAAGCTGCAGCGCGGCCTTGTTGTATCCTTTTTTCCTGCCATTTTATCTCCTTAAATGTAAAGACTCCCCGTGAAATGCACGAGGAGTCTGATTTCCTTATCGATTTGTCACAACACTGTCGATAAGACCGTACGCGACGGCCTCCTCGGCGGACATCCAATTGTCACGGTCAGTGTCCCGCTCGATCGTCTCGAGGGGCTGTCCGGTGTTCGCGGCGAGCGTTTCATTGAGTCTCTTCTTGATCTTCAGAATATGCTCCGCCTCGATCTTGATATCCGATGCCTGCCCGCGCGTACCGCCGGACGGCTGATGGATCATGATTTCCGCGTTCGGAAGCGCCTGTCTCTTGCCCTTGGCGCCGCCGGCCAGCAGGAAAGCGCCCATGCTCGCCGCCATACCGATGCAGATCGTCGCGACATCGCACTTGATGTACTGCATCGTATCATAGATAGCCCAGCCCGCGGTAACGCTTCCGCCCGGGCTGTTGATGTACAGCATAATGTCTTTTCCGGGATCCTCAGCCTCGAGAAACAGAAGCTGAGCGACAATGATGCTCGCCGTGTCATCATTGACCTCGTCGCCGAGGAAAATGATGCGCTCCTTCAAAAGCCTCGAGTAAATATCATAGCTCCGCTCCCCCTGCGGGGTCTGCTCTATGACATAAGGTACCAGTGTGCTCATGTATTATTCAACCTCCACGGCGTTGTCCACAAGGAACGTGATCGCCTCCTGGACCGCCATATCCTTCTTCATCTGCTCTTTGCCGAAATCGCTCATGGCTGCGTCAAGATCTTCGCGCTTCATCTGATACTGCTCGGCCATCTTGTCGAGCTCCTCGCCCAGCTTCTCATCGGAGATCTCGATGTTCTCGGCCTTCACGATCTCCTCAAGGCACAGACGGGTCTTGATGCGCTTCTCGGCTTCCGGACGGACCTGCTCAAGGAACTTGTCCTTGTTCATGCCCTGATAGTTCAGGAACATGTCGATCGGGATGCCCTGGCTCTGCAGCTGCTGCGCATACTCCTCGAAGATCTGCTCGGCCTGGGAAGTGACCATCGCATCGGCGATATCCATCTCGGAAACGGCGATCAGCTTGCCCACGGCCTCATTCTCGTAATCCGTCTTCTTTGCTCTCTCGCGGCGCTCCGTAAGCTTCTTCTTAAGGTCTTCCTTGTACTCGTCAAGAGAATCGAAGCCTGCATCCTCGGCGAACTCATCGTCGATCTCCGGAAGCTCTCTCGTCTTGATCGTGTGGATCGTGCATGCAAAGACCGCTGTCTTGCCGGCGAGCTCCTTGGCGTGATAATCCTCCGGGAAGGTAACTTCCACGTCCTTGCTCTCGCCCGGCATAAGGCCGATCAGCTGCTCTTCAAAGCCCGGGATAAAGGAACCGGAGCCGATGACCAGGGACTGATCCTGAGCCGTGCCGCCGTCAAATGCAGCGCCGTCGATCGTGCCTGCATAGTCAAGGGAGACCGTGTCGCCGTCTGCGACCGCACGGTCCGTGACATCGACGAGGCGGGAGTTCTTCTCCTGCTCGGACTTGAGCTCCTTCTCGACGTCCTCGTCCGTGACCTCGACGTTGATCTTCTTGATCTCAAGGCCCTTGTACTCGCCCAGCTTCACTTCCGGACGGACAGCGAACTCGGCCGTGTAGATGAGCGCCTTGCCCTTGCCCATGTCGACAACGTCGAACTCCGGCTGGGAAGTGATCTCAAGGCCGGAAGCTGCGGCTTCGACCGGATAGGTGTCGTTGATGCAGAAGTTTACGGCATCTTCGTAGAAGATCTCCGGGCCGTACATACGCTCGATCATAGCCAGCGGAGCCTTGCCCTTGCGGAAGCCCGGAAGCTGGATTTTGTTTTTATTCTTGTTGTAAGCTTTGACAATGGCCTTTCCAAAGTCCTCTGCGGACACTTCGATCGTAAGTTTCGCCATGCTGTGCTCGAGATTCTCAATTTTTGCGCTCATTTTTCCTCCTCAACCAGAGATACTATTCTTCACTATGTCCATAGACAGTCAAATATTATAACACAGGGGTTGTCTGAAATACAATCCCCTTTTTCACATTTTCCGCGGTGTCCGCGCCGCATAATATCTCGATCAGGCGAAGCGCAAACGGGATCGCCGTCCCCGCGCCGCGGCTCGTCGTGACGTGCCCGTCCGTGACCACCTCCTCGGAGACCGTGACGTCCGCGCCCTTAAGCTCCTCCTCCATGCCCGGATAGATCGTGGCCTTTCTCCCGCGCACGATCCCGAGCGCTCCGAACACCATCGGGGCTGCGCAGATCGCCGAGACATACCTGCCCCCGGCATTGAACTCCTGAAGCAGATCCGTCAGCGGCTCGCACGCGCCGAGGTATTTCACGCCCGGCATCCCGCCCGGAAGCACCAGCATATCGGCGTTTTCGGGGGCTGCATTTTCATAGAGCACATCCGCCTTCACCGTGATGCCGGACCGGCCGGTCACGAGAAGGTCTCCGGTGATCGAGACCATGGCTGTCTCCACCTTCGCGCGGCGCAGGAGATCGACAACGGTGAGCGCCTCCACTTCCTCAAAGCCTTCCGCAAAAAATACGCACACTCTGCTCATTTTAAAGCCCTCTTTCTTTTATATGGTAAAACGATATGGTATACTGTTTTCAAATACATCTGAAAGGATCAAAACCATGGAAATAGAACGCAAGTGGCTCATAAAGACCGTCCCGGAGAACCTCTCCGAATATCCCCATCACATCATCGAGCAGGGGTATCTTAACACCGCGCCCGTCGTGCGCATCCGCCGGCAGGACGACACCTACATCCTGACCTACAAGGGCGGCGGGTTCCTTGCGCGGGAGGAGTACAATCTTCCGCTCAACAGGGAAGCCTACGAGCACTTAAAGACCAAGATCGACGGCCGGCTCATCGCCAAGACCCGCTACCTCATCGCTCTTCCGGACGGTCTCATGATCGAGCTCGACCACTTTACATCCCCCCACGAAGGCCTCTATCTTGCGGAGATCGAGTTTCCCTCCGTCGAGGCCGCCGAGAGCTACACGGCTCCGGACTGGTTCGGCAGGGATGTCACCTACGATCCCGCCTACCACAACAGCGTGATGTCTCAGATCCGATAAGAAAATGAACCCCTCACATCTCCCTGGCCTTCACGGCCGCGGCTCTGACCGCCTCGATCGCGGCAGCCCTGAAGCCCATCTGCTCAAGCACCGCGACACCCTCGATCGTGGTGCCGCCCGGGGATGTGACCATGTCCTTCAGCTCGCCCGGATGCTTTCCGGTGTCCAGCACCATCTTGGCCGACCCGAGGACGGTCTTTGCCGCGAATCGGTAAGCCTTGTCGCGGGGCATACCCTCCGCGACGGCCCCGTCCGCGAGCGCCTCGATAAACATGTATACAAATGCAGGCGAGCTCCCGCTGACCGATGTCACAACCGGCATCAGGCTCTCCGGGATCTCGACGGCCTCACTGAATGCGGCGATAAATGCGCCCGCATTCTTTTTTTCGGCTTCCGTGACATTTTTGTTCGCGCACCAGCCGGTGATGCCGGCGCCGACCAGGGCCGGCGTGTTCGGCATGGCCCGCACGATCTTCTGGTCCTCCCCGAGGCCTGCCTCGAGGTCCGCGATGGAGCGGCCGGCCATGATCGAGATGATGAGCTTGCCCTTCACCGCATCACGAAGCTCCTCCGCGATGACCGGAAATACATTCGGCTTCACCGCAAAGAGCACGATCTCCGCATTTTCCACACACTTTTTATTGTCCGCCTTCGTTGTGACGCCGAATTTTGCGGCAAGCTTCCTTCTCTGCTCGTCGCTTCGGTCGGAGGCTGTGATGTCCTCCCGGGCCGCAAAGCCGCCCGCGATCAATCCTCCGATGATGGCTGTCGCCATGTTGCCGCATCCGATGACTCCTGTTTTCATTTTCCTACCTCCTTATCAGCCGGCCTCCCGCACATACAGGACGCCGTCCTCTTTCATCCGTTCCTGCTCGGGCGCCGTTCCGTTTTTGAGAAATGAAAGAAGCACCACGGAGCCTTCCGTTCCGAGCTTCGCCGCCGGGCGGGCGACCGCCCCGTATATCTTTCCTTCCTCGACCAGCGTCCTCATGCCGTCCCCGTCTCCGTCCGCGCACACGACCACCACGTCCGTGCGGCCCATGCTCTCCATCGCGAGCATCATCGCTTCCGTGACGCGGCTGTTCGCGCAGACAGCCGCCTCGATGGACGGGCTCACCAGAAAGACCTCCCGGATCTCACTCTCCGCGTCCGACATGTTGTAGCCGTTTACGGACCGGGTGGTCACCTCGTACATGCCGTCGTAGCCGAGCATGCCGACCTGGAACGCCGAGATCATGTCCGTCGACCAGGAATTGTTGTCCTGGCTGATCGACATGTAGCGGGCGTTGCCGCCAAGCCTCTCGGCGAATTTCGCCGCGAGCTCCTTGACGCCCTTCTCCGTATCCGTCTGGATCTGGGCCAGGCAGAGCCCGTCCTCGGTGATACCCTTGTCCAAAAGCACGACAGGGATCTTCGCCTCGGAGGCCTTTCTGACCGCCTCCGTGATATCGTTGGTCCTCATATTGTCGCATATGATGCCGGCGGCTTTATTTTCAGTTGCCTTCTCGAACGCCGCATTGTAGGTCTCGTCGTCATCCCCTAAGGTCTGAACCGCGATTCCCCAGCCGGAACCCTCAAAGGCTTCCTCAATGGCCGCAAGCTCCTCCGCGGATTCATTATCCTTCGCCGCAAGAAACACGGCGACCGTCTTGTTCCAGTCCTGCACCACCGTCACTTCAGCGGCAGCGCTCTCCGCACTCCTTGCTCCCCCGATGCCTCCGCATCCGGAAAATGAAAACACCGCAATAAGGACCGCCAAAAGTCCGATCAGTCTCTTCATACAAGCCTCCCCGGATTGATATCGCCCTCAAACACTTCACGGGCAGGCCCGGTCATGAAGACCGGTTTTCCCTCGCCATCCCACTCGATGACAAGGTCGCCGCCGTTTAAGTGGACCGTCACAGGGCTCTTCGCAAGTCCGTTCAGGATCGCGGCCACCGCCGTCGCGCAGGTTCCGGTGCCGCAGGCCCATGTCTCGCCCGAGCCGCGCTCCCAGACCCGCATCCTGAGCTCGTGTTCGTTTATCTTCACCGCAAATTCCGTGTTGACCCGCTCCGGGAACATCGGATGGTGCTCAAAGACCTTTCCGATCTCCATGAGCGGAAAATCCTCGACATCGTCGACGAAGACCACGCAGTGGGGGTTCCCCATGGAAATGCAGTTCACCCGCCACTCTCTGCCCGCGATCACCGCCGGCACGTCGATTAGCTTGTCCGCGTTCTCCGGAAGAGATGCACCTTCCGGCAGCGGAATCTTATTTATGTCAACCGGAACCTCCTCCGGCGCAAAGATCGCCTCACCCATATTGACGCGAAGGCTCACCGCCTCCCCGTCCTTGACGGTCACATCCAGGATCTTGATGCCGGCCCCGGTCTCCACATAGATCCGGTCTTTCCTCGCCAGTCCGTGGTCGTAGGCATATTTTCCGACGCAGCGGACGCCGTTGCCGCACATTTTCCCAAGGCTTCCGTCCGCGTTGTACATCTCCATCGTGACGTCGGCCTTCTCACTCGGCTTGATCAGTATAAGTCCGTCCGCCCCGATGCCGAAGTGCCTGTCGGAGACGAGCTTTGCGACTTCCGACGGGTTCTCCACCGTCTCCTTCGTGCAGTCCACGTAGACGTAGTCGTTGCCGGCGCCGTGCATTTTTGTAAAGTGCATGGGGTACCTCCCTCGTAAAATAAAGGAGGCAGCCGCAGGGCGGTGCCTCCGATTCACTTCTTATTATAATAAAGCGGCGGGGTTTGTCAAACGATTTTCGCCCCGGAAACCCTCACTCAAACGCAAACCGCACCTTCCGGACAAGCTCCGCCACCGGCAGATGCTGCGGACAGACTCTCTCGCACTTTTTGCAGGCAATGCAGGCCGAGGCCGCGCCGAAGCCCTTCTCTGTGAAACCCTTGTAGGCCTCCTTCGCCTCCTGCTCGTCCGCCCGCGTCCCGTGCTCCCGCTTGTTGTAGAGCGCAAAATAGTCCGGGATCGCGATGTTCTTCGGGCAGTCGTTCTCCTCCACGCAGTAGCGGCAGGCCGTGCAGTCGATCGCCGGCCTGGCAAGGATAAGCTCGGCAGCCTTCGCAAGGACCTCCTTGTCGTCTTCGCTAAGCGGCTCAAAGTTCTCCATATAGGTCGTATTGTCGACCACCTGCTCCCATGTGCTCATGCCGGAGAGGACCACTTTTACACTCGGGAGGCTCGCCGCGAAGCGGATCGCCCAGGAAGCCGGGCTCCAGTCGGGGTGTGCATTTTTAAGGAGCTCCAGAACGTCGTCCGGAACGTTCGCAAGCTTGCCGCCCTTGACCGGCTCCATCACGATGACGTCCTTGCCGAACTTCTCGCAGACCTCATAGTTGAGGCGCGACTGGATCCGGTCGCTCTCCCAGTCAAGGTAGTTGATCTGGAGCTGGACGAAGGTGAACTCCGGGTGGTTCTCCAGCACCCACTCAAGGTAGTCGCTCGTGTCGTGGACCGAGAAGCCCAGGCGGCGGATCTCGCCGCTTGCAACCTTCTCCTTCACAAATGAAAACACATCGAACTTCTTTGCCACCTCATAATCTTCGCGGGTCATGTTGTGGAGCAGGTAGAAATCAAAATAATCGATCCCCAGGTTCTTCTTCTGGGTCTCGAAAATATTCGCCACATCCTCCTTCGACTTCAGCATCCCGAGCGGCATCTTGGACGCGACCGTGAAGGAATCCCGCGGGTAGCGGTCCACGACCACCTTGCCGACGGTCTTCTCGCTCGCGAAATTGTGGTACATCCAGGCCGTGTCGCAGTAGGTAAACCCTTTTTCAAAGAAGCGGTCCGCCATCTTCTCGACCTCGGGGATGTTGATCGACGTCTGGTCGTTCGGGTCAAGGAGCGGCATCCGCATGAAACCGAAACCTAACTTTTTAGCATTCATAATTGCACCTCCTGCTAATACTTCTATTACCTAATGTAAACATGAAAGCGGGATCATGTCAATGTGTTAGGAGATGCAAATCTGCGCGCAACAAAAGAGAACCGTCCCCGGACTTTCTGCCGGCCTTAAGTCAGATCATCCCCGTTCGACGCGATCACCTTCTTATACCAGTCGAAGGACTTCTTCTTCCTTCTCGCAAGCGATCCGGTCCCGTCGTCGTACTTCTCGACGAAACGCGATCTTCAAAACGGGTTTCTCCCTACATTCTTCCTATTCTGAAAAATAAAAAACAGGCAAAACCCACACATAAAAACATTCAGCCGAGCCGAATATTAAAAATGTGAGTCTTGCCTGCTTACCAGTCACAATTCACAATCTTGCCCTTTAATACCAGCAAAAAATGAACGAATCAGCAACTGTTTTTTCTCTGTATTACTCAATACGGAAACTGCTCAGATTCCCTGATACTTATCCGCGATCCAGGTCTTCTTCACCCCCGCGACCGCCTCCTTCGGCGTGATCGCGATCTCGTAATTGTCAAGATCGATGAGGTCGTAGAGGTTGTTGCCCATCCCGCTCTCCTTCATGTAGGAGAGCTGGCGATGACCGTGCCTGGTCTCGATCCGCTCCTGAAGGTCTCGCCGGCTCTCCTCGGGGAGCGCGTAGACGAGGTCCACACAGGCCTGGTCCGCCGCCAGGATATCCATCGAGGCCACGATCCCGATGTCCGGGGTCACGACCGGCTGGGCCGCGACGCCCTCACAGTCGCAGGAGACCGACATGTTCCGCATCACGTTGATGTAGCAGACGTGCTCCCCGAAGTGGTTGATCACCGCCTTGGTTGACTCGGAGATCTTCTCCATGAGCTCCTCCTGGTTGACGCCCCAGGCAGCGCTCCCTTTCGCATGGATCATCTCCTTGCCGACCTTGCCGTCCGCGCAGCCAATGCCGATGTTCTTGTTGGAGCCGCCGAAGCCGCCCATGACATGACCCTTAAAATGCGTGAGCGTCAGCATCGAGTCGTATTCCGGCAGGTGGGAGCCGACCGACATCGCATCGAACCATTTTCCGTCCGGGACAGGCAGCATGACCGTGCCCTCCTCGTCGGTGATGTCCACCGGGCAGAAGGTCCAGCCATTCACCTTAATAGTTTCGCGGTGCTTCTCCGTCGAGTCGCGGTCGCCCTCGTAGTAGGTGTTGGTCTCGATGATCGTGGCCTCCGGGAGACGCTCCGCCATGAGCTTCTTCACCCAGATACGCGGGATGATGTTCGGCCCGTACTTCTCGCCGGTGTGAAGCTTGACGGCGACCTTGCCCGTAAGACATCCGCCGACCTTGTCAAAAATCTTGATGAGCCCCTCCGGGGACAGGTCTCTCGTGAAATAAACCACAGACTTCTCTCCGCTTCTCTCCTCCGCCGGCACGTAGCGTTCTCCGCCGCTGCCCGGCACTGCGTTCTTAATCATAATAATCTCCTTTCATTTGTATCCGCGGGAACCGTCCCGGATTCCCCGTCACAGATCCCTGTGATGAAATGTCCTCCTGCCGCTCGCATAGTCCCCGACGATATGGCCGTCGCCGGTGAGGCGGTACTTGTAGGTCACCAGTCCCTCGAGCCCGACCGGGCCCCTTGCGTGGATCTTGCCGGTCGAAATGCCGACCTCCGCCCCGAAGCCGTAGCGGAACCCGTCCGCGAACCGGGTCGAAACGTTCACGTAAACTCCGGCGGAATCCACCATCTGCGTGAAATACGCGGCGGTCTCTTCATTTTCCGTCATGACGGAGTCCGTGTGGTGGGAACCGAAATAATTGATGTGGCGCACGGCTTCCGCGACACCGTCCACAAGCTTCACCGAGGCGATGAGGTCCAGATACTCAGTGGCGAAATCCTCCTCGCCCATGACCTCGCACGGCGTGATCTCCGAGACCTCGGATGTGCCCCGCATTTTGATCCCGGCCGCCTCAAAGGCCGCCGCAAGCTTCGGCAGGAACTCTCCGGCGATCGCCCGGTCAACGAGGATCGTCTCGACCGCGTTGCAGGCCGCCGTGTACTGGGTCTTCGCGTCGATGATGACCCGGATTGCCTTATCCTGATCCGCATCCTTATCGACAAAGATGTGGCAGATCCCGTCCGCGTGGCCCATCACCGGTATCTTGGTGTGGTCCATGATGTAGCGGACAAACGCGTTGGAGCCCCGCGGGATGAGGAGGTCGACCTCCTTGTCGCAGGTTAGGAGCTCGTCGATCTCGCTGTGCTGCTCGGCGAGCAGAAGACAGCCCTCGGGCAGGCCTGCCGCGACCGCCGCCCGATAGATCACCTCGAAGAGGACCCGGTTGGTCTCCGCGGTCTCCTTCCCGCCCTTAAGAACCGCGCAGTTGCCGCTCTTAAGGCACAGGGAGGAAATCTGGACGAGCGCGTCCGGCCTGGCCTCGAAGATCACGCCGATGACTCCGATCGGGCAGGTCACGCGGGTGAGACGGAGCCCCTCATCGAGCTCCCGGTCCAGTGTGACTTTGCCGAGCGGATCCGGCAGGGAGGCGAGCTGGCGAAGGCCCGCCACGGAGTCCTGCATTTTCCCCTCGCTGTAGAGAAGCCGCTTCTTCACGGCCGGTGCGATGCCCTTCTCGTCCGCCGCGGCAAGGTCCTTCCTGTTGGCCGCGAATATCTCCTCCGCATGGGCCGCGAGCGCCTCCGCGATCTTTATGAGCGCCTCGTTCCGGACCTCCGCCGACGAGGCGGCGAGGACGGGCGAGACGGTTTTCATGTTTCTTACGCTTTCCCTGATATTCATATAAATTTCCTTATCCTTATTTGTTTCTGCCCCGCATGTAATCGATGAGGCCCTTAAGAACCGCCCGGTCCTCCGGCATAAGATCCTTCATGCCGGCAAGTTTTTTCCCGGCGGCGGAGAAGAGCTTCTCCATCTCGCCTTCGGCATATGCGTACGCGCCGGACTCCCTGAAAATGGCCCGCACCTTCTCCACGGCTTCCGCATCCGCATCCGGCTTTCCGTAGATCTCTGCGAGCTTTGAAGCGTATTCGGGGGCTTCATTTTCCACGTACATGGAGAGGACCGTCTGCTTCTTCTCCTCGATATCCGAGCCGACGTCCTTGCCGAGGACATCCGCGTCGGCAAAGACTCCCAGGATATCATCCTTGATCTGGAACGCGATCCCGAGATTTTCCGCAAAGGCGTCGAGATCCCGCATAGCCTTCTTTCCGGCTCCCCCCAGGATCATCCCGAGGTGAAGCGGACCGACGACGGAGTACTGGGCCGTCTTGAGCTTGTAGATCGAGAGGATGCTCTCCCGCCGGAGCTCTGCGGCCGCCTCCGGCGCAAGCGCCGGATCCGCGATCTCCACCGGGAGCATGACGTCCAGAAGCTCGCCCCGGATCGTGTCCAGGATCACCGTGTCGAAATACCGGATGAGCTCCGCAAGGCACGGGTCGCCCGCGTAAGCCTCCGCAAGCGTCAGATTGGCCAGATACAGCCCATAATCGCCCGCGCAGATCGCGGCGGACTCGCCGGTCTTTAAGGCAGCCGCGCCGTAAGCAATCTTCCGCTCCGCAAGCTTTCCTTCGTAGCGGCGCTGGATCGTCGTCTTGCCGCGCCGCGTGTCCGCGTTGTCGATGATGTCGTCGTGGATGAGAACCCCGGTCTGGAAGAGCTCGAAGGCGACCGCCGCACCGTCGGCGTAGGATGTGTCTCTGGTCTCCCCGCCCGCAAGGTTTTTCGCGATCCGGTAACCCAGAAGCACGAAGATGCCGCGCAGGAGTTTTCCGCCCTCATTGAGGTCCGCGACATCCGAGAGCATCGTCTCGATGATCGGATTCTTCTCCTTCCTCATCTTCCGGTTCGTGCGGTTGATCTCCTTTGTAAGGCGCCTTGCGCTCTCCTTGTAGAAGCGGGTAAATGCGTCTTTTTTCATTTACTTCCCCTTGTTGATCTTGATGTTTTCGTAGTATGCAAGAATCTCCCTGAGCTCCTCCTTCGTGAAATCCGGCCACAGTGTGTCCGTGAAGACGATCTCCGAATAGGTGGTCTGCCAGGGGAAGAAGTTGGAGAGACGCTGGTTGCCGCCCGTCCTGATCACGAGGTCGATGTCCGGGATTCCTGCCGTGTCGAGGTAGGAGGCGAAGCGGGCTTCGTTAAGGTCGCCGAGGTTTTCATTTTCCGAAAGCAGGGCCTCCGCATAGCGCCTGACCGCCCGGACGATCTCGTCTCGCCCGCCGTAGGAGAGCGCGATGAGCACCGTGAGGTCCCGGCATTCAGCCGTGAGAGCCTCCGCCTTCCGCACGGTCTCCCGCGCCTCGGGATCGAGGCGGGTGAGGTCCCCGACGCATTTGATGCGAATCCCGCGCGCAAGGCAGGTGTCGATCTCATCCGTGAAGAATTTTTCCATCAGTTTAAAGAGGGACGAGACTTCCTCGATGCTCCGCTCCCAGTTCTCCGTGGAAAATGCATACACCGAAAGATAGGGTATGTTCTCATCCTGGCACCAGGTGCAGATGTTCATGAAGGTGTCGAGTCCCTTTTCATGGCCGCGCATCACCGATTCCAGCATGTGCTTTCTGGCCCAGCGGCGGTTGCCGTCCATGATGACCCCGAGATGGGTAACTATATTTTCAGACATAGTGTCTCCCTGCCTTATTTATTTTTTGAGAGATCCCAGAAGCCCGCGGGCAAAGGATCTCGCGATCGTCGTCGTGAAGGTTCTCGCACCGGACGTGGCGATGGAGGTTAAGACCTTGTTCTTCCTCTCCTTCTCCTTCCGTGCGAGCTCCTCCTGGCGCTCCTTCTCCTTCTTCGCCGCTATCTCGGCTCTCAGCTTTGCTGCTTCCTCCCGCTCGGCCTCGCGCTTCGCCGCCGCCTCGGCTCTCGCCGCCGCTGCCGCCGCGCGTTCCTCCTCGCGCTTCTTCTGCGCCTCGAGACGGGCCTCCGCCAGGGCTGCCTGCTGCTCCTCGCGCTTCTTCTGCGCTTCGAGACGGGCGAGCTCCGCGGCCTCCTTCTCCTCGGCCTTCTTCGCCTTCTCGGCCTCGATTGCCGCCTGTCTCTCCTCCTCGGCTGCCTCCGCGGCCATAGCGGTCGCGTTCAGGACCTCGTAGGCGGATTCGCGGTCGACCGGGTCGAGATATTTGTCACACATCTCGTCCCCGCTGATGATCGTCATCATCGCCGTCGGGTCGATCGGACCCATGAGGCTCTCCGGCGGCAGGATCTTCGCCTGCTCGACCATGGACGGAATGCCCTTTGCGTCGAGGAACTGAACAAGCGCTTCGCCGGTTCCGAGCGCCTGAATGGCTTTGACCGTGTCGATCTTCGGGTTCTCGCGGAAGGTCTCGGCCGCCGTCTTGACGGACCTGAGGTCCTTCACGGTGTAGGCGCGCAGCGCATGCTGGATGCGGTTTCCGAGCTGGCCCAGGACGCTGTCCGGGATATCCGCCGGGTTCTGGGTGACAAAGAAGACGCCGACACCCTTCGAGCGGATGAGGCGGACAACCTGCTCGACCTTGTCGAGGAGCTCCTTGGAGGCATCCTTGAAAATGAGATGCGCCTCATCGAAGAAGAGCACCATCTTGGGCTTATCGAGGTCGCCGGCTTCCGGCAGACTCTCGTAAATCTCGGAGAGCATGTAGAGCATGAAGGCTCCGTAGAGAGCCGGCTGCAGGAAGAGCTTCTCGCAGTTCATGACGTTGATGTAGCCGCGGCCCGCCTCATCGCCCTGCATCCAGTCGTAGATGTCGAGCGCGGGCTCGCCGAAGAAGAGCTCGGCGCCCTGGTCCTCGAGCTTGAGGAGCGCTCTCTGGATCGCGCCGATGCTGGCCGGGGAGATGTTGCCGTAGCGCAGACGGTAGACGGAGGCATTTTCACCGATATACTGGATCATCGAGCGGAGATCCTTGAAGTCAAGAAGGAGCAGACCCTCATCGTCGGCGACGCGGAACGCGATGCTCATGACGCCCTCCTGGGTCTCGTTGAGCCCTAAGATCCGGGAAATGAGAAGCGGTCCCATCTCCATCACGGTCGCCCTGACCGGAACACCCTTCTCGCCGTAGACATCCCAGTACCTGGTCGGGAACGGACGGTAGGTGAAGCCCTCGTCCGCGAGCCCGAAGCGCTCGATGCGCTTCTGCATATTCTCGGAATCTTCGCCCGGAGCGCCCATGCCGGAGAGATCACCCTTGACGTCGGAGACAAAGACCGGCACGCCTGCCTCGGAAAATGACTCCGCAAGAACCTTCAGCGTGATCGTCTTGCCGGTGCCGGTCGCGCCGGAAATGATCCCGTGGCGGTTCGCCATCTGCGGGAGAAGATAGAGACGGTTCTCATTTGACGCGATCCATATTTTATTATCTGTAAACATGTTTATCTCCTTCCTGCATGTTCATGCATCATGTTCTTCAAAGAAATCGGCAACCGCCTTCTTATAGCGTTCCGTATCGTAGAACCAGCTCATCGCGTGGGGCGCGCCCTCCACCAGGACAAGGCGCTTCTCGCAGGCCGCCGCGCTGTAGTTCTTTACAGTCATGTCGCAGGGGACAAAATGGTCCCCCGTGCCGTGGATAAAGAGCGTCGGGATCTTCGCGTGGGCGAGGATCTTCGGGTTCTCCTTCTCCTTCATGTCGATCTTCGCGATCCTGTTCGCGTAGAGATTTGACCGGTAGAGCAGCGGGTAGGCCAGGAGGCCCATGCTTCTCTTCACCACAGTGAGCGAGATGTCGTAGCAGGAAGTGAAGCCGCAGTCCGCGATGATGCCGGCCATGTTGGGCGGCAGGATCTCACCCTGGGACATGAGCACGGTCGCCGCGCCCATCGAGACCCCGTGGAAATAGAGCGGCAGCGCATCCCCGAATCTGCCGTTCAGGAATTCCGCCCATTTCACGATGTCCTCGCTCTCGCGGATACCCATCGTGATGTAGGAGCCCTCGCTTCTCCTGTGGGCCCGCTCCTCGATCATGAGGAGGTTCGACCCGTTGTCGTGGTACCAGGGGACCATGCCGGCGAAGTCCTTCTGCCAGGAGCTGTGGTAGCCGTGCGCCAGGATGATCGTGCGCTTTGCATTTTCCGCGGGATACCAGGTGCCCATGAGCTCGAGCCCGTCATCGGAGGTGATGGTGACATCCTCCCCCTTGATCTTCTGATTCTCCCTTATCCCGGCGAGATAGGCCTTGTGGTACTTTCTGCCGGAGTAGTTCCTGTCCGCGGGCATATCGTCCTCATAGATGTCGTCCTTGCGGAGGAGGAACCCGTTGAACATCCGATAGGCCATCGCGTACTCCGCCGCAACCACCGCAAGATCGATCCCGACTGCCCATTTAATGATTCTCATTACCCTTTTTCCGTCCATGTGCCGTCCCCTTTCCAAGCAGGTATAATTATCTTAATTATAGCGCATAACTGTGAAAACTGCCACAAAAAGGTATTATTTTACGCATGCTTTCCGTAAAGTTCCCCCTCATGTTTGAACCCCCAGTTCATGATCGCATAGAACACCGGGAGAAGATCGCGCCCCATCTCCGTGAGGGAGTACTCGACGTGGGGCGGAATCTCGTTGAACTGCTCGCGGCTTATCAGCCCGTCCTCCTCCAGTTCCCGGAGGGCCTTTGTCAGCATTGTGTTGGTGATGCCGGGGAGGTCCTTCTTAAGCCGCCCGAAGCGCACGGTGTCGTACATGCACATCTCGTACATCACCTGGGATTTCCAGCGCCCCTGGAGCATGACAAGAAGCGGCGTCACCGGGCAGTTTCCGTCCTTCGTCACAATGCCCTTCTTCACATTGATGAGGTAATCCTCATAACTCATATACTCGCGGTCCATCCTCATATCCTCCGTACTTCTTCCAGCCCTGCACCCGCTGCTTCATGCCGTTTATGTCAAGGACGCCCAGGGCAAAGCCCTTGCGCACCAGCTCCTCCGGCACATACTCGTCGTACTTCTCAAAAACCGGCACTTCCTTCGGATACACGAGCTCAAGCGGATCAAACTCCTTCTCCGCCTCCTCGCAGACGATCCCGTAAAATGCCTCCTCGCCGACCCTCATGGTAAACTGCATGTAGTAAGGCCTCCGGGACTCGAGGCCCTTAAGACCCAGCCTCGCCCCGCACCGGATCTTCAAAAAACGCTCGAGAGCGAGAAATGCATAGCTGCCGACCCAGGGAAAGAGCGCCCACATTTTCCCGCCGAGATGGACGAGCGGCCTTTTTTGCATGCGCGATTTTCTGAACACCTCCCGAGCGTCCGCGAGGCGGCAGACCGCGTGGGGCATGAGGTAGGGATAGTCTTTGTCTTCATTTAACACCTGATACATCCGCTCCAAAATGCGCGTATGGATATCGCCCGCCACGTCTCCGAAATAGGCCGGGATATTGCCCTTCACCAGCGTGCAGAAGACTTCCCGCCTCTTGTGGTCCACATCCTCCACCACCCAGACACGGCCGGCGATGGCGATCTTGTCCCCCACAGGCGGGGGCTTTACGATGGTCCCCAGCTGCTCGGACCCGGAGCGCACGGTGTACTCGATATTCTCCTGGAACACCGCATAGAACTTGTAGTTGTTCACCACCCGCTCGCCGCTAAGCCCCACGATGAGGCCCCCGTTCTCCGTGCGGTTCACATGGTCGATCTCAATAAGGTGCCGGAGCAGCACCTTGTAGTCATCCTGCGTGATGCGGTGAAAGCAGCTGAGCGTCAGCACGCGGGAGGCCAGCTCGCCGGGCGTCATCTCCCCGTGGGAGGCCAGCGTGCTCATGGTCTGGTGGTAGAGCAGGCTGTAGGGCAGCCGGTCAAGACGCGGCGGCTCCACGAACCTCTCCTCGATATAGAGCTGCACCAGGGCGATGCCCTGCACAAGATACCAGGGAATGCTCTCCGGCAGCATCGCGCGGGCCTCCTGGTGGTCCTCCCGCATGATAAACCACATCTCCGACGGGTCGCCCCTTCGTCCCGTACGGCCCATGCGCTGCAGAAAGCCCGACACGGTGAACGGCGCATCGATCTGAAACGCCCTCTCGAGCCGCCCGATATCGATCCCCAGCTCCAGCGTCGCCGTCGCGCAGACGCTCATCAGGGAGTCATCGTCCTTCATCTCCTCCTCGGCGCTCTCCCGGTAGGACGCGGAGAGGTTCCCGTGGTGGATGAGAAAGCGGTCAGGCTCGTGATTGACTTCGCAGTACTGCCGAAGGTACTGGCAGACGGACTCGCACTCCTCGCGGGAGTTGGTGAATATGAGGCATTTTTTGCCCCTCGTGTGCTCGAAAATGTACCCGATGCCCGGATCCGCTGCCTTCGGCGCGGTGTCGGTGGCCTCCTCCGCGGCCGGTGTCGGGGCTGAAACGACCTTGCCCTCGTCCGCCTGCGGCGCGGTGTTGTAAAAATGCTCCATGCCGAGCCGCCAGACCTCTTTCCCGCCGTCAAACTTCGGGATAACAGTTCCTCTCCCGCTGCCCGCCGCGAGAAATTTTCCCGCCAGCTCCGGGTTGCCGATCGTCGCGGAGAGCCCGATCCGCCTCGGGTTCACGCCCGCGATCTTCGTGAGCCGCTCGATGAGACAGAAGGTCTGAAGGCCCCGGTCCGCCCGAAGGAGCGAGTGGATCTCGTCGATCACGATAAAGCGCAGGTCCCCGAAAAGAGACGGGATCTCCATGTGCTTGTTGATGAGAAGGGATTCGAGGGATTCCGGCGTGATCTGCAGGATGCCGGAGGGCTTCTTTAAGAGCTTCCTCTTCTTCGACTGGGCCGCGTCCCCGTGCCAGCGGGTCACGGCGATCCCCTCCTCCTCGCAGAGCTCGTTAAGCCTCCCGAACTGGTCGTTGATGAGGGCTTTGAGCGGCGCGATGTAGAGGACCCCCACCGTCCGGGAGGGCTCCTCGTCAAGGAGCGTCAGGATCGGGAAAAATGCCGCCTCCGTCTTCCCGGAAGCCGTGGAGGCGGTCAGCAGTACATTTTCATCCGTATTAAAAATGGCATCCCCCGCCGCATTCTGCACCGCCCTGAGCGTCTGCCACCCGGAGCGGTAAATATAATCCTGAATAAACGGCGCATAGCGCTCAAACACGTTCATATCGTAAACTCCGCAAAGCCGGCCTCCGTCTCATCGGAGACCGCTTCTGATTTGGTAAAGCTGAATTCATCGGATTCAAGCAGTTCGCCGATCTTCATCGCCGGGTTCTGATAGAGAAGGTCCAGAAGCTCGATAAAGTCCCGGATCACCTCGCGGGGCGTGATGTTCTGATCCGCGCCGATGCGCCCGTACTCGATCTTGATGAAGCTGACCAGGTCATCGGTCGTGACGCGGCGGGCATATCCGTAGAGTCCGGCGTGCATTTCCGCCAGCTTCTCGCAGAGCACCAGCATCTCCTCGGCGGTCAGCGGCTCGAGCCGGATCACGGGAGCCAGGAGGTCCCTCGCGCCGGGTCTCGAAAACCGTCCTTCCGCCAGCCGGGACCGCAGGGCCTCGTAGCTGTAAATGCCCCGCCTCCTGTCCTCCAGCGCCTGGGGTGTCGCGCCCATGATGATGCCGAGATACTTCGCCTTGCCCTGCAGGGTGTCGTTGTACATCGTGAGCATCTTCTCGTAGTTGTACTGGCGGGTGATGGAGTTCGGTATCTTAAAAATGTTCACCAGCTCATCCACCATGATCATCATGCCGGTGTAGCCTGCGAGGCGAAAGAAGGTCGCGAAGAGCTTTAAATAGTCGTACCAGTCGTCATCGGTGATGATAATATTGACGCCTATAGCCTCCCGGGCCTCGGTCTTGAGTGCATACTCACCCCGGAACCAGCGCACCACCTTCGCCTTCGTCTCGTCGTCGCCCTCCACGTAGGCGCGGTAGTAGGCCGAAAGCAGCTTTCCGAACTCAAAGCCGTGCACCATCTCGCTTAAGTTTGCGGTCACGGCATAGATTTTCCTGTCCGTCGCGGCCTGAAGCGCCGGATCGGCGGGCGAGAGCCCCGTCTCCTTCACGGCCTCGCTCTGCACGGCGCTGATCCAGCGGTCCAGGACCAGCGTCAAGGCGCCTCCCTCCGGCTTCGTCTTCGTGGAGAGGTTCGAGATGAGCTCCCGGTAGGTGGCGAGACCCTGGCCCCGCGTCCCCTGAAGGCGCCTCTCCGGGGAGAGGTCCGCGTCCGCGACGATAAAGCCGCGGTCCATCACATAGTTCCGGATGGTCTGCAGCAGGAAGCTCTTGCCGCTGCCGTAGCGGCCCACGATAAAGCGGAAGGACGCGCCTCCCTCCGCGATAATGTCCACGTCGTGCAGCAACGCCTCGATCTCATTTTTTCTCCCCACCGTGATGTAGGGGAGACCGATGCGGGGCACCACGCCGCCCTTCAGTGAGTTCAGCACCGTCTGCGCGATGCGCTTCGGCACCTTTTTGTGTTCGTCCATTTTATGTTCCTCCAAGATACTGCCTTATATCTTCTATGTAGTCTTCGACAAGGATCAGCGTATCGCCCTCTGAAATGAGAACCGTATCGCCGATCTCGTCCATCATGGCCTCGTTGATGGCGTCCGCCGCGAGCGAAGGCATGAGATAATTCTCCCTGATAATGTCTCCCGCATCCTGCCCGGCAAGAAGGGCCCGAAGGATCTCCTTCTGCACCCGGTCAAGCGGACCGTCATTCGTTTCCGCCTCCTCGGAAGGCAAGACTGCCGGAGCGGGCGCTTCGTCTTCCGCCGGCTCCTCCGCAGGGGGCAAGGCTGCCACGGGTGCCTCCTCATAATCCGCCTCATCCCCGATGAGCAGGCTGTCCCTCGTTGTGAGAGCATCCCGCCGGATCTTGTCAAGCCCTGAGAGGTCGATGGTGATCTTAGGCCTTGCCGCCTCGATGAGCGCCTTCATCTCTTCCTCAATCACCCCGTCGATATAGGGGATTGCCCAGGCATCGGCCTCATTTTCCCGCAGGTACTTTCCTGTTTTGAGATACCGGCGGAGCCTCGCATCCGCCTCATGCAGGAATCCCGCAAGCAGGTTCTTGTTAAACAGGAGCTTCTCGTAGCTTTCCGTCTGCCAGCTTCCGTTCTGAAGCCGGAAAATGCGGCAGGGGGTCAGCGCATACTCCCGGTCTGTCTGTCGTTCCGGCTCATAAAAAACGGCACTCATGAGCGGATGAAACTCGCGTTTCTGCATTCTGCCGAAGCAGAGTGAGAAGAGGTCTCTGCCCTCCCGCGTGTAAGATACGGCCGCGCGCCAGGCCTCCGCGAAGAGGTGCATGCCCCTTGCGGGGTCGGCGGTAAGGACGGGGGAGGTTTTCATTTTCCTGCCGCTAAAGTGACTGAGGGCTTCGAAGACCTCCTCGTCCGTGTGCTCTCCCGGTACTTTAAGGACCGCGAGGGCCTTATCCTGCTCCAGAAGAGTCTGGTCGAAGGCCCTTTCGGCGAGCTCCGGCGGGAGGCTGCGGACGACCGCAAACTCGAACATCCATTTCCGGAGGTTTACGCGCATGCGCTTATCTCCCAGGCCGGCGCCGAGGAATTTTTCATCAAATTCTAAAAGTTTCCCGAAGCTCTCCTCCGGCGAGGCCGCGCCGATGCCGTTTAAGAGTTCGTAAATGTAGATGTAGGCGGCGGAGGCAGCGATCGGCTGATAGTCGCCTCTTCGCACCCGGGTCCGCCATGTAAAATACGCCCGAAGCTGCCGGGTCGTCATGTCCTGATAGGTGGGATAATAGCAGATGAACTCGCCGATCGATGCGGGGCAGTCGTCCTCATAGTCCTGCATGAAGACCGCCTGGCGGTAAAAGTTCTTTGCTCTCGACTCGGCGGACTCCCTGCCGTACTCGTAGAGACGCCGCATCTTCCGAAGGCGCTCCGGAGGCTGGTCCTTCGCGGGCGGCCGGTCCTTTCCGCCAAACGGCAGGGCGGTCTCCTGATAGACGTTTTTATCGGCCGCCGGCCGATCGTCAAGAACAAGGGTGTAACCGTGAGGCTTTCCGGCGCGGATCGCCTGATCAAAGAGCCCGAAGATGATCTCCGGCTCGGTTCTCTCATCGAAGGAGATCCCGATCCAGCTGCTCCCGTGCATCCGGACCGGCGCCGTTATGAAGGGCTTTCGGGGCCCGGATAGGGGTTCGCTCCCGCATTTCAGATCGCAGCGCTCGATCAGTGTCCCGGTCTCGCCGTCCCACTGCCGCATGAGGAGGGCGACCCACTTTCCGGTGTCGGGGTGGCAAAGGACAGAGAAACCCGGGAAGTCCGCCCATTTGTGCTCTTCCTTTATCCGGTATTGTTCATCGGCGTATGCGGTCAGGTCTTTCAGCTCCACGGATCTCACCTCCTTCCTCCTCGGTTACAGTATATTTATGATACCATATCTCATTTTGAAATCAAGTACGAAGATATCCGATACATGGTACGGGCTGTGATACCGTCTTTATTTCCATTTTATTTCCTTTTTGCTGTTTTATTGCATATATATTGATTTTTAATTAATATTCATATTGTCATACACTCATTCTTATGCTACAATATAAGCAGATCACACCGTTCCCGACTCAACCAAGGAGGCCGCCATGACAACAGATGAAATGAAAGACAGAAAGACCGCGCTGGGACTCACCAACGAAATGATCGCGGAAGCCGCGGACATCCCCTTAAGCACCGTGCAGAAGATCATGAGCGGCGCCACAAAGGCGCCGAGGAAGGCCACACTCGTGGCCATCGAGGCCGTGCTCAGAGAGGAGGAGCGCCGAAGACGCGAAACTCCGGAGCCGGCTCCCGGCAGAAACTATACCTACGACTATGTGCCTGAGGAAAAGGGCACTGCGGAGGAATCCGCTCCGGCCTATGCAGCTTCGCCCGCGGCGGAGAAAAAAGACGGGGACTATACCCTGGACGACTACTACGCCCTTCCGGACGAGCGCCGCGTCGAGCTGATCGACGGCGTGTTCTACGACATGTCCGCCCCTGCGGTCATCCACCAGAAGATCCTGGGAGAACTTCATATTCTCTTCCGGGAGTGTGCCGACGCCCACGAAGGTCAGTGCGAGGTCTACCTTGCGCCCTGCGACGTCAGGCTGGACATGGACAACAAGACCATGGTGCAGCCGGATCTGCTGATAATCTGCAAGTCCTACGACATCAACGCGAAACGCTTTGAGGGGGCTCCCGACCTGGTGCTCGAGATCCTCTCTCCCTCCACCCGTTCGAAGGATATGTTTCTCAAACTGTACAAGTACCACAACGCCGGCGTCCGGGAATACTGGATCGTGGACCCGGAGCACGAGACGGTCCTGGTCTACGATTTTCAGAGTGACACTTTCTATCCGGAGAAGTATGATTTTGACTCCGTCATCCCGATCCATATATCGGACGGACAGTGCTCGATCGACTTCTCAAGGGTCAACCGGGCGCTCAAGAAAGTCCGCTCAGCCAGATGACATCAAAAAGGGGCTGTCGCTTTAGATGATTAAATCTGGTGCGACAGCCCCGTCCCTCTAATGTTATTTCCTCACGATCAAAATACCATCTTTTTCCAGCACTCCGCTTCCATCTTCACCCTTATTCCACTTGCGGG